>NZ_JASGER010000043.1:0-44717 GCF_047606305.1 Gordonia sp. (in: high G+C Gram-positive bacteria) | reverse complement strand
GCGGGACGCTGCGGAGCGACGTCGGGCACCGGTGCGACGGGCAGACCGGCCTCGTGCGCGGCCTCGGCGGCGCGCTCGGCGGCCCGGCGCGATCGTCGCGACACCCGGTTGACCCCGGTGAACGCCGACGTCGGGGCGGTGGCGATCACGGCTCCGGCCGACATCGACTTGGCGCCGGCGGCGGAGTTGGCGTCGACCATCTGGTCCGGCTCGACCTCCAGGATCGTCTCGCCCAGGCCCAGTCGGCGTTGCAGGGACTTCATCCACTGCGGCGCCCACCAGCAGTCGTCGCCGAGGAGCTTCATCGTCGACGGCACGAGCAGCATGCGGATGATCGTCGCGTCGAGGATCAGGGCGGCGATCATGCCGAAGGCGATGTACTTCATCATCACGATGTCCGACAGTGCGAAGGCACCCGTCACCACGATGAGGATCGCGGCGGCGGCGGTGATGATGCGGCCGGTGTGCGCGGTGCCGACGCGGATCGCCTCGGTCGTCGACAGCCCCTTCTGGCGCGCCTCGACCATGCGGGACAACAGGAAGATCTCATAGTCGGTCGAGAGGCCGAACACGATCGCGATGATCAGCACCAGCACGGGCGCGAACAGCGGACCCGGGCTGAAGTTGAGCAGTCCGTCGCCGTGGCCCTCGACGAAGATCCACGTCAAGATGCCCAGGGTCGCGCCCAGGCCCAACGCGGAGACGAGCGCCGCCTTGATCGGCAGCACCACCGACCCGAAGGCCAGGAACATCAGGAAGCCGGTGACGAACACGAGGATCACCGTCATGAGCGGCAGCCGCTTCATCATGGCGTCCATCGAGTCCTGTGTCAGCGTCGGCGTGCCCGCGATGTAGACGCGGTCCAGGCCCTGCTTGTCGACCGAGCGGAGGAACTTGACCGCCTCGGCCGTCCGCTTGGGGTCGCCCGGGTTCTGCAGGCCGGCCGACATCTGCGCGACGATCAGCCCCGAGTCGCCCCACGGCTGGGCGTCGCCGCCGCTGCCGGAGGGATCGGATTCCAGGGTGAACTTCTTCGTGAAGTACTTCTGCTCCTGGGGGACGCCGTTGTCGTGCGAGTTGGCGGCCTCCTCCAACTGCTTGAGCTTCTGTTCCTGGCCGTCCTTGTTGGAGTCGTAGACGGCGATGATCTTGACTTCTTCGGTGCGCGCCGCGGGGAAGGCCTTGTCGAAGGACTCCTGCGCCTGGCGCGTCGGGTTCGTCGGCGGCAGGTAGCGCTCGCTGATGCCGCCGAAGCTGATGTTGAAGAACGGGATGATCAGTGCGAGCAGCAGCAGGACGGTTGGCACCGCGGTCTTCACCGGGTGCTTCATGACCCAGCCCGAGAGGCGGCCCCAGAACCCGTCCTCGACCTCCTGCTTGGTCTTGGTCTTGCGCAGGAAGGACAGGCCGAAGGCGTCGATGCGACGGCCGAGGATGCTCAGGATCGCCGGCAGGACCGTGATCGACAGGAAGGCCGCCAGGGCCACCGACGCGATCGCGCCGTAGGCCACCGACTTGAGGAAGCCCTGCGGGAACAGGAGCAGACAGGCGATGGCGGCGATGATGATCGTCGCCGAGAACCAGACGGTCTGCCCGGCCGTCATGACCGATCTTCGGACCGCGGCCTTTGGTGTGTAGCCCTCGGCCAACTCCTCGCGGAAGCGGCTGACGATGAACAGGCCGTAGTCGATGGCGATGCCCAGGCCGATCAGCGTGACGACCGACTGGGCGAAGATGTTCAGCTCGGTGACGGTCGCCAGGTACTTCATGATGCCCAGCGACCCGGCGATGGTCAGACCGCCGATCAGCACCGGCAGCGCGGCCGCGACGACACCGCCGAAGACGAAGAACAGCATCAGCGCGACGACCGGCAGCGCGATCACCTCGGCGCGGTGGATGTCCTTCTCCATGCCCTCGCTCATCGCGTTGGCGATGGGTTGCAGACCGGCCAGGTCGAACTTGGCGCCCTGCAGGTCGAAGCGGGTGTCGATGTTGTCGAAGGCGGGCTTGAGCTTCTTGAAGTTGGTCAGGATCGACGTGTCGTCGTGCCCCTTGACGCCGATGCTGATGAACGCCTTGCTGCGGTCGGGCGCGAACATCCGCGCCTGCATCTGCTTCTGCGCCTCTTTGGCCAGCGGGCTGCCGTCACCGGGGTTGAACGGGTCGTAGATGCCGGGGTCGTTGCGGCCGACGAGGTCCTTGCTGTCCTTGTTGTTCAGCAGGTCGTTGACGAAGTTCTCCATCTTGGTGGAGAACTCGCGGTCGTCGACCTTCTGCCCGGGCGGCGGGGTGACCATGAGGACGATGTCGGACTTGTGGTCGCGGCCCAGGGCCGTGTCGGCGATGATCGAGCCCTTCACCGACTCCGACGTCGGGTCGAACCAACCGCTCTGGGACAGGTGCTTGGGCAGGTCCAGGCCGTACAGGCCGAGACCGGCCATGAGCGCCACCATCACGGCGATCACGGCGAATCGCATTCGATAGACGAACGCGCCGATCCATCCGAACACCTTCGGTTCCTTTCGTCACCCGACCGGGTCCGCCGGTGTACGGCGCGAGACCCACGTCGGGCCATTCTTCCAGGTATCGCCTGAATACAGGCTGAGCAGGGCCCGTTTCGTCGCACAAACGCCGCATCAGCCGCCGAACGCTCCGGGGATTCGCGGAGCGGATGACAGTCGGTGGAGCGGCTGCGCGGGTCAGCGCAGGAGCGAGGACAGCGGGCGGAACGGCGGCAGCCAGGCGCCGTCGTCGGGCAGGGCGTCGAGGGTGATGCGCGGCAGCGGCTCGCGGAAGACGTTGGGGATGTCCTCGAGGTCGACGAAGGTGAGCTGGTCGACGCCCTGCGCCCAACTGGCGTGTTCGCGGAAGCCGATCACGGTCACCGGGACGCCGTCGGCGGCGAGCTGCAGCAGGGGTTCGCGGAAGGCCTGTCCGTCGGCGGAGGCGACGATCAGCCCGGCCAGCCCGGTCGTCGCATGACGCATCTCGATGTGGTCGAGCATGTCGTCGTCGACGTCGGTGTCCTCGGCGACCTTCGGCTTGGCGAAGACGGCGTAGCCGACGTTGCGCAGCGCGTCGACCCAGGGCCGCACGACCTCGGCGCTGCCCGGGCTGATGTTGGTGAAGACGGTGGCCTCGGCCTCGATCTGCGGCGACACCCCGTCGGGCAGGTGGGTGGCGTCGTCCTTGGCGCGCAGGTGATCGGTCTGGGCGAGCAGCCAGCGCCCGACGGCGTCGAAGCGCGGGCGGTGCGCGGCGGTGGGGCGGCCGCCGATGATGGCGCCCAGTCCCATGTCCATGTTCGGCGCGTCCCACACGAGCAGCACGCGTCGGGCCCGCGACTGGCCGGAGATCACCTCGCCGGTGTTCATCGTCTCGGCGCTCATCGATCCCCCTCCTTCGGCGTGTAGACGAATTCGGTGACGACGCGGCCCTCGTCGGCGGCCCGCGCCTCGAACTTGGTGGTCGGGCGGGCCAGCGAGATCGGCGACTCGGCCTCGAGTGGCACCAGGTGGGTGCGCGAGGTGTCCTGGTTCTCGAGGAGCTCGCGGATCCACTCGGTGTAGTCGGCGTGGTCGGTCGCGATGTGCAGCACCCCGCCGTCGACGAGCTTGGTCGCCATCGTCGCCAGCGTGCCGGATTGGATCAGCCGTCGCTTGTGGTGGCGGGCCTTGGGCCAGGGGTCGGGGAAGAAGACGCGGATCCCCAGGAGGCTCTTGTCCTCGATGAGCTCGTCGAGCACGACGACGGCGTCGCCGCGGATCATCCGGACGTTGGTGAGCCCGCCGCGGTCGACGAGACCGACGAGCTGGGCCAGGCCGGGCTGGTAGACCTCGACGGCGACCACGTTGAACTGCGGCTCGTCGGCGGCCATCGCGGCGGTCGAGATGCCGGTGCCCGACCCGATCTCCAGGATCAGCGGAGCGGAGCGGTCGAACCACTCGTCGGCGTTCAGCGGCGGCTCGTCGATCGTGCCGTCGGGTTCGCGCCCGATCCGCAGGTCGCGGCCGAGGACCGGCCACAGGTTGTCCCAGTTGCGGCGCTGCCCCGGGGTCAGGGTGCCGCGCCGGAACCGGAAACTGGTCACCCGCGGGTAGAGCCGGGACTGATCGACGGTTTCGCTCACCGGACCATCGTCTCACCTGTTTACATGGGAGTCCGGACTACGGGGGAGGTTCGAGGTGGGGGAGGACAGGTGTGTGCGCTTCGGCCGGGTCGAGATGATCGGGCCGGGCGCCGCTGATTCCGGAGTACTCGAGCGGGCGCTGACGGCGTCGGGATTCGTCGTCGGCGGGTCGGCGACGGTCGGGCTGTGGTGTTTCGACGTGTCCGGCGAGCCGAGTGCCGAGGCAGTCGTCGCATTGCGCGCGCTGCGCAAACGGTGCGACGCGGTAGCGCTGGTCGGCACCGGCATCGAGAACTGCCCATCGTGGCCCGAGCGGGTGTCGCGGTGGTCGACGGTGGTCGATCCCGACGGCGGGCTGGCGCTCTTCGCCGTGGCGTCGGGCCTGCACGACGACGATCCCGACGCCTCCGGTCTGCCCGAGTTGTCGGCATGGGTCGAGGAATCGGCCGACGCGGCGGCCTCGGTCGAATTGGCGGGCCGCGACACCGTCGAGCGGCTCACCGGGCTGCGCGTCGGGTCCGCGGCGGTGCGCACCTGGGCCGGCGGTGCCATCCACTCGGGATTCCGCGAGCTGGCCGCGGCGGGCGCACGGGAGGCGGCTGCGCTGCGCTCGGGCGACGTCGCGACCTTCACCCGGTGGTTCCGGCACTCGACCGCCGGTTTCGAGGAGGCGGTCGTCGGGGCGGCCGCCGGACAGGCCGCCCACCTGCAGTCGACCGCCACCATCGGACTGCGCCGCTACGACCGCAACGGCGATCCGGTGCCCTCCGCGTCGGCGCCGGTTCCGCCGGTGCCCTGGCGCGACCGCGGGTGGGGAGCCGAAGACGCGGTGATCGTGCTGATCGGCGCCTCCAGCGGTCTCGGCGTCGGGCGCCTGGCCGCGGGGTCGATGGCCGCCTGGTTTCCGGGGGCCGCCGCGTTGATCGTCGCGGCGCTGCTGGGGGTCGCGGTGGCCGCGGGTGCGGTGGCGCTGCGCCGCCGCGTGCTCCTGCGCAACCAGGCGCGGGCGTGGGTGGTCGAGACGGTCGCCGATGCGCGGGCGCGCACCGAATGGCGGGTGGCCGCCATGCTCGGCGGCGTCGAACCGGCGGTCGCGGCGCGGGTCCGTCGAGCGACCGGCTAGCGGCCCGGGCAAACCCGAGGGAACCGTTCGACGGGCCGCTGCGTCTAAGTAACTGATGGACGGCAGCGAGATCTACGACGAGCAGACCGGCGACGACGCGGTTGGCGGTGGCGTTGGCGACCATCTGTGGCTCGCGGACGCCCAGCGCCTGTGGGACTTGGGACCGGCGACGGTCGACACCGACGCCGACGGCATCCGCGACAGTCTGTCGCGCAACGACGCCGACGGTCTGACGGTGTTCACCGACTCCGACCGCGACGGCCGCGTCGACCGGATCACCCGGGTGGGGACGGACGGATCGGTGACGTCGTCGACCTACGACGAGCAAACCGGCCGGTGGAGCACGGTGCGCCCGGGGCGTTTGCGCTAGCCGCCATCGGGGCGGTCGGGGCCAGTCGATCGGGGGGGTGACTGGCCCCGACCCTCCTTCTCGGGCGGGTGCCCGCCGATAGGGACATATGACCCGAACGTGGCGAACCCGACTCCCGATCGAGCAGGTAGATCGCGTATCCTGAGGGGCAGACTGACCGCGTTGCAGGCGGTTGGAGACCTCAGGAGACGCTTCACATGACCTCTGCCACGATCCCCGGGCTGGACGCTGCCAGCGCGCCCACGAAACATGCCGGCCTGCTCGCCTGGGTGGCCGAGGTCGCCGAATTGACCCAGCCGGACCGCGTGGTCTGGTCGGACGGCAGCGACGAGGAGTGGGATCGACTCACCGCGCAGCTCGTCGAGGCCGGCACGATGGTCAAGCTGAACGACGAGAAGAAGCCCAACTCGTTCCTGGCCCTGTCCGACCCCGCCGACGTCGCCCGCGTCGAGTCGCGCACCTACATCTGCAGCAAGACCGAGGAACTGGCCGGCCCGACCAACAACTGGGTGGATCCCGACGAGATGCGGGCCACCATGACCGAGCTGTACCGCGGGTGCATGCGCGGCCGCACGATGTTCGTCATCCCGTTCTGCATGGGCCCGCTCGGCAGCGACGACCCGAAGCTCGGCGTCGAGATCACCGACTCGGAGTACGTCGTGCTCTCGATGCGGGTGATGACGCGCGTCGGCCCCAAGGTGCTGGAGGCGCTCGGCGACGACGGCTTCTTCGTCAAGGGCCTGCACTCGGTGGGCGCCCCGCTCGAGCCCGGCCAGCAGGACGTGCCGTGGCCGTGCAACCCGGACAAGTACATCACCCACTTCCCCGAGGACCGCGAGATCTGGTCGTACGGCTCGGGCTACGGCGGCAACGCGCTGCTGGGCAAGAAGTGCTACTCGCTGCGCATCGCCTCGGCGATGGCCCACGACGAGGGCTGGCTCGCCGAGCACATGCTGATCCTCAAGCTGATCAGCCCGGAGGACAAGTCGTACTACGTGGCTGCGGCCTTCCCCAGCGCCTGCGGCAAGACCAACCTCGCGATGATCCAGCCCACCATCCCCGGGTGGCGCGCGGAGACCGTCGGCGACGACATCGCCTGGATGCGCTTCGGCAAGGACGGCCGCCTCTACGCGGTGAACCCGGAGTTCGGCTTCTTCGGCGTCGCCCCCGGCACCAACCACTCGTCGAACCCCAACGCGATGAAGACCATCGAGGCGGGCAACACGATCTACACGAACGTCGCGCGCACCGACGACGGCGACATCTGGTGGGAGGGCCTGGAGGGCGACCCCGAGCACCTCGTCGACTGGAAGGGCAACGACTGGTACCGCGGTAAGACGCAGACCCCGGCCGCCCACCCGAACTCCCGCTACTGCACCCCGCTGTCGCAGTGCCCGTCGGTCGCCCCCGAGTGGGACGACCCGGCCGGCGTGCCGATCTCGGCGATCCTGTTCGGCGGCCGTCGCAAGACGACCATCCCGCTGGTGACCGAGGCGCGCGACTGGGCGCACGGCGTGTTCATGGGCGCGACCGTCGGCTCGGAGCAGACCGCTGCGGCCGAGGGCACCGTCGGCAAGGTCCGCCGCGACCCTATGGCCATGCTGCCGTTCATCGGCTACAACGTCGGCGACTACCTGCAGCACTGGCTGACCATCGGTGAGAAGGCCGACGCGGACAAGCTCCCCAAGATCTACTACGTCAACTGGTTCCGCCGCGGTGACGACGGTCGCTTCCTGTGGCCGGGCTTCGGCGAGAACAGCCGTGTGCTCGAGTGGATCGTCGACCGCATCGAGGGTCGCGCCGAGGGCAAGGAGACCCCGATCGGGATCGTCGCCACTCCCGAGTCGCTCGACCTGAACGGGCTCGACGTCGACCCGGCCGACGTGGCCGAGGCGCTCAAGGTCGATGCTGCCGAGTGGCAGGGCGAGCTCCCCTCGATCAACGAGTGGTTCGACTTCATCGGCGACAAGCTGCCCAAGCAGCTCAGCGACGAGCTCGACGCACTCACCAAGCGCCTGTCCGAATAGCGCACCGACCACCGGTGGTCGAGTGCCGGCGAGCCGCTAGGCGAGACGGTGTATCGAGACCCGGTGAGCAGATGTCGGAACGATCGCTCGGCCATCCCGAATATGGCACGGTAGAGACATGCCGCCTCGTCACGCCGCCATCGACGATTCCCCGACGTCCGCGGGGATCGCAGCCAGCGCCACCGACCTGACGAAGGTGTACGGCGAGGGGGACACCGCCGTACACGCCCTGCGTGGGGTGAGCGTCGACTTCCCGGTCGGCGAGTTCACCGCGATCATGGGCCCGTCGGGGTCGGGCAAGTCGACGTTGATGCACTGCCTCGCCGGGCTCGACAACCCGTCGTCGGGGCAGGTCCTGATCGGCGACACCTCGCTCGACGGGCTCGGCGACAAGGCGATGACCGTGCTGCGGCGCGACCGCATCGGGTTCGTCTTCCAGTCGTTCAACCTCGTGCCGACGCTGACCGCGCGGGAGAACATCACGCTGCCGTGCGACATCGCCGGCCGCGACGTCGACGAGCAGTGGATGGACGCGGTCGTCACCCGCCTGGGCCTCACCGACCGCCTCGACCACCGGCCCAGCGAACTGTCCGGCGGCCAGCAGCAGCGCGTCGCCTGCGCGCGGGCGCTGGTGGGTCGGCCGGCCATCATCTTCGGCGACGAGCCGACCGGCAACCTCGACTCCCGCTCGTCGGGCGAGGTGCTCTCGATCCTGCGCGCCGCGACCGACGAGTTCGACCAGACCGTCGTCATCGTCACCCACGACCCGCGCGCGGCCTCCTACGCCGACCGCGTCGTCTTCCTCGCCGACGGCCGGATCGTCAACCAGCTGCGCAACCCGGACGCCGACGGCGTCTTCGAGGTGATGCGCCACCTCGACGACGCGGTCGCCCCCGACGACGACCCGGACACGACGGTGCTGTCGGTCAACGGTGAGGCCGGCGGCGACGCGGTGACCGAACGGATCCGGCGGGAGGACGACTAGCCGTGGCATCGGTCATGCGCCGGGTCTCGGTGCGCAACCTGGCCGCCCACAAGGTCAGGCTCTTCCTCACCGTCTTCTCGGTGGTCCTCGGCACGTCCTTCGTCGCCGGGTCGATCATCTTCACCTCGAGCATCTCCAACGCGTTCACCAGCATCTTCGACAAGACCGCGCAGGGCGTCGCAGTGCAGGTGTCGCCGGACAACCCGTCGCAGGTCGCCGCGTCGGGCGCACAGGTGAGCCCCGGCGTGCCGAACACCGTCGTGGACACGCTGCGCGCCAACCGCGCGAAGCTCGGTTACGACCGCCTCGCCGTCAACTACAACGGCCTCGTCGCCGTCGCCACCGCCGAGGGCAAGGCGCTGCAGACCGGGAACGCGCCGAGCATCGGCACCACCTACCTGCCGCCCGACCGTGCCGTCGCCAAAGGCGAGAACACGATCCTGCCCGGTGGCCGCGGCCCGCAGCGCGCCGGCGAGATCGCCCTCAACTCGACCGCCGCCGAGAAGGCGGGGCTGAAGGTCGGCTCCACGACGCGCGTCGTCGCCGGCCAGGGCACCGCCGAGCCGCAGAACGTGACGGTCGTCGGGCTGCTCGACTGGCCGTTCGAGGTCGGCGGTTTCGTCAACGTCGCCTTCGACGAGCAGACCGCCCAGCGGCTCTACTCCGACGGGAACCACGCCGGGACCGTCACCCTGTCCGCGCAGCCGGGCGTCTCCGACGCCGAGCTGCAGCAACGGGTGCGCGCGCTGCTCGGCCCCACCAAGTTGAAGGTCCAGACCGGCGCGCAGGTGCGGCAGGAGAGCAAGGACGCGATCAACAAGTTCCTGCAGATCTTCACCTACATCCTGTTGGCCTTCGCCGGCATCGGGATCATCGTCGGCACCTTCATCATCTACAACACGTTCGCGATGATCGTCGCGCAGCGCAATCGTGAACTGGCCCTGTTGCGGGCCGTGGGCGCAAGCCGCACCCAGGTGTCGCGGTCGGTGCTGACCGAGGCGTTCATCGTCGGGTTGCTGGGCGCGGTCATCGGGCTGGCGGTCGGCATCGGGCTGGCGGCCGCGCTGCGGGCCATCGCGATCGCCACCACCGGACTGCCCAACGGCGGGTTGCGGATCACCCCGACCGCGGTGCTCGCCGCACTGGCGGTCGGCATCGTCGTCACCATGCTCAGCGCATGGTTGCCGGCCCGACGGGCGGCCCGCGTCGCGCCGGTCGAGGCGATGCGCGCGACCATGGCCGAGCCGCGGTCGCTGCACACCCGGACCGTCGTCGGCGGTGTCATCGGGTTGCTGGGGATCGTGCTGACGGTCGTCGCCGCACTGCACCAGGGAGTCGTCCCGGCGGTCGCCGTCGGTGCGGGCGCGGTGCTGCTCATCGTCGCGGTCGTGCTCATCGCGCCGGCGTTGTCGCGCCCGGTCATCGCGGTGATCGGGGTGCTGACCCGCCCGTTCGGCAAGATCGGCCAATTGGCGCGGACCAACGCGGCACGCAATCCGCGACGCACCGCGGCCACCGCGTTCGCCCTCACCATCGGCCTGATGCTGGTCGCGGTGATCGGGACGCTGGGTTCGACGTTCAAGGCGACCGTCGACGACGCGTTGGACAAGACCGTGCGCGCCGATTTCTTCGTCACCGGCGTGAACAACGGCCCGGTGCCGCCGCCGGTGCTGGCCGCCGTGCGCACCACCGAGGGAGTCTCCTCGGTGGTCGGCGCGGGGCTGGTCGTCTCCACCATCGACGGCAAGCAGGTGATGGGCCGCGGCGTCGTCGGCGGCAAGCTCAGCGACATGGTCCACTACAAGATCGTCGACGGCGGCGACGTGACGCCCGGCGGGATGCTCGTCGACGCACCGACCGCCCGCGCCCAGGGCTGGACCCCGGGCACGACGGTCGACTTCACCCGCGGCGACGGCAGCACCGTCGAGGTGCCGGTGACCGGGGTGTACGAGCGCAACGACGCGCTCGGACCGTGGCTGCTGGGCACCGCCGCCTACGACCGGGTCATGCCGCCGGCGACGCAGATGTTCCTGGGCGTGTGGGCGCGAGCGGCACCGGGCACCGACAAGGCGACGCTGCAGAAGCGGCTGACCGACGCCACCGACAAGTACCTGACCGTGCAGGTGCAGACCGAGGACGAGTACAAGAGCTCGGTCTCCTCGCTCATCGACCAGATGCTCGGCGTGCTGTACGCGCTGCTCGGGCTGGCGCTGCTGGTGGCCGTGCTCGGCATCATCAACACCCTGGCGTTGTCGGTGGTGGAGCGCCGCCAGGAGATCGGCATGCAGCGGGCCATCGGGATGGTCCGCGGCCAGGTCCGGCGGATGGTCTACCTGGAATCGGTGCTGATCGCGGTGTTCGGCGCCCTGCTCGGCGTGCTGCTGGGCAGCGGGCTGGCGATCGCGGTGGTCCGGACGCTGCGCGAGTGGGGGATCGGCAGCCCGGTGCTGCCGTGGACCCTCATCGCGGTGACGCTCGTCGGGGCGGCCGTCGTCGGCGTCGTCGCCGCGGTGTGGCCGGCGATCCGCGCGGCGCGCACCAAGCCGTTGGACGCGATCGCCGGGGAGTGATCCGGCGGGTTCGGGCGTGATGCGGGCGAGCCGTGCAGAATGGTCGCATGACGTATCAGAACGATCCGAATGATCCTTTCGCGTCCTCGACGCGACGGTTCGATCCGGACAATCCGACCAGCGCGTACCCGGCGGACCAGTACCCCGGCACCCAGCAGTACCCGGGCACGGCGCAGTACCCCGGTGAGTACACCACCGCCACCCAGTACGGCTCCGGCGGCGGGGGCGGCGGCATGGACCGTCGCACCAAGACCCTCATCGCGGCGGTCGTCGGCGCCCTGCTCGCGATCCTGCTGGTCGCCTTCCTGATCACGGTGACCGGCGGTCACGGCCGCGACGACGCGAGCCCGGCGGTCAGCTCGTCGACGACGTCGGAGACCGACACGACCAGCTCGGAGACCACCAGCGAGACGCCGTCGACCACCAAGACCGAGACGACGGCGCAGACCCCGGCCGGGCAGGTCGTGTACCGGTTGGTCGGCGACGGGGACCTGATCGTCGTGCGCTACACCGAGGACGGTGTGCCGATGACGGTCGCGACGGTGCGCTCGCCCTGGTCGGTGACCACCTACGCCTCCGACGGCCAGGCCAGCCTGAACGCGATCGTCGTGCGCGGGTCGGTGAAGTGCCAGATCCTGTCCGGCGGCAAGGTGATCGCCGAGGGCCAGAGTTCGGGCGGGCCGCTGAGCTGCGCGGCGGTGGTGCCGGAATGACCGTATTCCAACGAGTGGCGGCGGCGGCCAACCGCGTGGTGATCCCGCTGATGTCGGCGCCGGTGATCGGCGGCGCCCTGGGCAAGTCGATGACCGAGGTCTCCTACACCGGGCGGCGCAGCGGCAAGCACGTCAAGCTCGTGGTGGCCTACCAGCGCCGCGGCGACGAGGTGCTCATCGGCGTCGCCGCGCCCGACCAGAAGTCGTGGTGGCGCAACTTCTACCCCGACGGCGGGCCGATCACGCTCCACCTGGACGGTCGTGACCGGACGGGTTTTGCCGTTGCGCGCCGCGGTCCGAAGGGGACGTCGGTGAAGGTCACGCTGGACTGAAATGACAAAGCGGCCCGAGGGGTGTTCCCCCTCGGGCCGCTTTGGGTCAGTCGGCTTGTGGCCGGCTACATCTCTTCGGCGCCGATGAGAGCGGCATCGTCGGCGACCGGGTCGTGGTCCCGCTTGCCGGTGCGCACCAGCGACACGACGGCGACGGCGATGACGCAGTAGGCCGCGGCGAACCAGAACGGGGCGGTGGGGGTGCCCAGCCACACCGGGAGATGGGCGACGAGGATCGCCGACGTGGCACCGCCCAACCAGCGCAGGAAGCTGTAGCCGGCGCTGGACACCGAGCGGGGGGTGTTGGCGTCACCGCTGGACATCGCGACGCTGGTGAACAGGGTGTTCAGCACGCCCGACGGGAAGCCGGACAGGATGACGGCGAGGCCGATCAGCGACACCGAGTTCAGCCCGGCGCCGATGGCGGCGAGCGCCATGATCACGGCGTAGACGCCGATCGCAGTCATCACGCCGGCCTTCTGGCCGATGGCGTCGGCGATGCGCGGGGCGAGGAAGACGCCGGACAGGGCGGTCAGGACGCCCCAGCCGAAGAAAACGAAGCCCGCGCCGATGGGGCCGACGCCGCCGTGTCCGTGGGCCTTGTTGGCGATCGACAGGGCCAGCGGGGCCCACGCGACGATGGTGAACAGGGCGCCGGTGTAGAAGGCCGAACCGACGCCGGTGACCAGCAGCGTGCGGTTGCGCAGGGCCTTGAACGGGGCGGAGAAGCCGACCGGGGTGCGGTCGGTGTGCGGGCCGTCGGCGGGCAGCATCCAGGCGCACAGGATGGCACCGATCAGCATCAGGACGGCGGTGCCGCCGAAGGGGGCCTTCCAGGAGAACGTGCCCAGCAGCGCGCCCAGCAGCGGGCCGACCGCCAGGCCGACGCCGAGCGCCGCCTCGTACAGCAGGATCGCGCCCTTCTGCCCGCCCTTGGCCTGGCCGACGATGAAGGCGAGCGCGGTCGCCATGAACAGGGCGTTGCCCAGACCCCAGAACACGCGCAGGGCGATGAGCTGGTCGATGTTGGAGCCGAAGGCGCTGAGCCCGGCGGCGAAGACGATCAGCGCGAGGCCGACGGTCAGGGTGCGCTTGGGGCCGAAGCGGTAGGCGGCCCAGCCGGTGATCAGCATGGCGAACACCTGGACGCCCAGGTACACGCCGAACAGCAGGGTCAGCTTGGACTCGGGGGCGTGCAGCGCCTCGGCAATGGTGTTGAGGATCGGGTCCACCAGGCCGATGCCCATGAAGGCGATGATGGCGGCGAAGGCGGTGACCCAGACGGTGCGCGGCTGCTGGCGGAAGACCTCCATCAGCGACGGGTGCTCGTCGTGGTGCGGGGGAGGGGTGGCGGGCGAGGGCGTGGTTGCGCCGGTGTCGTCGATCGTGGCGGTCACGGTTCGGGGTTCTCCTTAGTGGTGCTGGTGCCCGGGGTGTTCTCGAGCAGTCGTTGCAGCTCGTCGAGCGCATCGGCCGCGTCGGCGAGGGCGTGCTTCTTGTCTTCGGGCAGTTGTCCGAGGGCGGTGGCGAGGGCGTCGTCGCGGCGACGGCGGACCGCCTCCACCTGGACGCGCCCGGTGTCGGTGAGCTCGACGAGGACGGCGCGACGGTCGTCGGGGTCGGGACGCCGGTCGACGAGGCCGACCTTGATCAGCCCGTCGACGAGGGCGGTTGCCGTTGGCATCCGGATGCCCTCGCGCTCGGCCAGGGTGCCCATGCGAAGCGGCCCGTAGAAGAGCAGCGTCGAGAGTGCCGAGGCCTGCGCTGCGCTCAGTTCGGCGACCGGTGCCCGGCGGCGCAGGGCGAGGTACAGACGCGTGATCGCGGGGCGGAGGTCCCGGGCCAAGTCGTCGTTGGAGCGCATGGCTCCAGGTTATTACTTAGGTTTACGAAATAAAAGCTGGGAGAGGGTGATGCTCGCCACGGCGCGCTCCCCGAATCTGCTCGCGCTCCATCGATCGGCGGAGCGCGACCGCAATCAGGGAGTAGGCGGCTAGGGGATCAGCCAGTCGAGACTGAGGGCGTCCAGCCAGGCGTCCTGGGCGAGGCAACGATTCTCGTAGACTCACACAGAAGTCGGGATTGTGAATCCGCGAGTGAGGTGCCGATGAGGAGCATTGCGCGCAGAGCCAGCTACACACGTCGTGGTTGGCTTGCCGCTGCGGTTGGCGCTGGAACGATCGCGCTGATTGCTGGATCAGTCGCACTATTTGTGAACATGTATGTCTTCGTGAACTGCGTGAGCGAAACCGATAGATCCGAAGGAACCGCCAACTTCAACTTGCTCGTTTATCTCAGCATCGCAGGCGCTATCGGCTTCCTCGTGGTTTCCCTAGTACTCGGGGCGTACGGGTCGAGATATCTGGGCGTCGCGGGCGCTCTCGTGTTAGGTGTGATCGTCGCAGTGTTCCTGGTGTGGCTCCTAGTTGACCGCCAATCGGGCTCCCTTTGCCCATCAGGCCTTCCGCCGGGATGGCCGTCATGGATGCGTGGGGCGCTCTAGCGTCGGAGGCGCATGACCGCGACTCTGCAAGATCCAGTTGGACCCGTGAAGATGGGGATGCGCCCCGTCGCACCTCGTTAAGCGCCGATGGTGACACCAAGAAGCTCCTGGATCTCTTCAAGGTGGACGAGGAGGGGGCGTTCAGGGCACCAGGGCATTGCGATACCAGTGAGCGGTTGGGTGCTGCGAATCGCGAAGGGGCGTTTCGTGTAGCTCTGGCGCCCCAGGATGAGCAGTTCGCACAGGCCGGTATCGCTGAGCTTGAGCTTCGCACCTCGAATCTCGGTGACCTCGAAATCCAGCGTCGACCAGAGAGTGCGACCGCGCACCCGCACACATCCGCGGTTGAATTCGGCAACCCGGGGAGCGAACCACCGATGTTTGTGAACATCGAGACCGTTCGGGCGTCGCGTGTAAGGACGGCGGCTGAGTAGACGGTTGGGGCGGTACCGAAATGCTAGTGCGAGTCCGGTGACGATGAGAGCGGTGCCCACGGCGATGGCGGAAGCCGAAGCGTCCGCGCTCACCATCAGTGCGATACCGCTCGCGACGAAGAACAGCAGGAATATTAAGGCCCACACACTGGCGCGGAGGTTGCCGGTGCGTACGAGGGCGATCACTATGGGGCTCAGGTCGCTCGCCTTCTCGTAGGCGTTGCGCGGTGTGTACCTCTCGGGAGGTACGGGCCGGCCGACCTTGGGAATGGATGCCAGGTGCTCCAAGCGAAGCAGCATGACCGCGTAAAGCGCCCACGGAAGAGCGAAAGCGGTGGGGCCTTCGGCCATTGCGGCAACGATTGAGAAGATCGCGGTCGCGGGCAGCATGATCCAAAGCGATCGACGGCTAAGAGCCGAGCCAATGATGAGGCCTGACCCGGCGAAGAGAACCAACCAAATCAGCCAGACAACCCCCAGCACAGAATCAGACACGCTGCCACCGGCCATTCACGACAACAGAGTCTAAGGAGCTATCGGCTTGTTCAAGTGACTCGGGAAGTCGGCTACGAGCGTCGTCGGTTCACGATCCACAGCACAGGGATACCGATGACCACGGGCACGATCATCAGGAACTTGACCGCGGCGAAGGGCGCCGACCAGGTGCCGTTGTGCTGGAGCAGCGCCGCATCCTCGACGTAGTCGCACATCGCCGCGGCAACCGTCATCACGACGAAGGCGCTCGCGATCCGGTGGATGCGTTCGGTCCTGGCCCGAGAGCGCAGCATCAACGCGAGCGCACCCAACACCAGCGTGTAGCCGACGATGAAGCCGAAGTCGGCGCGCACGGCGCGGTCGAGGACCTCGGCGCGATCACCGGGATCGCCGGAGAACTCGTACGACAGGATGTCCTTGTCATAGGCGCGCGGGCCGAAGACCGCGGCAAGCACCAGGCCCACCACAAGCGCGGCGATCAAGGCGGGGGTGAGGCGACGGTTGGTATCCATCCGGCCATCATCGCGCACCGCCACGGTGCTCGGGTCGGTACTGTCGATCCGTGCCCACCGCATTGATCACCGGAGCCAGCCGCGGCCTGGGAGCCGAGATCGCCAAGGCCCTCGCACCAACCCACGACCTTCTGCTCGGCGGCCGACCGTCGTCGGAGCTCGACGACCTCGCCGCGTCGCTGAATGCAACGACCTTCGCGGTTGAACTGACCGACTATGCCGCCGTCGCCACCGCAGTGGAGGGGATCACCGAGCTCGACGTCCTGGTCCACAACGCCGGCATCGCGTCGAAACTTCAGCCGATTGCCAAGACTCCCGTCGAGGAATGGCACCGGCTTCTCGAGGTCAACCTCGTCGCCGCCGCCGAACTCACCCGACTCCTGCTGCCGGCGCTGCGCGCGGCCGACGGCCACGTCGTCTTCATCAACTCGGGCGCCGGGATGCGCGCCAACGCCGGGTGGGCGCCGTACGCCGCCAGCAAGTTCGGTTTGCGGGCGCTCGCCGATGCGCTGCGGCTCGAGGAGCCGGGATTACGCGTCACCTCGATCTTCCCCGGGCGCATCGACACGGAGATGCAGCGCGACATCGTCGCCATCGAGGGCGACGAGTACGCACCCGAGAAGTTCCTCGACCCGGGCACCGTCGCCGCTGCGGTCGCCGCTGCGGTGGGCACGCCCGCTGACGCGCACCCCGTCGAGGTGGTGCTGCGGCCGACCGGCCGTCGGTAGGAGCTAGACCTGCTTGAGGTCGGTGGCCGGATCCCAGACGGCGCGCATCGACTTGATCTTGCCGTTCTCGTCGAAAACCATGATGTCGACCGGCTGGATCTCGAAGCCCGAATCGCCCGCCTTGGTGAAGAGGTGGAACTCGAAGACCGCGGTGTCACCGACGACCTTCTTCCACTTCAGCGTGGCCTTGTGCTCGTCGAGGTTGCAGATGAGTCCGTAGAACTCGACCAGCTCGTCGCGCGTCGAGCGCAGCGGTGCACCGATCGGGTCCTCGACGCTCGCGCCCTCGGCGTAAAGGTCGGCGATCTGCTCCGGCGTACCGTCGGTGAGCAGGTCGATGTAGGAGTCGACGACGCTGTTGATCGTCGCGGTCAGGTCGGCGGCATCAGCCATCTGGGTGTTCTCCTCGAATGACAAAACTAGAACAGGTTCTAGTCACCGTAGCAGCAGGATGGTGTTTGCTTAGAGTGTTCGCGGATCTACGACCAAGGAGGGCAGATGTCGGCTGACGACACCCCCTCGTCGTGGACCGCGCCGAACGTCGATCCCGCGACTCCCGCAGGCGCGCCGGTGGATGCAGAGTGGCAGGAGGTGCGGGGGTCTCGATACACCGTTCCGGGGTCTCGATACACCGACTCGCCTAGCGGCTCGTCGGCACTCGACCACCAAAGAATGTCGGCACTCGACCACCGATTGCCCGAGCCCCAACCGTCGGTCCAGGCGGGCCTGGCCGCTCACAAACCCGGGTCGGTGCCCCTGCGTCCCCTGCGGCCTGCCGACATCCTCAGCGGGTCGGTCGGCGCCCTCGGTGGCAACCTCGGCATTGTGGCCCTTGCGTGGGCGATCGTCTGGGTCCCGGCCATCGCCGTTGCGGCAGCGGTCTTCCACGTCGAGACGACCATGGGCACGGTCGCGATCAGCATCGCCGCCCTCGTCGGACCGGTCGTGTTGACCGGCCTGCTCGCCGCACCGATGCACGCGCGCGCGACCGGCACGCCGATGTCCTTCCGCACCGCGCTGGGCATCCTCGGCAACCGCGCCGTCGGCCTGCTCACGCTCGACCTCGTCAGCGCGGTCCTGCTCGCCGGTCCCGCGATCGTCGTCGGCTTCCTCCTGGTGTGGCTGGTCAAAGGGACCGTGTTCTCACTCCTCGTGCTGGCGCAGCCGTTCCTGCTCGCCGCGGTGGTGGCGGTCTACCTCTTCCTCGCCACCCCGGCACTGCTGGCGCAGACCGTCGTCGCCGTCGAGGGCGGACCGCTCAGCCGCTGCGTGCCGCGCGCGCTCGGGTTGTTCGGCCGCGGCGCCCTCCGCCAAACAGTCCCCACGCTCTTCGGCGCACTCATGCTCACCAGCATCGCCTATGCGGTGTTCATGCTCTTGGCCGCCAACTCGTCGTTCCCACCGCGACTGGGCATGCTCGTCGGCGCCGCCCTGGTGTCGCCGGTTGTCGCCGGCTTCGCCGTCATGACCTACGTCGACGCCCGGATCCGGCAGGAGGCCTTCGACGTCGAGCTGTTGGCCGCGGAGGCGGCCCGATGAGCACGACGATCCTCGCGCTGGACCCGGACAACCCGACCGCGCGCCGCTGGCTGCTCGACGAGCTGTCCAAGTCGCGGTACCTCAAGCCGGAGGCGCCCAAGTCGAAGCCCAAGGAGGAGAGCCACACCTTCGACTGGCTGCAGAACCTCTTCAACGGCGGCTGGCCCAAGACGATCGGCGTCATCCTGCTCATCCTCCTGCTGATCGCGGCCGCCTACATCGCCTACCGCGTGTGGCGCGAGACCCGACCGCGCGACGAGCGGGCCGGCGACGGCGAGCCGGGCGCGGTCCTGGGCGGCGTCATCGGCACCCAGGAAGAGTTCCGACAGGCTGCCGCCGCGGCACTGGCCGCCGGCGACTACGACGGCGCCGTCGTCAACGCCATGCGCGCCA
This sequence comes from Gordonia sp. (in: high G+C Gram-positive bacteria), assembly GCF_047606305.1. GTDB lineage: Bacteria > Actinomycetota > Actinomycetes > Mycobacteriales > Mycobacteriaceae > Gordonia. Next base: position 25,864 of record NZ_JASGER010000043.1, on the reverse strand, counting down.
TCGCGCAGACCGCCTCGGACCGGACGTTGCTGCTCGGCGCCCAGTCGGCCACCGCCCACGACGTCGCGCGCCGCCTGCGCCACGTGTTCGGCGCCCAGGCGCTGGCCCTGCACTCGGCCGCCGACGCCTTCGACGCCGTCGCCTACGGCGGTCGGCACGCGAGCGCCGACTCCGCGTCGGCGCTGGTCCACCTGGACACCGACCTGCGCGACACCAAACCGACCGGCTTCGTCGACGACGAGCTGGCCGAGATGTCCCTGCCCCTGCTGCCGCCGGTGAACCGATGAGCGCCCCCGTCGCGGCGCCGCTCGCCCCCGTACCCCCGTCAACCCCGCCGACCGGTGAGAAGCCGAGCGGGTCCAAGCGCACGGTCGCCATCGTCGTCGGGCTGGTCCTGCTGGTCATCGGCCTGGTGGTGGCGCTGGCGATCGCGGTGATCGTCGGCGGTGGGAAGGTCGGGCCGCAGGACAAGAACTTCCGCCCCGGCGACCCGGCCAACTACGGCGTCGACGGCGGCGCAGCCCTGGCCGAGACGCTCAAGACCCACGGCGTGAAGGTCACCGTCGCCCGCACCCAGCGCCAGGTGCGCGACTTCTCCGACGCCTCGTCGAACACCGTGGTCGTCGTGTCCGGCGCGGGGGAGGCCTCCAAGGCCACCTCGCGGATCCTCCTCGCGAAGTCGCGGGGCGCCAAGCGGATCGTGCTGCTCGGCCCCACCAACACGATGCTGCCGGCGTGGGGCGTCGACGCCGACGTCTCCAACATCTACGCCACGACGGCCGGCCCGGCCGGGTGCAACGTCGCCGGGATCCACCCGGAGGACTCCGCCGGCTACACCGACTATGCGATCCGCGTGCTGAACGCCGGTGCGGTCGGCTGCTTCCGCACCGCGGGATCCTCGCCCGGTGTGCCGGGTTCCCCGTCGGCGGTGGTCGTGCTCCCGGCGACCGGGTCGCGACCGGAGATCGTCATCATGCCGCAGCTCTGGTTCACCAACAACGAGATCCTCAACGCCGACCACGCGGGCATCGGCGTGCGGGTCCTCGGCGCGGGGTCGGCGGTCAACTGGTTCGCCCCCGACCAGAACGACAAGAACAACGACGACGACGCCCCCAAGCCCAAGGCGGATCCGAAACTCAAACCCGACGTCCCGCCGTGGGTGTGGCCGATGATCTGGCTCGGCTTCTTCGTCATGGTCGCCGTCGGCATCTGGCGCGGCCGCCGCTTCGGCCAGCTGGTCGCCGAGCCGCTGCCGGCGGTGGTGAAGGCGGCCGAGACGACCGAGGCCCGCGGCCGGCTCTACCAATCCTCCGGCGATGCCGCCCGCGCCGCCGCGCAACTGCGGGAGCATGCGCTGCGGACCATCCCCCGACGACTCGGCGTCTCCCGCCACGCCCCGATCGACGACATCGTCGCCGCCGTCTCCCGCGCCACCGGCCGCGCACCGGGCGAGATCCACGCCCTGCTCGTCGGACCACTCCCCACGGGCGACGCCGGTCTCGTCCAGTTCGCCGCAAACCTGTCCACCCTTGAAGAGGAAGTCAGACCCGCACTATGACTCAACCGAACACCGATTCCGACCGGGCCCGCGCCGCACTGTCCGCGGTCCGCGGCGAGGTCGCCAAGACCGTCGTGGGACAGGATTCGGCGGTCGCCGGCATCCTCATCGCCCTGCTCTGCCGCGGCCACATCCTCCTCGAGGGCGTGCCCGGCGTCGCCAAGACACTGCTCGTGCGCTCGGTGGCTGCCGCACTCGACGTCGACACCAAGCGCGTGCAGTTCACCCCCGACCTCATGCCCGGCGACGTGACCGGCTCCCTGGTCTTCGACAACGCGACCTCGGAGTTCACCTTCCGCGAGGGCCCGGTCTTCACCAACCTGCTGCTCGCCGACGAGATCAACCGCACGCCGCCCAAGACGCAGGCGTCGCTGCTCGAGGCCATGGAGGAGCACCAGGTCTCCATCGACGGTGTGCCGCGCGCCCTGCCCGAGCCGTTCGTCGTCGCCGCCACGCAGAACCCCGTGGAGTACGAGGGCACCTACCCGCTGCCGGAGGCCCAGCTCGACCGCTTCCTGCTGAAGGTGACGCTGCCGCTGCCGCCGCGCGAGGACGAGATCTCGATCCTGTCCCGCCACGCCGCCGGCTTCGACCCGCGCGACCTCGCCGGCGCCGGCATGACGGCGGTCGCCTCCCCCGACGACATCGCCGCCGGTGTGGCCGCGGTGCGCCAGGTGTCGGTCGCCCCGGCCGTCCTGGGCTACATCGTCGACATCGCCCGTGCGACCCGCATGTCGCCGTCGCTCTCGCTGGGCGTGAGCCCGCGCGGCGCGACCGCCCTGCTCGCCACGAGCCGGGCGTGGGCGTGGCTGTCCGGACGCGACTTCGTCACCCCCGACGACGTGAAGGCGCTCGCCCAGTCGACGCTGGCCCACCGCCTCGGCATGAGGCCCGAGGCGGAACTGGAAGGCGTGTCCGTCTCGGCGGTACTCGACGCCGCGATCAACTCCGTGCCCGTCCCGCGCTGATGTTCGTCACCGGCCGCTTCGCGCTGCTCGTCGCCCTCGGCGCCATCCCGGTGCTGATCTGGCCGTCGGGCGCGACGGTGTGGGCGTGGATCGCGATCGCGGTCGCGTTGTTGCTGCTCGACGTGCTGGTGGCCGGCCCGACGTCGGCGGTGACGGTGACGCGCGCCAAGACCGCACCCATCCGCCTCGGCGAGCACACGACGACCCGGCTGTCGGTCGTGAACTCCTCGGGCCGTCGCTACCGCGGTCGCCTCCGCGACGCGTGGCAGCCGTCGGCCGGCGCCGGCGCGACCGCCCCGGTGCACCAGCAGAAGGCCCGCGACCCGGGCTTCGTCGCCGACCTCGCCGCATGGTGGGAACGGGTGCGGCTCGACCTGTCCGGCGACCCCGCTCCGCCGGGCCCGCTGAGCAACCGGCGGAACCTCTCGCTGGCGCCGGGGGAGCGGGAGTTCTTCGACGTCGGCCTGCAGCCCACCCGCCGCGGTGACCGGCTCGCCATCCGGATCACGCTGCGCCGCAACGGGCCGCTGGGCCTGGGCGGTCGACAGCGCTCGCTGTTCCTGCCCGGCTCGGTGCGCGCCCTGCCCGCCTTCGACTCGCGCAAGCACCTCCCGTCGCGGCTGGCCTCGCTGCGCCAGCTCGACGGTCGGTCGGCGGTCCGCACCCGCGGTCAGGGCACCGAATTCGACTCGCTGCGCGACTATGTCGAGGGCGACGACGTCCGCTCGATCGACTGGCGCGCCACCGCCCGCCGACGGGCGACGGTCGTGCGCACGTGGCAGCCCGAGCGCGACCGACACGTCGTGCTGGTGCTGGACACGTCGCGGACCTCGGCCGGGCGCATCGGCGACCAGCCGCGCCTGGACGCCGCGATGGACGCCGCCCTGCTGCTCGCCGCCTTGGCATCGCACGCCGGCGACCGCATCGACTTCATCGCCGGCGACCGCGTCATCCACAAGAAGGTCCGCGCGACGCGGCGGGTCAACCTCCTCAACGAGATGGTCACCGCGATGGCGCCGCTGGAACCGGCGCTGCTCGAGGCCGACTGGGGGTTGCTGGGTGCCGAGGTGGCGAGGTCAGTGGGGCAGCGCGCGTTGGTCGTGCTGCTCACGCCGTTGGAACCGGCCGCCATCGCCGAGTCGCTGCTGCCGACGCTGGCGGTGCTGGCCCAGCGCTACCAGGTGGTGATCGCGTCGGTCTCCGACCCGACCCTCGACGACATGCTCGCCGAGCGCGGTGACTCCACGTCGGCCTACCGGGCGTCGGCGGCCGCCCGCACGCTCACCCAGCGCGAGGAGACGGCGGCCGTGCTCGCCCGGCTCGGCGTCGCGGTGATCGACCGCGGGCCCGAGGACCTCCCCCCGGCGCTGGCCGACCACTACCTGTCACTGAAGGCGCGCGGGCTGCTGTAGCCCGTCAGGCGGCGACGGGGGCCTGCGAGCCGCGGTCGATCTCGCTCTCCAGGTCGCCGGTGGCGCCGTCGAGGTAGGCCTTGCGGCCGAGGATGAAGACGTAGGCCAGAAAGCCCAGCCACGCGGTGAGGCCGATGCCGATGCGCAGGAACGTCGGGAGCGGCGACGGCGTCACGAAGGCCTCGATGATGCCGCAGACCAGCAGCAGCACCACCAGCCCCAGGCCGATGGAGACCGCCGTGCGGCCCTCCTGCGCGAGGGCGGCGGTGCGGGTCCGGTGGCCGGGGGCGACCCATGTCCAGAACAGCTTCAGGCCGATGCCGCAGGAGATGAACAGACAGGTCAGCTCCAGCAGCCCGTGCGGCAGGATCAGGCCGAAGAAGACGTCGGCGCGGCCGTTGTCGATCATCACCGCGGCCGCCTGGGCCACGCCCAGCACGTTCTCGTAGAGCACCCACACCACGGGGAAGAAGAAGATGCCGAAGGCCAGTGCCAGCAACGCCAGCCGGAAGTTGTTGGTCCACACCTGGAAGGCGAAGTACTGCGCCTGGTGGTCGGTGTAGTAGTCGGCGAAGGCGTGGTCGACGTAGTTCTTGCCGCCCGAGCGCTGCAGCAGCCACGCCATGGTGGTCGGGTGGTTCAGGCACCAGACGGTGATCAGGGTCATCACGACGAACGAGCCGACCATGATCGGCACCCACCACCACCGCAGGCGGTAGAAGCCGGCGGGCAGGGTGCGCGTCAGGTACGTCGCGACCGTCGACCAGGAGAACGGTCGGGAACCGGTCGCCCGGAAGCGGGCGCGCGCCACGAGCGTCGAGAGGTATTCGACGGTCTGCGCGTCGGGGGCGGTCGAGCGAATGACGGACAGGTGGGTGGCCGCGCGCTGGTACAGGTCGAGCAGCTCGTCGGACTCCGCGCCGGTCAATCCGCGGCGTCGCACCAGGTCGTCGAGCCGATTCCACTCGGCCCGGTGTGCGTCGAGATAGGCGTCCAAGTCCACGGCTCACACCTTAGTCAGCGGTCCGAGCCGGTGTCGGCTCATCGAATCGTCGCTAGAGTCGTGGGCATGTCCCGCCCCGCCCCCGGCCCCTATGCGGTGCCGCCCGCGCCGCTGCGCCCGCTGCCGCCGCCGGTCGCGCCGTCGCACAGTGGGACCAAGGGCGTCGGGCGCGACGACTTCGTGTCGGGCGAGGCGGTCGCCCTCGACCTGCCGCCGGGGAACATCGGGCTGCGGACCCTGTCCGGCCTGATCGACTACGTCATCGGCTGGGGGCTGTTCATCGCCGGACTCATCGCCTTCTTCGAGATGGTGTCGCGGGTGCGCATCGACGGCGCCTTCGGGATGGGTCTGCTCCTGATGTGGAACCTGACCTGCTTCCTGCTGCTGCCGATGACGGTCGAGACGCTGACCCGCGGCAAGACTCTCGGCCACCTGATCTGCGGGCTGCGGACCGTCAACGACGACGCCGCGCCGATCACCGCGCGGCAGGCCTTTGCGCGGGCGCTCATCGGCATCCCGGAGATGTACTACACCTTCGGTGTGCCGGCGCTGGTGACCGCGGCGATCAACGCCAAGCACAAGCGGCTCGGCGACCTCCTGGCAGGCACCTACGTGATCCGGGACCGGTTCTCCGCCCCGACCGCCCAGCACGTCGTCATGCCGCCCGAACTGGCCGAATGGGCGTCGACCGCCGACCTGGCGCCGCTTCCGCCGACATTGGCCAACGGGATCCGCGGGTTCCTGATGCGCTTCCCGACGTACACGCCGCAGGTGCAGGCGGTCACCGGGCAGCAGTTGATGAACCAGGCGCTGCGCTTCGTCTCGCCGCCGCCCCCGCCGTCGGCGCGCCCCGAGCGCGTGCTCGAGGCCATCGCCGCCGAGCGCTACAAGCGCGACGCGGAGCGGATCGGGCGCAACCAGCGGCTGCGCGAGGCGCTGTTCACGCCGTCGCGGTAGCGGCTACTTGAGGTCGGCGCTCGACTTGCCGAGGATGCGGCGCGAGATGATCAGCTGCTGGATCTGCTGGGTGCCCTCGAAGATGTCGAGGATCTTCGAGTCGCGGGCCCACTTCTCGAGCAGCATCGTCTCGGTGAAGCCGACGGTCGCACCGACCTCGACCGCCTTGTTGGTGATGTCGGTGACGGTGCGCCCGGCCTTGGCCTTGGACATCGACGCCTCGACCGAGTTGGGCTCGCGGTTGTCCATCATCCAGGCGGCGCGCAGGGTGAGCAGCCAGCTGGCCTCCCAGTCCGACTCGAGGCGGATGAACTCGGCGACCGCGGCGTGCTGCGCGGCGGCGGGCTTGTCGTAGTCGATCTCGTGCCCGGCCTCTTCGATGAGCCGGCGCATCTCCTCGAGGGCCGCGCGTCCCACGCCGACGGCCATCGCGGCGACGACGGGCCGCGTGTTGTCGAAGGTCTGCATGACCCCGCCGAAGCCCTTCTTGGTGTCGATCTCCGGCGAGCCGAGCAGATTCTCCTTGGGCACGCGGACGTTGTCGAAGACGACGACGGCGGTGTCGGAGGCCTTGATGCCGAGCTTGTGCTCGAGGCGGGCGACCGTGACGCCCGGGGTGTCCATCGGCACGACGAAGGACTTGATCGCGGCGCGCCCGATCGAGCGGTCCAGCGTCGCCCACACGACGACGTGGCTGGCGCGCGAACCGGCGGTGACGAAGATCTTCTCGCCGTTGATGACGTAGTCGTCGCCGTCGACGGTGGCGGTCGTGGTGACCGCGGCCGAGTCGGAGCCGAAGGACGGCTCGGTGATCGCCATGGCGGCCCAGACGTCGCCAAAGCGCTCCAGCTGCTCGGGGCTCGCCACCGCGGCGATGGCCGCGTTGCCCAGGCCGCGGCCGGGGATGGAGAGCATGAGGGCGACGTCGCCCCAGCTCATCTCCGCAGCGGTCAGGACACCGCGCAGGTTGGCGCCGTTGACGGTGTCACCGGCGGCCGGCTTCTCGCTGCCCTCGGCCTTGTCGCGCTCGGCGGCCTGCTTGGCCAGCTTGGCGAAGTCGTCGAGCTCCACCGGGTACTCGTGCTCGGCCTTGTCGTACTTGCGCGAGATCGGCCGGAAGATGTGCTCGGCGGCGAGGTGTGCCTGCTCAGCGGCGGAGTTCAGCTTCTCCGGGAGCTCGGTGTTGATAGCCATGGCCGATACCTTACTCGGCGGTAAGGTTCTGCGTCCAGTGGGTCCCGCGAGGGGATTGTCGTCGCGCGGTCACGATCGTCGACGCGCGATGACAATGTGCCCGCGGGAGCCGAACGCGCACACCGACGTGTGGAACCACCAGGCTGGGGTCGTGCGTCTAAGGGGCATGTACCCGAAGGACCGATACGGTCTCGTCCGCCGACAGGCGGCCCTGGCGGCCGACATCTCCGACCACGAACTCCGCGCGGCGGTCGGCTCCGGCGAACTGATCCGCCTCACGCCCGGAGTGTTCGTCGTGGCGGGCGAGGAGTTCGACGGTCCGCGGGGCGCCGACCGGCTCTACCGCCTGCGGTCGATTGCCGTCGCGACGTCGGAGGCGAGCGGCGGCCACCCGCTCAGCCACGCGTCGGCCGCCGCCGTCCACGACCTGGCGCTGCTGCGCCCGGATCGCCGACGCGTCCACCTGACGAGTGGTGCCGGTCGCGGTGGCAACGTCAGCGACGACCGGCATCTGCACTCCTCACTGCTGGCACCGGGGGACGTCACCGACGTCGACGGCATTGCCACGACGTCGCTGGCGCGCACCGCCGTCGACATTGCAACGTCGGGCGACTTCGCCCAGGCGGTGACCGCCTTCGACGGTGTCCTGCGGGCCGGGGTGGAGCGCGACCACCTGGCCGAGGTGTTGGCCGGCCGGCGCTACGGGGTGCGTGCAGCGCGGCGCGGATTGCAGTGCGCGCACCGCGGCGGCGAGAGCGTCGGAGAATCATGGAGTCGCGCGCAGATGATCGATGCGCGGCTGCCGGTTCCCTTGCTCCAACGCGAGTTCCGCTGTCCAAGTGGGGTCTATCGGTGCGACTTCTGCTGGGGCGACAGTCTGATCGGCGAATTCGACGGAATGGTCAAGTTCGGGCGCCTGCGCAGGCCGGGCGAGAGCGTCACCGATGCCGTCGTGCGCGAGAAGCGGCGCGAGGACGAGCTGCGCGCACTCGGGTTCATGGTCGTCCGCTGGACCTGGAACGATCTCGTGCGCGGCACACTGGAGGCGCTGCTCCGACCGTGGCTGATCCGATTCGGCCTCCTGGCCGCCTAGTCGCGCGTAGGAATTGTCATCGCGCGGCCACGATCGTCGACGCGCGAGGACAATTCCAACGCGCGAGCGCTAGTCGAGGGCGCCGCTGAACTGGCTTTGGTAGAGCCGGTAGTACGCACCCTTGGCCTCGAGCAGTTCGTCGTGCGTGCCCTTCTCGACGATCCGCCCGTGCTCCATGACGACGATCGTGTCCGCATCGCGGATCGTCGACAGTCGGTGGGCGATGACGAAGGAGGTGCGGTCGCTGCGCAGCGCGGCCATCGCCTGCTGGATCAGCAGCTCGGTGCGGGTGTCGACCGAGCTCGTCGCCTCGTCGAGGATGAGGATCGTCGGCTTGGCCAGGAAGGCGCGGGCGATCGTGATGAGCTGGCGCTCGCCGGCGCTGACGCCGCCACCCTCCTCGTCGATGATCGTGTCGTAGCCCTCGGGCAGGGTCCGCACGAAGTGGTCGACGTGGCTGGCGCGCGCCGCCTCGAGGACCTCCTCGCGGGTGGCCGCCGGATTGCCGTAGGCGATGTTGTCGTAGATGGTGCCGCCGAACAGCCACGAGTCCTGCAGCACCATGCCGGTGCGCGACCGCAGATCGCGGCGCGTCATCGCGCGGGTGTCGACGCCGTCGAGGGTGATCGCCCCCTCGTCGATGTCGTAGAACCGCATGATCAGGTTCACCAGCGTCGTCTTGCCCGCGCCGGTGGGCCCGACGATGGCGACGAGGTGACCGGGCTGCGCGAGCAGGGACAGGTCCTCGATGAGCGGCACGTCCGGCAGATAGCGGAAGGACACGTCGGAGAACTCGATGCGGCCGTGGTCGACGTCCGGGGTGTCGGGAGCGGACGGGTCGGGCAGCTCCTCGTCGGCGTCGAGGATGTCGAAGATCCGCTCGGCCGACGCGACGCCGGACTGCATGAGGTTGAACATCGACCCGATCTGGGTCAGCGGCTGGGTGAACTGGCGCGAGTATTGGATGAAGGCCTGCACGTCGCCCAGGCTGAGCGACCCGGACGCGACCTTCAGCCCGCCGACGACCGCGACCACGACGTAGTTCACGTTCCCCAGGAACATGATGGTCGGCATGATGATCCCGGAGATGAACTGGGCCCGCCAGCTCGCCGCGTAGAGCTTCTCGTTGCGCTCGTCGAAGGACTGCATCACCTGTTGCTGGCGGCCGAACACGGTCACCAGCTCGTGGCCGGTGAAGGCCTCCTCGATCTGGGCGTTGAGCTTGCCGGTGGAGGACCACTGCTGCAGGAAGTGCGGCTTGGAGCGCTTGGCGATGAGCGCGGTCGCGATGCCCGCGGCCGGGATGGTCAGCAGCGCGATCACCGACAGCAGCGGCGAGATCCACAGCATCATCGCCAGGATGCCGATCACGGTCAGCACCGAGTTGAGGAACTGCATGATCGTCTGCTGCAGCGTCTGCGACAGGTTGTCCAGGTCATTGGTCACGCGGCTGAGCAGGTCGCCGCGCTGCGCCTCGTCGTAGTAACGCAGCGGCAGTCGGTGGACCTTTTCCTCGACGTCCGCGCGCAGGCGCGTGATGGTGCCGACGACCACGATGTTCAGCAGGTACGACGCCAGCCAGCTCAGCAGGCTCGCCCCGATGTACAGCCCGAGCACCCAGGCGAGCACGTGGGCGACGGCGCTGAAGTCGACGCCGACGCCGGGGGTCAGGTTCATCGACGCGACCATGTCGGCGAAGGTGCCCTGGCCCTTGGCGCGCAGCCCGGCGACCACCTGGTCCTTGCTCACGCCCGCGGGCAGCCGCGCGCCGATGACGCCGTTGAAGATGAGGTCGGTGGCGCGACCCAGGACGCGCGGGGCCACCGACGTCGCGACGACCGATCCGACGATCGCGAGCAGCACCACGACCATCGCGATCCGGTAGTGGCCCAGCAGCCCGATGAGCCGCTTGATCGACGGTCCGAAGGAGCGCGCCTTCTCCGCCGGGCCGGCGGCCATCATGCCGGGCCCGCCGCGGCCGCCGCCGCCGCGCGTCACGACGCACCCCCGGCGTTGACGGCGAGCTGGGATTCGGCGATCTCGGCGTAGGTGGGGCAGTCGGTCAGCAGGTGCTCGTGGCGGCCCTTGCCGACGATGTGCCCGTGGTCGAGGACGATGATCTGGTCGGCGCCGGAGATCGTCGAGATGCGCTGGGCGACGGTGATGGCGGTCGCGTCGCGGGTGACCGGTTCGAGCGCCTCCCGCAGCCGGGCGTCGGTGGCGACGTCGAGCGCGGAGAAGGCGTCGTCGAAGAGGTAGACCGACGGTCGCCGGACGACGGCCCGGGCGATCGCCAGGCGTTGGCGCTGGCCGCCGGAGACGGTCGTGCCGCCCTGCGCGATGGCCGACTCCAGGCCGTCGGGCATCTCCCGGACGAAATCCTCCGCCTGTGCGATCCGCAGCGCCTCCCACAGCTCCTCGTCGGTGGCGTCGGCCTTGCCGTAGCGCAGGTTGGAGGCGACGGTGCCGGAGAACAGGTAGGGCCGCTGCGGGACGAAACCGATGACCGAGCGCAGCAGGTCCGGGTCGAGTTCGTTCACCGCGACACCGCCGACGCGGACCTCGCCGCCAGTGGTGTCGATCAGCCGCGGGATGAGCGAGAGCAGCGTCGTCTTCCCCGAGCCGGTGGAGCCGACGATCGCCGTCGTCGTGCCGGGTGCGGCGTCGAAGGTCAGGCCGTCCAGGACGGGCTCCTGGGCGCCGGGGTAGGCGAAGGTGGCGCCGCGGAAGGACACGGTCGACGGGTCGCCGGTGAAGGCGAGCGGGGCGGCGGGCGGGTTGACGCTCGAACGGGTCTGCAGGACCTCCATGATCCGCTCGGCGCACACGGCCGCGCGCGGTGCGGTCATCGCCAGGAACGACGCCATCATCACCGCCATCATGATCTGCATGACATAGCTCATCAGCGCGGTCAGCGCCCCGATCTCGAGGTGGCCGTCGACGATCTGGTGGCCGCCGAACCAGATGATGCCGACCATCGTGAGGTTGGTGATCCCCATGACGATCGGGAACATCAGCGCGAACATCCGGCCGACCCGCAGTGACGCGTCGGCGAGGCTGTTGTTGGCGGCGGCGAAGCGGGTGATCTCCTCCGGCTCGCGGACGAAGGCGCGCACCACGCGGATGCCGGTGATCTGCTCGCGCAGCACCCGGTTCACCGCGTCGATGCGCTCCTGCATGGCGCGGAAGCCGGGGATCATCCGGCCGATGATCAGGGCCATGAACACGCCGAGGACGGGGACCGCGACGGCCATCAGCCACCACATCCCCGGTGCGACCCGGATGCTCATGATGATGCCGCCGATCGACATGATCGGGGCCATCACCAGGAGGCTGACGCTCATCACGGCGAGCATCTGGACCTGCTGCACGTCGTTGGTCGTGCGCGTGATCAGCGACGGCGCGCCGAATTTGCCGACCTCCCGCTGGGAGAAGGAGTTGATCGTGTGGGCCAGGTCGTGGCGGATGTCGCGGCCGGCGCCCAGCGACGTGCGGGAGCCGAAGTACATCGACGTCACGCTGCAGGCGACCTGCACGAGCGTGACCGCGAGCATGATGGCTCCGGTGCGCAGGATGAAGTGGGTGTCACCCTTGGCGACGCCGTCGTCGATGATGTCGGCGTTGAGCGTGGGCAGGTACAGCATGGCGCCGGTGGCGATGAGCTGCAGCACGATCACGATCGCGATATTGCGCTTGTATCGGGCCAGATAGATGCGCAGGAGGCGGATCAGCACCCCGCCGACGGTACTGGTAAAACGGGGTGCGCGCCACGAGATTTACCGGCTCCCACCGGGAGGGAGTCGGCTAATCGGACAAATCCGACTTACTTGAGCGCGACCGCGGCCTCGCCGGTGTAGACGAGGAAGGTGAAGGACTCGATGAAGTACAGGTTCACCACGTCGGCGTCGTGCGAGTCGTAGCCGATCGACACGTCCTGGCCGATGGTCATCTCGAAGTCGCCGCCGCGCGTGGAGATGACATACGCGTCGTCGAGCGCCGGCGCCCAGAGGATCTCGCCGTCGACCAGCTGGCGCTGCAGGTGCTGGCGCACCGGGTAGCCGTGGTCGGAGGTCTCGCTGATCGCGTTGTAGAGCTTGGTCGAGGCCACCATCGAGTACGGGCGGTCCACCGACTCGAGCTTCAGCGCCGACAGCGCCTCGGCCAGTGCCTGCGGGTAGTCGGCGACGTCGGCGGGCAGCTTGATCGGGCCGAGCGCCTTGGAGCCGATGCCGTCGATGCCGGCGGCGGTGTAGCCCTCGAAGATCGCGCGGTCCTCGGCCAGCGCCAGGTCGCGGGCGGCGTCGCGGACCGGATCCCAGTCCGAGTCCTTGGCGCCGCGGTCGACGTTGTCGATGGACTCGCGGGTGACGGTGAACGGCACGCGCAGCTCGACGAGCGACTGCGAATCGCGCAGCGACGCGTGGATGCCCTCGGCGGGCGAATCGATCTTGTGCGTCTTGCCGGTGCCGACCGACGCGGCATCCAGGCCGAGCGGGCCGACCACGTCGACGAGACGACGGCCGGCGACGTTGCGCTTGAAGGAGCGCGACGCCTCCTCCTCGATCTCCTCCCACGCGGCCGACGAGATGGGGGCGAGTTCGCGGTGCAGGTTGTTCATGGGTTTCCTCTCGTGCGGGGGTGGGTGGTCAGCGCAGTGATCCGATGCCGAGCGATCCGTCCACGGTCGCCGGCTCCTGCCCGTCGACGTCGGCGGGCGACGCATCCGCGACGGTCTCGTCCTCGCCCTGCGGCGGGGGAGGCAGCTCGTCGAGGAACTCGACCGGCGGCGCGAAGTACTGGCTGCCGGTGACCGCGGTGGTGAAGTCCAGGAGACGGTCGGTGTTGCCGGGCGGGTCGCCGAGGAACATGTTCTCCAGCATCCGCTCGGTGATCTCCGGCGACGCCGAGTAGGCGATGAAGAACGTGCCGCGATCACCCTCGGCCGAGCCGTAGGGCATGTTGTCGCGCAGGATCTCCAACTCGTTGCCCTCGTCGTCGGTGATGACGTTGAGCGCGATGTGCGAATTCGACGGCTTCACGTCGTCGTCCATCTCGATGTTGTCGGCCTTGGTGCGGCCGATCGCACGCTCCTGGTCCTCGGTCGAGAGCGCCGACCAGCGCGCCATGTCGTGGACGTAGCGCTGGACCGCGACATAGCTGCCGCCCTGCAGGCTCTCGTCGTCGTCGACGACGGTGATCGCGTCGACGGCATCTTGGCCGACGGGGTTCTCGGTGCCGTCGACGAAGCCGATGAGGTCGCGCAGGTCGAAGTAGCGGAAGCCGTGCACCTCGTCGACGACCGTCACGTTGTCGCCGAACGCGTCGGTGACCTTGGTGGCGACCTCGTAGCAGAGGCCGGCGGTGTCGGACTTCAGGTGGACGAGCAGGTCGCCCGGGGTCGACGGTGCCGTGTGCGGTCCGCGCAGCTCCTTGAACGGGTGCAGCAGGGCCGGTCGGGGACCGGAGACGAGTCGGTCCCACGCCTGCGAACCGATCGCGAGGATGCCCACGAGGTTGGCCGCGGGGTCGCGTGAGGACACGGATCGGACGGTGCCCGAGAAGCCCTCGATGACGTCGCGGACCTCGGTGACGTTCGCGCCGGCGTTGAGCGTCAGCACGAGGAAAATCGCGTGCTGATGCTTGCGGGTGATGATCATCTGCGGCTCGGCCACGATTCTCCACGCTAGTGGAACCACCGGCCGCCCGCCCGTGTCATGGGCGAAACGGTGACGGACGTAACTCGCTTAGGCGAGCTTTGGTTTTCGCAGGTCAGGCTGGGTCGGCCCGGCTCACGACCGGTCCTGCGCGGCGATCTTGGCGGCGACTGATTCCCGCGCCTCGCGGATACCGGCCGTATATCCCGGATCAGCGTCGTCGAGGGCGAAGTCGAACTCGCGACTCTTGTCGAGGTGGCCCAGCGCCTGCCCGAACTCTCCTCGGCGCCGATAGCCGTCGGCCAGGTTGAGATGCAACGACGGCAGGAACCCGACGACCGACAGGGAGGGGTGGATTGCCTGCAGCTCGGCGTCCGAGACGTGCGCGGATTCGGCGAGCGACCGTTCGTCCCACGCGACCTCGGCGTCGAGGTCGTCCTGGGCATCGGCGATGTAGTGCGCGGCGATACACCGCGCCGCGTGATCGGAGGGGGCGAGAGCGCCCCACAGCGCGTCGAGCTTCGTCTTCCGGTCGGCGGGGGCCGCCGTCATCGCCGCTCCGAGTTCACCGATGAGGTTCTCCATGCGCAGAACCGTAGCGGCGACCACCGACACTCAGGCGTTGCGCGCCGCGGCCCGACCCGCCGCACGGCCGGAGAAGATGCAGCCGCCGAGGAAGGTGCCCTCCAGCGCGTTGTAGCCGTGGACGCCGCCGCCGCCGAAACCGGCGACCTCGCCGGCGGCGTACAGCCCGGCGACCGGCTTGCCGTCGGCGTTCATCACCTGCGAGTCGAGGTTGGTCTGGATTCCGCCGAGGGTCTTGCGGGTAAGGATGTTCAGCCGGACCGCGATCATCGGGCCGTGCTTGGGGTCGGTCAGCTTGTGCGGCTTGGCCACGCGCACGACCTTGTCGCCCAGGTATTGGCGGGCATTGGTCATCGCCATCAGCTGGGCGTCCTTGGAGAACTTGTTGTCCAGCTGGGCGTCGCGGGCCGACACCACCCGCTCGACCTGGGTGAGGTCGAGCGCCGGGCCGCGGCTGATCGCGTTCATCTTGGTCACGAGCTCGGCCAGGCTGCCGGCGGTGACGAAGTCCTCGCCGTGCTCGAGGAAGGCCTTGATCGGACCGGGCGCACCCTTGGCCAGGCGGCTCTTCGCGGTCACCTTCAGGTCCTTCTCGGTGATGTCGGGGTTCTGCTCGGACCCGGAGAGCGCGAACTCCTTCTCGACGATCGACTGCGTGAGGATGAACCACGAGTAGTCGTATCCGGTGGCCAGGATCGCCTTCATCGTCGCGTTGGTGTCGAAGCCCGGGAAGTTCGGCGGGGCCAGCCGCTCACCGTTGGCGTCCAGCCACAGCGACGACGGGCCGGGGATGATGCGGATCGCGTGGTCGGGCCAGATCGGGTCCCAGTTGTGGATGCCCTCGGTGTAGTGCCACATGCGGTCGCGGTTCACCAGGTTCGCGCCGGCGGCCTCGGCGATGCCGAGCATGCGGCCGTCGACGTAGGCGGGCACGCCGGCGATCATGTGCTTCGGCACCGGGCCGAGCCGGTCGACGGGCCAGTTGGCGCGGACCAGTTCGTGGTTGTGGCCGATGCCGCCGGTCGTGACGATCGTCTGCGGCGCGCGGAACTCGAAGTCGCCGGTCACCTCGCGCGACGTTTCGACGCCCCGCTGGGCGTCGGTCGATTCGAGCACCGACCCCCGCACCCCGACGACCGCGCCCTTCTCGACGATCAGGTCGTCGACGCGGTGCCGGAAGGCGAAGCGCACCAAGCCGCGGCGCTCGGCGTCGAGCACCGGCTCGTTGAAGACGCGCACCACCTCGGGGCCGGTGCCCCAGGTGAGGTGGAAGCGGGGCACCGAGTTGCCGTGGCCGTCGGCGAACCCGCCGCCGCGCTCGGCCCAGCCCACGACCGGGGTGATGCGCAGCCCGAGGTCGTGCAGGTAGGACCGCTTCTCGGTGGCGGCGAAATGCACGTACGCGCGCGCCCACTGGCGGCCCCAGTAGTCCTCGTCGTCGCGGTCGAAGCCGGCCGAGCCCATCCAGTCGGTGAGGGCGAGTTCCTCGGAGTCGTGGATGCCCAGGCGCCGCTGTTCGGGGGTGTCGACCATGAACAGCCCGCCGAGCGACCAGAACGCCTGGCCGCCGAGGTTGTTGCGGTTTTCCTGGTCGACGACCAGGACCTTCTTGCCGGCTTTGGTCAGTTCGTAGGTGGCGACGAGGCCGGCCAGGCCCGAGCCGACGACGATCGCATCCGCGGGGAAGTCCGAGTGGGAACCCATGGGTGCCGAGCGTAGTGGGAATCCCGGCACCAGGACAGGCCGTCGGGCATGCTGTACGCCATGAAACGGATTGTCACCAGCGGATGGCTGTGGTGGTTCCTCAGCCTCGCCGTGTTCGTCCTGGCCGTGCTCGTCTTCCTGCTCCAGGTGACCCCGACCCCGGGCGCCGTGCTGACGCGCCAGGTGTTCGACAAGGGCGGCGCCGCGATGCACGAGCGCAACGCGCAATTCGCCGACAAGAACGTGCGGGTCACCGGCAACGTCTCCTACGTCGGGAAGGAGTCGCCGGTCGCGGGCAAGTACCCGGCGGACACGATGCTCGACGTCTACCGCGCCCACGGTGCGACGGGATCGGCGCCGACGGTCGTGTGGATCCACGGCGGCGGCTGGCTGTCGGGCGACAAGACGGACATGGCGCACTACCTGAGCCGGATCGCCGGTGCGGGCTTCACGGTGGTGTCGCTGAACTACTCCCTGGCCCCCGACCGTCGATACCCGCTGGCGGTCGAGCAGCTGAACGAGGGCCTGCGCTTCCTCGTCGACCACGCCGCCGAGTACGGCATCGACCCCGACCGCCTGGTCCTGGCCGGCGACTCGGCGGGCGCCAACCTCGCGTCGCAGCTGTCGGCGATCGTCACCAACCCGGCGTTCGCGCAGCAGGTCGGCGTGACGCCGGGCATCGGACCGCAGCGACTGCGCGGGGCGCTGCTCAACTGCGGCGTCTACGACGCGTACACGCTCGGACCGTCGGACCACCCGCACAGCACGATCGCGCGGATCTTCAGCTGGGGCGTGGACAACACGCTGTGGGCCTACACCGGGCAGCGCGACTCACCGTCGACGGGCCGCGACCAGATGTCGACGATCCGCCACATCACCGCGCAGTACCCGCCGACGTGGATCAGCGGCGGCAACGCCGATGCCCTCACCCCGACGCAGAGCATCCCGTTCGCCGCGGCCCTGCGGGACAAGGGTGTCGACGTCTCGACGCTGATCTACGACAAGTCCGAGCCCGCCCAGCTGCAGCACGAGTTCCAGTTCGAACTCGGGACGCCGCAGGGGCAGCGGGCCCTGCAGGAGTCGATCGACTTCCTGCGCCGGGTCACCGGCTAGGGCACGCTCGGCGAAAATCTGGGCACGCTCGGCGAGATTCTGGGCACGGTCGCTGAGATTCTGGGCACGCTCGGCGGAAAGCTGGGCGATCAGTACTCGTAGAAGCCGCGGCCGGACTTGCGGCCGTAGTAGCCGGCGTCGACCATGCGGCGCAGCAGGACCGGCGGCGCGTACTGCGGCTCGCTGAACTCGGCGTAAAGGCTCTCCGCGATCGGCAGGCAGACGTCCAGTCCGACGGTGTCGGCCAGGCGCAGCGGTCCCATCGGGTGGCCGCAGCCGTTCACCATGCCCTCGTCGATGTCCTCGGCGCTGGCGAAACCGGTCTCGTACATGCGGATCGCGCTCAGCAGGTACGGCACCAGCAGCGCGTTGACGATGAAGCCGGCCTGGTCCTTGGACTCGATGGTCTTCTTGCCGAGCGTCTCCGAGGCGTACTTCTTGACCTTCGCGACGACGGCGGGGTCGACCTTGAGCGTGGTGACGATCTCGACGAGGTTCATCACCGGCACCGGGTTGAAGAAGTGCATGCCCAGCACGCGCTGGGGGTGCTTGGTGGCATTCGCCAGGCGGATCACCGGGATCGACGAGGTGTTGGTCGCCAGGACGGCGTCCTCGCGGATGATCGCGTCGAGCTTGTGGAAGTACTCCAGCTTCAACGACTCGATCTCCGGCATCGCCTCGATCACCAGGTCGGAGTCGGCGAAGGAGTCGATGTCGGTGGTCACCGTGATGCGGTCCAGCGCAGCCTTGGAGTCCTCCTCGCTCAGCTTGCCGGACTTCACGCCGCGGGCCAGGCTCTTGGCGATCCGCTCGCGGGCGGCGTCTACGGCCTCCTCGCGCTCGAGCACGCGCACCGTCGAACCGGCCTTCGCGGCCACCTCGGCGATACCCGCCCCCATCGTGCCGCCGCCGATAACTCCGACCTTCTTCATCAACACCGCTCCTGATCGAGTCGAGGCCCGCGTCGTCGCGCGGGCGTGGTTCCCGCTTGATCCAACCGCACCCGGCCCGCGACTCCAAGACGAGACCCGTTCGATGGGGCCGGTGGTGCCGCTGTTGTTGGAGTGGCACTGTGCCTAATCTGTGACAGATCCGATGTGGGTTGAATACCCCCACGTCATAGGGTTGACGGATGCACGTCGCACCGCCGCCGGGGAGCCCGGCGATCCGCGACCTTTTGCCCGCTCGTTATCTAGCCGTTACACTTGTCGGCGACCGGAGTCACGTCGTCCGAAACGACGGGACGCCCGCGCAATTCCAGAAGACGAAGCAGCCCACCGCCCACGAGGTGCGGGCTGTCCAATCAAAGGACTATTACGAATGTTGACTCGAGCAAGCTCGCGGCTGATCGCCGGAGCCATGACGCTGATGGTCGGCGCCGGCCTTGCCACGGCCGTCACCGCACCGGACGCGGACGCCCGCCGGGCGACCGACCGCGTCTACTCGCGCGCCATGCACAAGTCGATCCCGGTGTACGTCGTGCCGGCCAACCGGCCCAACGCCCCGACGATCTACCTGCTCGACGGCCTGCGTGCCCCGAACAACGACACCGGCTGGTTGATCAACACCAACGTCGCCCGCTTCATGCGCGGCAAGGGTGTCAACCTGGTGCTCCCGTTCGGCGGTGCCGGCAGCTTCTACACCAACTGGGAGCGTCGCGACCCGAAGCTGGGCCTCAACCGGTGGGAAACCTTCCTCACCCGTGAGCTCCCGCGCTACATGAAGAAGAAGTACAGCTCGGACAACCGACGCAACGCCATCGGCGGTCTGTCGATGTCGGGCACCTCGGCGCTGAACCTCGCGTCGCGCCACCCGAACTTCTACCGCTCGGTCGCTTCCTACAGCGGCTACCCGACGGTCACGATGCCGGGCTTCACCCAGGGCATCCAGACCTCGGTCGCCCAGGTCGGCGGCGACGCCAACAACATGTGGGGCGTGTACCCCGGCGGCCAGTGGTTCGCCAACGACCCGTTCCTGTCGGCGGGCAACCTGGCCGGCCACTACGTGTACGTGTCCTCGGGCACCGGCATCACCAGCAAGTACGACACGGCGATCAACCCGGGCAGTCCGAACTTCGACCCGATGCGCTTCGTGCAGATGGTGCCGCTGGAGACCGCCGCGTCGATCAGCAGCCAGATGTACATCACCCGCGTCTCCACCGTGGGCGCGCGCCTGACCACCCACATCTCGCCCGACGGCGGACACTGGTGGGACTACTGGCAGCGTCGCTTCAAGGAGTCGTACTACAAGACCTTCCGCCCGTCCTTCTACGGTGGCGGCAGCGGGGTCAACAACTTCGGCACCGGCAGCATGGGCAGCAGCTAGTCCGAGAGACCGATGAAACCCGGGGTCACCGCAAACGCGGTGGCCCCGGGTTTCTTTTCGCCCTCCACGCGGAAGGCTTCCCGGGTCGATGAGTTAGGCAACCCAAAACCGATATTTTGTGCCCCCTACCTGCGGAAATACGGCTAATCCATCTGTTGCGACCCGGCTGAGGGACTATTACCGTCGAGCGCATGTTTGCTGCTCTGGTGCTCAGCTTCGGCGTCGTGTTCGTCGCCGAACTCGGCGACCGTTCGCAGCTGATGGCGATGATGTTCGCGATGCGCTACCGGTCCTGGTTGGTCATCGCCGCCATCGCGACGGCCACCGCGCTCATCCACCTCGTGTCGGTCGCGGTCGGCCATTTCCTCGGCGCCTCCATCCCGACGCACCTCGCCGCCGTGGTCGCGGGCCTGGCGATGATCGTCTTCGCGCTGTGGACCATCCGCGGCGACACCATCGACCCGGGGCCGATGCGCCCGGCGCGCCTGGGACCGTCGGCCTTCCTGGCGGTGACCGGCGCGTTCTTCCTGGCCGAGCTCGGCGACAAGACGATGTTCACGACCATCGCCCTGGCCACCAACAACAACTGGTTCGGCGTGTGGATCGGGTCGACCCTCGGCATGGTCGCCGCCGACGCACTGGCGATCCTCCTGGGCGCGGCCCTGGCCAAGAACCTGCCGCCGACGGTGATCAGCCGCGGCGCGGCGACGTTGTTCTTCGCCTTCGGCGGGTGGCTGCTCTACGAGGGGCTCCGCGACGCGAGCCCCGCTCTGATCGTCGGCACGCTGGTGCTGACCGCCGCGATTCTGGCGGCCGGCGTCGTGGTCATCCGCCGCGAACACGCCCGCCGGGCGGCGGTGGCGCGACGGCATGCGGCCGAGCGGTCGTCGGCCGGCGACGAGCCGGAGCTGACCCGGCGCTAGCGGCCCTCGCCCGGCTGGGGCGGGTCCTCGTGGTCGGCGACGTACTGGCCGTGCTGGTTGTAGTGCCAGTGGGCCTCGTCATCGACCGGCACGGCCGTGGTCGGCGCATTCGGGTCGACCGGCGGTTGGTCGCCGAGCGGCGGATACGTCGACGGGAACTGGGTGGTCGGTGCCGCCGGATCGGCGACGATGATCGGCACGCTTCCGGTGGTCGTCACGCCGGTGGACGCACCCGGCGCCTCCTCTGGGCGCCACGGGGACTCCTCGCGCCAGGCGGGCGCCGGCCGGTCGTCGGGGACCTCGCCCATCGCGGGCTCGACGGTGGTCGGGGTGTCGTCGGGACCGGCGTCCTTCTTCGAGCCGCGGGTCAGGTAGGTGCCGAGCGCCCACAGCAGCAGCAGGACCGCGCCGACACCGCCGAGGATCAGCGGCAGCAGGTCCTGGCCGAAGCGCAGCTGGTTCATGTACTTCTGCGCCCGGGCCGCCTGCTCCTTGGAGGTCTCGGGACTCCACTGGAACGTCCCCTGCAGCGCGGGCATGGTGAACTCGCGCACCGGCCCCGGCACGTCCTCGGTCTGGTCGGGGGACTTGAAGTACTGCTTCTGGTCCTCGCGGCCGTCGACGATCGTCCCGGTCTTGGGCTCGACCCACACGTGCCGCGTCGACGAGGCGTAGCGGTGCATCGCGATCTTGTCGCCGGGCTTGACGCCCTTGCCGCTGATGCCCCACCAGCGCGCCGGCATCGTCAACATCGTGCCGAGCGCGGCGTTGCCCTGCGGGGTCTCCAGCGTCGACAGGTCGGTCTCGGGCACCTCGGTGACGAAGTGGTAGGTCTTCACCCCGTCGATCGTCTTCTCGTCGACGAACTTGGCGCGGGTGTCCTGGCGGGTCGTCAGGTCGTAGTAGAGGTAGTCGCGCTTCTTGACGTTGAACCCGAACTTGTACTGGAAGCCCTCGCGCTTGGCTACGACGGACACGTCGCCGGGCTTGCCGCCGTCGGGGGTCGCCTCGGTCTGGATCGAGTTCACCGCACCGTTGGGCACCGACGTCCGGCGGTTGACCGAAACCCGGTCGATGGTCGCGTTCAGCAGGGCGTCGCCGCAGGTGCGCTCCTCGCCGCCCTTGGCCATCGTCGGATCGGACTCTTTGCCGTCGGCGCGGATCCGGTCGATGCGGACGGTCTGCGCGGACTGGACCGTCGCCTGGCGCCGGTCGGAGGGCTCGACGATCCGGGAGCGCCGCTGCTGGGTCAGGTGGGCCTGCAGGGTCTTGGCCTCTTTGCCGCGGATCGAGCAGCGGTCGAAGATCGTTGCCGGGAAGCGGTTGCCGGCCTGTCCGTCGGCGGGGACCGTCGTCGCGACGCTGGTGATGTCCAGGTCGAGCGGCACGACGCGCAGCTGCGGGACGAGGAACAGTTTCGTCCCGACGGCCGCGGTGAGGCAGGCGAAACCGAGGAATGCCAGCGCGCCCAGGACGAAACGTTTCATGGCGTCCACCTTAACGGGCGCGGCCCGACGGGGGCCTTAGCCTTCGGCGGCCTTGTCGGCACGACGATCCCGCTCGGCCTCCTTCATGATCGACGACATGTAGCCGAAGATCTGCGGGTCGGCCATCGCCTTCCAACGCGGGGCGAGCAGCTTCATGTACTTCTCGACGTAGAGCAGCTGCTTGCCGACGAGCACCAGTTCGCGCGGCAGCCGGGCGTCGTGGGCCTTGGCGACCGCCGCCATCTGACGGCCGAGGTCGGTGTAGGACATCTCGCCGAGCTCGGTGCTCGTCATCGGCATCGCGACCTGCTTGATGTCCGCGCCGCCCTTGGTCGTCGACCCGGGCTTGTGCACCGCCCCGAGCAGGAAGATCCCGCGGCCCGCCGATTCGTAGTCCTTGCGCACGATCAAGTCGTAGACGAGCTGGCGCAGGATCCGCCGGGTGCGTGGGGTGAAGCGGCCGACGATGCCGAAGTCGAGCAGGACCAGCTTCCCGTCCTCGTCGACGAGGACGTTGCCGGCGTGCAGGTCGCCGTGGAACAGGCCGCCGTGGAAGGCGGACTCCATCAGCGAGAGGAACAGGGTGCGGCACAGCGCGACGCCGTCGTGCCCGGCGGCCTTCACGGCCGCGGCGTCGTCGATGCGAGTCGCGTAGATGCGCTCCATCGTCATCACGCGCGGGGTCGTGTAGTCGTCGTAGACGGTCGGCACGCGCACCTGGTCGCCGAAGTCGCTGGACTGCAGGCAGGCAAACCACTCGCGCATCGCGGCCGCCTCGTTGCGGAAGTCGAGCTCCTCGTCGAGCCCGTTGGCGAAGTCCTCGACGACGTGGCGGGCCGAGAGCATGCGACCGTATTCGCTGATCTCGATCAGGCCGGCGGCCCGCTCGAGGATGGCCACGTCGGGGGCGAGGCGGTCGCCGATGCCGGGCCGCTGGATCTTGACGACGACGTCGGTGCCGTCGTGCAGCGTGGCGGTGTGGACCTGCGCGATCGAGGCCGAGGCGATCGGCGTCGGGTCGAACTCGGCGAAGACCTCGTCGGGTCGCTTGCCGAACTCCTCCTTGAACAGCGCGGCGATGGCCTTCGGGTCGGCCGGCGCCACGTCGTCCAGGAGGGACTCGAACTCGGCCGACATCTCCTCGGTGAAGACGCCGGGGCTCGAGGCGATCAGCTGGCCCAGCTTCACGTAGGTCGGGCCGAGGCCCTCGAAGGTGTTGCGGACCTCGTGGGCGATGTCGCGCCGCGACGGTTTGCGGCCTGCCGCGGCTCCGAGGGCGGCCTTGGTCGCGAAGCGGCCGACGCCGGCTGCGGCGGCCAAGCCGGTGACACCGGCGCGGCCCAGCTCGTGCAGCGGGTTGACCGTCGGCAAGGTGGCGCGCACCTTCTTCGGGGCATCGCGCCGCGGGTTGGGTCGTCCTGCACTCATGGCGCTCGATTCTACCGAGCACCCGCGCTGACCTCGAATCCGTGCGGTGGGGCCTAGGTCCCACCGAGTCGAATCCCCCTCGCTTTCCTCGACCGCCCGTATGCTGCGGCCATGACCCCGCCATTCCGGTATGCCGACGTCCGCGGCGCGCGGCTCGCCTACAACTCGACGGGGACCGGCTCGCCGGTCATCTGGGCGCACGGCATGAACTCGGCGGCCTACACCCAGGAAAGCGCCGGGCAGTTCGACTGGCGGCCGGTGTCGGCCGAGCACCGGTTGATCCGCTACGACGCCCGCGGGCACGGCCGCTCCAGCGGTGGCACCGATCCGCTCGAGTACACCTGGTACGAGTTGGGACAAGACCTGTTGGGCCTCATCGAGGCCGTGCAGCCGCCGGTGGGGCCGCGCGTCGATGCGATGGGGTCGTCGATGGGGTCGGCGACGATCCTGAGCGCGGTGCTGACCCGGCGCGACCGTTTCCGTCGCCTGGTGCTGTGCAACCCGCCGACGTTCTGGGAGACCCGCCGGCCGACCAACGGCGTGCGCATGGGGTCGGCGCAGCTGGTGCAGGACGAGGGGATCGCCGCGCTGGCGAAACTCAGCGTCGACGTTCCGGCCTCGCCCGCACTCGCCGACGGCAAGCGCAACATCACACCGATCATGTGCACCCGCGAGGTGCTGCCCGCGGTGTTCCGCGGCGCCGCGCAGACCGACCTGCCGCCGCGCGATCAGCTCGCCACGATCATCCAGCCGACGCTGATCCTCAGCTGGACCGGCGACCCGACGCATCCCGTTTCGTCGGGGGAGATCCTCGCCGAGGCGCTTCCGAACGCGGAGCTCCACGTCGCCGACACCCCCACCGACCACGCCACGTGGGGACAGCTCGCCGCCGACTTCCTCCGCTGACCCCGCCGAGTGGGCGGTAATTCTCGCCGAGTGGGCGGTGAATCTCGCCGAGTGGGCGGTCGTCGGCGGAGAGAGTAGAGTTTTCGATTATCAGTCGAAAACTACCGGGAGGCGCCCCGATGCGCAGTGCCGACCTTGTCGTGGTGGGAGCCGGCGTCGCCGGGCTCACCGCCGCCCTCCGCGCGGCCCGCGCCGGCCTGCGCGTCGTCGTGCTCAACAAGGGGTCGGGGGCGGACTCCGGTGAGGTCGAACGCCCGACGTCGACGTTCTACGCGCAGGGCGGCATCGCCGTCGTGCTGCCCGACAATCCCGAGGACTCGGTGCCGTTGCACGTGTCCGACACCCTGGCCGCCGGCGCCGGGCTCGTCGCGCCCGGTCCCACCGAGACCATCGTCGCCGACGGCTGGACGGCCGTTTCCGCACTGATCGACGACGGTGCGCGGTTCGACCGCGACGCCGACGGCCGACTGCTGCGCACCCGCGAGGGCGGACACAGCGTGCGCCGCATCATCCACGCCGGCGGTGACGCGACCGGCGCCCAGGTGCAGCGCAGCCTCGAGCGCGCGACCAACGAGGCGATGTCCGACGGCCTCGACCTCGAGTGCCTGAACCATGCGTCGGCCACCGAGATCCTCATCGACGACGGGGCCGTCGCCGGGGTCGCCTACTTGATCGACGACGGCTCATCGGCGCAGACGACCGGCGTGCTCGCTGCCCCGACCGTCCTGCTCGCGACCGGCGGTGCCGGCCACCTCTACGCCGCGACCACCAATCCCGGCGGCGCCACCGGCGACGGCATCGCGCTCGCCCTGCGCGCCGGGGCACGGGTCGCCGACGTCGAGTTCATCCAGTTCCACCCGACGATGCTGTACGTCGCCGGTGCGCGCGGACGGCGCTCGCTGGTCAGCGAGGCGCTGCGCGGGGAGGGTGCCCGGCTCGTCGACGCCGACGGAAACCCGGTCACCGAGGGCGTGCACCCGATGGGCGATCTCGCCCCGCGCGACGTCGTGGCGCGGGCCGTCGAGGCGGCGATCGAGCGCACCGGCGCCGACTGCGCCTACCTCGACATCAACGGCATGGACGACTTCGCCGGCCGCTTCCCGACCGTCCGCGCCGGGATCGAGGCCGCGGGCGTCGACATCGCCGACGGGCTGATCCCCATCGTCCCCGGCGCCCACTACTTCTGCGGCGGGGTCGTCACCGACGAGTCCGGTCGCACCGACATCCCCGGCCTGCTCGCCGCCGGCGAGACCGCGCGCACCGGGCTGCACGGCGCCAACCGACTGGCGTCGAACAGCCTTCTCGAGGGACTCGTCATGGGTGGGCGGGCGGCCGACGAGGCCATCGCCCGCCGTGCGACGACCCCCGTCGAGCATGTGCCCGACCCCGCGCCCGCCGCCCGTCGGATCCTGCCGCGCGAGCAGTTGCAGGACCTTATGTCCCGCCGCGTCGCCCTGCGCCGCGACGAGGAGGGCCTGCGCGCCGTCGCGGCCGAGCTCGCGGCCGCCCCGGTGCAGGACCTGCGCGCTCGTCGCGACCACGAGGACGCGGCGC
>NZ_JASGER010000042.1:0-27346 GCF_047606305.1 Gordonia sp. (in: high G+C Gram-positive bacteria) | reverse complement strand
CGCGCCGCCGCGGCGGCACCGCGCGATGCCAGGATGGGGGCCGCGACGCCCGCCACGACCAACGCGACGGCCAGCACCGCGGCCGCGAGCGGCGAGACAAGCGCCATGATCACCACCGCGACCACCCCGGTGACGGCGGCGACCGCCGCGGGCAGCACCGCGCGCACGAGCGCGTTTCCGATCTCGTCGACGTCGGCGCCGGTGCGCGCCAACAGGTCGCCGCGCCGGATCGAGACGGTCGCCGCGGCGTCGCCACCGGCCAGCGCGCGGTAGACCTTCTCCCGCGCCGTGGCCATCGCGCGCAACGCGACGTCGTGGGTGGCCAGGCGCTCGAGGTAGCGGAACAGCCCGCGCGAGATGCCGAGCGCACGGACGGCGGTGATCGCGACGGACAGCGCGAGGATCGGCGGTTGCTGCCACGCACGGGTGATCAGCCAGGCCGACAGGGCGGCCAGCCCCAGTGCGCTGAGGGCCCCCAGGGAGCCGTACAGCAGGGACAGGGCGATGCCGCGCCGCCGGATGTCGAGGACACCGAGGACCCGCCACACGGGGTCGCGCCTCATGACGACGCCCCCACGGCGACGACCCGGTCGGCCACGTCCAGCCACTGCGCTCGATGGGCGGCGACGATGACCGTCGCGCCGGCCCGCGCGCGGGCGGCGACCGCCGCGACCACGCGGTCGCGGGACTCGGCGTCCAGGTGGGCGGTCGGCTCGTCGAGCACCAGCACCGGCACATCGCGGGCCAGCGTGCGGGTCAGCGCGAGGCGCTGGCGCTGGCCGGCGGACAAGCCGGTGCCGCCCTCGCCGAGCACAGTGGCGTGCAGGTCGGTGCCGAACTGCTCGGCGGCGACCCGGTCCCATCCGGTCGCCGCGGCGGCTGCCGACAGCGCCGCGGGGTCGAGGGGGCCGTAGAGCGCGAGGTTCTCCGCAACGGTCCCCGGCACGATCGCCGGATGTTGCGGCAACCACCCGATCTGCGGCTGGCACGCGGCGCACTGGGCGCGCGAGAGCACCGTGTCGCCGATGACGATCGCGCCCTCGTCGAGTTGGACCAGCCCCAGCAACGCACCGAGCGCCGTCGACTTGCCCGACCCGTTCGCCCCGGTCAGCACGGTGATCGAGCCGGGCTCACAGTCGGCGTCGAGGTCGCGCGGCGCCCAGCCGTCGCGGGCGCGCACCCCGATGCCGGAGAGCGTGATGGTCGTGCCGGCCAGCGGAACGGCGGCGGTCGAGGCCTCGTCGACGTCCCGGACGTCCGAGTCCGCGAGCAGTCCGAAGGCGGCGTTGGTCGCCGCCACCCCGTCGGCCGAGTCGTGGAAGGCGGCGCCGACCTGGCGCAGGGGCCGGTAGGCCTCGGGGGCCAGCACCAGCGCCAGGACCCCCGCGAACAGCGACATCTCGCCGTACACCAGGCGCAGGCCGATGCTCACCGCGACGAGGGCGACCGACAGTGTCGCCATCAGTTCGAGCCAGGCGCCGGAGAGGAAGGCCACGCGCAGCGTGCCCATCGTCGACTGCCGCCAGCTGCTGCCCAACTCCTCGACCTGTTTGCCGGCACCCTGGGCACGGTGCAGCGCGCGCAGCGTCGGGATGCCGGCGACGAGGTCGAGGAGCATCGACTGCTGGCGCTCGGTGGCGTCGAGCTTGGCCTGGGTGCGGTCGCGGGTCATCAGCCCGATCAGGATCCCGAAGAGTGGGATCAGCGGGATGGTCAGCACGATCAGTCCGGCCGAGACGAGGTCGGTGCAGGCGATCACCGCGATGACGATCGGCGTCAGCGTGGCGGCGAGGATCAGTGACGGCACGTACCCGGAGAGGTACGGCGCGAGGTCGTCGAGGCCGCGCAGCAACACCGTCGTCGCCGACCTGCGGTGGGCGGCCAGTGAGCGCATGTCGGTGCGTGCGGGATCGGTGATCGCGTCGACCACGTCATCGCGCACCTCGCCGATCACCGTCTGCGCGGCCCGCTGCGCGTACCGCTCGGCGGCATAGGTGGTCAGCACCTGGACGCCGAACGCCCCGACGAGCAACGCCAGATGCGGTCCCTGGGCGGCGAAGGAGCGTTTGGCCGGTTCGGCCGCCAGCTCCGACAGGATCGAGGTGACGGCGAACGCGACGGCGATGACCGACAGCGTCGTGATCAGTCCGGCGACGACCGTGACGACGAGGAATCGCCGCGCCGACGGCGAGAGCCGGAGCAACCGCGGATCGAGCGGCGCCCGGCTCTCCCGGTCGGACGGGCGGCTACGGGTGTCGCTCACCCACGCAACGATGCCAGACCCGTGGGGGCGGGAATGGCCGAGGCGGAGATGCGCTTGCGGAACACCCAGTACGACCAGCCCTGGTAGAGCAGGACGAGCGGGGTGATCAGCACCGCGGCCCACGTCATGACCACCAGTGTGTAGTGGCTCGACGACGTGTTCGCGATCGTCAGGCTGTTGGCCGGGTCGGTCGTCGACGGGAGGACCGCCGGGTACAGGCAGCCGAACAGCGTCACGATCGTCATGATGATGGCGATCGACGTCGCAGCGAAGGCCCAGCCCTCACGCTTGAGCTGCGTCAGCACGACGGTCGCGATCGCGGACACGGCGGCGATCAGGACCGACACCCAGGTCCACCCCTTGCCGTGGGCGAGCTGCGTCCACAGCAGGAAGGCGGTCGCGACGACGGTCATCGCGATCGACAGACGCGCGGCCAGGGCCATCGACTCCTTGCGGAGGTTGCCGCCGGTCTTGAGCGACAGGAACACGGCGCCGTGGGTGAGGAAGGCGAGCAGCGTCGTCACGCCGCCCAACAGCGCATACGGGTTCAGCAGGCCCCAGAAGGTCCCGGTGAACTGCGCCTTCTCGTTGATCGGCAGCCCGCGCACGACGTTCGCGAAGGCGACGCCCCACAGCAGTGCCGGGATCCAGGACCCGATGGCGATGCACCAGTCCCACACCTGCCGCCACTTGGGGTCGTTGATCTTGCCGCGCCACTCGATCGCGCACACGCGCACGATCAGCGCCACCAGGATGATCAGCAGCGGGATGTAGAAGGCCGTGAACATCGTCGCGTACCACCCGCCGAAGGCGGCGAACATCGCTCCGCCGGCGGTCAGCAGCCAGACCTCGTTGCCGTCCCACACCGGGCCGATGGTGTTGAGGACCGCGCGGCGCTTCTTCTCGTCGCCGCGGCCCAGGATGCCCATCAGCATGCCGACGCCGAAGTCGAACCCCTCCAGGACGAAGTAGCCGGTGAACAGCACTCCGATAAGAATGAACCAGAACTCGGGCAAACCCATGATCGTCTCGTCTCTCTCGTCGTCCGGTCGTCAGTACGCGAACGACAGGTGCTTTTCTTCCTCGGCCTTCTCCAGTGCCGCTTCCTCGGCACCCGGGGCCGCCGGCCCCTCACGGATGAAGCGGCGTTGCAGCGCGAACCACACGACGCCCAGGGCTCCGTAGAGGAGGGTGAACACGATCAGCGAGCCGAGCACCACTCCTGCGGAGTTGTTCGACACGCCCTGCTGGACGAGCATCGACACGCGCAGCGGGTCCAGGTTGTCGGCCCAGTTGGGCGCGACGATCCACGGCTGGCGGCCCATCTCGGTGAAGATCCAGCCCGATGCGTTGGCCAGGAACGGCGCCGGGATCATCCACAGCGCGATCAGGCCGAACCGCCGCGACGTCACGACGCGGCGCTTGCGCGTCAACCACAGCCCGCCGAGCGCGATGACGACCGAGCCCAGGGCCCACGTGATCATCGCGCGGAACGACCAGTAGGTGACGAACAGGTTCGGGGCGTAGTTCTGGCCCTTGTGCGCCGGGTTGCCGGCGAACTTCTGCTCGTACTCCTTCTGCAGCTCCTGCACACCCTTGATCTCGGTGTTGAAGCGGTGGTCGGCCATGAAGGACAACATGCCGGGGATCGCGATCACGTGGTCGATATGGTCGCAGTTGTTCTGCCGGCCGATGGACAGCACCGAGAAGGACGCGTTGTGCTCGGTCTTGCACAGGGACTCGGCGGCGGCCATCTTCATCGGCTGCTGCTTGAACATGATCTGCGCCTGCAGGTCGCCGGTGACGATCGTGCCGATACCGGCCGCGATCACCAGCCACAGGGCGAACCGGGTGACCGGGCGCCACATCTTCGCGGCGTCGTCGTTCAGCTGGGCCGGGGTCGCGTCGTGCAGGCTCGGCGCCTTGGTGTCCTCGAGCTGCGCGGTCCCACCCGTGGCGTCCGACTCCAGCTGGCGGGCCCGCCACGTCGACCGGGCCATCCACCAGATGCCGATCGCGGCGACGAAGGTCGACGCGGTGAGCAGGGCACCGGCGACGACGTGCGGGAAGGCCGCGAGCGTCGTGTTGTTGGTCAGCAGCGCGATGATGTTGTTCATCTTCGGGCGGTTGCGGGAGTCGTCCCAGTCGACGCCCACGGGGTGCTGCATGAACGAGTTGGCGGCGATGATGAAGTACGCCGAGGCGTTCACGCCGAAGGCCACCATCCAGATGCAGGCCAGGTGGATCTTGCGCGGCAGGCGCCCCCAGCCGAAGATCCACAGGCCGATGAACGTCGACTCGGCGAAGAAGGCGATCAGGCCCTCCAGGGCGAGCGGTGCGCCGAAGACGTCGGCGACGAACCGGCTGTACTCGCTCCAGTTCATGCCGAACTGGAACTCCTGCACGATGCCGGTGGCCACGCCGAGCGCGAAGTTGATCAGGAACAGCTTCCCGAAGAACTTGGTGGCCCGCAGCCAGGCCTCGTTGCCGGTCTTGTACCAAACCGTCTGCATCACCGCGAGCATCGGCGCCAGGCCGATCGTCAGCGGGACGAGAATGAAGTGGTAAACGGTCGTGATCCCGAATTGCCAACGGGAAACGTCGACGACATCCATGCGGTTGCCTCATCTGCTGGGCTGGAGCTCTTGGGCTGGGGCTGTGCGACTACTACCGGTGATAGTAACCGCGTCAAAAGTACGTCGCGCCCGGAATTTTGGATAGGGACCCCGGTCCCTCATCGGGGGTGGTCCTCGTCACCAGAGGGTCGAGCCGAGTGCTTCCCGCGCGAGGATTGTCGTCGCGCGTCGACGATTGGCCACGCGCGACGACATTCCGCTCGCGCGAGCTAGGCCAGCACCACGGCCCGCGACGCCAGGTCCGCGAATCGTGCGGCCGCCGGGGCGTCGCCGTCGCG
Organism: Gordonia sp. (in: high G+C Gram-positive bacteria); assembly: GCF_047606305.1. GTDB lineage: Bacteria > Actinomycetota > Actinomycetes > Mycobacteriales > Mycobacteriaceae > Gordonia. Next base: position 22,169 of record NZ_JASGER010000042.1, on the reverse strand, counting down.
CCGCAGGTCGACGTCGTCGAGGCGGATCACCCGGGCCGCGATCGTCACCGACGAGCACAACCACACCGAGTCGGCGGCCCGCAGGTCGTCGGGGCGCAGCGGGGTGTAGGCGGTGCTCCAGCCCTCGGCCTCGGCACGCTCGAAGATCGCCGCGACCGTCGTGCCCGGCAGGATGCCCGACTCGATCGGCGGGGTGCGCAAGGACCGCCCGTCGACGGCGACGACGCTCGACCGCGGACCCTCCAGCACGAAGTCGTCACCGGAGGTGTAGACCACGTCGCCGAAGCCGCCGATTGCGGCGTGGCGCAGCGCCGCCATGTTCGCCGCGTAGCTGAGCGTCTTCACCCCGATCAGCTGCCACGGCGCGCGGGCGGCGAAATCGGTCGGGTAGCCGCGCTCGAGCAAGCAGGCCGACACCCCGTCGGTGCGCGCCCGCGCGGCCGCGGGTCCGACCGGCCCGACCATCACGAGCGAGGTGGCGCGCTGCGGGTCGTCGGCCGACGCGGGCGCCGCTTCGCGGCCGCGCGTGTAGACCAGTCGCAACAGTCCGTCGGCGTCGTCGTTCTCCGCCGCCCACGCGGCGGCCGCGGTCGACGCCGCCGCCGACCACAGCGGCAGCGACGGCTCCGGAAGGTCCATCCGTGCCGCTCCCCCGACGAACCGCTCGAGGTGGCGCGGCGCATTGCAGGCCCGCCCGTCGCGCACCAGCAGCGTCTCGAAGATGCCGTCGCCGCGCACGACCGACAGGTCGTCGGCGTGGATCTGCGGCTGCTCCGGGTCGCACCGGCCGCGGTGGACGTCGAAGAGGATCGGGGTCGCCATAGCCGCAAGGCTAGATGGTGGGCGGCGGCGACGTACGCTGGAGTGGTGAGCCACTCGGTCATCCTCACCAGCCACCTCGACGCCCCGGCGGTCGGCGCCGTCGCCGAACCGGAGGGCGCCTACGGCCACGGACCCGGCTCGCGCCGGGTCGCCTGGCACTACGGCGACCCGCTCGGCGAGCAACGCGCCGCGACCACCGGCACCATCGTCGTCGACCGCTCGGACCGCGCCGTCCTGGAGATCGCCGGCGAGGAGCGGTTGAGCTGGCTGCACACCATCTCCAGCCAGCACATCGCCGCACTGCCCGACCGGCAGAGTGCCGAGGACCTGTCGCTGGACCTCAACGGCCGGATCGTCGAGCACTTCGTCCTCACCGACATCGACGAGGTCACCTGGATCGACACCCCGGGCCCGCGCGGACCCGAATTGATCGACTTCCTGCAGAAGATGGTCTTCTGGGCGAAGGCCGAGCCGAAGGCGCGGCCGGACATGTGCGTGCTGACGCTCGTCGGGCCGCGGAGTCCGGAGATCGACGAGTTGCTGGAGATCCGCTCCGGCGCGCAGGTCTACGACGCCGGCGACCTGCCCGAGCTGCACCACGACGACGAGCCGCTGGGCTTCTGGCGGATCATGCCGCCCGTCGGCGCCGACCGCGACCTGCCGGTCGTCGACCTGGTGGTGCCCGAGACCGAGGCCCAGCAGCGCTGGCACGCACTCGTCGAGGCCGGTGCCGTGATGGCCGGGACCTGGGCGTATCACGCGCACCGGGTGGCCGCACGACGACCGCTGGTCCACGTCGACACCGACGAGCGGGCCATCCCGCACGAGGTGCACTGGATCGGTGCCCGCGAGGAGCAGGGCGCGGTCCACCTGGACAAGGGCTGCTACCGCGGCCAGGAGACGGTCGCGCGCGTGCACAACCTCGGCAAGTCGCCGCGACACCTGGTGCTGCTGCACCTGGACGGCAGTACCGACGCGCGGCCCGAGCCGGGCGACGCGGTCACCGCCGGCGGGCGCACCGTCGGACGGGTGGGTACCGTCATCGACCATTTCGAGTACGGTCCGATCGCGTTGGCCCTGGTCAAGCGCGGTGTCGACGAGTCGACCGCGTTGGCGGTGACCGTCGACGGGGAGCCGGTCGCGGCGCGCGTCGACCCCGATTCGATCGTCGCCGACGACCAGCCGCAGGCCGGGCGCGAAGCGGTGAACCGGCTGCGCGGACGGGACTGACGCGCGCGGAGAATCGCGGCGGGCGCCCTGTGCCCGCAATCCGGCGCGGTTCGCGCTAGACTGGGACCCACGAACATTCCTACGAAATGAGCACGGGGCCGCCACCAGCGGATTGTGGCCGCCCCGGCAGTGTGCGAGGGGGTCCCAAATGGGCCGCGGCCGGGCAAAAGCAAAGCAGACGAAGGTTGCTCGTCAACTGAAGTACTCGACGCCCCAGACCGATCTGGAGAGGCTGCAGCGCGAGCTCGCTGGCGACGACCTCCCCCAGACCGACCCGGTGGACAACTGGGTCGACGAAGAGGAATGGAAGCGCGCCTGACGTTCTCGTCGGGCCTGCTCAACTGATCCACACCACACGGGCCGTGAGCCCGTGTTTTGTGCTGCCGGAAACCGGCTAGAAGCGGGGGTGCTCGCCGACGAGGTGGGCGACGCCGGTCTTGGCCTTCGCGGTGCGCTTGCCGGACTTGACGGTGCCCAGCACCCAGTTGTCGACGTGGCGCGCGGTCAGCACGGCCTGGGCGCGGTCGGTGTCCTCGGGCGCGACGATCGCGACCATTCCGACGCCCATGTTGAAGGTCCGCTCCATCTCCTCGCGGGCCACGCGGCCGCGCTGCGCGATGAGGGCGAAGATCGGGGCGGGGGTCCAGGTCGAGCGGTCCAGCTCGGCGACGACGCCGGGCGGCAGCACGCGCGACAGGTTGTCGGCCAGCCCGCCGCCGGTGACGTGCGCGAAGGTGCGCACGTCGGCCTCGGCGGCCAGCGCGAGGCAATCGCGGGCGTAGATGCGCGTCGGCTCGAGGAGTTCCTCGCCGAGGGTGCGGTCGAGTTCCTCCACGTGGCCGTGCAGGTCCATGTGGCCCCAGTCGAGCAACACCTTGCGGGCCAGCGAATAGCCGTTGGAGTGCAGGCCCGACGAGCCCATGGCGATGACGACGTCGCCCGGTCGGACGCGGTCGGCCGACAGCACCGCGTCGGCCTCCACGACGCCCACGCCGGTCGCCGAGATGTCGTAGTGCCCGTCCTCCATGAGGCCCGGGTGCTCGGCGGTCTCGCCGCCGAGAAGGGCGCAGCCCGCCTCGACGCAGCCGTCGGCGATGCCCTTGACGATCTGCTCGACCGTCTCCGGGACGACCTTGCCGATGGCGATGTAGTCCTGCAGGAAGAGTGGTTCGGCGCCGCAGACGACGAGGTCGTCGACGACCATCGCGACCAGGTCGCGGCCGACGGTGTCGTGCTTGCCGAGCGCCTGGGCGACGGCCAGCTTGGTGCCCACGCCGTCGCTCGAGGAGGCCAGCAGGGGCTCGCGGTAGTCGCCCTTGAGCGCGAACAGCCCGGCGAAGCCACCGATGCCGCCGACGACCTCGGGGCGGGTGGCGCGCTTGGCGTGCGGCGCGAGCAGTTCCACCGCGCGCTCGCCGGCGTCGATATCGACGCCGGCAGCGGCATAGGACGCGTTCGGCGGGACGAGCGGGGCCGAGTCGCGTTTGGACATGGCAGAACTCCTGCGGAGGGAAAGAGGGGGAACGGGCTCTACGCTACCCGACGGGCTCAGGGCCGCATCACGGCGCTGACGTTGTCATTCGCGACGGTGAGCGGGTCGACGCCCGACGCGGCGCGCAGTGACTCCAGCACCGCTTTGCCCATCGCCGTCTCGGTCGGCAGCGCGATCGGGTACTCGCCGTCGAAACAGGCCTTGCACAGCTGGGAGTCCGGCTGCTCGGTCGCGGCGACCATCTCGTCGATGGAGATGTAGCCGAGGCTGTCGGCGCCGATCGCCTGCCGCACGCCCTCGACCATCGCGCCCGGCTCGTCGGCGTCCATGCCGTTGGCGATGAGCTCGGCCGGCGAGGCGAAGTCGATGCCGTAGAAGCAGGGCCAGCGCACCGGCGACGAGGCGATGCGCACGTGCACCTCGGCGGCACCGGCCTCGCGGAGCATGCGGATCAGCGCGCGCTGGGTGTTGCCGCGGACGATCGAGTCGTCGACGACGACGAGCCGCTTGCCGCGGATCACTTCGCGCAGCGGGTTGAGCTTGAGTCGGATGCCGAGCTGGCGGATGGTCTGCGACGGCTGGATGAACGTCCGGCCGACGTAGGCGTTCTTCATCAGGCCCTGCGCGTAGGGGATGCCCGACTCCTGGGCGTAGCCGACGGCCGCCGGGGTACCCGATTCGGGGACGGGGATCACCAGGTCGCCGTCGGCGGGGTGCTCGCGGGCGAGGCGTCGGCCGATGTCGACGCGGGCGGAGTTGACCGTGCGGCCGTTGATGACGCTGTCCGGGCGGGCGAGATAGACGTACTCGAAGATGCAGCCCTTGGGCGTGGGCTCGGCGAAGTGGGTCGAGCGCACACCGTCGGCGTCGATGGCGAGCAGTTCACCGGGCTCGATGTCGCGGACGAAGGAGGCGCCGACGATGTCGAAGGCGGCGGTCTCCGACGCGACGACCCAGCCGCGGTCCAGGCGGCCGAGCGAGAGCGGGCGGATCCCGTGCGGGTCGCGGGCGGCGTAGAGGGTGGTCTCGTCCATGAACGTCAGGCAGAAGGCGCCCTCGAGACTCGGCAGCAGGTCGAGTGCGGCCTGCTCGAGGGTCTTGTCGGCGGCGCCGTGGGCCAGCAGGGCGCCGACGATGTCGGAGTCCGACGTCGCTCCCCCACTGCTGTCGAGGCCGAGATCGTGGGCCCGGGAGGCGAGCTGGGCGGTGTTCACCAGGTTGCCGTTGTGACCGAGCGCGACGCCCGTGCCGGCGGGGGTGGTGCGGAAGATCGGCTGGGAGTTCTCCCAGGTGGTGCTGCCCGTCGTCGAGTAGCGGCAGTGGCCGATGGCGACGTGGCCGACCATCGAGGCCATGGTCTGCTCGTCGAAGACCTGGCTGACCAGGCCGAGGTCCTTGAAGACGATGACCTGCGCGCCGTCGCCGACGGCGATGCCGGCCGCTTCCTGTCCACGGTGCTGCAGCGCGTAGAGGCCGTAGTAGCTGAGCTTGGCGACGTCCTCGCCGGGGGCCCACACGCCGAAGACGCCGCATTCCTCGCGGGGCTCGTTGTCGGGCTGGATCGTCGGCTCCTGCTTCGCCCGCGCGCACGCCGACGACGAGGAGTCGTCGGGTAGGAGGTTGGGCGAGTGGATCGACAGTTCGGTCACGAGTCGCTCCGGTGAGTCGTCGGTGAGGGCACTTTCATTCTACGGCCCGATCGCCGCGATCAGCGAATCTTGAGCGGTGTGATCGGCAACAAGTCGGCGACCTCGGCGGCCCGCGATCCGGAGGCGTGGATCTCGCCTGCGGCGACGGCCTCGTCGAACGTCGTCGTCCCCGCCGCGAGCCGCAGCCACGTGCGCGGGTCCGTCTCGACGACGTTGGGCGGGGTGCCCCGGGTGTGTCGCGGCCCGGCGATGCACTGCACGGCGACGAACGGCGGCACCCGCACCTCCACCGAGTTGCCCGGCGCCAGCTGCGGAAGCGTGCGGGCGGTCAACCGCACCGCCGCGGCGATTTCCGGCCGCGGGGGCGCGGGTGCCCGGTCATCGGTGATCCAGTCGGCGACGGCTTCCACCGCCGCCCGACACTGGGCCGGGTCGACCGTCGTCGTGGTGGGGCGCACGCCCACCATTGTGCCCGGTCGCTACCGGGCGTCGGACTGGCCGGCGACGAGGCCGGCCCCGGTGATGAGCGGGAGGTCGAGGGCGGTGACCAACCCGGGTTCGGCGGCCACGACCGCCGGCACCGCGTTGACCAGGCGCATCGCCGTCACGACCATGCCCGACACGTTGTGGTCGCCGTCCTCGCCGTGGTGGCCGAACTCGACGGTCATCACCGGGTCGCCGGTGATGTCGATGCGGTAGCAGCCGTCCCCGTTCGTCGGCTTGGGCCACTGCGGGCACTGATCGGGGTGATTGCGGGTGTAGTGCTCCAGGACGACGCGGTCGACGCCGTCGACCTGCCCGACGACCTCAAAGTGCAGCGCCGCCCGCGTGCCCTTGGGGATCTTTCCCGACACGGTCTCGTAGTCGCGGTCGGCCGCGACCTGCTCGATGCGCTCCACGAGCGGCTCGTCGAGGGTCAGGTTCAGCCCGGCCGCGATCTGCCGGACGACCGAGCCCCAGCCCATCGAGAGCACGCCGGGGGCCAGCAGCATCGGGGTCTCGTCCATCGGCTGCCCGAAACCGAAGATCTGCGCGTTCACGACCGGCTGGTAGTAGGTCGAGTAGTCGGCGATCTCCAGGCAGCGGACCTCGTCGATCCGGCGCGACAGGCTGGTCATCGCGAGTGGCAGCACGTCGTTGGCGAACCCGGGGTCGATGCCGTTGACGTGCAGGCTGGCGCCGCCTTCCTTCGCCGCCGCGACGATCGGGTCGGTCACCGACTCGGGCACGACGCCGAACGGGTACTGCAACAGGACCGGGCCCGAGGAGACGACGTTCACGCCGGCGCGGACGAACTCGGTGAGGTCCTTGATCGCGTCGAACACCCGGTCGTCGGTCATCGCGGTGTGCACGATCGCGTCGGGCTCGAGGTCGAGCAGTGCCTGCTTGTCGTTCGTCGCGAGCACACCGAGGTCCCGGTCCAGCCCGGCGAGGCGGCCGGCGTCCTTGCCGACCTTCGCCGGATCCGAGACCCAGACGCCGACCAGTTCCAGGTCGGGGTGGCGGTCGATTCCCTCGATGGCGTGCCGACCGACGGTGCCGGTCGACCATTCGACGACGCGAAGAGTCATGTCGCCAGACTAGAACACGTTCCAGTTCTGGTTGGGCGATTCCGCGCGACTATCGGATCGAACGCGTCATCGCGAGCGTGACCGAGGCGAAGGCGATGGCGGCGATCGCACCGACGATCGCGAACAGCCCGAACGGCGCGATGCCGAAGTAGCGCGAACCGAACATGGACAGGATGAGGACCACCACGTAGAGCACGCTGAGGACGATGGCGGTGGCGCAGCCGGCGATGACGAACACCCGACCGTTCGGTCGGCCGCGAAGCACCTGCACTCCCCCCATGACGAGCTGGATCGCCGCCACCACGGCCGCGGCCCCGACGACGCCCTGGATCCAGAAGTCCCAGTGGCCCAGGCCTAGGTGGCCGATCGCGGGGAGCACCCGCGCCAGGCTGAAGATGCCGACCACCAGCATGTGGAAGGCGCCGAAGAAGCAGAGCACCGCAACGGCCGTGACGTTGCCTCTCGTCGGCCGGTTGTAGGCCTGGCCGTAGGCGGCGTAGTCATAGGCGGGCTGGCCGTAGATCGGTTGCCCGTACACCGGTTGGCCGTACCCGGGCGGCGGGCCGTACCCGGGTGGCGGGCCGTAGCCCGGCGGTGGGCCGTACCCGGGCGGGTGCTGTTCGTGGCCTTCCGGCGGGATCGTCATGTGGGCTAGTAGCTGCTGGTGCCCGAGTTCGCCGCGACGACCATGATGATGATCCACGCGATGACCGCGATGACCGCCATCACGACGACCGAGATGATGCCCCACAGGCCGAACTTGCGGGCGTCCTCCGACGACGCGACCGCGCCGGCGTGATCGCCCATGGCCCACTTGCTGGTGACCTCGTTGGACTTCACGATGCCGAGGATCCCGAGGACCAGCGGGATCACACCACAGCAGGCGCTGAGCGCGACGAAGCCGAGGACCGCCGAGATGATCGGCATGACGAGGTTGCTGTTGGGCGGCGGGCCGTAGGGGCTGGCGTACGGCTGCGCGTAGGGCTGCGGAGCGGGCTGCCCGTACTGCTGGGCATACGGCTGCGCGGTCGGCGCCGTGTAGTCCGGCACCGCGCCGGGAGTCGCGCCGGTGGGATCCTGCTGGCCGGGGTTCGTCGGGTCGATCGGGTTCGTCATGTACTCGCCTCGTTAGTGGTGAACGTTGGCCCAAAGTCTACTGATCGGCGTCCGGTCGCGGACCCGCCGGCATTCGAAGGTGCGACAACCGCGGCGAGGGGCCTGCTCGGGCGTCCGAGTTTGTCAGACCCCCGCGATAGCCTGAACACAGATTCGAACAACATGTTGTTCAGGGCTTGAGGAGGTGAGTCCGATGACTGCCACCGACACGTTGCCGGATTCACCGGCCGAACTGGTCGCACTGGCGCGGGCGGTGGTCGACAAGCTGGCCGACGCGGCCTGGGCCGCGGAGACCGAGGACGACCTCCTCACCGCGGCACGCGAATTGGAAGCCGTCCGCCGCGCCTGCGAAGGCGTCGACGCCCAGCTCTTCACCGAGATCAACGACCGCTGCGCGTACTCGCGCGCCGGATTCACCCACCCCATGACGTGGTTGGCCAAGGGGTTGCGGCTGGGCCGTCCCGAGGCCAAGAAGCGATACCGGCGGGCGGAGAAGATCGCCCGACTGACGGGTCTGACCGGCGAGACGCGCGAGCCGCGGTTCCCGGCGACCGCAGCGGCGGTCGCGGCCGGCCGGATCGGCGGCGCCCACGTCGACGAGATTCGCGACGTCCTCCGACGAATTCCGAGCAAGGTGCCCGACGAGGTCGTCGAGCAGGCCGAGACGGACCTGGCCGCCATGGCCGCCGACCTGACCCCGCAAGAACTGCGCAAGGCCGGGACCTGCCTGCTCACCTATCTCGACCCCGACGGCGCATTGGCCGACGACCGCGACCGCAAGCGTCAGCGCAGCGCGACGATCGGCAGCCCCGATCAGCAGCTGATGTCCGCGCTGCGCGGCACCCTCACCCCCGCACTGCGCGCCAAGCTCGAGCTGATCTTCGCCAACTGGGCCGCGCCCGGGATGAACAACCGCGACGACGAACACGCGCGGCGACTGTTCGGCTCGGCCACCGAGATCGGCGCCGATCCCGTCGCGCAGCAGAAGCTGGCCGACGCGCGGGAACGTGACCGTCGCACGCCAGAGCAACGCACCCACGACGCCCTCGAGGCGATGTGCGACTACATCATCGGCCACGGCGGCCTCGGCAAGCCGAACCGAATCCCCACCCAACTGGTGTTCACCGCTCCCCTGTCCGACATCGTCAAGCGCAGCGGAACCGCTCTCTCCGCCACCGGCACCCTGGTGCCGATCCGGGACCTCGTGGAGCTGGCCGCCAGCGCCGACCAATCCCTGGTGGTCTTCCGCAACCACACCCGCGAAATCCTGTACCACGGGCGGGCCAAGCGATCGGCCACCACCGCACAGCGGCTCGCGATCTTCGCCCGCGACCGCGGCGGCACCGCACCCGACGACGACACCCCGTTCATCTTCACGCAGGCCCACCACCTTCCCGACTGGGCCAAGGGCGGGGAAACCGACATCGACAAGCTGACCGCCGCGTCGGCGAGGCACAACCGCCGGGTGGGCGACGAGCCGGGTCAATGGGAGACCGTCTACCAGCGCCACGGTCCATACGCCGGTCGCGTCGCCTGGCGGATGCGCTGCCGCGACGGCGAACCCGGCCAACCCCGCATCAACCTCAGTCACCACCCCGAGGAATTGGCCCATCAGAGCATCCGACGCCTGCGGGCTCGGTTCACCGACGGCGACCCGGATCCGCCGAGGCCGGACCCCCGGGACACCTCGGCCGTGGAATCTCGCCTCTGCGCCCGGCTCGGGTACGCGAACGTTTGATCAGCCGGCCCGGCGCTTGCAGGTGCACAGGTCGGTAGCCTGGATGATGTGACCTCCTACTTCCCCGCCCGCCCCGGCGACCCCGATCGCGCCCGGGTCCGTGCCGGCAACGCCGACCGCAATCGGGCCGACGCGTTTCTGGCTGCCGCCATGAGTGCGGGTGTGATCACGCCGGAGGAATACACCGAACGTGCCGGCACCGCACTGTCGGCCGCCAACCTTGGCGAGCTGGACGCGCTGTGCGCCGACCTGCCGGTTGAGCGCCTCGGCGGTGAACTCGCGCAGCTCGACACCGGTAGGACGCAGATCAGCTCCTCGGGAGCCGCACCGGTCACCAAGGCGACATCGATCCTGTCCAGCCACGAACTCCGCGGCGGCGCCGTGGTGGGCGATCACCTGTCGGTCAGGACGGTGATGGGCAGTGTCGAGGTGGATCTGCGCGACGTCGAGTTCACCGCTCCGGTCCTCACCGTCAGCTGTCGCGCCGTCCTCGGCAACATCCGTGTGCTGATCCCCTCGGACGTCACCTGTGAGGTCCACGGTTCCGGCGTCGCCGGGTCGTTCATCTCCTCTGCCGCCGGTTCCGGCCGTCCCGGGGCGCCTCGCATCATCGTCAAGGGCCGCGCCGTGCTCGGCTCCGTGGCGGCCGAGCGCGTCGCGCGCGGCCAGTACACCGGCCCACGGCGGGCACGCTGAGCAGCGCGGTGACCAGGGGCTAAACCGAATGCAGTCCTTCGGCGAAGAGCCGCGGGAGGGTCGAACCGTGGGCTTCGCGCAGCTCGGCCAACGGAATCGAGAACTGGTCCTGGACGCTGACGTCGTCGGCGCCCTGGTCGACGACGCCGATGCGCGTCCACGGCATCGACCGCGCGTCGAGCATCGAGCAGAAGCGGGACTCCTCGGTGCGCGGCACCGCCACCAGGACGCGTCCGGCGGACTCGGAGAACAGCCACACGAAGGGGTCGGCGCCCTCGGGCAGGATGACCCGACAACCGGTCTCGCCGGCCAGCGCCGCTTCGATCACCGTCTGGATGAGTCCCCCCTCGGAAATGTCGTGGGCCGCGGACACCAGGCCGTCGCGCGAGGCCGCGACCAGGATCTCGCCGAGCAGCCGCTCGCGCTCGAGGTCGACCTGCGGGGGCACGCCGCCGAGGTGGTCGCCGGCGACCTGCGCCCAGATCGAACCGTCGAACTCGTCGCGCGTCTCGCCCAGCAGGATCAGGGTCTCCCCCGGCTCCGTGCCGATCCCGGTGGGGATGCGGCGGCGCACGTCGTCGATGACGCCGAGCACGCCGACGACCGGCGTCGGCAGGATCGCGGTGGCGCCCGTCTGGTTGTAGAAGCTGACATTGCCGCCGGTGACCGGGATGCCCAGCTGGGCACAGCCGTCGGCCAGACCGCGCACCGCCTGGCTGAACTGCCACATCACCGCGGGGTCCTCGGGCGAGCCGAAGTTGAGGCAGTTGGTCACCGCGACCGGCGTCGCACCGGACACCGCGACGTTGCGGTAGGCCTCGGCGAGGGCGAGCTGCGCGCCGCGGTACGGGTCGAGGTAGGTGTAGCGACCCGACGCGTCGGTCGATAGCGCGATGCCGCGGCCGGTCTTCTCGTCGATGCGGATCATGCCCGAATCGGCGTGCTCGGCCAGCACGGTGTTGCCGCGCACGTAGCGGTCGTACTGCTCGGTGATGAACGCGCGGCTGCACAGCGCCGGGGAGGCGATCATCTGCAGGGTGGTCGCGCGCAACTCGTCGGGGGTCGACGGTCGCGGCAGCGACGCGCTCGTGTCGGCGATGACGCCGTCCTGCCACTCCGGTCGCTCGACGGGGCGCTCATAAACCGGGCCCTGGTGTGCGACGGTGCGCGGCGGCACGTCGACGACGGTCTCGCCGTGCCAGTCGATGACCAGGTGATCACCGTCGGTGACCTCGCCGATCACAGTCGCCAGCACATCCCACCGGCGGCACACGTCCATGAACTTGTCGACGTTCTCCGGCGCGACGACCGCACACATGCGCTCCTGCGACTCGCTGGAGAGCACCTCCGCGGGCGTCATGCCCTCGGCGCGCATCGGCACCTGCTCGAGGTCGATGTGCATGCCCCCGTCACCGGCGGCCGCCAGTTCGGAGGTGGCGCACGACAGTCCGGCGCCACCGAGGTCCTGAATGCCGACGACCAGGTCCTCGCGGTACAGGTCCAGGCAGCACTCGATGAGGACCTTCTCGGTGAACGGGTCGCCGACCTGCACCGACGGCAGCTTCTTGCGGCTGGGTCCGTCCTCGCCGGTGTCGTCGAAGGTCTCCGACGCCAACACCGAGACGCCGCCGATGCCGTCGAGGCCGGTCCGCGCACCGAACAGGATGATCTTGTTGCCGGCACCGGAGGCGAAGGCCAGCTTGAGGTCCTCGACCCGCAGCACACCGGCACACAGCGCGTTCACCAGCGGGTTGCCCGCATAGCTCGCGTCGAAGACGGTCTCCCCGCCGATGTTGGGCAGGCCCAGCGAGTTGCCGTAACCGCCGACGCCGCGGACCACGCCATCGACGACGCGTCGGGTATCGGGCGCGTCGGCCGCGCCGAAGCGCAGTTGGTCCATGACCGCGATCGGTCGGGCGCCCATCGCCATGATGTCGCGCACGATGCCGCCGACGCCGGTCGCCGCACCCTGGTAGGGCTCGACGTACGACGGGTGGTTGTGCGACTCGACCTTGAAGGTCACCGCCCAACCGTCGCCGATGTCGACGACGCCGGCGTTCTCGCCGATGCCCGCGAGCATCTTCGACCGCATCTCGTCGGTGGTCGTCTCGCCGAAGTAGCGCAGGTGCACCTTCGACGACTTGTAGCTGCAGTGCTCGGACCACATCACCGAGTACATGGCCAGCTCGGCATCGGTGGGGCGACGGCCGAGGATCTCGCGGATCCGCGCGTACTCGTCGTCCTTCAGCCCGAGTTCGGTGAAGGGCTGCGGCTGGTCGGGGGTCTGCTCGGCATTCGCGACGGTGTCGACGTGGGGAGTCACGGGCTCAAGTCTAAGCGAGCAACTCCGGCTCAGTTCGGCCCGTCGCCGCTGCTGCTCTGGTCGTCGCCGAACCAGCCCTGCTTGATGCGGTCGTAGGTGCCGTCCTCACGCATCGCGAGCAGTGCGGCGTTGACCGGCTTGCGCAGCTCACTGTTCAACCGGAAGGCGAATCCGTAGTCCTCGGCCTCGAAGATCGGCCCGGTGACCTCACCGGCACCGGCACCCTGGTGGTTGAGGAAGAACCGCAGGACCGGCGCGTCGAAGACGACGGCGTCGTAGTCCTGGCGGATCGCGTTCAGCGCCTGGTCGGTGTCGTCGAATTTGGTCGACGCGATGCTGTTGGCGTCGAGGTAGGCCGCCGACGTGGTGTTGGCGACGGTCGCGACCTTCTTGCCGTAGAGGTCCTTGGGACCCTGGATCTGCGAGTCGAACTTCTCCACGGTCAGGTGCGCGGTCAACGTGGCGGTGTAGAACGCCACGAAGATGACGCCCACGAACGCCCACAGCAGGGTCAGGGTCCGCGTCAGCCAATGCCGCGGCGAATCGTCGCCGACGGCGATGAGCGACCCGAGGGCGGCGTTCATCGCCTGGAAGATCCCCGGGAAGTAGGACGTGGAGATGTCCGCGTCGCTGTGGCGCCGCTCGAAGAACCAGTAGAGGTGCGCCGGGATGAGCGCGAGTGCGAGAGCGGTCAGCAACCAGAACAGCATCGGCTTGGCGAACAGGAGCTTCAGGAAGTCCACGAGCCCGGGCGGTTGGTGCTCGCTGCTGGTGTCCGGGACCATGATCTGCAGCCCGGCGTTGAGTGTGGGCTGGGAGAAGTCGAACCGCTCGGTCCGTTCGGCGGTGATCGAGATCGCGCCGCCGGCCACATCGGCGTCGCCGGCGTCGACCGCGTTGAACTGGGCCGGGACGTCCTTGTCCTCGCGGAACACGGTGGTCCACCCGTTGCGGCGGGCGATCTCGTTCCAGACGTCGACCGTGAACCCGCTGAAATGGCCGTCCTTGACCATCGTGAACGGGCTCAGCGTGCTCATCGTGAAGGTCACCGACCGCGGCTCGGCGTGCGCCTTCGGCGGGGCGATCGCGGGTCCGCCCGCCAGCATGCCGACGATCAGCGCGACGATGGCGAGGATCGGCCAGCGGGCCGGTTTGCCGGGCCTTGCGAATCGTGAACTCACCGCTTGAGAATAGCCAGCGAGCAGCGGTGACAGGTGCTGATTACGCCTGTGTCGGGGCGACGGCGATGGCCGCGATGATCGCCTCGGACAGCTCTGGGCGGCACACGATGAGGTCCGGCAGGTAGGTGTCGCGCCGGTTGTACAGCAGTGGGGATCCGTCGATGCGGCTGCACCACAGCCCCTTCGCCCGGGCGACGGCGACCGGCGCGGCCGAGTCCCACTCGAACTGTCCCCCGCCGTGGACGTAGGCGTCGGCCTCCCCGCGGACCACGGCCATCGCCTTCGCGCCGGCCGATCCGACGGCCACCAGCTCGGCGTTGAGGGCGTCGGCGACCGCGTCGGCGAAGACCGGCGGCCGCGACCCGCTCACGACGACCCGCGGCCGGTCGGTGCGCGGCGGGGCGAGGCCGGCTGCCGGTGCGACCGGAGCGTCGTCCGAGGAGTAGGTGAGCCCCAACGCGGGCAGCGCGACGGAACCGGCGACGAGGCCACCGCCCGTTCCCGGCGCCGTCGCCCACAGCGCCACGTGCACCGCCCAGTCGGCGCGCCCCTCGGTGCCGTACTCGCGGGTGCCGTCGACGGGGTCGACGATCCACACCCGACCGGCGTCGAGCCGCGACAGGTCGTCGGCGGACTCCTCGCTGAGCACCGCGTCGTCGGGGCGCAGCCGCGCGAGCTGCTCCTGCAGGAAGTCGTCGGATCGGCGGTCTCCGGCGTCGCCGAGTTCGCGCCCGGACAGTCCGGAGTCGGCGCGGACCGAGAGGAGCAGTTCCCCCGCCGCGGTGGCCAACGCCGCCGACAGCTCGACGTCAGACAGGTCGGGGGTCGGGTTCACGGTCATCTACAGTCCCAGGTCGCGCAGGATCGATTCGGCGACGTCACCGGCCGGACCGTCGGCGGGGGTGACGACGATGTCCGCGGCGGTCGGCCGCTCGTAGGGCGAGTCGATCCCGGTGAAGTCGCGGATCTCCCCGGCGCGCGCCTTCGCGTACAGCCCCTTCGGGTCGCGCTCCTCGCAGTCGGCCAGCGGAGTGTCGACGAAGATCTCGTGGAACTCGAGCACCTGGTCCTGGTGGATCTCGCGGGCCGCGGCACGATCGGCCGCGAACGGGCTGATCATCGACACGATCGCGACGACCCCGGCGTCGGCGAACAGGGCGGCGACCTGCGCGGTGCGCCGCATGTTCTCCTGTCGGTCCTCGTCGGAGAAGCCCAGGTCGGCGTTCAATCCGTGGCGCAGGTTGTCCCCGTCGAGGATGTAGGCGGGACGCCCCTGCGCGATGAGGCGCCGCTCCAACTCGATGGCCAGCGTCGACTTGCCCGACCCGGACAGCCCGGTCATCCAGAGGGTGGCGCCGAGCTGCGGTCGCTGGTAGCGGGTGACCTTGGTGGTCTGCCAGACGATGTTGGCGTTGTGGGTGTGCGGACCGCTGATCATGCCCGCGGCGACCGTCTTGTTGGTGGCCTCGTCGACGAGGATGAAGCTGCCCGTCTCCCGGTTGCGCTGGTAGGAGTCGAACATCATCGGCTCGCGCAGGTGCAGCCACACGCGGCCGATCTCGTTGAGCGCCAGGCGGTCGGCCTCGGCGTCGCGGTGCAGTGTGTTGACGTCGAGCCGGTAGTTCAGCTCGGAGACCTCCGCGCGCGTCGCCGACGTGGCCCCCTGCAGCGTGTACCGCTTGCCCGGCTCGAGGTCGGCGTCCTCGGAGAACCAGCAGACCAGCGCGTCCAGGTCGCGCCCGACGTGCGGCCGGTTGTTGGTCCGCGCCAGCATGTCCCCGCGCACGATGTCGATCTCGTCGGCCAGCTCGGCGGTGATCGCCATGCCGGCGAAGGCCTCGTCGACCTTGGCGCCGCCCGGCGCCCACAGGCTGGTGATGGTCGAGGTGAAGCCGCTGGGCAACACCACGACCTCGTCGCCGACGCAGAACCGGCCACCGGCGACGGTGCCCGCATAGGCGCGGTGGTCCGATCCCTCCCGGTCCTGCGGTCGCACGACGTACTGCACCGGCAGGCGCGCGTCGATCAGGTTGCGGTCGCTGGCGATGTACACCTCTTCCAGGTGGCTCAGCAGCGTGCGGCCCGAGTACCAGTCCATGTTCGTCGACGCGGTGACGACGTTGTCACCGGCCAGCGCCGAGATCGGGATGAAGGTGAGGTCGGCGACGTTGAGCTTGGCGGCGAACTCGACGAACTCCTCGCGGATCTCCTCGAAGCGCTCCTGCGACCAGTCGACCAGGTCCATCTTGTTGACGCAGACAGTCAGGTGCGGGATGCCCAGGAGCGACGACAGGAAGGCGTGCCGCCGGGTCTGCTCGAGCACGCCCTTGCGCGCGTCGATGAGGATGATGGCGAGGTCGGCGGTCGACGCCCCGGTGACCATGTTGCGCGTGTACTGCACGTGGCCGGGGGTGTCGGCGATGATGAACTTGCGCCGCGGCGTCGAGAAGTACCGGTAGGCGACGTCGATGGTGATGCCCTGCTCGCGCTCGGCGCGCAGGCCGTCGGTGAGCAGCGCGAGGTCGGTGAACTCGGTGCCGCGTTGGGCACTGGTCCGCTCGATCGCCTCGAGCTGGTCGGTGAAGATGCTCTTCGAGTCGAACAACAGTCGCCCGATCAGCGTCGACTTCCCGTCGTCGACCGATCCCGCGGTCGCCAGGCGCAGCAGTTCGCTGCGGTCGCGCTCGGGCTTGGCCGCCGGCTGCGGGTCGCGTGCCATCAGAAGTACCCTTCCTTCTTCCGATCCTCCATGCCCGCCTCGGAGATCCGGTCGTCGGCGCGGGTGGCCCCGCGCTCGGTGATGCGCGTCGACGAGATCTCCTCGATGACCTTCTCGACGGTGTCGGCGTCGGATTCGACGCAGCCGGTGCACGTCGCGTCGCCGACGGTGCGGAACCGCACGCGCTCGACATGGGCCTGCTCGCCCGGATAGGTCTCCAGGAACCGGGTCTGCGCCAGCAGCATCCCGTCGCGCGGGACCACCTCGCGCTCGTGCGCGTAGTAGATGGACGGCAGCTCGATCTCCTCGGCGGCGATGTACTGCCAGATGTCCAGCTCGGTCCAGTTGGACAGCGGGAACACACGGATGTGCTCGCCCGGGTGGTGACGGCCGTTGTACAGGTGCCAGAGCTCGGGCCGCTGGGCGCGCGGGTCCCACCCGCCCTCACGGTTGCGGAAGCTGAAGACGCGCTCCTTGGCGCGGGCCTTCTCCTCGTCGCGGCGGGCGCCGCCGAACACCGCGTCGAAGCGGTTCTCGGTGATGCCGCGCAGCAGCGCCGCGGTCTGCAGCCGGTTTCGGCTGGTCCCCGGGCCGGTCTGCTCCACGACGCGGCCGGCGTCGATGTCGTCCTGCACGTGGCTCACCACGAGGCGGGCGCCGGTCTGCTCGACCAGGCGGTCGCGGAACTCGATGACCTCGTCGAAGTTGTGGCCGGTGTCGACGTGCATCAACGCGAAGGGCGGCGGCGCCGGCCAGAAGGCCTTGCGCGCCAGTGCGTACATGACCACCGAGTCCTTGCCGCCGGAGAACAGCAGCCCCGGATTGCTGAACGTGGCCGCGACCTCACGGAAGATGTGCACCGATTCGGCCTCGAGGGCCTGGAGGTGGGACAGCTCGTAGCGGGTTTCGCTCACGGTGACGCTTTCGGTTGACTTGTCGAATATTCGACGGTATGTGTTGACTATATGACACAGACCGTAGGGGATGGGCCCGCCGACCGTCAACCGTCGCCACCGACGCGGCGCGCGGTCGCCGTGCTGGGCGCGGTCGTCGACTCCCGGGCCAACCGCCCCGACCGGCACACCACCCTGGCCGACATTGTGCGCGACACCGGGATGTCGCGCGCCACGGCACACGCGATCGTCGCCGAACTGGTCGCGTTGCGCTGGCTCGACCGCGACCCCGCCGGCCACATCACCCTCGGTTCGGACTTCCTGGCCACCGCTGCGCGCGCCCTCGACGGCGACCACCTGGGTTCGGTGGCGCGCCCGGTCATCGGTGAGCTGTCCCGCGACCTGCAGATGCCGGTGTTCCTCGCGCGGCGGCTCGATGACGCGTCGATCACGGTCGTCGAATACGCCCCCGACCGCAGCCGCGCCCCTCACCTTCAGATCGGTCGCCCGATCACGCTGCGGCCGCCGATCTGCCGCGAATTCCTCGCCTGGGAACCGGCGGCGGTCCAGGCCGAGTGGATCGATCGGGCACGCCCGGAGGATCGGGACCGCCTGCGCCGGGTCCTGCCCGCGATCGCCGAGCGAGGTTATTCCGTCGAGCGGATCACCGACGAGCACCGGGCGGTGATGGACTCGCTGGCGGACATGTCGAGCGTGCCCGCCGCACTGCGCAGCCGCGTCGGGGCGCTCGTGTCCGAGCTCGCCGCGATCGACTACCTCCCCGCCGAGCTGACCGGCGAGGTCGGTGCGGTCACCGTGGGCGCACCGGTCTTCGACGAGGGCGGACGGGTCGTCGCCTCGGTGGTCGCCTGTCCCAACGCGACCATGACCGCCGCCGACCTGATCGCCGTCGGCCGGGCCACCGCACAGGCCGCGAAGCTACTGAGATCGGGCCGATAGCGACCGACCGACGTGATGATCACGTCCGTCGCGCACCCCGGTGCGGTTTTCCGCAGGCCGAAGGTCCCTGTCGCCCCGGCGACGGCGTCGGTAGGATTTTCACTACAGAAATCATCTAAATTCTCCACCTGCGAAGACGATGCGAAAAGAGGGTCCATGACTGCCCGATCGGACGCCCCGGAGATCGATGTCCGCGAGATCCCCAAGTCACAGCGGCACCCGAAGATCTTCGCCCTCTTCGACAGCCTCTCGGCTGGTGAGGCCCTCGTCCTGGTCAACGACCACGACCCCCGACACCTCCGCGACGAGTTCGACGTCGAGCGGCCCGGCGGCTACTCCTGGGACTACCTGAACCGGGAAAGGGGCAACTACCGGATACGAATCGGCAAGACCTCCTCGACCGCACTCCCCCGCAAACTCGGCAACACCGCCGCGCTCACCGATGCTCCGACCGATGCCGCCGATGTCGCCTGGAAGCTCGAGCTGCGCGACCGTCATCTGGACGCCAACCTCATCCGACTCGCGCCGGGCGGGTCCATCGGCGAGCACGTCGGCGGCGAGGTGGATGTGCTCGTCCACGTGCTCGCCGGATCGGGCACCGTCGGGACCGAGGGCGAGGACGTCGCCGTCGCGGCCGGCGACCTCGTGTGGCTGCCGCGGCAGTCGCGACGGTCGTTCACCGCCGGCCCCGACGGGCTGGGCTACCTGACCGTCCACACGCATCGCGAACCCTCGCTGACGATCGAACCCTTCGACGCCGAGCGCGGCTGAGCCGATGACGTACGTGATCGCCCAGCCCTGCGTCGACGTCAAGGACCGCGCCTGCGTCGAGGAGTGCCCGGTCGACTGCATCTACGAGGGGTCGCGCAGCCTGTACATCCACCCGGACGAATGCGTCGACTGCGGCGCGTGCGAGCCGGTCTGCCCCGTCGAGGCGATCTTCTACGAGGACGACCTGCCCGACGAGTGGGCGGACTACCAATCCGACAACGCCGACTTCTTCGAAAAGATGCTGCCGGGGCTGGCCGAGCCGCTCGGATCGCCGGGCGGCGCCGCCAAGACCGGCGTCACCGCGGCCGACGCCCCACTCGTCACGTCACTGCCGGTGCAGGAGAACGCGTAGCGCTACTTCTTGCTGCCGGACTTGCCGCCGGACAGCAACATGAGGCCGCCGTACACCGCCAACGCGAGGATGCCGATCCAGATCAGCCCCTTGATCACGGGCTCCAAAACGATCAGCGCGACCAGGGCGATGCCGATGACGGCGATGGCTTTCCAGACACCCGGACTGACCGAGCCGGAACCGCCGCCGGAGGGGGTGGGAGTACTCATACCTCCACTGTGCCCGTTTTGCGCGACCATTTCACCGTCGGACTTCATCCCGCGCTACCAACCAAGCACTTGCTAGGTTAGTCTGGACGGCATGACTGACGCCGTCATCCCACCCCCGCTGAGCCCCGACGAACTGGGGCCGGACACGTCGCCCGTCGCCTACGAGACCGCCCTCGACGGCGCCCTGGCCTACGTGACGCTGAACCGTCCCGACTACCGGAACGCGCAGAACTCGGTGATGACGTATTCGCTGGACGCGGCGTACCGCAAGGCGGTCGACGACCCGGCGGTCAAGGTCATCGTGTTGCGCGCGAACGGCAAGCACTTCTCCGCCGGTCACGACATCGGCACCCCCGAGCGCGACTTCGACACCTACTACGACAACGTCGCCGCATTGCACTGGGACCACACCGACAAGACCGGCGCGGACCAGCGCCTGGCACGCGAGACCGAGGTGTACCTGGGGATGTGCCGCCGCTGGCGCGAGATCCCCAAGCCGGTGATCGCCCAGGTCCACGGCGCCTGCATCGCCGGCGGTCTGATGCTCGCCTGGAGCTGCGACTTCATCGTCGCCTCCGACGACGCCTTCTTCTCCGACCCGGTGGCCCGCATGGGGATCCCCGGCGTCGAGTACTTCGCCCACGCCTACGTGCTGGGACCGCGTCGGGCCAAGGAGATCCTGTTCACGGGGGAGCGCTTCACCGCGGCCCAAGCCCTCGACTGGGGCATGGTCAACCACGTCGTGCCGCGCGACGAGTTGGACGCCAAGGTCACCTCGATCGCCGAACAGATGGTGCAGATGCCGATGCAGGGCCTGTTCCTGTCGAAGAAGGCGGTCAACATCTGCGAGGACCAGATGGGTATGCGCAACGCGATGGACTCGGTCTTCGGCTGGCACCACTACGCGCACAGCGCCAACGCCGAGGACGGCGGGGACTCGCTGGGCGGGATGGATGCGAAGTCGATGAAGTCGTCGGCGGAAAAGAAGGGCTGATCCGTGGATCTCCTGTTCGACGACGATGCGATCGCCTTCCGCGACGAGGTGCGCTCGTGGCTCCGGGCACACGTGCCCGCCGAGCCGCTGCCCTCGATGGACACCGCGGAGGGCTTCGAGGCCCATCGCAAATGGGAGGCGGAGATGGCCGCCGACCGCATGTCGGTCGTGAGCTGGCCGACCGAGTACGGCGGCCGCGACGTGCCGCTGCTGCACTGGGTGATCTTCGAGGAGGAGTACTACCGCTCCGGAGCACCCGGACGCGTCAGCCAGAACGGCATCTTCCTGTTGGCGCCGACGCTGTTCGAGCACGCGTCGAAGGACCAGCTCGACCGCATCATGCCGCGCATGGCGCGCGCCGACGACATCTGGGGCCAGGCGTGGAGCGAGCCGGAGGCCGGCAGCGACCTGGCGTCGCTGCGCTCGACGGCGACGCGCACCGAGGGTGGTTGGCTGCTCAACGGGCAGAAGACGTGGAGTTCGCGCTCCAGCTTCGCCGACTGGGGCTTCGGGCTGTTCCGCTCGGACAAGGAGGCCCAGCGCCACAAGGGTTTGACCTATTTCATGTTCGACCTGCGCGGCAAGGGCGTCACGGTGCGGCCGATCGCCCAGCTCGACGGCGAGCCCGGCTTTGCCGAACTGTTCCTCGAGGACGTGTTCGTCCCCGACGATCCGGCCAACCCCGCCGAGTCGGGCGTCATCGGCGAGGTGAACAACGGCTGGAAGGTCGCGATGAGCACGGCCGCCAACGAGCGCGGCCTCTCGCTGCGCTCCCCCGGTCGCTTCCTCGCCACCACCGACCGCCTGCTGAAGCTGTGGCGCGAGAAGCGGGAGCAGACTCCCACCACGGCGTCGACCGATCAGGGCGTCGTCGATGCGTGGATCGGCTCGCGCGCCTATGAGTTGTCGACCTATGCGACGGTCAGTCGCCTGGCCGCGGGCGGCCAGCTCGGCATGGAGTCCTCGATCAACAAGGTGTTCTGGTCGCAGTGGGACATCGCCGCGCACGAGACGGCACTCGAGTTGCAGGGCGCCGACGCCGAGCTGGTCGACGGCTGGACCGACGGCTACCTCTTCTCGCTGTCCGGCCCGATCTACGCGGGCACCAACGAGATTCAGCGCAACGTCATCGCCGAGCGGCTGCTCGGCCTGCCCCGAGGAGACCGCTGACCATGGAGTTCCTCCTCGACGACGAGCACGTCGGACTTGCCGAGACCGTCGACGGCCTGGCGCAGCGCGCCGATGCGGTCGCCGCGAACCGGGCGTGGTCCGAGGGCGACACCGCCCCGGGCCGCGAGCTCTGGTCTCAGCTCGCCGAGCTGGGCCTGACCGGTTTGCTGGTCGACGACGCGCACGGCGGTGCCGGGGCCGGCGCCATCGAGATGGTCGTCGCCGCCGAGGCGCTCGGCCGCCACGCCGTGCCGGGACCGGTCGCCGAGACGCTCGCCGCGGT
>NZ_JASGER010000041.1:0-34803 GCF_047606305.1 Gordonia sp. (in: high G+C Gram-positive bacteria) | reverse complement strand
GTGGCGGCGTCGCGCCGGGGCTCGACGAGGCGGGGCCGGCCGGGCCCGGACGCCGCGCGTCCAGCGCTCGTCCGTGCGGTCATGACCCCAACCCTAGCGCCGCACCACCACCGGGCCGCCGGGGTTTACCGGGCCGTCGCACGGGTTTCCACGAACGAAACAATTCTGTCACCCGCTAGAAAAACCCCTGGGCTTATCTATCAGCAGACAGAAACCGCTCAACGGCGAGCGGCCGTCACCCCCAGTGAGAAGGACCCGTTTCATGACGACCGCCCCCGTTCATTCCGCCACCACCGGCCACGACGCCGACGACCTGTCCGAGTTC
This sequence comes from Gordonia sp. (in: high G+C Gram-positive bacteria), assembly GCF_047606305.1. GTDB lineage: Bacteria > Actinomycetota > Actinomycetes > Mycobacteriales > Mycobacteriaceae > Gordonia. Next base: position 34,478 of record NZ_JASGER010000041.1, on the reverse strand, counting down.
GGCTACGACCAGCAGCTGCACCGCTCCCTGGGCAAGTTCGCCTCCTTCGCGGCCGGCTTCTCCTTCGTCTCGATCCTCACGACGATCTTCCAGCTGTTCGGCCTGGGCTTCGGCTTCGGCGGCCCGGCCTTCTTCTGGACCTGGCCGATCGTCTACGCCGGCCAATTCCTCGTCGCCCTGTGCTTCGCGGAGATCGCCGCGCGCTACCCGATCTCCGGCGCGATCTACCAGTGGTCGAGGCGGATGGGCGGCGAGATCGTCGGCTGGTTCGGCGGCTGGTTCATGATGATCGCCCAGATCGTCACCGCCGCGGCCGCCGCGATCGCCCTGCAGGTGGTGCTCCCGACGGTGTGGAGCGGATTCCAGGTCATCGGCGAGGACTCCACCCTCACCAGCACCAGCGGCGCCGCCAACGCCGTCCTGCTCGGTTCGATCCTCCTGGTGATCGTCACCGCCATCAACTGCATCGGCGTCACCTGGATGAGCCGTGTCAACAGCATCGGCGTCACCTGTGAGCTGGTCGGCGTCGTCGCCGTCGTCCTGGCGCTGTTCACCCACGCCAAGCGCGGTCCCGACGTCGTGTTCGACACCGGCCTGCCCGGCCAGCAGCCCGGCTACATCTGGGCCTTCATCGTCTCCGGCCTGATGGCCGCGTACGTCATGGTCGGGTTCGGCTCGGCCGGCGAACTCGCCGAGGAGACGCGCAACCCGCGCCGCGTCGCCCCGCGCACCATCCGCCTGGCCCTCACCGTCTCCGCCATCGGCGGCGGCCTGATGCTGCTCGGCGCCCTGATGGCCGCCCCCACCCTCGACGAGAAGCTGGCCACCGGCGGACTGCCCTACGTGCTCGACTCGATCCTCGGCGGATTCTGGGGCAAGGTCCTGCTCTGCGACGTCGCGGTGGCGATCTTCATCTGCACCCTGGCGATCCAGACGGCGTGCTCGCGCCTGATGTTCTCGATGGCCCGCGACGGCCGTCTCCCGTTCTCCAAGACGCTCTCCTACGTCAACAAGCGGACGGGCACGCCGATCGCACCCGCCATCCTGATCGGCGTCCTGTGCATCGCGATCCTGGTGGTCAACGTCGGCAACTCCGCGATCTTCGCGACCCTCGCCAGCGTCTGCATCATCCTGATCTACCTGGCCTACCTCGCGGTGACCGTTCCGATGCTCTACCGCCGCTTCCACGGCTGGCCGCACACCACCGGCGTCGACGCCGACGGCAAGAAGCTCTTCTCGCTGGGACGGCTCGGCATCGTCGTGAACACCCTCGCGGTCGTCTACGGCGGGCTGATGGTCGTCAACCTCGCCTGGCCGCGGGCGGAGGTCTTCGACCCGGCCGGCGACATGCCGATCCTGCGCTGGGCGGGACCGATCTGCATCGCCGCGACGGTGCTCGTCGGCATCGCCTGCTTCCCCCGCGGCAAGGTCCACCCCAAGCCGGTCACCGTCGGCAATTAGCCCGTCCCACCCCGTCCACCGTGAAGGAGGTGCTCCCCGTGAGCACGATGACCACCGCCGGAGCGCGGGCCCACGCCCGCTCGCAGGCCACCGCGATCACCGACTCGATGCCGGTCGTGCCGGCCTCGGATTGGCCGCACCCGCCCGCCGACGTCGACCCCGCCGACCTGGTGTGGGCCGAGACGGTGCCCGGCGGCCGCTACACCACCAAGGTCCTGGCACGCGGCACGCGGCTGCGGCTGCGCGACGTCACCGGGTCGGCCTGCGCCCACCTGCTGCTGTGGCGGGCCGACGCCCCGTGGGAGCGGCTCAACGTCGCCGACACCGTCAAGGTGCCGTGGCAGGCCTACCTCGGTGCCGGCCATCCGCTGCTGTCGGACCAGGGTCGGGTCCTGGCGACCGTCGTCGCCGACGAGTCCGCACGCCACGACGCGCTCTGCGGCACGACGACACTGCGGCAGAACACCGAGAAGTACGGCGACGGCACGGTCCACTCGGCCAGTCCGGCCGGTCGTGAGCTGCTGCTGCTCGCCGCCCTGAAGAACGGACTGGGCGCCGCCGACGTCGCGCCGTCGCTGTCCTTCTTCCACGGCGTCACGGTCGCCGAGGACGGGGCACTGGTGTCGACCGGGTCGGCGGGGGCCGACAAGACGGTCGACGTGGTGCTGCACCTGCCGTGCATCGTCGCCGTCGCGAACACCGCTCACCCGCTGGACCCGTCGCCGTCCTTCGAGACCGGGCCGCTCGAGCTCTTGGCGTGGCGGGCCGCCGCCGACCTCGACGACCTCGTCGGCGACACCGCCGCGGACCCGGAGTACCGGCGCGCGGTCGCCAACTCCGAGGACGCCTGGGCCGCGGCCCACTGATCTGCGCTGCCCGCACCGCCCACCGACTACCGAAGGAACACCCATGAGCACCACGACCACCGATCCGACGTCGGCACCGGCCGCCGCCCTGAAGCTGGGCGAGGGCGCCGTCGTCCTGGACGCCGAGGTCGGCGAACGCGGCCCCTGGTCGGGCGTCGTCGCCGCCGGCGACGTGCTGACGATCGTCGACCTGCACGGCAACCAGGCCGTCGACACCCTGTTCTACGGGGTCGGCCCGGACGGCGCGATCTCACCGTCGGCCCGCTATTCGGCACAGGCGACCATCGCCGCGCAGGGCAACCTGTTCCTGACCACCGGCAGCGTGCTGCGCGACCAGGAGTCGCGTCCGCTGATGACGATCGTGGCCGACGAGGTCGGCAACCACGACTCCGTCGGCGGCGCCTGCTCGCAGGAGTCCAACACGCTGCGCTATGGCCACCACACCAAGCACCAGCACGCCTGCGTGGAGAACTTCCTGATCGAGGGTGCCCGGCACGGGCTCGGCAAGGCCGACCTCGTCGGGAACGTGAACTTCTTCATGAACGTGCCGGTGGACGCCGACGGCTCGCTGGGGATCGTCGACGGGCTGTCGGCGCCGGGCAAGCGACTGGCGCTGCGCGCCGAGACCGACACGCTCGTGCTGATCTCCAACTGCCCGCAGGTCAACAACCCGTGCAACGGCTTCGACCCCACCGCGGTCCGCGTGATCGTCACCCGCAAGGGGCGCAAGCGGTGACCGCCGCGATCACCGTCGTGCGGCCGGGGCCGCAGACCACGGTGCAGGACTGGCCCGGTCGGGTCGGGTACTGGAAGGTGGGCGTGCCGCCGTCGGGGCCGATGGACGACCTCTCGTTCCGCCTCGCCAACCTGGCGGCGGGCAACCCGGAGACCGCCGCCGGCCTGGAGGCGACGCTCGCCGGACCGGCCCTGCGGTTCGAGGAGCCGGCCGTCGTCGCCGTGACCGGTGCACCGGTGCGCGTCACCGTGGACGGTCGGGCGGTGCCGCAGTGGATGCCGATCACCGTCGAGGCCGGCCAGATCCTCGACATCGGGCCGGTCGGCTCGATCGGCATGCGCGTCTACCTCGCCGTCGCCGGCGGGATCGGCGCCGAGGACTACCTCGGCAGCCGCTCGACCTTCACCATGGGCCACTTCGGCGGCCACGGCGGCCGGGCCCTGGCCGAGGGGGACGCGCTGACCGTCGGGCCGACACCGACCGGGCGGGCGCGGCGCATCCTCGGCGACGAGGTGCCCGCGCTGACCAACACCTGGAACCTTGCGGTCACCATCGGCCCGCACACCGCGCCGGAATTCTTCACCGACGAGGACATGGCCGACATCCTGGGCACCGACTACGAGGTGCACTTCAACTCCGACCGCACCGGTGTCCGCCTCATCGGGCCGCAGCCGCGCTGGGCGCGCGCCGACGGAGGCGAGGCGGGACTGCACCCGTCGAACATCCACGACAACGCCTACTCGGTGGGGGCGCTGGACTTCACCGGCGACACCCCGATCCTGCTCGGCCCGGACGGCCCGAGCCTGGGCGGCTTCGTCTGCCCCGTCACCGTCGTCAGTGCCCAGCGGTGGAAGTTGGGGCAGCTCAAGCCCGGCGACACCGTCCGGTTCGTCGCGGTGCGCGCCGACGAGACGGCCTCGCCCGCCCACGTCGGTACGGCCCGCCGCGCGACCATGCCCGACGTGCTGTCGGCCGGGCGCGATGAGGACAACGGCATCCTGGCGCGCTCGCAGACCGCCGACGGGGCGACCACGGTCACCTACCGCCGCAGCGGCGACGACAACATCCTCGTCGAGTACGGCGACATGACCCTCGACCTGGCGCTGCGCGCGCGGGTGCACGCCCTCGCCGAGCGCATCGAGGCCGATCGGCCGCGCGGGCTGGCAGACCTGACCCCGGGCATCCGGTCGCTGCAGGTCAAGGCCGACCCGGACGTGTGGAACCAGCGGGCCATGCTCGACTGGTTGCGCGAGTGCGAGAGTCAGCTGCCGCCCGCACAGGACCTGGTCGTGCCCAGCCGCACCGTCGAACTGCCGCTGTCGTGGGACGACCCGGCGACGCGGGAGGCGATCGAGCGCTACATGCTCGGCGTGCGCGACGACGCGCCGTGGTGCCCGTGGAACATCGAGTTCATCCGCCGGATGAACGGGTTGGACTCGGTCGACAACGTCTACCGGACGGTCTTCGACGCCGACTACCTCGTGCTGGGGCTGGGCGACGTCTACCTGGGGGCGCCGGTCGCGGTACCACTCGACCCGCGCCACCGCCTGGTGACGACCAAGTACAACCCGGCGCGGACCTGGACGCCGGAGAACGCGGTCGGCATCGGCGGGGCGTACCTGTGCATCTACGGGATGGAGGGCCCCGGCGGCTACCAGTTCGTCGGCCGCACCACACAGGTGTGGAACCACCGTCACCCGCTGCCCGCCCCCGGCTTCGACCCCGACCACCCGTGGCTGCTGCGCTTCTTCGACCGGATCCGCTGGTACCCGGTCGACGCCGACGAGCTGCTGGACATGCGTGCCGACGTCGCCGCCGGACGCGGGAACAGCACCCGGATCACCGAGGGAACCTTCTCGCTGTCCGAGCACCAGGCCTTCCTCGACGCCAACGCCGCCGATATCGCCGCCACCCGCGCGTCGATGGAGGCGGCCCGCGACGAGGAGCGCCGGCGCTGGTCGGAGTCCGGCGAATTCGCCGCAAAGGCCCTCGCGTGAGCGCCGTCGGGACCGCCAGTCGCGTCGACGAGGTCTTCGAGGCGATCGAGCGGGCGGAGCGACCCGAGGTGTTCGTGCACCTGCGCCCGCGCGCAGAGGTCGCCGCCGACTATGAGCGGTCGATCGCCGGCGGCGGGCCGCTGGCCGGGAAGATCCTCGCCGTCAAGGACAACGTCGACGTCGCGGGAGTCCCGACGACGGCCGCCTGCCCCGGGTACGCGTACACCCCCGACGCGGACGCACCGGCCGTCGCGGCGCTGCGCGCGGCGGGGGCCGTGGTCATCGGCAAGACGAACCTCGACCAGTTCGCCACCGGGCTGGTCGGCACCCGCAGCCCGTACGGTGCGGTGCGCGACTCCCGACGACCGGAGTACATCTCCGGCGGGTCGAGTTCGGGGTCGGCGGTCGCCGTCGCCCTCGGCCTGGTCGACCTCGCGATCGGCACCGACACCGCCGGATCGGGCCGGGTGCCCGCCGGGCTGCAGGGCATCGTCGGGGTCAAACCGACGGTCGGTGCGATCAGCACCGAGGGTGTCGTGCCCGCCTGCGCGGAGTACGACACCGTGACGATCTTCGGGCGCACCCTCGCCGAGGCCGACGCTGCGATGGCCGTCATGGCGACCGCCGTCGGGCCGGCGACGTTCGGCCCGTCGACCCGGCTGGCCGCGCCCGGACGACCGGTGTTGGCCGTGCCCGCCGAGCTGCCCGAACTCGACGAGCCGTGGCGCGCGGCCTTCGACACCGCGGTCGCCACCGCCGAGGCCGCCGGCATGTCGATCCGGCGCGTCGACCTGCAACCGTTCCTGGACGCGGCGAAACTGCTGTACGAGGACGCACTGGTCGCCCAGCGCCACGACGCGGTCGGCGCGTTCATCGACGGCAACCCCGGCGACGGTCTCGATCCGACGGTGGCCGGGATCATCGGCGCGGCCAACCGTTTCAGCGCCGTCGACCTGCTCAGCGCACGGCGACGGCTGGCCGACCTGCGCGCCGAGGCCATGACCCAGTGGGGCGAGGCGACCGCACTCCTCGTGCCGACGGCGCCATTCCACCCGACCATCGAGCAGGTGGCCGCCGACCCGGTGGGCGTCAACTCACGGATGGGCACCTACACGAACTTCTGCAACCTGTTCGACCTGTGCGGGCTCGCGATCCCGGCGGGCACCATCGCCGAGTCCGACGGCGGCCATGCACAGTTCGGCGTGACGCTGCTGGGCAAGGCGCACGACGACGCCGTGCTGATCGACCTCGCCCGGCGGATGGGTGAGGACCCCGTTGTCGCACCCGGCTGGCCGGAGGCGGTGGCGCCGACGGTCGAGCTGGCCGTCTTCGGCGCCCACATGCGCGGCGGCCCGCTGGTGCACGAACTGTCCGATCGGGGAGCCCGGTGGAGCGGGGAGGTCGTGACCGCGCCGGCCTACCGCCTCGTCGCCCTCGACACGGTGCCGCCCAAGCCCGGGCTGATCAGGGATCCCACGCGCGGGCGCGCAATTCACGGCGAGACCTGGACCCTCTCCCCCGCCGCCCTGGGCGACTTCCTGGCCGCACTCCCCGAGCCGATGATGCTGGGGAAGGTCGAGCTGGCCGACGGGTCGTGGGTCACCGGGTTCGGTTGCGCCGCGGATGCGGGTGCTGCGGGAACCGGGGTCGATCGGGATCGCTGGTAGGGATTAGCCCCGAAAGCGACCCATGAGCCAATCGACCGCAATCGGGTAGTCCATCATGCCTGCCACGTGGTCGACGCCGGTCAACTTCGGCAGCGGGGTCGTGACGTCGACGAGACGAACCGTCGCACCACCGGCGCGCCAACTGCGCACCATGCGGTGGGTCGGCCCCGGAGGCACGGTGTCATCGTGCCGGCTCTGCATCACGAGCACCGGCCGTGCAGGCGGAATGCGACCGACCACAAGGCTGTCCAGGACGGCCCTGATCTGAGGATCAGACTCCAAGGCGTCGATCATCGTCGCACCACTCTTCGTGTAGGCCGAGGTCGGTTTGAAATGCTCCTCGCGCAGTGCACCAAAGCTGCACAGTTGCACGACTCGCCTCAGATACGCGCGACCGGTCGGGTTGAACAACGCACGGATCCGCGGCGCCAACTCGGGATAGCCGTCGATCAGGCCCGCGACGAACATCCCACCGAGCCCTGACATGATTCCCCGGTCGCCGGCTGCTCCTCGGAGGACAGCCGCGGGATCGACGGCCGGAGCACCGGCGACCGTGCCGACCAGGTTGAGCTCCCCGGCATAGCGGCGCGAATGCTCGGCCGCCGCAGCAGCCGCCCCACCGCCCTGGGAATAGCCCCACACCCCGATGGGCGCGGTCGGAGCCACCGCGCCGAGTCTGATTGCCGCACGCGCCGCATCGAGGACGGCATGCGCCTCGGGGACGGGTTGGAGGTAGGTGTGCACCCCGGGAGTTCCCAGCCCTTGGTAGTCGGTCACGGCGATCGCGACCCCCTTTTCGAGCAGCGCGGCCATGTCGGTGACTTGCCCTTCGAACCATGGCGAGCCCGAACCGTCGAACTCGACACCGTTCGCCAAGACGCGTGACGGCGCGCAGCTGTCCGCACTCCCGTGCGTACCGATGGCAAGCGATACCAACGGCCTTGGCCCGCGTCCCCGCCAACGCACGGACGGAGTCAGGACGGTGCCGGTGACCGCCATCGGCGCTCCATGGACGTCGGTGCTGCGATACATGATCCGCGTCGCATGCGCTGCAGACAGCAGACCCGCAAGAGGGCTACCGGCCATGAGGCGCGTCGGTTGCCGACGAACCAGGTCGCCGTTTCGGCCAGCGGGCAAAGGCTTCGGTGGCGTGTAGAACGCCGATCCGGCCACCGGAAGCGGGGCGGCGACGGCGTCATCGACAAAGCCGCTGACGGCTAGTGCGGATACCGATACCGCGGCGATAAGCGTGGAAACTCGAGGTCGTCTCATGGCGCATCTTTCTTTGCATTGCCCCACCGGGGCTTGTGATGTGCGACACAGGTGCCGCTGCGCCAAAGCTAGCTGATAATTTACATCTGTCAAGTATCTACTTGACAGATGTATCCAAATCGGGACGGACCCCCATCAACAGGGCCGGCCTGCAGTCAGTCGGTTTCGAGATGCCGCTGTCGGTCGACGTTGCCCGCAATCGCGATGATCGTTTCATCGATGCGCATCAGAAGGCCCACCAGCGCGGTCGGATCCTCAGACGCCGCCGAACCGTCGACCGAGGCCGGCTCGTCGACGAGCCACTCGGCGAGCATCATGGCCGCCGCCGAGGCGCCAAACTTGGCCATCTCCCGGATTTGCGCCTCCGGTACCGTGCCATCACTGCGCTGCCTCAAGAGCTCGGCACCGGGCACGGCCAACAGATCGGTGATGGCGCGCACCACGGAAAAGGCCGCCGAGCCGCGTAAGAGCGCGCGGTAGAAGCGGCTATGGCGAGCGAAGTGGTCGGTGAGCACCTGCGCGAATGGCATTGGATTCGCCGGATTCGGATCGACGGCGGGAAGCAACTCCCGGTCAATCAACTCGGTCATCGCGGCAACCAGGATGCCGTCGCGGTCGCCGTAGTGCTGATACAGGACCGGGCGACTCACACCGGCGGCATCCGCCAAGTCGGTCATCGAGATCGCCGACGAGTCTCGCTCGACCACCAGATCGATCGTCGCATCCATGATCGCGGCCCGTGATCGCCTCACCCGCGGGTCCGTCTGCCGCATGCGGTCACTCTACACATTGACGATTGACATCTATTTTACATCTGTTAATCTGTGTGTAGGTTGTGTGACCCGCAACACAGAATCGCGGTAACGCCGGAAGGACACCGAAATGGCATCGACCAGGACTGCGCACGTGAACCCCGAACCGTCGTACGACCGCGGCGAGGTCGAACCCCCGCTGTTGAGCGACACCATCTACACAAACTTCCGCTCGACGGCGACGCGGGTGGCCACGCACCTGGCCATCGCCGACGACACCTCGGGACGAACGTGGTCCTATGCGGACATGCTCGCCGACGTCCGAGCGCTCGCCGCGGGCTTGCTGCGATTGGGTGTGCAGCGGGGCGACCGTGTCGGGGTGTGGTCGCCCAACCGCGCAGAATGGATATTGGTCCAGTACGCGACGGCGGCCATCGGTGCGGTACTGGTCAACGTCAACCCCGCCTATCGACAGAGCGAAGTGAACTTCGCGCTCTCCCATGTCGGCATCACCCTTGTCTTCGCGTCACCGGCCTTCAAGGACTCCGACTATCCGACGATGGTCACCCGGGCTGCCGAGGAGACCGCCTCATCGATCACACTGGTGACATTCGGTAGTCCCGAATGGGAAGACTTGCTGAGGCCGCCGTCGGAAGTCGAACTCGGCACCGTCGAAACCATCGCAGAAGCGCTCGATGCCGACGACCCCATCAACATCCAGTTCACGTCCGGCACAACGGGCGCACCCAAAGGCGCGACCTTGACGCACCGCAACATCCTCAACAACGGCTTCCTCGTCGGAGAACTCGTCAACTACACCGCGTCCGACCGAATCTGCATCCCGGTGCCCTTCTACCACTGCTTCGGCATGAGCATGGGCAACCTCGCCGCCACCACCCACGGAGCCGCGATGATCATCCCGGCGGCGGCGTTCGACCCGGCGGCGACGCTGGCGTCGGTAGACCGACACAAGTGCACGAGCCTGTACGGCGTGCCGACGATGTTCATCGCCGAACTGGCCCTGCCCGACTTCGACGACTACGACCTGTCGAGCCTGCGCACCGGGATCATGGCCGGGTCGCCGTGCCCGGAACAGGTGATGCGCGAGGTGGTCGACCGCATGCACATGGCCGAGGTGTCGATCTGCTACGGGATGACGGAGACCTCGCCTGTCTCCACCCAGACCAGGGTCGACGACGAACTGTCGCTGCGCGTCGGCACGGTGGGCCGCGTCGGCCCGCATCTGGAGATCAAGATCGTCGACCCGGCAAGCGGGGACACCGTCCCGAGGGGCACGGCCGGTGAGTTCTGCACCCGCGGTTACAGCGTGATGAAGGGTTACTGGAACCAACCGGAGAAGACCGCCGAGGCGATCGACAAGGACGGCTGGATGCACACCGGCGACATCGCGGTGATGGACGCGAACGGCTACGTGCAGATCACCGGCCGCATCAAGGACATGGTCATCCGCGGCGGGGAGAACATCTACCCGCGCGAGATCGAGGAGTTCCTCTACACGCACCCCGCCATCCTCGACGCCCAGGTGATCGGCGTCCCCGACGAGAAGTACGGCGAAGAACTCATGGCGTGGGTGCGCCTGCGCGACGCCGACGGCGATTTCACCGCCGAGGACCTCCGCGAATTCGCGCACGGCAAGATCGCCCGGCACAAGATCCCGAAGTACGTCCACGTCGTCGACGAATTCCCGATGACCGTCACCGGCAAGGTGCGCAAGGTCGACATGCGCGCCCAAGCCGTCGAGTTGCTCGGACTGGCCTAGGGGGTCCACTCGGCGCAAATGACCGCCCACTCGGCGGGGTTAGTCGGTCGGGCGCAGGCGCACCAGGGTCGAGCGCGCGGCGCGGGCCACGACGACGCCGTTCTGGTTGCGGCCGATGTGCGTCAGGTCGACCACACCCTCACCGGGCCGCGACCTGGACTCCCGCTTGCCGGTGCACTCGGTTTCGGCGTAGAGCGTGTCGCCGGCGAACATCGGCGCCGGGAAGGCGATGTCGGAGAAGCCGAGGTTGGCCACCAGCGTCCCCTGCGTCAGCTGCGCCACCGAGAGACCGACAATCGTGGAGAGGGTGAACATCGAATTGATCAGCCGCTGGCCGTCGAAGCCGGGCTGCGTCTGCGCGAAAGCGGCGTCCAGGTGGAGCGCCTGGGTGTTCATCGTCAAGGTCGTGAACAGGACGTTGTCGGCCTCGGTGACGGTACGTCCGGGCCGGTGCTCGTAGACGGCACCGATCTCGAATTCCTCGTACCAGAGACCGCGCTGGGTGATGCGCGGCGCGCCCTCCCCCGCGGTCATGACGGGAGCCCCAGCGCGCGGGCGATCAGCATGAGCTGCACCTCGGTGGTGCCCTCGCCGATCTCGAGGATCTTCGAGTCGCGGTAGTGGCGCGACACCGGGTACTCGTTCATGAACCCGTAGCCGCCGTGGATCTGCGTCGCCATCCTGGCATTGTCCATCGCCGCCTCGCTGGAGACCATCTTCGCGATCGCCGCCTCCTTCTTGAACGGTTTGCCGGCCAGCATCAGGGCGGCCGCGTCGTAGTAGGCGGTGCGCGCCACGTGGGCGCGGGCCTCCATCCGCGCGATCGCGAACGAGATCGACTGGTACTCGCCGATCGGCTTGCCGAAGGACTTGCGCTCACCGGCGTACTTGACGCACTCGTCGACGCAACCCTGGGCGACGCCGGTGGCCAGGCCGGCGATCGCGATGCGCCCCTCGTCGAGGATCGACAGGAAGTTCGCGTAGCCGCGCCCGCGGGTGCCCAGCAGGTTCTCCCGCGGCACGCGCACATCGGTGAAGCTCAGGGGATGGGTGTCCGACGCGTGCCAGCCGACCTTGTCGTAGGCCGGTTCGGCGGTGAACCCCGGCGTGCCCGCCGGGACGATGATCGTCGAGATCTCCTTCTTGCCGTCGTCCCGATGACCGGTGACCGCGGTGACGGTGACCAGCGACGTGATGTCGGTGCCGGAGTTGGTGATGAACTGCTTGGCCCCGTTGATCACCCACTCGTCGCCGTCCTCGACGGCGGTGGTGGCCGTCGCGCCGGCGTCGCTGCCGGCTCCGGGCTCGGTCAGGCCGAACCCCGCGAGCGCCTTGCCGGCGGTCAGATCGGGAAGGTAGCGCTGCTTCTGCTCCTGCGTGCCGAAGCGGAAGATCGGCATGGCGCCAAGGCCCACGCCGGCCTCCAGCGTGATGGCCACCGACTGGTCGACCTTCCCCAGCTCCTCGAGGGCCAGGGCGAGCGCGAAGTAGTCGCCGCCCATGCCGCCGTATTCCTCCGGGAAGGGCAGGCCGAACAGGCCCATCTCCCCCATCTGGGCGATCACCTCGTAGGGAAAGGTCTTGTCCCGGTCGTGCTGGTAGGACGCCGGCGCGACCACCCGTTGCGCGAAGTCGCGCACACTCGCGACCAGGTCCGCGTATTCACTCGTCAGTTCCATCGGTTCCTCAGTCCTCCTCGACGTGTGCCAGCACCTGGTTGGCGGCGACTTTGTCGCCCGCGGCGACGGTGACCGACGCGGTCCCCGCTCGGGGCGCGCGCAGCGTGTGCTCCATCTTCATCGCCTCGACGACGACCAGCGGGTCGCCCTCGGCGACGACTGCCCCGTCCTCGGCGGGGACGGCGACGACGGTGCCGGGCATCGGACTGTGCACGTCGCCGGCGGCGGCCGCCCCCGACCCGCTCGCCAGGCGATGGGCCGGCGTCAGCACCCAGGTGCCCGCCCGACCGCACACCCAGCGGTCATCGCCGTCGACCGCGACCCGCCACCGCGTGAGCACGCCGTCACAGCGCACGATGGTCGTCGCACCGGGTTCGACGACCACGTCGCCGCCCCACACCCGCGCGCCCCCGGCATCGTCGATCCGCACGTGCGACCGCAGTCCCCGACCGTCGGAACCGACGACCGTCGCCGACACGGTGTACCGCTGCTCTCCGCACACCAGGCGGCTCACCATGGGTGCGGGAGGGCCGATGCGGAAGCCGACGGCGCTGCGCCACACGTCGTCGCGCTCGCCGACCTCCAGCCCTCCCAGCGCGGCGGCCACCAGCGCGGCCGGAGTGGGCGGCGGGTCCGCATAGTCCTCGGCGATCGTGTCGAGCAGCCCGGTGTCGAGGTCGCCGGCGCGCACCGCGGCCTGGGCGAGGACGTGGCGGCAGAAGCCGATGTTGGTGCCCACACCGGCCAGGACGGTCTCGGCCAATGCCTCGTCGAGCCGGTCGATCGCCTCGGCGCGGTCGCGGCCGTGGGCGATGACCTTCGCCAACATCGGGTCGTAGAAGGAGCCGACCACCGATCCCCGGTCGATGCCGGCGTCGACGCGGACGCCGTCCCCGACATGGGGCCAGGACAGGGCGGCGACGGTGCCGCCGGTGGGCAGGAAGCCGCGGGCGGGGTCCTCGGCGTAGACGCGCGCCTCGATCGCGTGGCCGTCGAGCACGACGTCGTCCTGGGCGATCGCCAGCTCCTGCCCGCGCGCGACGCGGATCTGCTGCTCGACCAGGTCGATGCCGGTGACCATCTCGGTCACCGGGTGCTCGACCTGCAGGCGCGTGTTCATCTCCATGAAGAAGAACTCGTCGGGGCGTTTCGCCGAGACGATGAATTCGACCGTCCCGGCGCCGGTGTAGCCGACGCTGCGGGCGGCGTCGCAGGCCGCAGCACCGATGCGGGCGCGCGTCTGCTCGTCGAGCAGCGCCGACGGCGCCTCCTCGATGACCTTCTGATGGCGGCGCTGCAACGAGCACTCCCGCTCGCCGAGGTGGACGACCCCGCCGTGGGTGTCGGCGAGGACCTGCACCTCGATGTGGCGCGGGGTGTCGACGAAGTGCTCGAGGAACAGGGCGTCGTCGCCGAAGGCCGCGGCCGCCTCGCGCCGCGCGGTCACCAGGGCCGCGGGCAGGTCGGCGGGGCCGTCGACGCGGTGCATGCCCTTGCCACCGCCGCCGGCACTCGGCTTGATCAGGACCGGGAAGCCGATGTCGGGCGCCGCGGCGATCAGGTCGTCGTCGGTCAGCCCGGGGCGCGACAGACCCGGCACGACCGGCACTCCGCGTCGGGTCACCGCGGCGCGCGCGGTGATCTTGTCGCCCATCGTGGCGATTGCGTCGGCCGGCGGGCCGATGAACACGATTCCCGCCTCGGCGAGCGCCGTGGCGAAGGCGGCGTTCTCCGAGAGGAAACCGTAGCCGGGGTGTACCGCGTCGGCGCCGCTCGCCACGGCCGCCCCCACGACCTTCTCGATGTCGAGATAGCTCTGCGGCGCCGGAGCCGGACCCAGCCGCACCGCGCTGTCGGCCCGGCGCACGTGCGGGGCGGACGCGTCGGCGTCGGAGTAGACGGCGACCGCCTCCAGGCCCATCCGGTGGACGGTGTCGATGACGCGGCAGGCGATCTCCCCGCGGTTGGCGATCAGGATTCTGTGGATCATCGCCATCACATCCGGAAGACGCCGTTGTTGACCTCGGCCAACGGCGCGTAGCGGCAGGCCTCGAGCGCCAGGCCGAGGACGGTCCGGGTGTCGGCGGGGTCGATGATGCCGTCGTCCCACAGGCGCGCCGTCGAGTAGTAGGCGTCGGACTGCTCGGCGAACTGCTCGTGGATGGGTGCCTTGAACGCGGCCTCGTCCTCGTCGGACCACGCCCGGCCGGACCGCTCGATCTGATTGCGCCGCACCGTGGCGAGGGTGTCGGCGGCCTGCGGACCGCCCATCACCGAGATCCGCGCGTTGGGCCAGCACCACAGGAACCGCGGCGAATAGGCCCGCCCGCACATGGAGTAGTTGCCGGCCCCGAAGGAGCCGCCGATCATCACCGTCAGCTTCGGCACCCGTGCGCAGGCGACGGCCGTGACCATCTTGGCGCCGTTCTTGGCGATGCCGCCCTCCTCGTACTCGCGCCCCACCATGAAGCCGGTGATGTTCTGCAGGAAGACCAGGGGGATGCGGCGACGGTCGCACAGTTCGATGAAGTGCGCTCCCTTGAGCGCCGACTCGGAGAACAGCACCCCGTTGTTGGCGACGACGCCGACCGGGTGCCCGTGGACGCGGGCGAACGCGGTGACCAGCGAGGTGCCGTACCCGGCCTTGAACTCGGTGTACTCGCCGCCGTCGGCGAGGATCTGGATGACCTCGCGCACGTCGTAGGGGGTGCGCGGGTCGACGGGCACGACGTCGTACAGGTCGGTCTGCGGTCGGCGCGGGTCGCGGGTCGGCTCGGTGTCCCACTGCGCCGGGTCGCGCGGGCCGAAGGTGGCGACGATGTCGCGCAAGCGGTCCAGCGCCTGCTCGTCGTTCGCGACGAGATGGTCGGTCACCCCGGACACCGTCGAGTGCATCGCTCCCCCACCCAGGTCCTCGGCGGTCACGTCCTCGCCGGTCGCCGCCTTCACCAGCGGCGGTCCGGCCAGGAAGATGGTGCCCTGCTCGGCGACGATGACGTTCTCGTCGCTCATCGCCGGCACGTAGGCGCCGCCGGCGGTCGACGAGCCGAGCACGGCGGCGAGCTGCGGGATGCCCGCCGCGCTCATGTTCGCCTGGTTGAAGAAGATGCGGCCGAAGTGGTCCCGATCGGGGAAGACCTCGTCCTGTTGCAGGAGCATCGCGCCGCCCGAGTCGACGAGGTAGACGCACGGCAGCCGATTGGCCGCGGCGATCTCCTGGGCGCGCAGGTGCTTCTTGACCGTCACCGGGTAATACGTGCCGCCGGAGACCGTCGCGTCGTTGGCGACGATCATGCACTGGCGCCCGTGGATCAGTCCGACACCGGCGACCACACCGGCGGCGGGCGCCTTGTCGTCGTACATCCCGAAGGCGGCCAGCGGCGCGATCTCCAGGAAGGGCGACCCGGGGTCGACGAGCGCGTCGATCCGCTCGCGGGCGAGCAGCTTGCCGCGCGCCAGGTGGCGCTCGCGGGCCTTGTCACCGCCGCCGGCCGCGGCGATGCGCAGCCGCTCGTCGAGCACGGCGACGTTCTCGCGGTGCTGCTGCGCCCCGTCGGACATCCGACCACCTCAGTTAGTAGTGATTAACTGAAATGGGAGACTACGTCCCCGGCGGACCGCTGTCCACCGAATCGTCAAACCGAGGCGCTCAGCGCGCTCCACGCCATCGCCGAGAGCAACCCGCGCAGGTCGTCGGCGGGATAGTCGGGCAGGCGCGGCGAGGAGTTGAGCAGGCCGAAGACCGCCTGCGCGCGCACGCGGGCGCTCGCGCGGGACTGGGGCGCGTGCTCGACCAGCACATCGACCCAGCGCTCGACGTAACGCCGCTGCAGCGAGCGCACCCGGTGCCGGGCCTCCTCCGACAGCGAGTGCAGGTCGCGGTCCTGGACCGCGATCAGATCCGGCCGCGTCACCAACATGTCGATGTGGAAGTCGACGAGCCGGCGCAGGACCGCCGCACTCGGCCCGCCGGCGGCGATCGCCGCCTGCGCACCGTCGAGCAGGCGCTCGCTGATGTCGACGAGCATCGTGTCGAGCAGATCGGTCTTCGAGTCGAAATGGCGGTACACCGCCGGCCCGCTGACCCCGACCTCGGCGCCGATGTCCTCCAGGCGCACCGCGGTGAACCCGCTGCGGGCCATCAGGCGCGCCGCGGCCTGCAGCAGGTCCGCCCGACGCTCGGCCTTCGCCTGCTCGCGCGTCACTGCTGCCGCACCTCGTGGGTGTAGACCACCCGGCTGCGCAGCAGCAGGTCCTGCAACGAGCGCCGCGACGGCGACAGCGCCACCCAGACCAGCCCGATCGGGAAGACCGCACAGATCACCGCCCGGGCCAGCGCCACCAGCACGTGCAACCGGCCACCGGCCGCGCCCGTCACCCGCAGGCCCATGGTGATGCACCCGACGGTCCGCCCGGAGGTCGCCCAGCAGACGAACAGGTAGCCGATCAGCACGACCAGGTAGCCGGAGGTCGTGAACCACCACTGCAGCCGATTGAGGTCGATGTGCCCGAGGTCGACGACGAAGAGGAAGAAGGTCAGTGCCAGGTAGCCGCCGGCGATGAGCGCGGCCGCCACCACCACGTCGACGACCCCGGCGATCGTGCGGCTCACCACCCCGGCGGTACGGGCCCCGGTCACCGGTCGCCCCGGCGCAGCACTCGGTTCACGAACCGCTCCACGCCGTCGTCGGCGCGCTCAGAACCGCTGCGCACGTCGTCGATGACCTCGCTGGAGACCGAGGCCGACGCGTCTCGCACGATCGTGGTGAGGTCGGTGTGGGCCACGAGGGCGTCGACGTCGACGCGGTCGAGCAGCGCGTTCACATCGATGCGGGCCAACAGTGCGTCCAGATCGACGGAGGCGAGCACGCGGTTGATGTCGACCCGGTCGACCAGCGCCTGGACGTCGACGGTCGCCAACACCCGGTTCAGGTCGATCGCCGAGGTCAGCACCGGCGTCAGATCGGTCCCGGAGAGGTAGTCGACGACGTCGTCGAGGACGGCGTGGACCACCGACCGGGGTACCGCCACCGCGGCACTCACCGCCGACGTCGCGGCGTTACGGGTCGCACCCAGCAGACTCATCGGCCCAGTATGCCCGAGCCGACGAGCCCCGCGGCCGCGACTACGCCAGGGTCTGGAAGATCTCCCGGGCCAGCTCGGCGGTCGCGCTCGGCGTCTTGCCGACCTTGACCCCGGCCGCCTCGAGGGCTTCCTTCTTGGCCTGCGCGGTGCCCGAGCTGCCCGACACGATGGCGCCGGCGTGGCCCATGGTCTTGCCCTCGGGAGCGGTGAAGCCCGCGACGTAGCCGACGACCGGCTTGGAGACGTTGGCCTTGATGTAGTCGGCCGCACGCTCCTCGGCGTCGCCGCCGATCTCGCCGATCATGACGATGAGCTTGGTGTCCGGGTCCTTCTCGAAGGCCTCGATGGCGTCGATGTGCGTCGTGCCGATGACCGGGTCGCCGCCGATGCCGATGGCGGTCGAGAAGCCGAGGTCGCGCAGCTCGTACATCATCTGGTAGGTCAGCGTGCCCGACTTGGACACCAGGCCGATCGGACCCTTGCCGGTGATGTTGTTCGGCGTGATGCCGACCAGCGCCTCACCCGGGGTGATGACGCCGGGGCAGTTCGGGCCGATGATGCGGGTCTTCTCACCCTTGTCGACGTTGTAGGCCCACGCGTACGCGGTGTCCTGCACCGGGATGCCCTCGGTGATGACGACCAGCAGCGGGATCTCGGCGTCGATGGCCTCGATGATGGCGTCCTTGGAGAAGGCCGGCGGCACGAAGGCGATCGAGGTGTCCGCACCGGTCTTCTCCATCGCCTCGGCGACGGTCGCGAACACGGGGAGCTCGACGGTGTTGCCGGCGGCATCCTCGTGGGTCACGGTGGTGCCGGCCTTGCGGGCGTTGACGCCGCCGACGATGTTGGTGCCCGCCTTGAGCATCAGGGCGGTGTGCTTGGTGCCCTCGCCGCCGGTGATGCCCTGGACGATGACCTTGTTGTTCTTGTTCAGGTAGATCGACATGTCTGTTGCGCCCCTCTTACTTGCTCGCCAGTTCGGCGGCCTTGTCGGCGCCGTCGTCCATCGTTTCGGCCAGGGTCACCAACGGGTGGTTGGCGTCGGCCAGGATCTTGCGGCCCTCGTCGACCTTGTTGCCGTCCAGGCGCACGACCAGCGGCTTGCTGGCGGCGTCGCCCAGGGTGTTCAGGGCGCCGACGATGCCGTTGGCGACCGCGTCGCAGGCGGTGATGCCGCCGAAGACGTTGACGAAGACGCTCTTGACCTGCTCGTCGCCGAGGATGACGTCGAGGCCGGCGGCCATCACCTCGGCCGAGGCGCCGCCGCCGATGTCGAGGAAGTTCGCCGGCTTCACGCCGCCGTGCTTCTCACCGGCGTAGGCGACGACGTCCAGGGTGGACATCACCAGGCCGGCGCCGTTGCCGATCACACCGACCTCGCCGTCGAGCTTGACGTAGTTGAGGTCGTTCTCCTTGGCCTTGAGCTCGAGCGGGTCGGTGGCGTCCTTGTCCTCGAACTGGGCGTGGTCGGGGTGCCGGAAGTCGGCGTTGCCGTCGAGCGTCACCTTGCCGTCCAGGGCCAGGATCTGGTCGTCGGGGGTGCGCACCAGCGGGTTCACCTCCACCAGGAGCGCATCCTCGGAGACGAAGACCTCCCAGAGCTTGGCGATGGTGACCGCCGCGGCGTCGAGGATCTCAGCGGGCAGGTGGCCCTGCTCGGCGATCGAGCGCGCGGTCGCCAGGTCGACGCCCTTCACGGCGTCGACGTGGACGCGGGCGAGGCGGTCGGGCTTGGTGGCGGCGACCTCTTCGATCTCCATGCCGCCCTCGACCGAGCACATCGCCAGGTAGGTGCGGTT
Source organism: Gordonia sp. (in: high G+C Gram-positive bacteria) (assembly GCF_047606305.1). Classification (GTDB taxonomy): domain Bacteria; phylum Actinomycetota; class Actinomycetes; order Mycobacteriales; family Mycobacteriaceae; genus Gordonia. The sequence continues at coordinate 15,384 of NZ_JASGER010000041.1, read as the reverse complement.
GGCGCGGTCGAGCAGGAAGGAGATGTAGTACTCCTCGGCGATGTCGCTGGCCTCGGCGACGAGCAGCTTCTTGACGATGTGGCCCTTGATGTCGAGGCCGAGGATGTCGTTCGCGTAGCGCTCCGCGTCGTCGGGGGTGGCGGCGTACTTGACGCCACCGGCCTTGCCGCGACCGCCGGTCTTGACCTGCGCCTTGACCATGACCGGCTTGCCGACCTCTTCGGCAATCTCGCGCGCCCCCGCGGCGGTGTCGGTCACGCGGCCCTGGGTACCGGGCACGCCGTGCTTGGCAAACAGTTCCTTCGCTTGGTATTCGAAGAGATCCATTCAACTCACCAATCTTGTTGGTTCTTTGTGGGCACCCGGGTGCTGGGATGTGACGCGGGCGATGTATCGGACTCTAAACCCCGGCCCAACGGCTCGCTCGACCGGCTCCCGATCAGGCACGTTAGGGCACTGACGTGCGCTGAACCGCGTCTCGGGGCCAGGTGTGGAGATTGTCACTCCCCGCTAACTATTCTCACCGTTTGTTGGACTTGGCGCCGCCTCTCCGATACCTTCGTGGGGGTGCCAAGTCACGAATTGGTTACGAAGAACGTGTGAATCACCGGTAGTTAGGCAGGAACGTGGCCCGAGAACGAAACGGCGTAGTCGAGCACGCCGGGCGTCGCTTCATCGCCCCGGTCGACGCCTCCTCCGTCGTCGCCGCCAAGACCACCACCGCCGCTGCGAGCGACTTCTACGACGACTCCTTTGACTCGCTGACCCTCGACCGCGACAGCTGGGCGGGCACGATCCGCCGCGGCCGCGCCCTCGACCCGCACACCGCGACCGCCTCGGAAATCACCCAGGACATCGCGATCCCGGAGAGCGAGTACCGCCGCGAGCGCTCCGCCGCGGCCGTCGCCCCGGTGACCGAGCCCGTCGGCGTCGTCACGACCGTGGAGACCGCCGACGAGGCCCCCGCCGCCGTCACCCCGCGCCCCGAGCGCAAGGTCGGCAAGTCCGGCAAGCACCGTGTCGTCGCACCGCCGACCACCCTCAAGGGCGGTCGCGCGGCGCTCGTCGCACTCGCCGCCGGTGCCGCCGTCGCCGCCGCCGCGCAGGCCGTGTCCTCGGACAAGACCGCCACGCCGATCACCGCCGCCGACGGGACCCCCGACGTCGGACCGGGTGTCGTGGCAGCCGCCGACGACACCGACATGTCCGCGTTCACCCGCGGCCTGGGCAAGGGCAAGGAGCTCGCCGCCGCCGAGGATGCGCGCGAGAACCTCAAGCGCCGCCCGCTCTTCACCTCGCCGATCCCGCTGGGCCAGTACAGCTTCACGTCCGGCTTCGGCCCCCGCTGGGGCTCCTTCCACGGCGGCTTGGACATGGCCGCCCCGCTGGGCACCCCCATCCACGCCGCCACCGACGGCGTCGTCATCAACGCCGGCCCGGCGTCGGGCTACGGCAACTGGGTCCAGATCCGCGCCGCCGACGGCACCGTCACGATGTACGGCCACATGTCCTCCTCGGGCGTCCTGGTCCAGAAGGGCCAGCACGTCACCGCCGGCGACGTGATCGCCCTGGTCGGCAACGAGGGCTTCTCCTTCGGTCCCCACGTCCACTTCGAGGTGTGGCGGAACGGCACGACCAAGATCGACCCGATGCCGTGGCTCGCGCAGCACGGCGTGCGCCTGTCGGCCTACACCGGCTGACGCGCAAACCACACTTCCGGAACAAACCCAGCACCGATTCGGTGCTGGGTTTGTCCCGTTTCGCGGGGTTTGCGGGTCAGATCTTCTCCCCCGGCAGACCGCCGAGGGTCATGAAGGTCATCCGCCCGACGTTCCCGCCGAAGTCGAACGTGACCCGCTCGGTCGGACCGGCGCCCTCCTTGGCCACGGCCTTGCCCAGCCCGTACTTCGGATGGTTCATGCGGTCGCCGATCGCGTAGTCCTCGTGCTTGTTGCGACCCCGCGTGGGCTGCCCATAGGACTCGCGGCCGCGGGTGCGGTACTGGTCGTGACCGCCGCTGTCGCCGAACCCGAAGGCACCCGACGACCGGTGCCGCGACGCCGAGCGCCGCGGTTCGGTGCGCCGCCAGTCGAGCAGGTGCCCGGGAATCTCGGTGAGGAACCGCGACTCCGGATTGGACACGGGCTGCCCCCACGACGCCCGCATCAGCGCGCGGGTCAGGTAGAGCCGCTCCTTGGCGCGGGTGATGCCCACGTAGGCCAGGCGGCGCTCCTCGCTGAGTTCGGCGGGATCGCCCAGGGAGCGCATGTGCGGGAAGTGGCCGTCCTCCCACCCGGTGACGAACACGACCGGGAACTCCAGCCCCTTGGCGGTGTGCAGCGTCATCAGGGTGACCACACCGGCATCGGAATCGGGTACCTGGTCGGCGTCGGCGACGAGTGACACGCGCTCGAGGAAAGCCGCCAGCGAACCCGGCTCCGGTTCGCCCTCGGTGTCGACCTCGTCGACGACCGGCGCCTCCTGCGCCTCTTCGGCCGCGGTGGCGCTGAATTCGCGGGCGACCGCGACGAGCTCGTTCAGGTTGTCCAGCCGGGCGCCGTCCTGCGGGTCGCGGGAGGCCTCCAGCTCGGCCCGGTAGCCGGTCCGGTCGACGATCGCCGACACCAGCTCACCGACGTCCCCGCCCTCGGCGGTCGCGTCGACGGTGACCTGGTCGGCATCCCCGAAGGCCGTCAGGAAGTCGCGGCGCAGCCCCTCGATCAGGTCGACGAAGCCGCCGATCTGGTTGACCGCGCGCTTGTTCAGCAACGGCACCGAGCCCTGCTGCGCCTCCAGCAGCGCCTGGTAGAAGCTGATGCCGCGGTTCTCCGCGTGGACCGCCACACAGGCCTCCGCACGGTCGCCGATGCCGCGCCGCGGCGTGTTGAGGATGCGGCGCAGGCTGACGGTGTCGTCGGGGTTCGCGACGGTGCGCAGATAGGCGATAACGTCGCGCACCTCCTTGCGCTCGTAGAACTTGGTGCCGCCGACGACCTTGTACGGGATGCCGTGCCGCACGAACACCTCTTCCAGGGCGCGCGAGCCGGTGTTGGTCCGGTAGAAGACGGCGATGTCGGAGTACTTGCGACTGGCCGACCCGCCGATCGAATAGTCGGTGAGGGTGTCGATCTCACCGGCGATGAACGTCGCCTCGTCGCGGTCGGAGTCGGCGACATAGCCGACGATCGGGTCACCGTCGCCCGAGTCGGTCCACAGGCGCTTCTCCCGACGGTTCGGGTTCTGCGCGATGACCGCGTTGGCCGCCGACAGGATGGTCTGCGTCGACCGGTAGTTCTGCTCGAGCAGGATCGCCCGCGCCGCCGGGAAATCGCGCTCGAACTCCTCGATGTTGCGGATCGTCGCGCCGCGGAAGGCGTAGATCGACTGGTCGGCGTCACCGACCACGCACAGCTCCGCGGGCGGCAGTTCGGCCGACGCGTCGTCCGCCGTGCACCCCGTCAACTCCCGGATGAGCACGTATTGCGCATGGTTGGTGTCCTGGTACTCGTCGACGAGGATGTGCCGGAACCGTCGGTGGTAGTACCGCGCGACGTCCGGGTGGCGCTGCAGCAGGGCGACCGTCTCGCCGATGAGGTCGTCGAAGTCGAAGGCGTTCGCCGCGCGCAGGCGCTTCTGGTACTGCTCGTAGACCCGCTTGACCACCGCCTCGGCCGAGTTCTCGTCGACGCCCTCGGGCACCTCGACCCCGTCGGGTCCGACGAGTTCGTTCTTGTGGTTCGAGATCTCCACGGCCAGCCCGCGGGCGGAGTACTTCTTCGGGTCGAGCTCCAGGTCGCGGATGATCATCCCGAGCAGTCGCCGCGAATCGTCGGCGTCGTAGATCGAGAAGTTCGAGTTCACCGTCTCGCCGAGCAGCCCCGACTGGGCGCGCAGGATGCGCACGCACATCGAGTGGAAGGTCGAGACCCACATCGCCCGACCGGCGCCGCCGACCAGCTCGACGACCCGCTCGCGCATCTCGGCGGCGGCCTTGTTGGTGAAGGTGATGGCGAGGATCTGCCCGGGGTGCACGTCCCGCTCGGCCAACAGGTAGGCGATTCGCCTGGTCAGCACGGATGTCTTGCCCGATCCGGCGCCCGCGACAATCAGCAACGGAGACCCGGTGTGTGTCACCGCCTCGCGTTGCTGTGGATTCAGTCCGCGCAGCAGTTCCTCAGCACTCATCTCACCGTCCAGATTACCGGGACGGGCGGACAGTCAGCGCACCAACGCGGCCTCGGCGACCTCGCCGACGCGCCCCGCACCGGTGTGCACCGCCAGCCCCGGGGTGAGCGGGCGCAGGATCAGCGCGGTGCCCCGGCCGGTGGTCTGGACGTACACGACGTGCAGCCCGGCACGGACATCGACGGTGACCGGCTGGCCGGCCGCCAACTGCACCGCCAGCCGGCCGTCGCGGTTGGCGCAGTAGCTGAGCGCGATCGTCCAGGTCCAGTTGATCAGCGGGCCCGACAGCGGCACCCGACTCATCCCGCGGACCTCCGGCGCGGTGCAGCTGCCCTCGCCCGCGGCGAAGGTGCGGGCCGGGGTGACCCCGCCGGGCACCAGCCGACCACCGCGGTCGAAGACCTTGAGGTCGTCGGTCACCGTCCCGAAGTGCACCGCGGGCCGCAACCGGCCGAACGTGTGGCTGACCATGTTCTCCGGGTTCGCCACCGGGGTGAGGATCTCCAGCGGCAGCGCCTGGTCGAACATGGTGCGGCCCGGATCGGCGCGCAGCGAGGCCCGCGCGGTGCGCAGGTACTCCGGGGTCGGGTTGTTGCGCCACGACCTGTCGAAGTTCCACAGGCCCCACGCCGACGAGGCGATGAGTACGACGGTCGCCGCGGCAGCGGCCTGCAGCGCGGGGCGGTCGACGCCGCGCAGGTGGCGGTGAGAGGTCCGCGGGACCGCCAGGACCAGCGCGAGGGCGGCCGTGATGACGAGCGCGGTGTCCGGCAGGTAGCGCATCGTCTGGGCCAGCTCGAGGGCGGTGTTGGCACTCGACCGGTTCCACATCACCGGAACCTGCGCCAGGACCGCGTATGCCGCCGCGACCGCCACGACGACGAGTCCGCGCGGTCGGCGCCAGGCGATCACGCCGACGACGACCCCGAGGACCACCCATCCGGCGATGATCTGCCACAGCGGTGCGAACCCCATGGGCGGGCTGGGGATCCAGCGGTCCCACGTCCACGGACCGCCGGCCAGCGACGGGATGATCGCGTTGTCGACGGTGCGCCAGACCAGGTGCAGCGTCTGGCCGATGCCGTGGTGACCCGCGGCGCCCTGCCCGCCGGTCACGGCGAGGAACAGCACGCCCCAGGCGGCGGTCATCGGCACCAGCACGTGCCACAGCGGTCGGGCCCGACGGTGGGCCGCGGCCAGCGGACCGGGCACCTCGCCGGGCTCGGCGGCGACCGGGTTCATCGCGCACCACACCACCGTCGCGACGAACACGACCGGCAACAGGTACAGCGACTTCTCGAAGCAGGCCAGCGCGACGAGGTAGACGGCCCCGCTGCGCATGGCGATCAGCAGCCGGGAGTTGTCGTCGAGCCCGCCGCGGCACAGCAGCACGGCGTCGCCGATCACCCAGGCCATGGCGAACAGCATCGGCAACGAGTTGAGCCCGGCCGCCCACCACACGTAGGCGGGCACCGTCATGGGGGTGAACAGGAAGAACGCCAGGACCAGCACCGTGGCCCACGAGTCGCGGCCGGCGAGCAGCCGGATCATCCGCCAGACCGCCAGTGCGACGGCGGTCGCCAACACGACGAGCGTCACCGCGGCCGGCCACCACTGCGTCGGCGCGATCAGCGTCGTCAGGCCGGCGATGAAGAAGGCGCCGGGCATGAAGTGCCCGTCGTGGTTGTGTGCCAGGTACTCCGGGCTGAAGACGTTGTGGGTCGAGGCCCGCCCGATGAGGATCAGGTCGTCCCAGTAGAAGCCGCCGGTCGCGACGAGCACGATGCGGACGACGACGTAGAGGGCGATCAGCGCGAGCGCGACGCGGCCGGCCGGCGATCCGGTGATCCGTCGTACCGGGGTTTCAACATCCACGTACCAGATCGTACGGCGGGCGGGCCCCCGCGCGGGTCAACTACTGGTGGCTCGTCGACGTGGGGGCGACGACGTAGACCACACGGTGCTCCGCGTCGCCGGGCGGCCCGTCCAGGGGCAGCCCGTAGCGCTCGGCGAGTTCGGTGAAGAAGGCCGCCGCCGGATCGGGGTCGATGCGCTCGACGACGCCGCGCACCTCCAGGTAGCGGTAGGGCTGCTCGGGGTCGTTGACCGAGAACGCCACGCGCGGTTCGGCGGTGACGTTCCGGTACTTCTGGCGGACGGTCGTGTTGGTGAAGTAGACGTATTCGCCGTCGAAGGAGAACCACATCGGGTTGACCTGCGGCGACCCGTCGGGACGGATCGTCGCGAGGTGGGCGTACAGCGGGCGGTCGAGCAGGTCGCGGTGCGAGTCGGGGATCACGGACATCGGCGTGCCTTTCTGGGGTGGGAGTGGCTATTCGCGGCCGACGGAGATCCACGTCGGATCGGCGGCGATGTTGCGACCGCCGACGGCCAGGTCCGCGACGCGGTCGAGCGCGGCCAGCGCCTCGTCGTCGAGCACCAGGTCGGCGGCGGCCGCGTTCTCGGCGAGGCGTGTGACCGACCGGGTGCCGGGGATCGGCACGACCGGCAGCCCGGCGCGTCGACCCGAGGCGTACAACCAGGCGAGTGCGACCTGGGCGCTGGTCGCGTCCAGCCGCTGCGCCACCGCGCCGACCGCATCGACGACCCGCTGGTTGGCCTCCCAGTTGTCGCCGGTGCGCGCGGTCGAGCCGCGCAGGTCGGCGGCCACCTGTTCCCGGGTGAGGGTGCCGGTCAGGAACCCCCGCCCGAGCGGCGAGTAGGGGACGAAGCCGACGCCGAGTTCGGCGCAGGCGGGTACGACCTGCGCCTCGACGTCGCGCGACCACAGGCTCCATTCGCTCTGCACCGCGGCGATCGGTGCGACGGCGTGGGCGGCGCGCAATTCGCCGGCCGTCACCTCGGACAGGCCGAGGTGGCCGACCTTGCCCGCCGCGACCATCTCGGCCATCGCGCCGACGGTCTCCTCGACGGGGACGTCCGGGTCGCGACGGTGCAGGTACCAGAGGTCGATCACGTCGGTGCCCAGGCGCCTCAACGACGCGTCGCAGGCCGCCCGGACGTAGTCGGCGTCGCCGCGGGTCCGCTTCCCTCCGCCACCGGCGTCGGCGCCGATCGGCCCGACGATCCCGAACTTGGTGGCGAGGACGACCTCGTCCCGCCGCTCGGCGAGCAGCCGTGCGACGAGCCGCTCGTTGGTGCCCGCCGGCCCCGTCGTGCCCGGTTCGGGGGCACCGTAGACGTCGGCCGTGTCGAGGAAGGTCACGCCGGCGTCGACCGCCGCGTTCAGCACCGCCAGGGCGGACGCGTCGTCGGTGCCGCCGTAGACGGGCGTCACCGCCATGGCGCCGAACCCCATCGCGGACGTCTGCAGGCCGTCGCCGAGTGTGATCGTGTGCATGGTGCGCTCCCCTATTCGTCGTCGGTGCGGCGCTGCTCGGCGCGCTCGTCCGGGTCGGTGATGGCTTCCTCGGTGCAGTCCAGGCCGCGGTCGATGAGCCGCCGGTAGTGCGCGATCTTCTGGTCGACGGAGTCGAGGTCGTCGACCAGCTCCCGGATCCGGGTCTCGATCTCCTCGCGGTGGTTCTCGAGCAGCCGCATCCGCCGACCGTGCGTGCGCGCCCCCTGCGCGACCATCGTCACGAAGTCGCGCATCTGGGCGACGGGCATCCCCGTCCGTCGCAGGCGCACGAGCAGGTCGATCATCCGCACGGTGGCGTCGTCGTATTGCCGCACGCCGGCCGAATTGCGCGGCACGTCGGGGATCAGGCCCTCGGACTCGTACCAGCGGAGGGTGTCGCGGGTGAGGCCGGTGCGGGCGGAGACGTCGGCGATGGAGAGGCGGTTGTCATCGGGCATACAGCCACGCTAGGACTTCGAGTGCACTCCAACGCAAGGGTCGACTGCGGACGACCGCGCATCGGGGCGGTGCGGGCGTGGCAAAATCGTCCCGGTGAGTGACGAATCGCAGCCTTTCGACCCGAGCGCCTACGACCTCGGCGACGACGTCACCGGTCTGCCCGACGACATCGACGTGTTGCGCGGCGAGATCGACCGACTCGACGCGGTCATCCTGGCCGCCATCAAGCGCCGGTCGGCGGTGTCGAAGAAGATCGGTGCCGCCCGCATGGCATCGGGCGGACCGCGGCTGGTCCACAGCCGCGAGGTGAAGGTGCTCGACCGCTTCGCCGAACTCGGCCAGGAGGGCCACACACTGGCCATGCTGCTGCTGCGCCTGGGACGGGGCCCGCTGGGCCGCTGACCGGCCCCTGTCGGCACTGAGTGCCCGACGCCGCGCGCGCGGACGCAATAGGGTGGATTCCATGCGCGAAGACGTGACGTCCACCGAGTCGTGGCGCGCCCTCGCCGGCCACCAGCCGCAGATCGCCGCGACGACACTCCGGCAGTTGTTCGCCGACGACCCCGATCGCGGCCGCGACCTCGTCGTGGAGGCCGGCGACCTGTACATCGACTACTCCAAGAACCTCGCAACCCGCGAGACGCTGGACCTGCTGATCGCCCTGGCGCGGGAGGTCGGCGTCGAGGAGCGGCGCGACGCGATGCTCGCCGGCCGGCACATCAACACCTCCGAGGACCGGGCCGTGCTGCACACCGCGCTGCGGCTGCCCGCCGACGCGACGCTGATGGTCGAGGGGCACAACGTCGTCGCCGACGTGCACCGGGTGCTCGACGCGATGGGCCACTTCTCCGACGACGTGCGGTCGGGGGAATGGCGCGGCTTCACCGGCGAGAAGATCACCGACGTCGTCAACATCGGCATCGGCGGCTCCGACCTCGGTCCGTCCATGGTGTGCGGCGCGCTGCGCGACTACCACGACGGACCGCGCACCCACTTCGTGTCCAACGTCGACCCGGCCGACATCCTCTCGAAGCTGGACGTCCTCGATCCCGCCACGACGCTGTTCGTCATCTCCTCGAAGACCTTCACCACGCTCGAGACGCTCTCCAATGCCGGTGCGGCGCGCGCGTGGCTGGTCGACGCGCTCGGCGACGAGGCGGCGGTGGCCCGCCACTTCGTCGCGGTCAGCACCAACGCCGCCGAGGTCCACAAGTTCGGCATCGACACGTCGAACATGTTCGAGTTCTGGGATTGGGTCGGCGGTCGCTACTCGGTCGACTCGGCGATCGGGCTGTCGGTGATGCTCGCCGTCGGGCGCGCCGGGTTCGACGAGTTCCTCGCCGGCTTCCACGCCGTCGACGAACACTTCGCCACCGCGCCGATCGAGCGCAACGCGCCGATCCTCCTGGGCATGCTGAGCGTCTGGTACAACGACTTCTTCAACGCCGGCAACCGCGCGGTGCTGCCGTACTCCAACGACCTGGGTCGCTTCACCGCCTACCTCCAGCAGCTGTCGATGGAGTCCAACGGCAAGTCCGTCACCGTCGACGGCAAACCCGTCGCATGCGACACCGGTCAGGTGTGGTGGGGCGAACCGGGCACCAACGGCCAACACGCCTTCTTCCAGCTGCTCCACCAGGGCACCCGCATGATCCCCGCCGACTTCATCGCCTTCGTCCGGCCGTTCCGCGACGTCACCACCGTCGACGGCACGTCCATGCACGACCTGCTGATCAGCAACGTCCTCGCGCAGACGAAGGTGCTCGCCTTCGGCAAGACGGCGCAGGAGGTCGCCGCCGAGGGCGTCGCGCCGAAGGTCGTGCCGCACAAGGTGATGCCGGGCAACCGGCCGTCGACGACGATCTTCGCCCCGAAGCTCTCCCCCGGTGCGCTCGGTCAGCTCATCGCGCTCTACGAGCACCAGGTGTTCGTCGAGGGCACGGTGTGGGGCATCGACTCCTTCGACCAGTGGGGCGTGGAACTGGGCAAGAAGCAGGCCATCGAGCTGCTCGGCCCGGTCAGCGGGGCACAGCCCGCGCAGGAACTCGGCGACTCCTCGACCGAGGCCCTCGTCGCCTGGTATCGCGGCCGCGCCGACGACGACAAGTAGCCCGCCAACCGCCGAGTGGGCGGTCATTCTCGCCGAGTGGGCGGTCATTCTCGCCGACTGGGCGGAATCGACCGCCCACTCGGCGGAATTGACGGGCGGCGCCGTCAGACCAGGCGCCGCGACACCGGCTCGGGCAGATGACGCAGGGCGGCCGCGACCGGCTCCCACGGCCAGCGGGGCACCGCGGCGTGGGCCTTCTCGGCCTCGATGGCCGCCACCATCGCCGCCACACCCTCGTCGGTCGTGGCCATCATCCGGGTCTTCAGACCCCGGTTGATGTCGGTCTCGATGTAGCCCGGCTCGATGATCGTCACGGTGATCGGCTTGCCGGCGAACTCGGCCTGCAGTCCCTGACCCAGCGCCGTGACACCGGCCTTGGACGCCGCGTAGGCGGCCTGCGCCTTGGGCAACCCCCGCGTCGCACTCACCGAGCTGATGAGCACCAGGTGTCCGTGGCCCTGCTCCCGGAAGATCTCCAACGCCGCCTCGCATTGCGCCAGGGCACCGGTGAGGTTCGTCTGCACGGTCTCGAGATTGGCATGGGCCTTGCCGGTGCCGATCGGCGCGCCCTTGCCCAACCCGGCGTTGACGATGACACGGTCCAGACCGCCCAGCTCGTCGCGCAGTTTCCCGAACACGACCGGCACAGAGTCGAAGTCGGTGACGTCCAGCGCGGCGACCGCGACCTTGTCGGCCACGGCGCGCAACTCGTCGGCCAACGCCTCGAGGCGATCCAGGCGACGCGCGCACAACGCCAACGAGCGCCCCTTCTGCGCGAAGGCCCGGGCCATGCCCTCGCCCAGTCCCGAACTCGCGCCGGTGATCAGAATCTTCTCGCGTTTGCTCACGCGCCCAGCTTAGGCCGCTTCACTTGAGCAGCCGCGACATCCGTCGATCGGCCAGCTTCTTGCCCCCCGTCTGGCACGTCGGGCAGTACTGGAAGGACCGATCGGCGAAGGACACCTCGGCCACCGTGTCCCCACACTCGGGGCACGGCAGCCCGGTCCGCGCGTGCACCCGCAGCCCCGAGCGCTTCTCGGCCTTCATCGTCGCCACCCCGCCCGGGCCGTCGAGGCGGTCGACGGCCTCGCGCAGGACCTGGGTGATCGCGTCGTGCAGGGCGTCGACCTGCGCCTGAGACAACCCCTTCGACGTGGCGAACGGTGACAGACGCGCCCTGTGCAGGATCTCGTCGGAATAGGCGTTGCCGATCCCGGCGACGACCCGTTGGTCGGTGAGCAGGTTCTTGATCCGGGCGGTGGAACCGGCGAGGATCTGCGCGAGTTCGTCACGGCCCAGCCCGAGCGCATCGGGCCCGAGTCCGGCGATCCGCTCCACGTCGAGCGGGTCGGCGACGATCCACACCGCCAACCGCTTCTGGGTGCCGGCCTCGGTGACGTCGAAGCCCTCGCCGGGCAGCCCGCAGTGCACCCGCAGGGCGATCGGCCCCTTTCCGCCGGGCTTCGGCGGCTTCGGGGACAGGTTCTCGCTCCACCGCACCCAGCCGGCGCGCGACAGGTGGATGACCAGGTGCAGCGGCTCGCCGTCATCGTCGTCACCGATGGTGGTGATCACCAGGTATTTACCGATCCGCCCGACCGAGGAGACCGTCCGGCCGACGAGCGCCGTGTACGGCGGATCGGCCGTCTTGAGGACCGCCAGCGAGGCCACGTCGACTCGGCGAATCGGCAGACCCGCGGTGCGCTCGTCCAGGAAGTTGGCGATCGCGGTGACCTCGGGAAGCTCGGGCATGGTCAACACCGTACGGCCAATGTGCTCTAGTTGGAGGGTGACTTCATCATCGGCGGCCGATGCCGAGCTGGCCGCCCAGATCGCCGAGGGCGCCGGGCGCATCCTGCTCGGGGTGCGGCACGGCGGCCTGCTCGACGGACGGCTGATGGGCGACGCCGGCGACCAGATCGCCCAGGCCTGGATCGGTGCCGCCCTGCGCCGCCGGCGCCCGCGCGACGCGGTCCTGTCCGAAGAGGCCGAGGACGTCGGCGACCGGTCGAGCGCCAGTCGCGTGTGGATCATCGACCCGCTGGACGGGACGAGCGAGTTCAGCCTCGGCACCTCCGACTGGGCGGTGCACGTCGCGCTCGCCGTCGACGGGACGCCCACCGCGGCCGCCGTCGCGATCCCCGCTCGCGGCGAGGTGTTCCGCTCCGACGAGGTGAAGCCGCCCGACGGCCCGCTGACCGGGAAGATCGCCGTGTCCCGCTACGGAGGCAGCTACGAGGCGGCGCATGTCGCGGGCGCCCTCGGCCTGCAGCGGATCTCCATCGGGTCCGCGGGCGCCAAGGCGATGGCGGTGGTGCGCGGGGACGTCGACGCCTACGTGCACGCCGGCGGCCAATACGAATGGGACAACTGCGCCCCGGTCGGCGTCGCCGCCGCGGCCGGACTGCACTGCAGCCGGCTCGACGGTTCGCCGATCGTCTACAACCAGCGCATCCCGTACATGCCCGACTTCGTCATCTGCCGGACCGAGATCGCCGACGACATCCTCACCGCCCTCGACCACGTCTGGTAGCCCCGGCGGGCACCGCGAAAAAAACTGTGGCCCGGTACCTTCCGGTACCGGGCCACAGTCGTGTTTCAGCTAGCTGCTGGTGTCACTCGAACTTCTTGAAACCAGCGGCCTTCGCGTCAGCCTCGGTCGCGAACCAGATCTCCGCGATCGTCTGCTTGTACGCACGCGACTCGGGGGTGTGGTACAGACCCGAGTCCGCGTTGCCCTTGATCGGGTAGCCCTTGGGCTCCGCGTCGCCGGGCAGCGGCAGGTGAGCGCCCTTGGGAACCGGGACGGTCTTGCCGTCGCGGACCCAGGTGCCGGCAGCACCGGCAGCAGCAGCGGCACCGGCAGCGGACGCGCCGCCCTTACCGGTGGCGTCGTCGACCAGGCCCTTGACCTTGTCGCCGGCAGCCTCAGCGCCGTCCTTGATCTTGTCGCCGGCGTGCTCGGCGGCGTCGGCGACGCCCTCGGCAGCACCCTTGAGCTTGCCACCGACGGTGGCAGCAGCCGCACCGGCGGCACCAGCGGCGCCAGCGGCACCGGCGGCAACCTTGCCACCCGCACCCTTGACCGCGTCAACGGCACCGTCGACGTTCGGAGCGCTCAGGTGCGCACCGTGCGAACCCTTGCGGCCCTTGCCGGTGAGCAGGCGCCACAGCCAAGCCAGCAGCAGCAGGCCGCCGACGATCAGCAGCGGCAGAAGCAGCCACCACCAGTTGAACTTGCTGGTGTCCACCTTCGGAGCGTTGATATCCGGCGCGTTGATGTTCGGCGCGTGGATGTCCGGCATCGAGATGTTCGGCAGGTTGATCTTCGGCCAACCCGGCAGCGCGAGCGCCGGCAGGGCGAACTTCAGACCGTCCAGCTTGCCCTGGAGATCCGGCAGGGACAGGCCCGGCAGGTTCGGCAGGTTGATGAACTTGCCGGTCTTCGCGTCGAAGGTCAGCTTGCCGTTGGCGAACTCCTGGGTGAGGGTGTCACCGTCGACGGTGACGTCGCCCTTGGGCATGCCCAGCGCGGCGGCGACCGACGGATCGGCGAACGCAGCGGCGAACGGACCGCGCAGCAGCACGGCGCCGGTCTGCTCGCTCCAGTAGATGCGCGGGTTGTCCTCGGCGGAGAACTCGGCGAAGCGAGCACCCTGCGGAGCCTCGGCGACGGCCTCGTCGGTCTTCGGGAAACCGATCTTCTGGTCGTCGGCCGGACCGCCGACAGCGGCATACTTGTCCTTGATGGCGCCGTACAGGACGTGCGCGCCGGTCTTCTCGGACCAGTACACGCTGCCACCGGCGTACTTCTGCTCGAAGCCGTCGGCGACCGAAGTGACGTCGCCTTCCTTCTCGCCCAGGCCGGTGCCCAGGGCACCCTTGTCGATGGCGCCCGAGGCGACATCGGCAGCAGCCTTCTCGATCGCGGTGCGCGCGTCATCCTGCGGGGCAGCATGTGCGAGCGGCGCGACGAGCATCAGCGAGCCAGCCGCGGCGACGACGCCCAGCGCCACGCGGCGCAGAGCAACGAGCCCAGTCTTCTTCTCTACGGGTTTCACTCCGTGAACTCCTTGTTTCCATGGCACGACTTGGTCCATGCCTTTTTACAGCTTGCTACACAAACGCCGACCTCGCAGCGCAATCGCAGCCTCGATTCGACGGAATATTCACTAAACCGCAGAGTCGATTGCCGAAACCCACCCTAGTGGGGTTGGGGCCAATCGGGAACCCCCGGGGTGCGCGGCGCGTCGGTTTCACCCACGAAGGGTCAAACACCGCAGGTGAGAGGCGCAAATACGACCCCGTCGAACCGTCTGTGCTCCCGGTAGGATTCGAACCTACGACACCGGCTTTAGGAGAGCCGTGCTCTATCCCCTGAGCTACGGGAGCGGAATACCCGCGAATATAGGTTTAGCCGAATACTTCGCGGAACTTCTCCAGCGACGCGTGCAGATCCTTTCGGGTGGCCAATGCGGCGGCCTTGCCGGCCGGTCCGATCAGCGGCAGACCACCCAGGTCGACTTCGAAGGTGACCACCGAGCCGTCGCCCTTCGGCGAGATCGAGAGGTCGAGCTTGGCCTTCACCCCGCCCTTGCCGTCGCCCTTGAGGCGGACCTGTTTGGGCGGGTCGTACTTCTCCACCGTCCAGTTGAAGCGGACGCGGGCGCCCTTAAGCTTGATCACCGAGGCGACCTTCACACCCTTGCCGAGTTCCTCGGGCGCGGGGAGCGCGCTGCGCCAGCCGTCGTGCAGCGTGAGCCACTCGCCGTACCGGGACAGGTCCGATGCGTGTTCCCAGGCCTCCTCGACCGACATGTCGACGTCCACGGAGTCCTTCACCTTTGCCATGAGCACCAACCCTACTGTCACCCGGCGCGCCCGCGAGCTGCTGGGCGCCCGTCTCGTCGGGCACGGGGTGACGGTGGTGATCACCGAGGTCGAGGCCTACGACGGCGTGAACGATCCCGCCTCGCACGCCTTCACCCGGACGCCCCGGTCGGAGATCATGTACGGGCCGCCGTGGCGGCTGTACGTGTACCGCATCCATGGCCACCACTGCGCCAACGTCGTCACCGGCCCGACCGAACACGCCTCGGCTGTGCTCCTGCGCGCCGGGCGGGTCGTCGACGGTCTGGCCGCGGCGCGCCACCGTCGGCCCCCCGCCCGCCCCGACGCCGCCCGGGCGCGCGGGCCGCATCGTCGACGGGATCGAGATTGCCCGCGACCGGCGGCCGACAGCGCACGATGACGACGCCCTCGCCCGCGG
>NZ_JASGER010000040.1:0-3950 GCF_047606305.1 Gordonia sp. (in: high G+C Gram-positive bacteria) | reverse complement strand
GCGGCGGCAGCGGCCGGTCGGGCGGCACCGCTGCGCGTCGACGACCCGAGGGCGGCGGCGGTGCGCGGGACCGGCGCCGGGTCACCGTCGCGGACCGCGGCCACGGCGTCGGCGAACTCGCCGCCGTTGGCGTACCGCTGGCGGGGATCCTTGGCGAGGGCGTACTCGATGAGGTCGCGGACGTTGGCGGGCAGATTCGACGGCAGCGGCGGCGGCGTCTCGCGGATGTGCTTCATCGCGATGGTGATCGCGCCGTCGCCGAGGAAGGGCCGACGGCCGGTGAGCGCCTCGTAGCCGACGATGCCGAGCGAGTACACGTCCGACGCGGCCGTCGCCTCGTCGCCGTTGGCCTGCTCGGGCGAGATGTACTGGGCGGTGCCCATGACCATGCCGGTCTGCGTCACCGGCGCCGAATCGGCGGCCTTGGCGATGCCGAAGTCGGTGATCTTCACCTGGCCGGTCGGGGTGATCAGGATGTTGCCCGGCTTGACGTCACGGTGGATCAGGCCCTGGTCGTGGGCGGCCTGCAGCGCGCGACCGGTCTGCTCGAGCATGTCGAGGGTGTTGGAGACCGGCAGGCGGCCCATCCGCGAGATGACCGCGTTGAGCGGCTCACCGTCGACGAGCTCCATCACCAGATAGGCCAGTTCCTGCCCGCCGTTGCGGTCGGGGGTCTCGCCGTAGTCGAAGACGTTCGCGATGCCGGGGTTGTTCAGCCGCGCGGTGGTCTGCGCCTCGGCGCGGAACCGGTTGATGAACTCCGGGTCGCTGGAGTACTCGGACTTGAGGACCTTCACCGCGACGCGCCGGTTCAGGCGGGTGTCGAGCCCCTCCCACACCTGGCCCATGCCGCCGGTCGCGATCAGGCGCATGAGGCGGTAGCGGTCGGCGATCACCGTGCCCTGTTGCAAGCTCATCGTCCGGTACCTCCTCCCATGGCCGCGTTGATCACATCTCGTCCGATGGGCGCGGCGACCGTCGCACCCGTCGTACTCGAACCCAATTCTCCGTTTTCCACGACCACCGCGACGGCGATCCGCGCGTTGGTCGAGGGGCCGAACGCGATGTACCACGCGTACGGCACCTGCCCGCCGTTCTGCTCCGAGGAGTGCTCGGCGGTACCCGTCTTCGACGCCACGGTGACCGAGCCGCCGGACTGTCGTTCCGAGTCGGTCATCAGCGCAGTCAGGGTAGCCGCCTGCGCCGCGGTGATCGGCTCGTTGACTTTCGTCGGCGACGTCGTGCGCAGCGTTCGAAGGTCGGGTGCTTGTAGCTTATCGACCAGGTACGGCTGCATGCGCACACCACCGTTGGCGACGGTCGCGGCGACGATGGCATTCTGCAGCGCCGAGGTGCGGACGTCGTACTGGCCGATCGCCGCCTGGCCGAGCTGGGCGTCGTTGGTGATGTTCCCGACGGTCGACTCCGCGCGCACCGGGATGGGCAGCGCGGGGGCCGGCTCGTCGAAGCCGAACCGCTTGGCCGCCTCGGTGAGGGTCTCTTTGGCGCCCTTCATCTTGTGGACCGCCAGGTCGACGAACGCGGTGTTGCACGAGTACTGGAAGGCCTGCGCGAGCGACACGGTGCCGTCGACGGCGCCGGGGCAGGGCTTGTTGCCGTAGTTGGTCAACCAGGTCTCGGTGCCGGGCAGCTGGATGGCCCGTGCCGCGGTGAGTCGGATGTTGGGGTCGACGCCGTCGCGCAGCGCTGCCGCGGTGAGCACGACCTTGAACGTCGACCCGGGCGGGTAGTTCTGGTTGATCGCGCGGTTCAGCATGGGGTCCGCGGTGTTGGGCGGGTTGCTCCACGCGGTCCAGGCGCTCTCGCGGACGGTGCGGTCGTGGCTGGCCAGCTTGTTGGGGTCGAAGGACGGCGAGCTGGCCATGGCCAGGATCTTGCCGGTGCTCGGCTCGATGGCGACGACCGCGCCGCGGCAGCCGCCGTCGCACCGGCCGTTGCGCAGCGCGTTGTAGGCGACCCGCTGCAGCGGTGCGTTGATGGTGGTGACCACGTTGCCGCCGCGCGGGTCGCGGCCGGTGAACATGGCCATGAAGCGCTGCCCGAACAGGCGGTCGTCGCTCCCGTTGAGCATGGTGTCCTCGGCCAGCTCCATGCCGCTGCTGCGGTACTGGAAGGAGAAGTACCCGGTGACCGGCGCGAACGCGGCCGCCGACGGGTTCGGGTAGCTGCGCAGGAACCGCAACCGGCCCTGCGAGGGCACCGAGTGCGCGATGACGTCGCTGCCGGCGGTGATGGCGCCGCGCTGACGGGAGTACTCGTCGTACTGCACCCGGGTGTTGTTGGGGTCGGCGCGCAGCTTTCCGGCCTCGAACACCTGGATGTAGGTGACGTTGGCGACGAGGGCCGCCACGAGCAGGCACAGCAGCAGACCGACGCGCTGGATCGGCTTGTTCACTTCTCACCCCCCGACGGCATCACCAGGGCGGTGGTCGGCATCGACGTGAGCGTCGGACCGGCGGGTTTGGTCTGTTGGGGTTCGCGCGCGGCGTTGGAGACGCGCACGAGCAGTGCCAGCAGGATGAAGTTCGCCAGCAGCGACGAACCGCCGTAGGACACGAACGGGGTCGTCAGACCGGTGAGCGGGATCAGCTTGGTGACGCCGCCGCCCACGACGAACAGCTGGATGAGCAGGGTCGCCGACAGCCCGGCGGCGAGCAGCTTGCCGAAGCTGTCGCGCACGGTGATCCCGGTGCGCAGTCCGCGCATGCCCAGCACGAGGAACAGGCACAGCACGGCGGCGAGGCCGACCAGGCCCAGCTCCTCGCCGAGCGACACCAGGATGAAGTCGGTGTTGGCCAGCGGGACCATGTTCGGCCGTCCCGAGCCGAGCCCGGTGCCGAACAGTCCGCCGGTGGCCAGGCCGAACAGGCTCTGGACCAGCTGCAGGCCGTTGCCGGTCGGGTCGGCGAAGGGGTCGTGCCAGATCTCCACGCGGGTGCGCAGGTACGGGAACTTGTAGTACGCGAACACGGCGCTGAAGGTGAACAGCACCAGACCGATGACCACCCAGCCCACCCGGCCGGTCGCGACGTAGAGCATCACCAGGACCGTCATGAAGACCAGCAGCGCCGGGCCCAGGTCCTTCTGCAGGGCGAAGACGGCGAAGGCGATCGCCCACGCCAGCAGCAGCGGACCGAGGTCGCGGGCGCGCGGGACGTCGAAACGGCCGATGCGCTTGCCGGCGGTCGTGAACAGGTCGCGCTTGCTGACCAGCAGCGCCGCGGTGAAGATGATCAGCGCGACCTTCGCGAACTCGCCGGGCTGGATGGAGAACAGCGGCGTCCGGATCCACAGCTTGGCGGCGTCGCGGTCGGAGGTGTCCAGGGTCGAGACGCCCGACGGCAGGAAGATCGGCAGGGCGAGGAAGAGCAGGCCGCCGAAGCCCAGGGTGTAGGCATAGCGGGCGAGGGTGCGGTGGTCGCGCACCAGCACCAGGATCGCGACGAAGGCGGCGACGCCGACGAAGGTCCACAGCAGCTGCTGGTCGGCGTTGTTGCGGACCTCGACGGTGCTGTTGATGCTCTCGCCGGCCTGGCGGGCACCCAGGTCCAGGCGGTGGATGATCACCAGGCCCAGGCCGTTGAGCATGGTGACGACCGGCAGGAAGAGCGGATCGGCGTGCGGCGCGAACCGGCGGATCGCCATATGCGCGGCGAGGTAGATGCCGGCGAAGGCGCTCACGTACTTCACCAGGTCCAGGCCGATCGGCTGGTCCTGCGCGACCTCGACGGTCAGCAGGGCGAAGGCCACCAGCGCGATGGCCAGCAGCAGCAACCACAGCTCGGTCCGGCGCGAGCGGTCCAGCTTCACCGTCGGGGCCGCGGGGGTCACGGACGGGGTGCTCATCGGGCCCCCCGGCACGGGCCGTCGGTGATCGTCGGCGGGGCTGGGACCGGCGGCGCGGGGGCCGGCGGGGCACCCGGCGGCGG
>NZ_JASGER010000039.1:0-13500 GCF_047606305.1 Gordonia sp. (in: high G+C Gram-positive bacteria) | reverse complement strand
TAGGCGTCCGGCGCGATCATGCGCCGGAGGTTCCGTCGGGGCCGCGCAGGGCCTCGGCAGCACGGGTGCGCAGGTCGGCGAGGACGTCGCCGAGGGCTTCGGGACCCGCGGCGGCCAGGTCGGGCAGCAGGGCGAACAACGCGGTCACCAGCGCCGCGTCGGGATCGGGCAGCGTGATGGCCATGGCGGCGGCGTTGCCCGCGAGGTCGCCGAAGCTCAGCGCCGCGCCGTGTCCGTCGACCGCGACGGCCGACGGCGCCGCACTGCCGGCCAGGTCCACGAGCTCGGGCAGCGGGCGGTCGTCGGCGACGGATTCCGCCGACGCCGGCGAATCCTGCTCCGCGGCGTCGATCGACAGGTCCGCCACGACGCTGGTCGGGTCGGCCACGATCGCCTCGAGCAGGCGCAGCAGGCGCTGGACGAGCAGTTCGATGGTCGGGCGGTCGAAGAGGGCCGTCGAATAGTTGACCTCGGCCCGCACGACCTCGCCGTCGGCATCCGCACGCGCCTCGAACGGGTGGTTGCCGGGGAAGACGGCCAGCTGGAGGTCGACCTTGGCCGGGTTGACGCCGGGATCGATCGGCTCGACGACCAGACCGTCCAGGTTCACCTCGGGGATCTCGATGTTCTGGAACCACAGCATGGTCTGGAACACCGGGTTGGTGCCGCCTCGTCGGCGAGCGCCGACGGCGTCGACCACCGACTCGAAGGCGACGTCGGCGTGGGCCATGTCCTGCAAGTCCTGTTCCCGGACGCGTTCGAGCAGGTCGACGAAGCGCTCCCCCGGGTTCAGCTCTGTCCGCAGCGCCAGCGAGTTAACGAACATGCCGACGACCTCGTCCAGGTCGCGCGCCGACCGACCCGCGTACGGGATGCCGACGACCACGTCCTGCTGGCCGCTGAGGCGACCGAGGAGCGCGGCGTAGGCGGCGTGCACGACCATGAACGGCGTCGCCTGGTGGCGGTGCCCGATCTCCTCGATCCCGGCGTAGACCTCGCGCGGGATCTCGAAGCCAACGACGTCGCCGTCGAAGGACGGCGTCAGCGAACGCGGGCGGTCGGTGGGCAGGCCCAGGACCGGTGGTGCGCCGGCGAGGCGCTCCTTCCAGTAGCCGAGCTGTCGCTCCCGCTCGGACGTCTCCTCGTCCGCGGACTGTTCCAGCCGGTCCTGCTGCCAGAGCGCGAAGTCCGCATAGGCGATGCCCAGCGGCTGCCACTGCGGCTGGTCACCGCGGGCGCGGGCGGCATAGGCGGCCATGAAGTCGGCGGCCAGCGGCCACAGCGACACCCCGTCGGCGTTGATGTGGTGGACGACGATCACGATGACGTGGTCGGTCGCACCGCGGGAGAACACGGCGAACCGGAACGGCGCCCGCTCGGTCACGTCGAAACCCTGTGCGGCGACCTGCGCGACCGCGTCGACCGCGGAACCGGTGATCGGCCGCGGGTCCATCACCTGCTGGGCGAGCACCTCCTCCACGCCGCTGACCGCCTGGACCGGGTCCCCGTCGGACATCGGGTAGTAGGTCCGCAGGGCCTCCTGCCGCTCCAGCAGGTCGCCGACGGCTCGCTGCAGCGCGGCGAGGTCGAGGTCGCCGGTGATCTGGAAGGCGAACGGCATGTTGTACACCGGGGAGTCCGGATCGGCGCGGTTGAGCAGCCACATGCCGCGCTGGACCTCCGACACCGGGATCCGGTCGGGTCGCGGGTCGACCTTCACCAGCGGCGTCGACGACGTCGCGAGCTCGCGGGCCGAGTCGACGAGGCCGCGGACGGTCGGTTGGGCGAACAGGTCGCGGACGGTGAGGTTCGCGCCGAGGATCTCGCCCAGTCGCGGGACGGCGCGCATCGCCGACAGCGAGTCGCCGCCGGCGTCGAAGAAGGACTCGGTGACGCCGAGCCGATCCAGGCCCAGCACCTCGGCGAGCACCTCGGCGACGGCCAGTTCGGCCGCCGACTCGGGGGCCACGTACTCGGTCGCCAACAGGTCGAGGTCGGGCTCGGGCAGCGCCTTGCGGTCGAGCTTGCCCGCCGAACTCGTCGGGAACTGCTCGAGCGGCATGACCGTCGCGGGCACCATGTGTGACGGCAGGGTCCGCCGGCATTCGTCGACCAAACGCCCGGGCAGGCCGTCGACGTCGGCGCCGACGGCGGGCTTGACGTAGCCCACGAGGATCGGCGCCGCACCCTCGTCGTGCACGACGACCACCGCCGAGTCGACGTCGTCGTGGCCGGCCAGGACCGCCTCGATCTCGCCCAGTTCGACGCGCTGCCCGCGGATCTTCACCTGGTGATCGGTGCGACCGAGGTATTCGAGGTTGCCCTCGGTGTTCCACCGGACGACGTCGCCGGTCCGGTACATCCGCTCGGCCCGGGTGAACGGGTCCGCCACGAAGCGGTGCGACGTGCGGTCGGTCGCACCGAAGTAGCCGTAGGCCAGTTGCGCGCCGGACAGGTAGAGCTCGCCGGCGACGCCGACGGGGACGCGGCGCAGGCGGCCGTCGAGGACGCGCGCGGCCATGCCGGGGACCGGATGGCCGATGGGGATGGTCTTGTCGCCCGGGCGCACCACGTACTCGGTCACCTCGACGGCGGCCTCGGTGGGCCCGTAGAGGTTCACCATCTCGGCCTTGGTGTTCTCCACGACCTGCGCCGCCGTCGTCGCCGGCAGCGCCTCGCCCGATGCGATGACCCGCCGCACGCTGGGCGCCATCACCGGGTCGCCGTGGGCGGTCTCGGTGGCGATGAAGACGTCGAGCATCGACGGGACGAAGTGGACGCTGGTGACGGCCTTGTCGGCGATCGTCTCCCGCAGGTAGTCCGGGTCGCGGTGGCCGTCCGCCCGGGCCACGACCATCGTGGCGCCGACCTGCAGCGGCGCGACCAACTCGGGCAACGACACGTCGAAGGTGAACGGGGTCTTGTACATGACCACGTCCTCCTCGGTCAGCGGGTAGCGCTGGTGGCCCCACGCCATCCGGCGGGAGATCGCGTCGTGCGACACCTCCACGCCCTTGGGGGTGCCGGTGGAGCCGGAGGTGAACAGCACGTAGGCGGGCATCGCCGACGTCGGCGCAGGCGGGAGCGGCGGCGGGTCGGCGACCGGCGCGGTGGCCGAGAAACCGAGTCGTCGAAGGTGGTCGGCGTCGACGACCAGCCGCGGGGACGAGGCGTCCAGGATCTGCCGCTGGCGTGCGTCGGGCTGCTCGACGTCCACCGGGACGTAGGCCGCGCCGATGGTCCACACCGCGTAGATGGCGATGACCTGGTCGACCGAGCGCGGCAGGGCGATGGCGACGCGGTCCCCGGCCCGGACGCCGTCGGCCATCAGCCGGTGCGCCAAGTCGCGGCGCAGGTGGTCGACCTCGCGGTAGGTCCACGAGCCCTCGTCGTCGAGCAGCGCGGTCGAGTCCGCGTACGTCTGTGCGGCACGGGTGAAGGGTTCGAGCACGTGCCCGCCGACGGGCACGGTCAGGTCCGGCCCGGTCTCGAGGCGGTGGATGTCGGTGTCTTCGCCCGGGTTGAGCAGCCCGACGTCGGCGACCGACTGGTCGGGGTCGGCGTACAGGCGCTCGGTGAACAGCAACAGCCGGTCGAGGTGCTCCTCGATCTCCGCCCGGGTGTAGATGCTCGAATTCGCCAGGATGTCGACCGACATGGGCGCACCGGGGACCGATTGGTAGAGGTTCACCGCGAGATCCTCGATGATGCCGGTGGTCAGCACCTCGTAGTCGAGCTCGGCGCCCTCGATGACCAGGTCGCGGAAGAACATCATGTTGATCAGCGGACCGAAGTACAGGTTGCGGGCGTCGAGCCCGGCCTCGCGACGGATGTCCTCGGACCGGTAGCGCTGGTGGTCGAGGGCGCCGAACAGCTCGTTCTTGGTGGTGTCGGCGAGGTCGCGCACGCTCGTGTCCACGATGTCGCGGACGCGGATCGGCAGGATGTTGGACAACATGCCCGCCGAGCGCTGGATCTCCTTGGTGGTGCGTCCGGTGACCGGGAGGCTGAGCACGATGTCGTCGCTGCCGGTCATCCGCGCGACGAAAGCCGCGACGGCGGCGGTGAGCAGCGCGGCCGGGATGCTCCCGGTCTCCTCGGCCAAGGCCTCCAAGCGTTGTTGCAGCGCGGGCGGCAGCGGGCGACGGGCGTGCACCGTCGGGGCGGCGAGCGATGCGGTGGCCGAGCCGCGCGCCAGGCTGACCGGCTCGGGCATCTCAGTGATGCGACTCGACCAGTACTCGCGGTCGGCCGCGCGCAGCTCGCCCCCGGCGTATTCGGCGTCGTAGGCCACGACCTCCTCGAGGGTGGCCGCCGGCCGGTCGTCGGGCTCGCGCCCGGCGACAATGGTGGCGTAGCGCTTGAGGGCGCGCCGCATCGACGTGTTGGCGGCGATGCCGTCGCACAGAAGGTGATGGCCGCGCATGTACCAGACCGTGCGCTCGTCGGAGATCCGCAACAGCGCGGCGACGACGAGCTGGTCGTTCAGCACGTCGACCGGCCGGCGGTAGTCCTCGTCCATCCAGGCGCGGGCGCTCGCCCACGGGTCGTCCTCGTCCCGGAAGTCGATGACCGTGGCGACCGGCGGATAATCGGGATCCTCGTATTGCATCGGTTCGCCGTCGACGAGGGTGAACCGGACCCGGAAGGCGCCCATCAGCTTGGTGACGACGTCGGTGCACTCGGCGAGCAGGTCGACGTCCAGGCCGCCGACGGCGTGCTTGATGTCGACGAAGTGCGCGATGTTGACCGAGAACTCGGGGGAAAGCGCTTCGGCGAACCAGATTCCGCGCTGCGGAGCGGTCAGCGGAAGAAGCTCACGGTTGTCCCGACCCAACTGTGTTCCTCACCTCTCCCGGCTGATGCTGCACCTCCAGATTTATCGTTTCAATTGTGTCATGTCGTTACCGGTGACCTCGAATCCCCGAAGCCCTCGGAAGCGGTGAAAATGGACACCTTTTCGGCCGGCTCGCGAGGCATCGCCGCAGATCAGACGCCGACCCGCACGAATTTTGGCACCATGGAAGCCATGGCCGACTCCTTCACCGACATCGCCCGTTCGGACTACATCAGCCTGACCACCTTCACCAAGGACGGCCGCCCCAAGCCGACGCCGGTGTGGGTGGTGCCCGCACCGACCGGCGACGGCAGGTTCTGGGTCATCTCGGAGAGCTCCGCCTGGAAGGTCAAGCGCATCCGGAACACCCCGCGCGTGACCATCGCCAAGTGCGACTTCCGCGGCAACGTCAAGGGTGAAGCGGTCGAGGCGAGGGCCCGCCTGCTCGACCCGTCGCAGACCAAGGACCTCTACGCCGCGATCAACAAGCGCTACGGCCTCCTGGGACGGGGATTCGGCCTGTTCTCCCGACTGCGCGGCGGTGTGAAGTCCAACATCGGGATCGAACTCAGCGCCGTCGGCTGACCTGCACCGATCGGGTCCGCTAGGGTGGGGCGCAACATGGAAACAACCACTCCCGCGCCGCCGCAGGCCTCCCCGCGGCATCCGGCCCAAGAGTCCTTCGTCCGCTTCATCGGCTCGTCGATCTTCGTCAGCCGTTGGCTCCAGGCCCCGCTGTACATCGGCCTGATCGTCGCGCAGGCGGTCTACGTGGTGGTGTTCTGGAAGGAACTGGTCCACCTCGTCTCCGACCTCGACCATCTCTCCGAAGAGAAGGTCATGTTGATCGTCCTCGGCCTCGTCGACGTCGTGATGATCGCGAACCTGCTCATCATGGTGATCATCGGCGGCTACGAGACCTTCGTGTCCCGCATCAACATGGAGACCCACCCGGACAAGCCCGAATGGCTCTCGCACGTCAACCCGAACGTGCTCAAGGTGAAGCTGGCGATGTCGATCATCGGCATCTCCTCGATCCACCTGCTCAAGTCGTTCATCGAGGCCGGCGCCACGGTCAACGAGCCGCACGGCGGCGACAAGCTCATGTGGCAGACCCTGATCCACATGGCGTTCATCGCCTCGGCCGTCGGCCTTGCCTACGTCGACTGGATCTCGGCCAAGGCCGCCGCGATCAACCACGATTCGACTGGGACGGGCGACGAGCTCTAACCCCCACCCTCTTTCCGCCGACCGTGCCCAGAATCTCGCCGACCGTGCCCAGATTTCCGCCGACCGTGCCCAGAATCTCGCCGACCGTGCCCTGATTTCCGCCGACCGTGCCCAGATATTCGTCGACCGTGCCCTGATTTCCGCCGACCGTGCCCTGACACGACGACTGCGGCCCGCCTCCCTGTCGGGAAGCGGGCCGCGGTTCGTCGTGCGTGAGGCGGAAGGGCCTACTTGGCCTTCTCCAGCACCTCGACCAGGCGCCAGCGCTTGGTGGCGCTGAGCGGGCGGGTCTCCATGAGTCGCACGCGGTCGCCGACACCGGCGTCCCCGTTCTCGTCGTGGGCCTTCACCTTGCTGGTGGTGCGGATGATCTTGCCGTACAGCGGGTGGGACTTGCGGTCCTCCAGCTCGACGACGATCGTCTTCTGCATCTTGTCGCTGACCACGTAGCCGATCCGCTCTTTGCGGCTGGCCCGGGTCTCCTCGGTCGTGGTCACGTCGTTCTTGTCCTTACTCATGCGTCAGCCTCCGGCGCCCCCGCAAGCCCGAGCTCGCGCTCGCGCATCACGGTGTAGATCCGGGCGATCTCGCGACGGACGACGCGCAACCGGCGGTTGTTGTCGAGCGAACCGGTCGCCGTCTGGAAGCGAAGGTTGAACAGCTCTTCCTTCGACTCCTTGAGGCGGTTGATCAGCTCGGCGTCGTCGAGCTCGCGCAGCTCGGCAGCGGCAGTTCCCAGTGCCATCAGAAGCGCTCCTCTCGCGTCACGATACGGGTCTTGATCGGGAGCTTGTGCTGCGCGCGGCGCAGGGCCTCGCGGGCAATCTCCTCGTTGGGGTAGGTCATTTCGAACAGCACGCGGCCCGGCTTCACCGGGGCCACCCACCACTCCGGCGAACCCTTGCCCGAACCCATGCGGGTCTCGGCGGGCTTCTTGGTCAGCGGACGGTCGGGGAAGATGTTGATCCACACCTTGCCGCCACGCTTGATGTGCCGGTTGATGGCGATACGAGCGGACTCGATCTGACGGTTCGTGATGTACGCACCCTCGAGCGCCTGGATGCCGTAGTCGCCGAAGGTCACCTTGGTGCCGCCGGAGGCCCGGCCCTTGAGGCTCGGGTGGTGCTGCTTGCGGTGTTTAACCCGACGTGGGATCAACATGGCTAGCTCTCCTGGTTCTCTTGCGCCGGAGCGGCCTGCGGCGCAGTCGTCTCCTCGACGACCACGTCGACGACCTCGGTGGCGGCGGTCTCCGCCGCGCGGCCGGCCTCGGTGCTGGTCCCGGTGGTGCCCTGGGCACCGCTGCGACGCGGCGGCTTCTTACGGCCGCGACGGTCGTCCGACGGGGCGACGGTGTCGTCGGTCAGCTCGTGCTTCCCGCCGACGACGTCACCCTTGTAGATCCAGACCTTCACGCCGATGCGGCCGAAGGTCGTGCGGGCCTCGTACAGGCCGTAGTCGATCTTCGCGCGCAGGGTGTGCAGCGGCACACGGCCTTCGCGGTAGAACTCGCTGCGGCTCATCTCGGCACCGCCGAGGCGGCCCGAGCACTGGACGCGGATGCCCTTGACGTTCGGCTGGCGCATCGCGGACTGGATCGCCTTGCGCATCGCGCGACGGAAGGCCACGCGGTTGCTCAGCTGCTCGGCGATGCCCTGGGCCACGAGCTGGGCCTCGGACTCGGCGTTCTTGACCTCGAGGATGTTCAGCTGGACCTGCTTGCCGGTCAGCTTCTCCAGCTCGCCGCGGATGCGGTCGGCCTCGGCGCCGCGGCGGCCGATGACGATGCCCGGACGCGCGGTGAAGATGTCGACGCGGACGCGGTCACGCGTGCGCTCGATCTTCACCTTGGCGATGCCGGCGCGCTCGAGTCCGGTGGACAGGAGCTTGCGGATCGCGACGTCCTCTTTCACGTAGTCCGCGTACTGCTTGTCCGCGTACCACTTCGAGTTCCAGTCGGTGGTGATGCCGAGGCGGAAGCCGTTCGGGTTGATTTTCTGACCCACTACTGGGCTCCCTTCTTGGGCTGGCGCGACCGGCCGCGACCGCTGGTGGCGGGCGCGTCGGAAACACTCTCGACGATCACGGTGATGTGGGCGGTGCGCTTGCGGATGCGGAAGGCGCGACCCTGTGCACGCGGCTGGAACCGCTTCATGGTCGGGCCCTCGTCGGCGAACGCCTCGGCGACGCGCAGGGTCCGGCGGTCCAGATCCTGGTTGTTCTCGGCGTTGGCGATCGCGGACTCGAGCACCTTGTAGGTCGGCTCGCTGGCGGCCTGCGGCGCGAAGCGCAGGATGTCCAGCGCCTCGTCGACGTTCTTGCCGCGGATCAGCGCGAGCACGCGACGGGCCTTCATCGGCGTCGTGCGCACGAACCGGGCGGTCGCCCGGGCCTGCGGGTTGTCAGTCTTGGTAGTCATGGTTACCGGCGCTTCGCTTTCCGGTCATCCTTGATGTGACCTTTGAACGTACGGGTCGGGGCGAACTCGCCCAGCTTGTGGCCGACCATGTTCTCCGAGACGAACACCGGGACGTGCTTGCGACCGTCGTGGACGGCGAAGGTGTGACCGATGAAGTCGGGGATGATGGTCGAGCGGCGCGACCAGGTCTTGATGACCTGCTTGGTGCCCTTCTCGTTCTGGGCGTCCACCTTCGCGAGGAGGTGGTCGTCGACGAACGGGCCCTTCTTGAGGCTGCGTGGCATTCTCTAACTCCCTCCTGTTATCGCTTGTTCTTGCCGGTGCGACGGCGCCGGACGATGAGCTTGTCGCTCGCCTTGTTCTTACGGGTGCGGCCCTCGGGCTTGCCCCACGGGCTGACCGGGTGACGGCCGCCGGAGGTCTTACCCTCACCACCGCCGTGCGGGTGGTCGACCGGGTTCATGACGACACCGCGGACGGTCGGGCGCTTGCCCTTCCACCGCATGCGGCCGGCCTTGCCCCAGTTGATGTTGCTCTGCTCGGCGTTGCCGACCTCGCCGACGCTGGCGCGGCAGCGCACGTCGACGCGGCGGATCTCACCCGACGGCATGCGCAGGGTCGCGTACGGACCCTCCTTGCCGAGGAGCTGGATCGAGGCGCCGGCGCTGCGGGCCATCTTGGCCCCGCCGCCCGGACGGAGCTCCACGGCGTGGATGACCGTACCGGTCGGGATGTTGCGCAGCGGCAGGTTGTTACCGGGCTTGATGTCGGCGTTCGGGCCGCTCTCGACGATGTCGCCCTGGTTCAGACCCTTCGGCGCGATGATGTAGCGCTTCTCGCCGTCCAGGTAGTGCAGCAGCGCGATGCGCGCGGTGCGGTTCGGGTCGTACTCGATGTGAGCGACCTTCGCGTTGACGCCGTCCTTGTCGTTGCGACGGAAGTCGATCAACCGGTAGGCGCGCTTGTGCCCGCCACCCTTGTGCCGGGTGGTGATGCGACCGTGCGCGTTGCGACCGCCGCGACCGTGCAGCGGGCGAACCAGCGACTTCTCCGGGTGCGAGCGCGTGACCTCGGAGAAGTCCGCACCGCTCGAGCCGCGGCGACCGGGGGTCGTCGGCTTGTACTTACGAATTGCCATGAGTCAAAGTCCTCTACTCGTCTTCGGTCGGACGCTTACGCGGCCGGTCCCCCGAAGATCTCGATCGGCTTGCTGCCTTCGGCCAGGGTCACGATCGCGCGCTTGGTCGACTTGCGCTGGCCGAAGCCGCCACGGGAGCGCTTGCGCTTGCCCTGGCGGTTGGCGGTGTTCACGCTCGCCACCTTCACGTCGAAGATCTTCTCGATCGCGATCTTGATCTCGGTCTTGTTCGACGACGGTGCCACCAGGAAGGTGTACGCGTTGTCCTCGATGAGGCCGTAGGCCTTCTCCGAGATCACCGGCGCCAGGATGATGTCACGCGGATCTGCGTGCGTAGCCATGCCTAGACCTCTTCTTTCTTGCGCTCGGCGCCCTCGACGAAGGCGTTCAGCGTCTCGACGGTGAACACGACCTCGTCGGAGTCCAGCACGTCGTAGGTGTTCAGCTGGTCCGGCGCGATCGGGGCGACGTTGCCCAGGTTCGCGACGCTGCGCCAAGCGACCTCGTCCTCGCGCGAGAGCACGACGAGGAACTTGCGACGGTCGCTGAGCTCGGCCAGGAACTGCCGCGCCGACTTCGTCGACGGGGTCTGTCCGGACACCAGCTCGGTGATCACGTGGATGCGGTCGTTGCGCGCCCGGTCCGAGAGGGCACCGCGCAGGGCGGCGGCCTTCATCTTCTTCGGGGTGCGCTGGCTGTAGTCGCGCGGCTGCGGGCCGTGGACGGTGCCACCACCGGCGAACTGCGGTGCACGGGTCGAACCCTGACGGGCGCGGCCGGTGCCCTTCTGGCGGTACGGCTTGGCGCCACCGCCGCGGACCTCGCCACGGGTCTTCGTCGCGTGGGTGCCCTGGCGAGCGGCGGCCAGCTGGGCCGTCACCACCTGGTGCATCAGCGCGATGTTCGCCGGGGCGTCGAAGATCTCGGCGGGCAGGTCGACCTTGCCGGTCGCCTTGCCGCCGGCCGACTTCACGTCCAGCTTCAGGTTGGTCGCCTTGTCGGCGTCAGCCTTCTTGGCGGCCGGGGCCTTCTTGGCGGGAGCCGCCTTCGTGGCCGGAGCCGTCGCAGCAGCGGTCTTGGTCGCCGCCTTCTTGGCCGGGGCCTTCTTGGCGGCGGCCTTGGCCGGAGCCTCGGCAGCCTTCTTGGCCGGAGCCTTCTTGGCAGCGGTCTTCTTGGCCGCAGTCTTCTTGGCCGGAGCCTTCTTGTCGTCGTCGCTCACTTGGCCGCACCACCCTTCACGGCGTCACGCACGACCACGACGCCGCCCTTGCGGCCGGGGATCGCGCCCTTGATCAACAGCAGACCGGCCTCGGCGTCCACCTTGTGGACGGTGAGGTTCTGCGTGGTCACCTTGTCGTTACCCATGCGGCCGGCCATGCGCATGCCCTTGAACACGCGGCCCGGGGTGGCACAGCCACCGATCGAGCCCGGCGCGCGGTGCACGCGGTGCGCACCGTGGCTGGCACCCAGGCCGGCAAAGCCGTGGCGCTTCATGACGCCGGCAAAGCCCTTGCCCTTGGAGGTGCCGGTCACGTCGACCTTGGCGCCCTCGGCGAACAGTTCGGCGGTCAGCTC
The DNA here is from genome assembly GCF_047606305.1 of Gordonia sp. (in: high G+C Gram-positive bacteria). Classification (GTDB taxonomy): domain Bacteria; phylum Actinomycetota; class Actinomycetes; order Mycobacteriales; family Mycobacteriaceae; genus Gordonia. The sequence goes on along the minus strand of NZ_JASGER010000039.1, from coordinate 2,301 downwards.
CTGACCGACCTCGAACTCGCTCGCGTCGGCGATGCGGATCTCGGCGAGGTGGCGGCGCGGGGTGACCCCGGCCTTGCTGAACTGTCCGGAAACCGGCTTGTTCACCTTGCGCGGGTCGATGGCGCCGTAGGCGAGCTGGACGGCGGTGTAGCCGTCGCGCTCGGGCGTGCGGATCTGGGTGATCACGTTCGGCCCGGCCTGGATCACGGTCACCGGGACGACCCGGTTGTTCTCGTCGAACACCTGGGTCATGCCGAGCTTGGTGCCCAGCAGACCCTTCGTGCTGCTCTGGTTCGTCATTGCTCGAATCCCCCGCTTACTGGATGTTCACGTCGACGCTGGCCGGCAACGCGATGTTCATCAGCGCATCGATCGTCTTCGGGTTCGGGTCGAGGATGTCGATGAGGCGCTTGTGCGTGCGCATCTCGAAGTGCTCGCGGCTGTCCTTGTACTTGTGCGGCGAGCGGATGACGCAGTACACGTTCTTCTCGGTGGGCAACGGCACCGGCCCGACAATCCGCGCACCCGTACGGGTCACGGTTTCCACGATCTTGCGCGCCGACTCGTCGATCGCGTTGTGGTCGTAGGCCTTGAGCCTGATGCGGATCTTCTGTCCCGCCACGCTGGTCCTCTTCCGTCAGTTGTTCTCGACAGACGAACGCACGCGTGTGGGCACCGGCAACTCGGCGATCACAGTCCTCCGGCAAGCCGGGGATCGACGCTGTTCATCTGTCGTTGTACGTGTCGCCGGTGAGATCGGCGACGGTCTTGCCATCCGGTCCACGCGGTCGGGCGTGTCGGGGCCGTGGAGCTGATGCTCCGCGCGGTACACGCTCGATTCCCGCAATGAACACGAGTATCGGCTGTCTGGATCGAGGCCGCACGAAACCCGCGCCACCCGATCAAGGCAACCCGACAAGTATGCATTACGACCCGGCCCAATCCAAATCGCGGTCGCACCTGCCTTAACGTGGTGATCATGCCGCACAGCACCGTCGCCGGGGCCCCGAGCCCGTTCCCCTCCCTCGCCAACTTCCGCGACCTTGGCCACTGGGTCGGCGTCGACGGCAAAGCGGTGCGCCCGGGGACCCTCTACCGGGCCAACGATTTCGTCGGGATCACCGACGAGGACCGTGCCGGCCTGGCCGGTTTGGGGCTCAAGACCCTCGTCGACCTGCGGACCGAGACCGAGCGGTCCGGCGCCCCCGACCCGGCCTTCCCCGGCACCACCGAGGTTGTGCTCGACGTCCTGGCCGGCACGACGACGATGGCGATGCCCGCCAACCTGGGCAAGGTGCTGGCCGACCCGGAGGTCGTGAACCGCATGTCCGAGGAGCTCAGCATCGAGAGGGCCCACGCGATGATGAGCGCGACCTACCGCGAGTTCATCACCCTCGAGAGCGCCAACCGCGCCTTCGGAACCTTCTTCCGGGAACTGGTGGCCGGCGACCTCACCCCGGTCCTGTTCCACTGCACCACCGGCAAGGACCGCACCGGCTGGACGGCCGCGACGTTCCTGACGCTGATGGGCGTCGACCGCGACGACGTCTACCGCGACTACCTGCTCACCAACGAGCGCCTGCTGCCCGCACTCCAACCGGTCTTCGACAGGTTTGCCGCGGCCGGTGGCGATCCGGCGCTGCTGCGACCGTTGCTCGGCGTGGAGTCGCTGTACCTCGACGCCGCCTTCGACGAGGTGACCACGTCCTACGGGAGCCTCGAACGCTACGTCGACGAGGCGCTCGGCATCGACGGCGCCGCCCAGGAGGCGTTGCGCGAGAAGTTCCTGGTCTGACGGCGCCCACCCGCCCGTCGGCGAAGCTGGGAGGTCGCTGGGAGCTTCGTGGGGGTCGGTTGTGGATCGCCGCGCAGGCCTTGGCCGGCGTCCGACGACCGCATAGCGTTCCGTCTCGAATGCCGCGGGGATGTCCCGCGGCACTTCTCCGATCGAAGGAAACGACTGATGCTTCAGAAGCGAATCGCCCTCATCGCGGCGCCGCTCATCGCCGGCGCCGTGTTGACCGCGCCCGCCGTTGCCATGGCCGCCCCCGGCGACGGCCCCGGCACCCACCAGCAGGCCCCCGGCCAGCAGGGCCCCGGCCAGCAGGGTCCCGGTCAGCAGGGTCCGCGTCAGGACGGCCCCGGCCAGCAGGGTCCCCGCCAGGACGGCCCCAAGCAGCAGGGTCCCGGTCAGCAGGGTCCGCGTCAGGACGGCCCCGGCCAGCAGGGTCCGCGCGGCCCGCGCCAGGACGGCCCGGGCCAGCAGGGCCCGGGCCAGCAGGGCCCGGGCGACCACCGCGG
>NZ_JASGER010000038.1:0-2691 GCF_047606305.1 Gordonia sp. (in: high G+C Gram-positive bacteria) | reverse complement strand
GTCGTCGCGCAGGCCGAGGCGGCCGCCGCCGCGGCCGGCGAGGCCGCCGCGGCGAGCAGCGCCGCGAAGAAGCCGGTCGAGGTGGCCGACTTCGGCGTGGGTGACTCGGTGATGGTCGTGGACGGCCCGTTCGCCACCCTGCATGCCACGATCACCGAGCTCAACGCCGAGTCCCAGCGGGTCAAGGCGCTGGTGGAGATCTTCGGTCGGGAGACCCCGGTCGAGCTCAGCTTCAACCAGATCCAGCGAGTGTGAGGACCGGGCGCGGCCCGCGCCCGCATCACACCAGCGAGGTGCTCGAGTGGTCGGGCGAGGACGGTGGTCTCGAGTAGCCCGCTGGTTCCTCGCGGGCTACTCGAGAGACGAGGGGCCCAGGATTTCGCGCCTGCCCGCGCGATGCTCGACAATGGACAGGTTGCTCGGCAACACGCAGGTGGCAGAGGACGCCGCCGTCGTACGTCCTCGTCATGACCACGAGAAGAAAGAGACACCCAAGAATGCCTCCGAAGAAGAAGATCGCCGCACTCGTCAAGGTGCAGCTGCAGGCCGGCGCCGCGACCCCGGCCCCGCCGGTGGGTACCGCGCTCGGTCCGCACGGCGTCAACATCATGGAGTTCTGCAAGGCGTACAACGCCCAGACGGAGTCCATGCGCGGCAACGTGATCCCGGTCGAGATCACCATCTACGAAGACCGCAGCTTCGACTTCATCACCAAGACCCCGCCGGCCGCCGAGCTGATCAAGAAGGCCGCCGGCCTGTCGAAGGGCTCCTCGGTCCCGCACAAGGACAAGGTCGGCAAGCTGACCAAGGACCAGGTGCGCGAGATCGCCCAGACCAAGATGCCCGACCTCAACGCCAACGACGTCGAGGCCGCGATGAAGATCGTCGAGGGCACCGCCCGATCGATGGGCGTCACCACCGACTAGTGCGGGCGAGCTCGCGAGCTCGTCATTCAACGCAGTGTGGGAGAGCCGCGCTGGCTCGAACAGACCACATCTCCTAAGAGACAAGAGGGAACATCATGCAGCGCAGCAAGACCTACCGCGCGGCCGCGGAGTCGTTCGACAAGGACGAGCTCTACGCCCCGCTCCAGGCGATCAAGATCGCCAAGGGTGCCAGCAAGAAGAAGTTCGACGAGACCGTCGACGTCGTCATGCGGCTTGGCGTCGACCCCCGCAAGGCCGACCAGATGGTCCGCGGCACCGTCAACCTGCCGCACGGCACCGGCAAGACGGCGCGTGTCCTCGTCTTCGCCCAGGGCGACAAGGCCGAGGCGGCTCTGGCCGCCGGGGCCGACTACGTCGGCTCCGACGACCTGATCGAGAAGGTCAACGGCGGCTGGCTCGACTTCGACGCCGTCGTGGCCACCCCGGACCTGATGGGCAAGGTCGGCCGCCTGGGCCGTGTGCTCGGTCCGCGTGGCCTGATGCCGAACCCGAAGACCGGCACCGTCACCCCGGACCCGGCCAAGGCCGTGACCGACATCAAGGGCGGCAAGATCGAGTTCCGCGTCGACCGGCACGCCAACCTGCACTTCATCATCGGCAAGGCATCCTTCGGCGAGGCCCAGCTCGCGGAGAACTACGCCGCCGCGCTGGATGAGGTGCTCCGGCTCAAGCCGGCCAGCTCCAAGGGCCGCTACCTGAAGAAGGTCACCGTGTCGACCACCATGGGCCCCGGTGTCCAGGTCGACCCGAACCGGACCAAGAACGTCACCGAGGCCGACGAGGCCTGAGCCTGGGCAGAGCCCGTCGCGATCGCCGACTCGGCGCACCTGACCCGATCAGGTGCGCCGAGTCGGCGTTTGTGGTACGGCGTGAGGCGCCGAGTCGGCGTTTGTGGTACGGCGTGAGGCGCCGAGTCGGCGCCAGTTGGTCCAATTAGCGCCGACTCGGCGTTGGGGGGGTCTGAGCAGATCCGGGTGATCCGGTGGGTCAGAGCTCGTTTCCCCAGAAGTAGCGGGCGGTCGTCTCCACCAGCCGGAGCTTGTCGAACTGGTACTCCGCGCAGGCCGGTACGGCGTGGAACCCGCCGTTGGTGGACAGCGCGATGTCATCGATGTCGAGGTCCTCGGTGGCCTCGTCGACCCGCGACACCAGGTCGTCGACGTCCTCGAGGACCGGGGTGGTGATGTCGACGAGGCCGAGTGAGACGACCACGCCCTCGGGGATGTGCGTCAGCGGGAAGCGGTCGTCGGTCTCGGCCGGGAACTCCACGCAGATCCGCCGGTAGGCCTGGGTGTCGAGGAACCGCTTGACGGCGTCCTCGTCGTAGGCGCCCTCGGCGACGCCGGCCGTGGTCACGTCCAGCCCGACCCGGAAGTGCTCCGGCACCCCCTCGGCGCCCGCCACCGCAGCGACCGCGGCGTTGTCGGCGGTGATCATCGCGGCCGACAGCGCGTCGGCGTCCAGGCCGAGCCCGGCCGCGCGGGCGCGGCCGGTGCGGTGCAGCAGCATCCCGAGCGCCGGGTTGCGCACCAGCACGTACGGCACGCCGTCGGCCGCCAGGGCGAGGATCTCGGCGCGGACGATCCTAGCCAGCGCGGCGGCCGCTTCGGCGTCGGGCGTCGTGCCGGCGGCCAGCGCCGTGAGATAGCCGGGCGAGGGCAGGGTCACCATGGTGGAGCGGTCGGTGCGCGCCACCAGGTCGGCCGCGTCGGCGAGTCGCCCGGTCGCGACCGGCGTCCCGGAC
>NZ_JASGER010000037.1:0-15519 GCF_047606305.1 Gordonia sp. (in: high G+C Gram-positive bacteria) | reverse complement strand
TACGGCGGCAATAGCGGAGGGGAAACGCCCGGCCCCATTCCGAACCCGGAAGCTAAGCCCTCCAGCGCCAATGGTACTGCACCCTAGTCAGTGTGGGAGAGTAGGACACCGCCGAACACAATTTACAAAGCACCCCCGGATTAGCCTCCGGGGGTGCTTTGCCATGTCTGGATCAGGTCGTTACCGGCGGCAAGGCGATGTATTTGGTGTCGAGGTATTCCTCGATGCCCTCACTGCCACCCTCGGAGCCGATTCCTGATTGTTTGATCCCGCCGAACGGCGCCGCCGGATCGGAGATGATTCCCCGATTGATCCCGACCATCCCGGTTTCAAGCGCGGAACCCACCCTCATGCAGCGGTCCAGCCCGCCGGCGTAGAAGTAGGCGGCCAGTCCGTACGGGGTCGAGTTGGCCAGGTCGATGCCCTCCTCCTCGTCGTCGAACCCGGTGATGGCGGCGACGGGTCCGAAGATCTCGTCGGTGCTGATCGCCGCGCTCGGTGCGACGTCGGACAGAACGGTGGCCGGATAGTAGAAGCCCGGATCGTCGGCGAGGCCGGCGGCGGCATCGGGTCCGCCGCACCGCACGGTGGCGCCGGCCGCAATTGCGTCATCGACGAGCGTCGCGATCCGGTCCCGCTGCTTGGCGTTGATCATCGGGCCGAGAGTCGTCCCCTCCGCCCATCCCGGTCCCAGACGCATGGCGTCGAACCGCTTGACCAGGTCCGCGGTGAACTCCTCGCGCACCGAGTTCTGCACCAGGATCCGGTTGGCCGCGGTGCACGCCTGCCCGCCGTTGCGGAGCTTGGCGGCCATGGCGCCGTCGACGGCCGCGTCGAGATCGGCGTCGTCGAAGACGAGGAACGGAGCGTTGCCACCCAACTCCATGGAGGTGCGCAGGACTTGGTCGGCCGCTGCACCCAGCAGAGTCTTGCCCACCGCCGTGGACCCGGTGAAGGAGAGCTTGCGCAGTCGGGGATCGCTCAGTGCGGCGTCGGAGACGGGTGCCGGCGTCGAGGTGGGCAGGACACCGAGCACGCCGGGCGGCAGCCCTGCCTCGGCGAAGACCTGGGCGAGCAGGAGCATGGTCAGCGGTGTGTCCTCGGCGGGTTTGACGATCATCGTCGCGCCGGCGGCCAGGGCGGGCCCGATCTTCCGCGTCCCCATGGCGAGGGGGAAGTTCCACGGGGTGATCGCCAAGCAGGTGCCGACCGGTTGCTTCACGACCACGATCTGGCCGTTGCCGCTCGGGGCGCCCGTCGTGCGGCCGTTGATGCGCACGGCCTCCTCGGCGAACCAGCGGAGGAACTCCGCCCCGTAGGAAACCTCGCTGCGGCTGTCACCCAACGACTTGCCCATTTCCAGCGTCATGAGCAGGGCGAAGTCCTCGGCGCGCTCGATGACCGTGGCAAATGCGCGTGCGAGGACGGTCGACCGCTCGCGGGGCGGGGTGCGTGCCCACGCCGGAGCGGCGCGCTCAGCGGCGTCGAGGGCGCGCAGCACGTCGTCGGCACCAGCGTCGGCGACCGAGGCCAGCGGAGACCCGGTGGCCGGGTCGAGGACGTCGAAGCGCTTGCCGCTGTGCGCGTCGACGGAGTCGCCGTCGATCCAGAGACCGCCGGGGACCTGCGCCAACAGTCTTGCGGCCCCGTCGGGCAGGCCGACCTCAGGCATCGGTGGATCCCTCGGTCATCTCGCCCGGGGAGGGGAGGACCGCGACCGGCACCGAGAGCACGCGGAGCATCTTGGCGGCAGTCGCGCCCAGGAAGATGCGTGCGGGTGCGGCCAGACGGCTCGAGCCGACCATCAGCAGGTCGCCGTCGTGCCACTCGAGCTGGGTGATGGCATCCTCGACCGTCGGTCCGTGTGCGATGGCACTGGTGACCTCCACCCCGTCGGGCAGGCGCTCCTGCGCGGTGTGCAGGACCTTCTCGACGTGGGCCACCGCACGCGCCTGGGCGTCGGGATCGGCGCCGCCGGTGGGAAGTTGTTCGAGCGCGACCAGTGAGATCAGGCGCAGGGGCACCCGGGCCCGCTGAGCGGCGGTGATCGCGAAGTTGAGGAGGCCGACGGCACCGGCGCGGGTGCCCAGGGCGCAGGTGATCTGTGTCGTCGTCGACACCGCCGAGTTCCGAATTCCGCGCGGGGCGAGTACCACGGGCAGCGGAGAGGACCGGAGCAGGTCGTTCACCACGCTGCCGAGGGAGTGGCTGCCGACGATCCCGCCGCCCGACCCGCCGACGACGATGAGGACGGCTCCGGTGCGCTGCGCCTCGGCGATGATGCCGGCGGCGATGGAATCGTGGAAGGCGACGTGGGCCTCGGAACGGACGTCGGGGACCAGGGCGCGCGCGTCGTCGAGCCAGTCTGTCGCCTGTTCGCGCACGACCTCGGCCAGACCCGGGTCGGCACCCTGGTGCTCGCCGGGCGCGATCAGCCCGATGTCGAGCTCGGCGCCCACCGTTCGCGCCAGTCGACCGGCGAGCATCACCGCGTCGGCGCCGCCATCGTTGGCCAGATAGGCGACGAAGATTCTCATGTGTCTAAGCTAGCCGGTGTGCGTCTGGTCGTAGCGGAATGTCAGGTCGATTACGCGGGCAGGTTGACCGCCCACCTGCCGATGGCCCGTCGTCTGCTCCTCATCAAATCCGACGGATCGGTCAGCGTCCACGCCGACGATCGCGCGTACAAGCCACTCAACTGGATGAGTCCGCCGTGTTGGCTCGCCGAAGAGGAGGTTCCCGACGACGTCGACGCGCAAGCGGTCTGGGTCGTCACGAACAAGGCCGGCGAACAGCTGCGCATCACCATCGCGGAGATCGAGCACGATTCGAGCCACGAGCTGGGCGTCGACCCCGGACTGGTCAAGGACGGTGTCGAGGCGCATCTGCAGGAGTTGTTGGCCGAGCACGTGGAGACCCTGGGGCCCGGTTACACCCTCGTGCGCCGCGAATACCCGACCGCGATCGGCCCCGTCGACCTGCTGTGCCGCGACGCGGACGGCGCGACCGTGGCGGTCGAGATCAAGCGGCGCGGGGAGATCGACGGGGTCGAGCAGTTGACGCGCTACCTGGAGCTGCTGAACCGCGATGCCACACTGGCGCCGGTGTCGGGGGTGTTCGCCGCCCAGCAAATCAAGCCGCAGGCACAGACGCTGGCGACCGATCGGGGAATTCGCTGCCTGATCCTCGACTACGACGAGCTGCGCGGCATCGAGAGCACCGAGTTCCGGCTCTTCTAGTCGGCGCGGGCCGCGACCGGCGCCGCCTTGCTCGGCTTGACCGAGCCCCGGGTGGACGGGGTTACCGCGCTCGGTCCGCTCGCACGCTGTTCGAGCAGCGCCTGCTCCTCTTCTGCGGTCCGGTCGGCGACCTGGTCGAGCTCGTCGATGGAAAGCGCCGGTGCCGTGGCGAGGTGGTCGGCGAGGGCCGTCAGCCGGCTGACCGCCTCGCGATGGGCGGTGCGGGTCTGATCGGCGATCTCGCGGATCCGCGCGAGACGTTCGGCGGCCAGATCGCCCGCGGCCTGCCGGGTGCGCGCGGCATCGGATTCGGCCTCGGTGAGGGTCTTCTTCGCCTGCGCCTCGCTCTCGGCCTTGAGCTTCTCGGCCGCCGCCTCGCTGTCGGCGGTCAGCTTGGCCGCGGCGGCCTCGCTGTCGGCGGTCAGCTTGGCGGCTTTCTGTTCCGCCTCGGCGGTCACCTTCTTGGCCTGCTCGCGCGCCGTTTCGACGACGTTCTTCGCCTGCTCCTCGGCGTCGGCGGTGAGCTTGGCCGCCTTTTTGGTGGCGCCCTTCTCCTGATCGTCGAGTTTCTTCGCACGGGCCAGCAGCTCGTCGCTCGCGGTCTTGTGGGCGGCGAGCGCCTCGGCATGCGCGGCCTGTGCGGTCTGCTGCGCCACCGACAGGATCTCGTCGGCCTCCGCCTGGGCGTTGGCGCGGATCTCCGAGGCCTCGTCGGAGGCGAGCTGAAGCATGCGCGAGAGCCGTTCGCTCATGCCGGCGGCGGTCGTCGGCGGCACGGACAGCTTGTCGACCTCGCGGCGCAGGCGTTCGATCTCCTCGCGCGCCTGCTCGAGGTGTGTCGTCAGCTCTTGGGCGTGCGCCACCGCCGAGTCGCGATCGGTCGCGAGCAGGTGCATCTCGGAGTTCAGCCGCTGCAGTTGCCCGTCCACGGCGGCGCGGTCGTAGCCGCCACGACGGACGACGGGGAAGGGCACGGGACGGTCACCGGATTCGGCCATGGTGCGAAGTCTAATCGGCAGCCGTCGATGGTTCGACCGGTTGGGGCTCGCTCGCGGCGCCACGGTAGCGTGGTGCGGTAGCCGAATTCAGGAGTATCCATGTCTGAACCATCCGTCATCGTCGCGGGCGCGCGCACGCCGTTCGGCCGCCTGCTGGGCTCGCTGAAGGACTTCAGCGCCGTCGACCTGGGCGCCATCGCCATCAAGGGCGCGCTGGACCGTGCGGGCATCCCGGCGTCCGAGGTCGACTACGTGATCATGGGCCAGGTGCTCACCGCCGGTGCCGGCCAGATGCCGGCGCGCCAGGCAGCGGTGAAGGCGGGCATCGGGTGGGACGTCCCGGCGCTGTCGATCAACAAGATGTGCCTGTCGGGCATCGACGCCATCGCACTGGCCGATCAGCTGATCCGCGCCGGCGAGTTCGACTGCGTCGTCGCCGGCGGCCAGGAGTCGATGACCCAGGCCCCGCACCTCCTGCCGGGCAGCCGCACCGGCTTCAAGTACGGCCCGACCGAGCTGGTCGACCACATGGCCTTCGACGGCCTGCACGACGCCTTCACCGATCAGCCGATGGGCGGGCTCACCGAGGACCACAACGACACCGACGGCTTCACCCGCGAGCAGCAGGACGAGATCGCGGCGCGCAGCCACCGGTTGGCCGCCGAGGCGGGTCAGAAGGGCGTCTTCGCCGAGGAGATCGTCCCGGTGCCGATCCCGCAGCGCAAGGGTGACCCGGTCGAGTTCTCCGTCGACGAGGGCGTGCGCGCCGACACCACGGTCGAGAGCTTGGGCGCGCTGCGCGCGGCCTTCCGCAAGGGCGGCACGATCACCGCGGGCAACGCGTCGCAGATATCCGACGGCGCGTGTGCGGTCGTCGTGATGAGCAAGGCCAAGGCGAAGGAGCTCGGTGTGGACTGGCTCGCCGAGATCGGGCCGCACGGCGTCGTCGCCGGCCCCGATTCGAGTCTGCAGGAGCAGCCGGCCAATGCCATCGCGAAGGCCTGTGACCGGGCCGGGATCTCGCCGGCAGACCTGGACGTCGTCGAGATCAACGAAGCCTTCGCCGCCGTCGGGCTGGCGTCGACCCGGAAGCTGGGCATCGATCCGGAGAAGGTCAACGTCAACGGCGGGGCCATCGCACTCGGACACCCGATCGGCACCTCCGGTGCCCGCATCACCCTGCACCTCGCGCTGGAGCTCAAGCGGCGCGGCGGCGGAGTCGGCGCGGCGGCACTGTGTGGAGCCGGCGGCCAGGGCGACGCCCTGATCATCACCGTGCCGAAGGCGTGATCGCGGTGACGTCCTTCTTCGATCTGTCCACGCCGGCCAAGCGCTTCCGCTTCGTCGCGGTCGCCGAGGCGGTGACCTGGGCCGCGCTGCTCGTCGCGATGTACTTCAAGTGGGTCAAAGGGCACGAGGAGGCGGTTCGCATCCCCGGCATGGTGCACGGCATCGTGTTCCTGGCCTTCGTCGCGCTCTCCTTCCTCACCGCCTACGCGCTCAAGTGGAATCTCGTGGTCCTCGGCCTCGCGGTGGTGTCCTCGTTGCCGCCGTTCGGCACGCTCGTCTTCGAATGGTGGGCCCGCCGCAACGGCCATCTGGCCGAGTTGTCCGATGAGATCGGCGCCAATCGCGACGGCGACGGTCCGCGCGCGCATGACAAAATAGACGTGTGAGCAGACCAGTCAACCGTCAGCAGGCGGCCGCCCGCCAACAGCAGGCAGCCGTGGCCATGTCCGGCGCCGTCGACCTGTCCGCGCTGAAGGACCGGGCCGAGGCCCAGCGCCAGGCGCCGCCGGCGCCGACCGGGGGAGCCGCGGCCGGTGGCGCGCCGCCGTCGTCGAACGGTGCGGTGATCGAGGTGACCGAGGCGACGTTCGAGGCCGAGGTCATCAACCGTTCCATGAGCCAGCTCGTCGTCGTCGACCTGTGGGCGACGTGGTGCGAACCGTGTAAGCAACTGTCGCCGGTCCTCGAGTCGATGGCGGCGCAGTCCGGTGGGCGGTGGGTGCTGGCCAAGGTCGACGTCGACGCCAATCCGCGGATCGCGCAGGCCTTCCGGGCCCAATCGATCCCGATGGTCGTCGCCCTGGCTCAGGGGCAGCCCGTGTCCGTCTTCACCGGGGTCAAGCCGCAGGCGGAGATCCAGGCCTGGATCGACGAGATCTTCGCGAAGGTCGGTGCCGCGCTGCCTGACCAGGGCCCCGGCGCACCCGAGGTCGAGGAGCCCGCCGACCCGAGGATGGTCGCAGCCGAGGAGAAGCTCGACGCGGGCGACGTCGACGGTGCCCTCGCCGACTACCGGGCCATAGCCGAGGCCGAGCCGAACAACGCCGAAGCGGCCTCGCTGGTGCGGAACCTGACGTTCGTGTCCCGAGCCGCCAAGCACCCGTCGTCGATCGTCGAGACCGCCGAGCCGGGCGATGTGGACGCCCAGCTCGCTGCCGCCGACGTCGAGCTGTTCAACCAGCAGCCCGAGGCGGCCTTCAACCGCCTCATCGACTGTGTGAAGGCGACGCAGGACGAGGAGCGCGCCCGCGTGCGGGCCCGCCTGTTGGAGCTCTTCGAGCTCTACGAGCCGAGCGAGCCGGTCGTCGTGGCCGCGCGTCGCAAGCTCGCCTCGGCCCTGTTCTAGCCATCCGCCGAGCGTGCCCAGTTTCTCGCCGAGCGTGCCCAGTTTCTCGTCGAGCGTGCCCAGAAATCCGTCGAGTGTGCCCAGAAGTCCGTCGTCGAGTGTGCCCAGAAGTCCGTCGAGTGGGTTCTAGACAATGCCGTGCTCGCGGAGCGCGGACTGCTCGTCTCCCGTGATCCAGCCGAAGACCACAGCGCCCGCATCGCGGAGCTGCACGAGGTAGTTCACTGCGAAGTCGATCGTGACATCGGGAGAGTCGCCGCGGTCGTACTCGGCGGACCAGGAGACCTTTGCGACGCAGTGAAGTTCGTCAATGGGTGTCACGGTGACATGGTCGATCGCCATGCGCTTGGTGCCGATTGATCGGTAGTTCACGAAGCCCTGCGCCAGGACTTCCCGGTATTCGGCGTCGTTGCGCGCGGTGCGGACGCCCGACGGCCCCGCACCGATGACTTCGTCGGCGTAGCAGCGGGCGAGCGCCTCGCTGTCGATGTGTCCGGCGAGTGCCTCGTTGGTCAGGCGCTCGTAGGTGTCGAAGAGTCGTCGAACAGCGGCTTGCACGACGCAGATCCTATCGGCGCCGACTGCCCACTCGGCAAGAAACTGGGCACGCTCGGCGAAAGTCTGGGCACACTCGACGAGAAACTGGGCACGCTCGACGAGAAACTGGGCACGCTCGACGAGAAACTGGGCACGCTCGGCGAAAATCTGCGCACACTCGGCGTTATCGGTGGTCGGGCTCGAGCTCGAGCCAGACCGTCGCGTTGGCGGCGAGGGGGAGCGCGATCGACGTCGCACGACCCTGCCAGGGGATCGCGGCGGTCGTGAAGACCTCGCCGACCTTCGCCGACGGTGACGGTCCCGAGCCGTAGCGCTCGTCGTCGCTGTCGAGCACGACCCGCCACCGCCCGGGGACGGGCAGGCCGACGCGGTACTCGGCAAAGGGATCGGGTGCGACGTTGAACAGGCACACGATCATCGCCCGGTCGGCCCGTCGACAGAACCCGAAGACGGGTGAGGAGGCGTCGTCGCCGGCGGAGATCCACTCGTAGCCCTCGGGCTCGGTGTCGTGCCGGTGCAGCGCCGGACTGGACCGCGTCAGCGCGTTCAGGTCGCGGACGAGCAGGGCGATGCCGCGGTGCAGCGCCACATCGGGGGCGCCGACGTCCAGCTCGTGCCAGTCGACACCCCGCTCGTCGGCCCATTCCGCGGTCTGACCGAACTCCTGGCCCATGAACAGCAGCGGCTTGCCCGGGTGGCACCACTGGTAGCAGAGGAAGAAGCGCACCGCGCGCGCCTTCGCGTCGGCGCCGCCGGGCATGCGCGTCCAGAGCGTGCCCTTCTCGTGCACGACCTCGTCGTGGGACAGCGGCAGCACGAACTGCTCGTTGAAGGCGTACATCAGCGAGAAGGTGATCTCGTGGTGGTGGAAGGAGCGATCGGCGGCGTCGCGGGCCAGGAAGGCGAGGGTGTCGTGCATCCAGCCCATGTTCCATTTGAGGGAGAACCCGAGTCCGCCGGCGGCCGTCGACCGGGTCACACCCGGCCACGACGTCGACTCCTCGGCGATCGTGAGCACCCCCGGGTGGGCGCGGTGGACAGCGTCGTTGAGTTCGCGCAGGAGGGTGACGGCCTCCAGGTTCTCCAGTCCGCCGTGGATGTTGGGGGTCCACTGGCCGGGGCCGCGCGAGTAGTCCAGGTAGAGCATCGACGCGACGGCGTCGACGCGGAGCCCGTCGAGGTGGAACTCTTCGAGCCAGTACAGGGCGTTGGCGATGAGGAACCCGGCGACCTCGCGGCGGCCGTAGTCGAAGATCAGCGTGCCCCAGTCGGGGTGATCGCCGCGCTGCGGATCGGCGTGCTCGTACGTCGGCGACCCGTCGAAGTGGGCCAGCGCCCACTCGTCGCGCGGGAAGTGCGCGGGCACCCAGTCCATCAGCACCCCGATGCCGCGCCGGTGCAGCTCGTCGACGAGGCACCGGAAGTCGTCGGGGGTGCCGAGCCGCGCGGTCGGCGCGAAGTAGGAGGTGACCTGGTAGCCCCATGACCCGCCGTAGGGGTGTTCGGCGACCGGCAGCAGCTCGACGTGGGTGAATCCCTGCTCGGTGACGTAGTCGGCCAGCTCGACCGCCAGCTCGCGGTAGCCGAGCCCGGGTCGCCAGGACGGCAGGTGGACCTCGTAGACGGTCAGCGGCGCGCTCACCGGGTCCACCGCCGCGCGTCGGCGCACCCAGTCGCCGTCGTGCCACGCGTAGTCGGTGTCGGCGACGATCACCGACGCGGTCGCCGGTGGTCGCTCGGCCCGTCGCGCCATGGGATCGGCCTTGTCGACGACCGTTCCGTCGGCGCCGTGCACGCGGAACTTGTAGAGCTCGCCGGCGCGCACCCCGGGCAGGAAGACCTCCCAGACACCGCTGTCGCCCAGTCGGCGCATCGGCGCCAGGCGACCCTCCCACCCCTCGAAATCCCCGACGACCCGCACCCCCCGGGCGGCGGGGGCCCAGACGGTGAAGGCCGTGCCGGGCACGCCGTCGACGGTGCGCACGCGCGCACCGAGAACCTCCCACAGACGGCGGTGGACACCGGTGGAGATCAGGGCGAGGTCGTCGGGGCCGATCGTCGGCGCGAAGCGGTAGGGGTCGGCGACGGTGAACTCGCGGTCCGGATCGGGGTACCGCACGCGGTAGTCGTAGTCGGGGAGGGCGGTGCCCGCGGCGGCGACGGTGCAGACCCAGAGGCCCTCGACCTGTTCGGCCATCGGGTGCTCGGTGCCGTCGACCACGGCGCTGACCGCCGACGCCCGTGGTCGTAACACCCGCAGCGCCACCCGGTCGGGGGCGATCCGATGGGCGCCGAGGACGGCGTGGGGATCGGCAAGGGTGCCGGCGGCGAGTGCGGCGAGGTCGCCGGGGCTCAAGCCCGGGTTGGCACCCGAGGCGCTCATGCCGGCAGCCGGTCGGGTGCGGCGGTGAGACGTCGCCGGGGCAGCATGCATCCGCGGCGTTGGGCGAGGACCAGGAAACCGAGGCCCAGTGCGAGCGCGAGTGCGACGAGCACCACCGACCCTTCGATGCCCATGCTCCCGCCCGACAACCAGGCGGGGCCGGTGAGTTCGGACTCGATCAGCCCCCGGCCGCTGCCGACGCCGGAGACGTTGATGCCGAACACCCCCGACTGCACGGCGTTCCACGACAGGTGGATGCCGATGGGGAGCCACAGTCGACGGGTGAAGAGATAGGCGCCGCACAGGAGCGGACCGGCGGCCAGCACGATGGCGACCGCCCCCCACACCGTGGCCTGCGGATTGCCGAGGTGGACCGCGCCGAACAGCAGCGACACGACGATCGTCGCCGGCCACGAGCCGAACCGCTTGTCCAGGAGGCGGAGCAGGAATCCGCGGAAGAAGATCTCCTCGGCGAAGGCTGCTCCGACGCCGATCATCAGGCCGACACCGATCCCGCTGCCCAGCCCCACGTCGACGACTCGGTACGACCCGACCGCGGCCAGCACGCCGACGGCCAGGCACATGGTGGCGGCGCCGAGCACCAGGCCCAGACCGAACTCCCGCGTGGCACCGGGGCCGCGCAGCTCGTAGGCGGGGCGACCGGTGAGCCGGGGGACCACCGCGAGGAAACCCGCGATCGAGAGGAGGGCGGCGACGGCCAGCCCGGCCATCGTGCCTTGTGCGGAGACGGCGAAGAGGCCGGCGACGAACCCGGCCGCGAGCTGCGCGACCGCGTAGATCACGATGCCGGCCAGCAGCTGCCACCAGGGTCGGGGCTCGGGTCGCAGCAGGTCGTCGCGCCGGGCGACCGGGAACGCGGCGGACGGGGCCGTCACGACGTCAACCGGTCGAGGGCGCCGAGCACCGTGGCGGTGTCGGTGGTGCGCCAGAACGGTGGGAGCGAGGCCACCAGGTAGTTCCCGTAGCGGGCCGTGGCGAGCCGGGAGTCCAGCACGGCCACGACGCCGCGGTCGGTCGTCGAGCGCAACAGGCGTCCGGCGCCCTGTGCGAGCAGCAGCGCGGCGTGATTGGCCGACACCGACATGAACCCGTTGCCGCCGGCGGCCTCGACCGCACGGGTGCGGGCCGCCGAGAGCGGGTCGTCGGGCCGCGGGAAGGGAATCCGGTCGATGACCACCAGCGAGAGCGAGTCGCCGGGCACATCGACCCCCTGCCACAGCGACAGTGTGCCGAACAGACAGGTTTGCGGCTCCTCGCTGAAGCGGCGCACCAGCGCCGACGTGGAGTCCTCGCCCTGGCACAAGATGGTGTGGTCGGTGCGCTCGCGCAGCTCGTCGGCGGCCTCGCGAGCCGCGCGCATCGACGAGAACAGACCCAGGGTCCGCCCGTGTGCGGCGGTGATCAGCGCGTCCAACTCGGCGAGCATCTCCTCGCCCACGCCGCTGCGACCGGGGGCGGGCAGGTGCTTGGCGAGGTAGAGGATCGCCGAGCGCGGGTAGTCGAAGGGCGACCCGACGTCGACGCCCCGCCAGCGCAGCACCTCGTCGTCGGCGGGCACCGCCTTGCCGGACGCCGTGACGTCGCCGGTCGTCGCGCGCTCGGTGCGCGACAGGTTGCCCTCGATCGGCAGACCCCAGGTCGTCGCGAGCGCGTCGAAGGAACCGCCGACGACCAGCGTCGCCGAGGTGAGGATGACGGTCGAGTCGGCGAAGATGGATGCCCGCAGCAGACCGCCGACCGAGAGCGGGGCGATGCGCAGCACGCGGCGGGTCCCGGACTTGGTCTTCTCCTCGGCCAACCAGACGACATCGCGCCGTTTGGTGGCATCGGGCTCGTCGAAGGCGGTCAGGACGCGCACCGCGGCATCGTGGAGTTCGTCGAGCGCGGTGAGTGCCGCCGACCGGGCCGCGGCGGCATCGCCGTCGGAGTTGCCCGCCGCCCGCACCGGGCCGATTCCGCTGCGCGCCCGCCACAGCCGGTCACGCAGGCTCGCCAGCGCCGAGTCCCACCCGGTGGGCAGGGACGTCAGCAGGCGCGGGGAGGCCTCCTCGAGCAGTTGGTCGAGCAGTTCGCCGCCGCCGACCACGTCGTCGACGAGTTCCTCGTCGATCAGCTTGGCCGCGCGCCGGGCGGCGAGGGTGATCGACGCGGCGGACAACTCGTCAGTGGCCACCGAGGTGATGCGGTCGGTCAACTCGTGGGCCTCGTCGATGACCACGACGTCGTGCTCGGGCAGGATGGTTGCCGGCGACAACGCGTCGATGGCGAGCATCGCGTGGTTGGTGACCACGACGTCGGAGTGGGCCGCCTCCTCCTTGGCGCGCTCGGCGAAGCAGTCCTGCGCGAAGCCGCAGTTCGCCGCCCCCAGGCACTCCCGAGCGCTGACGCTGACCTGTCGCCACGACCGGTCGGACACGCCGGGGGACAGGTCGTCGCGGTCCCCGGTCTCGGTCTCCGACGCCCATTCGCGCAGCCGGGTCACCTCGCGGCCGGTGCGCGAGAGTTCGAAGGCGTCGAACAGCTCGGTGTCCGGCTCGTCGGCGACGCCGCCGTGGATCTTGTTCAGGCACAGGTAGTTCGAGCGGCCCTTGAGAATCGCGAAGGTCGGTTCCGAGCCCAACGGCTGCGCCAACGCCGGTGCCAGGCGCGGCAGGTCGCGCTCGATGAGCTGGCGTTGCAGCGCGATGGTCGCGGTCGAGACGACGACGGTCTTGCCGGACTCGGCGGCATGCGCGATGGCGGGCACCAGGTAGGCCAACGACTTGCCGGTGCCGGTTCCCGCCTGCACCGCGAGGTGTTCACCGGTGTCGATGGCGTGCGCGACGGCACTGGCCATGCGGACCTGGCCGTCGCGGGTCTGTCCGCCCAGCGCCTGCACCGCGACCGCGAGCAGATCGACGGTCGATGTCGCGGCCCGTGCCTCAGTAGGCATAGCGGGTCGGGATGGCCGGTTCGCCGTGCGAGAGTCCCAGCCCTTCCCAGGGGAGGGTCACCAGCGCCCGGCGCAGATGGTCGCGCGCATCGTCGAGGGAGGGCAGATCGTCGACGGGCTCGCCGCCGCGGACCAGCGGGATCTGCAATGGGGTCACGGTGTGGCCGGCCACCTCTGGTTCCGCGTCGCCGAGGCGGTAGAGCACCTCCTCGGTGACCGTTCCGGTGGGGCGGGCCACCCGCGCCGCGGCCTTCGCGCCGCCGTGCGACTCCTTGTGGCTCGACCGTTTGGCCACCGGGATGCCGTCGATCTCGACGAGCTTGTAGACCATCCCCGCCGTCGGTGCGCCGCTCCCGGTGACCAGCGAGGTCCCCACGCCGTAGAGGTCGACCGGCTCGGCCCGCAGCGACGCGATCGCGTATTCGTCGAGGTCGCCGGACACGACGATCTTGGTGCCGGTCGCGCCCAGCGAGTCGAGCTGGTCGCGGACCTGACGGGCCAGGATGCCCAGGTCGCCCGAGTCGATGCGGACCGCGCCCAGCTGCGGGCCGGCGGCCTCGATCGCGTGCTCGACGCCCGCGGTGATGTCGTAGGTGTCCACCAGCAGGGTGGTGCCGGTGCCCAGACGCTGCACCTGCGCGCGGAAGGCCCCGGTCTCGTCGGGGCCGTCGGGTCCGGTGAAGAGCAGGGTGAAGGCGTGCGCGGCGGTGCCGGCGCTGGGCACCCCGTAGCTGCGGGCCGCCTCCAGGTTGGACGTCGCGGTGACCCCGGCCAGGTAGGCCGCGCGGGCGCTGGCGACGGCGGCCCGCTCATGGGTCCGGCGCGAGCCCATCTCGATGACCGGGCGCGTCCCGGCCGCCGACACCATCCGCGACGCGGCCGAGGCGATGGCGCTGTCGTGGTTGAGGATCGACAGCACCAGCGTCTCCAACACCACCGCCTCGGCGAACGGTGCGCGCACGGTGAGGATGGGGGAGCCGGGGAAATAGAGCTCGCCCTCGCGGTAGCCGTCGATGTCGCCGGTGAAGCGGTAGTCGGCCAGCCAGGCGACGGTCTCGGGGTCGAGGAACCCCGACACCAGCGACAGTTCGTCCGGCGTGAACCGGAAGTCGGCGAGGGCCTCGAGCACCCGCCCGGTACCGCCGACGACGCCGTATCGCCGACCGTCCGGCAGACGCCGTGCGAAGACCTCGAAAACGCAGGGTCGGGCCGCCTGCGGGTGGGTGCGCGCCGCCGAGATCATCGTGAGCTCGTAATGATCGGTGAGCAGGGCTGTGCTTGGGCGGGTCACTCTCGTTACCCTAGTCTCATGTCCCCCGATCAAGGCGGCGGCGCGGCCGCGCCCGGAGGCGCGACCGTCGCGGAACCGGAGACGACGGTCGACGACCACGTCGACCGTCCGTGGGTGGCCATCGTCTGGGACGACCCGGTCAATCTGATGCCCTACGTGACGTACGTGTTCCAGAAGCTCTTCGGCTATCCGCGGGCCAAGGCGCACGAACTGATGCTCCAGGTCCACAACGAGGGCAAGGCCGTCGTCTCGTCGGGGTCGCGGGACGAGATGGAGGTCGACGTGCGCAAGCTGCACACGGCCGGGCTGTGGGCGACGATGCAGCGGGATTCATGAGCCAGCGTTACCTGTCGGGCTGGCGGCGCACCGGGTCGGGCGACGACGCGGTCTTCACCGCACACTGCACTGAGCACGAGTCGGAGCTGCTGCGCTCGATCGTCACCTCGATGTGCGAGCTCCTCACCGAACGGGCCGACTCCGCGCCCACCGACGACCTCGCCGATCTCACCGGTATCCGCTCCGGCCACTCGTCGGCCCCGCGCGACGCCACCCTCGGCCGCCTGCTGCCCGACTTCCACCGACCCGACCAGGACGACGAGATCGGCTGCGACGCGGTCAACGGGGACCTCAACGGCGCGCTGCGCAGCATGAACGAGCCGGTGATCATCGACGAGAAGCTGGCCGCCGCGCACTGCCTGCTCGACACCGTGCCCGCCGGCGGCGGGACGATCACGCTGACCGCCGGGCAGGCCGACCAGTGGCTGACCGCGATGAACGACGTCCGCCTCTCGCTCGGCGCGATGCTGGGCATCACCGAGGACACCCCCGAGGAGCTCGACGCCGACCATCCCTACGCGGCCCATCTGCACGTCTACCGCTGGCTGACCGAGCAGCAGTGGATCCTGGTCGAGGAGCTGATGGGGTGAGCGCCCCGTCAGCGCCGACCGGCGACCGGATCACCGATGTCGCCGGGATCGCCGTCGGGCACTGTCAACGGCTCGACGAGTCGGTGGTCGTCGGTACGCCGGAGGCCCCCGGCAGCGGCTGGGCCACCGGCACCACGGTGGTCACCGTGCCGTCCGGATCCTCGGTCGCCGTGGACGTGCGCGGGGGTGGTCCGGGCACCCGGGAGACCGACCTGCTCGACCCGTCGAACACCGTGCAGACCGCGCACGCCATCGTGTTGAGCGGGGGCAGTGCCTTCGGTTTGGCCGCGGCCGACGGGGTGATGCGCGGACTCGAGGACCAGGGCATCGGGCTGCCGATGGACGCGCAGGGCCACGTCGTCCCGATCGTCGCGGGCGCGGTGATCTTCGACCTGCTGGTCGGGGACTGGGGCGCGCGACCCGACGCTGGATTCGGCGCCGCGGCCCTTGCCGACGCCGCCGCGGACTTCGCGACCGGCACCGTCGGTGCCGGTACCGGGGCGCGCGCGGGTGCGCTCAAGGGCGGCGTCGGGACC
>NZ_JASGER010000036.1:0-44383 GCF_047606305.1 Gordonia sp. (in: high G+C Gram-positive bacteria) | reverse complement strand
GGGGCGGCCGATGCCGGCGCGGCGTCGCGGGGCGCGGGGAGGCGGCGGCGAGCCGCCGCGCGATACGGGCCGTCGCGTCGGGGGGCGGTTCCACCGCGAAAGCGTCGACCACCCGCCCCAGGACGGGGTCGGTGCGATCACCGGCGAGCGCGTCGGCGATGGCGACGTCGAGAGCGTCGGCGGCCCGCTGATCGTCGGAGTGCGTACTCACGCCACGACCTCCTTCCGCAGCTTCGCCACGGCGCGGTAGACCAGCATCCGCGCGGCCGGCGCCGAGATGCCCAGTGCCGCACCGATCTCCGGTGACGACAATCGCGCACCGAATCGGAGTGCCACGGCGTCCCGCTCGCGCTCGGTCAGGACCGACAGGTGTGCGCGCACCTCGTCGTCGGCGATCCGGCGCAGCGCGGCGGTCTCCGGTCCGTCGCCGGGTTCGACGCGGTCGGACCCGACGTGTTCCGACGGGATCTCCCGTCCGTTGCGGCGCCACCAGCCCGCGACGTTGTGCCGCGCGATGCCGGTCAGCCAGGCACCGACGGTGCCCGCAGCCGGGTCGTACCGGTCCCACGATTTCATCGCCGCCACGAACACCTCGCTGATCACGTCCTCGGCGTCGGCGTCCGAGGGCACGCGCAGACGCACGTAGCGCCACAGCGGCGTCACGTGCTCGCGGTAAACACCCTCGAATCCACCGTCCATCCATCACCCCTTCGCGCCGGACGGCGAAACTGTAACGCCGCTAGGCGATCAGCGTGCGGGCAAACTCCCGTGCCGACTCGAGATCGGACCCGTTCGGGCGTTCGCGCTTGGCACCGCCGAACCACCCGAAGGGCGGCGAGGTGTCATAGCCGCGGCAGAAGAACTCCCCGTCGACGGTGAACCCGGCCCGCCGCAGTCGCCGGTGCAACGGCTTGGTGGTCAGCGGCGGAAAGCCGCTGGTGCCGAAGACGAAGGCCCGCCCGGTCATCGACTCGTCGGGGAGGGCGGCGACGAAGTCGCGCAGCCGGGGGTGGACGCGCTGGTTGTAAATCCCCGAGCCGAACCCGACGAGGTCGCAGCCGACCAGGTCGTCGGCGGTGATGTCCTCGGGCTCGACGACCCGCGCGCCGAGTACCGGCGCCATGGCCTCGGCGACCCTCCGGGTGTTGCCGTGGGAGACGGAAACGCAGACGAGCAGAGCAGTGGACATGAGCCCCTCCTATCGGGCGATGGTGCGCGGCTCGACGAGGCCGCCGAGCTTGTCGGGGTTGCGCATGGCGTAGATGTGGGCGATCGTCCCGTCGACGACGTGGAACCAGAACACACCGCCCGGATCGTCGGTCATCGTCACCGCGAAGCCCGGCATCCCGTTGGCCCGGAGGGTGCGCGTGGCCATGTCCTTCTTCATCCCGATGCGCACGAAGCCGAGCAGGATCCGTGCGATCGCGTCGGCGCCGACGATCGGCCGCTTGGCGGCGCTCGCCTTGCCGTCGCTGTCCGCGGTGTAGACCGCATCCGGCGCGAGCAGCGCCAGCAGCGCGTCCATGTCGCCGGTGACCGCCGCGAGCTGGAAGGCGTCGACCACCTCCTGCGCCTTCGCGGCATCGGCCGCGTCGTAGAGCGGCCGCCTGGCCTGCACGTGCCCGCGCGCCCGATGCGCGGTCTGCCGCACGGCGTCGACCGACGTGCCGACGATGCCGGCGATCTCGTCGTAGCCGAAGCCGAACACCTCGCGCAGGAGAAACACCGCGCGCTCCTGCGGCCGCAGCGTCTCCAGGACGACGAGCATCGCCGTGGACACCGACTCGGCCAGGACCACGTCGTCGGCGGGATCGTTCTCGTCGAGCAGGATCGGCTCGGGCAACCACGGGCCGACGTACTCCTCGCGTCGACGAGTGGCCGCCCGCGCGGCGTTGAGCGCCTGCCTGGTCACCACGCGGGCGAGATACGCCCGCGGGTTCTCGACGGTGGCGAGGTCGACGCCGGCCCAGCGCAGATAACTCTCCTGCAGCACGTCGTCGGCATCGGCCGCCGAGCCGAGGATCTCGTAGGCGATGGTGAACAGCAGCGGCCGGAACTCGGCGAAGACCGTGGCGTGCTCGCCCGTCTCGTCCATCACCGCCCCGCCGTCGCGGCAACCCGCGACGCCTGGGTCGGTCCGCCCTTGACCCACCGGAACAGCCGCGGGTGGCGCACCCCGATGATCGTGGTGCGGCAGATGGTCTCCTTCACCAGCGCGGCGGTGCGCCCGCCCACCACTGCTCGGTTGGGTGTGTCGTCGCGGCTGGTCAACTGCAGCGTCGCCGCACCGCGGCCCAGGCTCAGGCATTGTGCGACGAACCCCTGGTCCACCGGTTTCGGCTGCTTGCCCGAGGCGAGCGCGAGGACCGCGGCCGCGGCCTTCGAGCCGAGTGGGATGGCGGCCTGGCAGCTGTTGCGCAGCAGCACGCCGCTGGGCGCCACCGCATCCCCGGTTCCGACGATGCGGTCGTCGCCGACGCTGACCAGGGCGGCGTCGGTGCGCAGCCGCCCGTCGTCGTCGACGGTCAGCCCGCTGCGCCGGGCGAGGTCGGGGTAGGCGAATCCGGCGGTGACCACGGTGACCTCGGCGGGGACTTCGACCCCGTCGGCGAGGCGTACCGATTCGGGACCGATCGCCACCACCTCGGCGTTCTCACGGACCTCGACGCCGAGGCGGGCGAGGGTGTCGCGAGTGGTGGCCCGACCCTTGTCGGAGATGCTGGGGGCGATCTCGCCGTCGGACAGCAGCGTGACCCGGTGGCCCTGCTCGCCGAATTCGGCCGCCGCCTCCACCCCGGTGAGGCCGGCACCCACCACCGTGATCGTCCGCGGCCCGGCCGCGAGCCGTTCCCGCAGGGCGTCGGCGGACTCCCAGTCCTCGAGTCGGTGGCCGTGCTCGGCGGCACCGGGGATCGTCGCATCGGGTGCACCGCTGCCGAGGGCGTAGACCAGGTAGTCGTAGGGCAGGGCCGCGCCCGAGGCCAGCGCGACCGTTCGGCCGGGTGCGTCGATCGCCGTCGCGGTGTCGACGAACAGCCGGACGCCCGGTGCGAGCATCGTTGAGAAGTCGCGCGCGGCCCCGCCGGTGCCCGCGGCCCACTGGTGCAGCCGGATGCGTTCGACGAACCGGTCGCGCTCGTTGACCAGGACGACGTCGAAGGACCTCGCGAGTCGATTGGCCGTCGTGGTGCCGGCGTATCCACCGCCGAGGACCACTACCCGTTGCTTGTCACCCATGCGTTCGCTCCTTGGTGTCTCGAGTCTGTCAAACCCCGAGACACCGGGGAAGGGTGATTTGTGACAACTAGGCCGGGCGGAGGCTCTCCATGGTCTTGGCGACCTCCCAGAACGCGCGCAGCGACTTCAGCTTGCCGTTCTCGTCGGCGGCGTAGGTGAAGACGCCCTTCGCCTCGGAGATGTGTCCGGCGATGTGCGTGACGATCTTGCCGATGTAGGCCACCTCGTTGCCGCAGATCGTGCCCTCGTCGAAGACGAACTCGATCTTCTCGGTGGTCGCGATCGTGATGTCCCAGAAGTTCGACAGGGCGTCGCGGCCGCGATGGCCGACACCCTCCTCGTCGAACATCGACGGTCCGACCGGATCCTCGACGATCCCGTCCTCGGCGAAGTTGTCCAGCCACGCCTGCTTGTCCCGCTTCTCGACGGCCTCGCGGGACTTGCGCCCGACGACGACGCCGGGGGCGTTCTCCCGGTCGATGTTCAGGTACGGCGGCAGCTGCTCACCGGCGACGGCATCACTTGGTGCCATAGTCGACCTGCAGCTCCTTGATCGCGTTGATCCAGCCGTGGCGCAGACGACGCGGCTGCTCCAGCTTGGTGATGTCGGGGACCAGGTCGGCCAGCGCGTTGAACATCAGGCCGATCTCCATGCGGGCGAGGTTGGCGCCGACGCAGAAGTGGGCGCCGTTGCCGCCGAAGCCGACGTGCGGGTTCGGGTCGCGCAGGATGTTGAAGGTGAAGGGATCCTCGAAGACCTCTTCGTCGTAGTTGGCCGAGCCGTAGAACATGCCGACGCGGTCGCCCTTGTTGATCGGCACACCGCGGATCTCGGTGTCGCGCAGCGCGGTCCGCTGGAAGCAGTTGACCGGCGTCGCCCACCGGACGATCTCGTCGACCGCGGTCGCCGGGCGCTCCTTCTTGAACAGCTCCCACTGGTCGGGGTTGTCCATGAAGGCGTTCATGCCGTGGCTGATCGCATTGCGGGTGGTCTCGTTGCCGGCGACCGTCAGCAGGATGAAGAAGAAGCCGAACTCGGTCTCATCGAGCGAGTGGCCGTCGATGTCGGCGGTGATCAGCGTGGTGACGATGTCGTCGGCCGGGCACTTGCGGCGCTCGTCGGCCATGTTGTAGCCGTAGCCGAGGATCTCGGCGGACGCCTGGTCCGGCGGGGTGGTGAACTCCGGGTCGTCGGCGTTCATCATCGAGTTCGACCAGTCGAAGAGCTTCATGCGGTCTTCCTGCGGCACACCGAGCAGGTCGGCGATGGCCATCAGGGGAAGGCCGACCGCGACGTCGTGGACGAAGTCGCCCTTGCCCTTCTCGGACGCCTCCTTGACGATCTTGCGGGCCGCGTCGTCGAGCTTCTCCTCGAGCGCCTGCACGGCGCGCGGGGTGAAGGCCTTCGCGACGACCTTGCGCAGACGGGTGTGCTCGGGGGCGTCCTTGTTGATCAGCAGCGCCTTGGTGACGTCCATCGCCTCCGGCGGCATGTCGTCCTCGAAGCGCATGATCACGCCGTTGGCGTTGGTCGACCAGTCCTCGGAGTTCTTCGAGATGTCGCGGATGTCGGCGTGCTTGGACACGACCCAGTAGCCCGCGTCGTGGAAGCCGCCGCCCTTGCCGGGCTCCTGGGCGTTGAACCACACCGGCGCGGTCTTGCGCAGGCAGGCGAACTCCTCCATCGGGATGCCCTGCTCCAGCAGGTCGGGACTCGTGAAGTCCCAACCCTTCTCCTTCATGAACGGGCACTGCCCTGCGGCGTCGCCCTGCGAGACCATGGTGTCGTTCGCCTGGGTCACGTCTGCACCTCTTCCAAACTGTTCTGCCGGGCTGCGACCGAACGAGAACGTGTTTCAATTTATGACAGTGATCACTCTGCCACACTGCATAGACACCAAACAAGAACTTGTTCTAGTTTTGAACCTGAGAATCCTCCAAGGGAAGTGAGACGGACATGGGTGTTCCGGTAATCGTGGAAGCCGCTCGGACGCCGATCGGCAAGCGCAACGGCTGGTTGTCGGGTCTGCACGCTGCAGAAATCCTCGGCGCGGCACAGAAGGGCGTCATCGAACGCGCCGGGATCGACCCCGCATTGGTCGAGCAGGTCATCGGCGGCTGCGTCATGCAGGTCGGCGAACAGGGCAACAACGTGACGCGCACCGCGTGGCTGCACGCGGGACTCCCGTGGCAGACCGGTGCCACGACGGTCGACTGTCAGTGCGGCTCGGCCCAGCAGGCCAACCACCTCATCGCGGGCCTGATCGCCGCCGACGCCATCGACGTCGGTGTCGCCTGCGGCATCGAGGCCATGAGCCACGTGCCGCTGGGGGCGAACGTCGTGGAGAGCGCCGGCCCGCGCCGCCCCGAGTCGTGGGACATCGACATGCCCAACCAGTTCGACGCCGCCGAGCGCATCGCCGACCTGCGCGGCATCACCCGCGAGGACCTCGACGCCTTCGGTCTGCGCAGCCAGCAGCTCGCCAAGCAGGCCTGGGACGAGGGTCGTTTCGACCGCGAGGTCCTCGAGGTCATCGCCCCCGAGCGCACCAAGGAGGGCGAGCTGACCGGGAACAAGCTCACCGTGAACAAGGACCAGGGCCTGCGCGACACCACGCTCGAGTCACTCGCGGCGCTCAAGCCCGTCATCGAGGGCGGCAAGCACACCGCCGGCACCTCGTCGCAGATCTCCGACGGCGCCGCCGCGGTCCTGCTGATGGACGAGGACAAGGCCAAGGCCCTGGGCCTCAAGCCCCGGGCGCGCATCAAGGCGCAGGCCCTCGTCGGCGCCGAGCCGTACTACCACCTCGACGGCCCGGTGCAGTCGACCGCGCGCGTGCTGGCCAAGTCGGGCATGAAGCTGTCCGACATCGACCTGGTCGAGATCAACGAGGCCTTCGCCTCGGTCGTGCTGAGCTGGGCCCAGGTCCACAAGGCCGACATGGACAAGGTCAACGTCAACGGCGGCGCCATCGCGCTGGGCCACCCGGTCGGCTCGACCGGCTCGCGCCTGATCACCACCGCGCTGCACGAGCTGGAGCGCCGCGACGGCGAGACCGCGCTCATCACGATGTGCGCCGGCGGGGCCCTGTCCACCGGCACCATCATCGAGCGGATCTGACGGCGCCATGGACGGCGACAAGCGGCCGGACCAGCTCGACTCCCCGGTCGTCGCGAAGCTGATCAAGGTCGGCTCGCGGTTCAACACCCGCCTGTACCGCCTCACCGGCGGTCGGGTGGGCGGCACGTGGCGGATCGGGGCCGGGCTGCGCAAGCCCGCCCCGGTGTGCCTGCTCACGACCATCGGCCGCAAATCCGGGCAGCCGCGGACAGCGCCGCTGATCTACCTGGCCGACGGCGACCGTTTCGTCGTCGTCGCCTCGCAGGGCGGGCTGCCCAAGCACCCCGCGTGGTACCTCAACCTGCAGGCGAATCCGCATGTCACCATCGAGGTCGGCGGCGACAAACACGAGCTGACGGCGCGCACGGCGTCGCCGGCGGAGAAGGCGCAGCTGTGGCCGCGCCTGGTCGCGCTCTACGCCGACTTCGAGACCTACGACGCGTGGACCGAGCGGGAGATCCCGGTCGTGATCTGCGAGCCCCGCGGCTAGCTGCTCATCTCGCGGATCGCCGCGCCCGCCCACCGGTCGAGGAAGGCGGCGAGGTCCGCGCGATCGCGCTTGCCGTCGTCGAGGACGAGTGACTGGAGCGTGCGCAGGATGATCTCGGAGATGTCGGCGAGTTGGCGCTCGCCCAGCCCCCACGACGGCCAGTCGACGGCCATGCGGCCCATCATCTCCCGGGCGAACCCCTGCCCGACCTCCGACGTGAAGTCGCCGACCACCGGCAGGCTCAGTTGGTCGCCGCGCAGGACCAGGCCGACGTAGTCGTCGTTGGCCAGCGCGCTCATCACGACCACCAGCCCTTTGACCACGGCCTCGTCGGGCCTCGTGTAGTCGGCGAGCTCGGCGGCCACCCTGTCGAGCAGCCCGCCGACCGCCCCCATCGCCGTCGCCGCCAGCAGGTCCCCGGTGCTCGGGAAGTACCGGTACACGGTCTGCCGGGTCACGCCGAGCTGCCGGGCGACGTCGGCCAGGCTCGTCGCCGGGCCGGTCTCGTCGATGCACTCGCGGGTGGCGGCGAGGATGCGGGCGACCGCCTCCTCGTCGTCGACGGGCGGGTTCCCGCCCCATCCGTGGGTGCGCATGGCTGCACAGCCTACCCAGCCGACCGTCGACGGATCGGCGACCATACACTCGATTCATTGATGTATGGTGTAGTGACCGCTGCCACAGCCGACCCCAACGCGGAGGATCTCCCATGACCGCAGTCCCCGATGCCTGTCCGATCAGCAAGGGCTTCGACTTCGCCGACCCCGACGTCCTCGAGCGCGGCATGCCCGTCGCCGAGTTCGCCCAACTCCGCAAGACCGCGCCGGTCTGGTGGAACGAGCAGCCGGTGATGGGCGAGATCTTCGGCGACGAGGGCTTCTGGGTGGTGACCAAGCACCAGCACGTCCGCGACATCTCCAAGGACAGCGGCCTGTGGTCGACGAATGAGAAGGGCGCGATCATCCGCCTGCCCGAGTACATGGAGCCCGACCAGCTCGAGTTCACCAAGGCGCTGCTGATCAACCACGATCCGCCCGAGCACACCCGCCTGCGCAAGATCGTGTCGCGGATGTTCACCCCGCGCGCGGTCCACTCGCTCGAGGAGCAGCTCACCAAGACGGCCCGCCGCGTCGTCGAGGAAGCCGCCGCCAAGGGCAACGGGGACTTCGTCGACGACGTCGCCATCCACCTGCCGCTCAAGGCGATCATGGGCCTGCTGGGCATCCCCGAAGAGGACCAGCACCGAATCCACCAGCTGGTCGACTCGATCATCAACTACAACGACCCGGACCAGCCTTTCGACCCGGTCACCGCGAACGCCGAGCTGATGGCCTACGCGTACCAGATGGCCGAGGAGCGCCGGAAGAACCCGACCGACGACATCGTCACCGCCCTCGTGCAGGCCGGCGAGGACGGCGAGGCGATGACCGAGCTCGAGTTCGGCTTCTTCGTCATCCTGCTCATCACCGCCGGCAACGAGACCACCCGCAACGCGACCAGCCACGGCATGAACGCCTTCTTCGACAATCCCGACCAGTGGGAGCTGTTCAAGAAGGACCGCCCGGCGACCGCGGTCGACGAGGTGCTGCGCTGGTCGACGCCGGTGCATGCCTTCCAGCGCACCGCCACCGCCGACACCCGGGTCGGCGACGTCGACATCGCCAAGGGCCAGCGCGTCGGACTGTTCTACAGCTCGGCCAACTACGACGAGGAGGTCTTCGACGACCCCTTCTCGTTCAACATCCTGCGCGACCCGAACCCGCACCTGGCCTTCGGCGGCAACGGCGCCCACTTCTGCATCGGCGCCAACCTCGCCCGCATGGAGTTGGGGCTGATCTTCAACGCCATCGCCGACGTCATGCCCGACATCAGCCGGGTCAGCGAGATCCGGCGGGTGCGCTCGGGCTGGCTCAACGGCGTGAAGGGCCTGGGCGTCGACTACGGCTGCCCGATGGCCAAGGCCTGATCTAGCCGACGCTGCGCGCGCTGTCGGCCCAGAACTGGGCGCGCAGCGCCTTCTTGTCCGGCTTGCCCAGCGCGGTGAGCGGCAGCGCGTCGACGAACAAGACCTCCTTGGGCGACTGCACGGCGCCCTTGCGGTCCTTGACCGCTGCCTTGATCTCGTCGGCGATGACGCTCTTGGCCTGATCGCTCTCACCGGCACCCGGGCGCAGCACGACGACGGCGGTGACCGCCTCACCCCACTTCTCGTCGGGGGCACCCACGACGCCGACCTGCGCGACGGCCGGGTTCTCGGCGATGACGTCCTCGACCTCGCGCGGGAACACGTTGAAGCCGCCGGACACGATCATGTCCTTGGTGCGGTCGACGATGAACCAGAAGCCGTCCTCGTCTTCGCGCGCCACGTCGCCGGTGTGCATCCAGCCCTCGGCGGTGAAGGTCTCGGCGGTCTGCTCCGGAAGGTCCAGGTAGCCGCCGGACAGCAGCGGACCGGACACGCAGATCTCCCCCGGCTCACCCTGGGCGACGGGCTTGCCGTCGCCGTCGAGCAGCGCGGTGCGCAGGAAGGCCGACGGGCGGCCACAGCTGCCGAGCCGGGCGGGGTCGTGCTCGTCGCGGCGCAGGTAGCTGATGACCATCGGCGCCTCGGACTGGCCGTAGTACTGGGCGAAGATCGGGCCGAAGCGCTCGATGGCCTCGGCCAAACGCACCGGGTTGATCGGCGAGGCGCCGTAGTAGACGGTCTCCAGCGACGACAGGTCGCGGGTCTTGGAGTCGGGGTGGTCCATCAGCGCGTAGAGCATCGACGGCACGAGCATGGTGGCGCTGATCTTCTGCTCCTCGATGGTCTTGAGGACCAGTGCGGGGTCGAAGGTCGGGAGCACGATCATCGTGCCGCCCTTCATCAGCGTCGGCGTGAAGAAGGCCGCGCCGGCGTGCGAGAGCGGCGTGCACATCAGGAAGCGCGGGCGCTCGGGCCACTCCCACTCGGCCAATTGGATCTGCGTCATCGTCGACATCGCGCGAGCGGTGCCGACGACGCCCTTGGGCTTACCGGTGGTGCCGCCGGTGTAGGTGATCGACACGACGTGGTCGGGGGCGAGGCGGGCGGCCTCGAGCGGCTTGGGCTCGAACCCCGCCGCCGTCGCGATGAGGTCGGTGCCGACCTCGGCGAGCTCCGGCGGAACCGGGCCGAGGGTCAACACCTTTGTGAGGCCGGGCACCTTCGCCAGGAGCTCGACGGTGCGCTCGACGAACTTGGGGACCGGGTCGATGATGATCGTCGAGACGCCCGCGTCGTTCAGGACGTAGGCGTGGTCGTCGGCCGAGCCGAGCGGGTGTAGTGCGGTGCGCCGGTAGCCCTGGGTCTGCCCGGCGCCGATGACGAGCAGGACCTCGGGCCGGTTCAACGCGAGCAGACCGACCGCCGTCCCGGTGCCGGCGCCGACGGCTTCGAAGGCCTGGACGTAGGTGCTGATCGCGGCGGCCATCTCGGCGCCGGTCAGCTCGACGTCGCCGAGCTGGAGGACTGGTCGGTTCGCGTGGCGGTGCAGGGCGGCGACGAGGTAGTCGCCGAGGTGGGTGTCACCGCGGAGGAGGTCGATTTCCGTCATACCGTCCAGATTAGGACGTGTTCTAGTTTGAGGGAAGTACAAGCGGATAACACGCAGTTCACACGCGGTTTCGTGTGTAACCGGAGTATCAAGAACGTGTTACATTTTTTCGGCTGCGAAACTACTCACCAGTAGACGCACCGGTAACAAGGATACGGCGTTACCATCGGCCTCATGACTGATCTGGACAAGACCACCGCCCGCCGCGACATCACCGACGCCCTGCTCACCGCGCTGGAGCGCCGCCACGAGGTCCTCGACGCCATCGTCGCCGCGGACAACCGCGCCGCCGCCGTCGACGCGGTCGCCGACCTGCTCGGCAAGTCCAAGCTCGGCGCCGAGGCCGTGTTGGGCATGTCCTTCTACCAGCTCACCAAGGATCAGCGCCGCCGCAACCAGGCCGAGCTCGAGGACCTGAACTCGACGCTGACCTTCACCCTCGCCGAGCGCCCCGCCTCCAGCGGCGACACCCTCGAACTGCGCCCCTTCTCCCCCGACGACGATGCGGACCTGTTCGCCGAGCGCACCGCCGAGCAGGGCTCGGCCGGCGACGGCTCGGGCAAGCCGGCCGGCGCCCTGCACGACGAGATGTCCGCCGCCGCCGACCGCGTCGACGACGAAGAGGCCGTGTGGCTGACGGCCGTCGAGGGCGACGCCAAGGTCGGCCTGGTCATGGGCGAGCTCACCGACGGCGAGGTCGACGTGCGGATCTGGATCCGCCCCGCCCGCCGCAAGCAGGGCTTCGGCATGGCCACCCTGCGCAAGTCGCGTTCGGAGATGGCCGCACTCTTCCCGGGTGTGCCGATGGTCGTGCGGGCGCCCGGCGCCTGACGCCCGGCCGAGCGCGGTTCCGGTCTAGCGGGCGCCGTAGACCGGAACCGGCGCGGGCGAGTCGGCGATCAGCTTGGCGACCGCGGGTCCGACCTCGGCGGGCTCCCAGCGGGCCCCCTTGTCCGTGGTCGCGGCCCGCTGCCAGCCGTCGAGCGCGGTGATCACGCCGCCCTCGACCTCGAAGACCCGACCGGACACGTCGCCGGACTGCGCCGAACCGAGCCACACGACCAGGGGCGAGATGTTCGCCGGGTCCATGGCGTCGAAGGAACCGTCCTCGGGGGCGGCCATCTGTGCGGCCATCGCCTCGCCGGCGCCCATGGTCATGGCGGTGCGGGCCGCCGGGGCGATCGCA
The DNA here is from genome assembly GCF_047606305.1 of Gordonia sp. (in: high G+C Gram-positive bacteria). GTDB lineage: Bacteria > Actinomycetota > Actinomycetes > Mycobacteriales > Mycobacteriaceae > Gordonia. Next base: position 32,774 of record NZ_JASGER010000036.1, on the reverse strand, counting down.
TTGACGGTGATGCCGTAGCCGCCGAGCTCGGCGGCCGCCTGGATGGTCAGCTCGGCGATGCCCGCCTTGGCGGCGGCGTAGTTGCCCTGGCCGACCGAGCCGAACAGTCCGGCGCCCGACGACGTGTTCACCACGCGTGCCTGTCGCTGCGCACCGGCCTTCGACTGGGCGCGCCAGTACTCGGCGGCGTGGCGCAGGATCACGAAGTGGCCCTTGAGGTGCACGCGCACGACCGAGTCCCACTCGTCCTCCGAGAGCGACACCAGCATGCGGTCGCGCACGAAGCCGGCGTTGTTCACGACGGTGTCCAGGCCGCCGAACTCGTCGATGGCCGTCTTGACCAGCTCAGCGCCCGCGGCCCAGTCGGCGACGTCGGCCCCGTTCGCGACCGCCTTGCCGCCGGCGGCGACGATCTCGTCGGCGACGGCCTGCGCGGCCTCCTTCGCGTAGTCGTTGACGACGACACTCGCGCCGTCGGCGGCGAAGGCCAGCGCGTGGGCGCGGCCGATGCCCTGCCCGGCGCCGGTGACGATGACGACGCGGTCGGTGCTGATCTGCTCGGACATGGTTGCTCCTTGAAGTCGATGGTTCGGAATCAGACGCGGTTGTCGGCGTTGCCGGCGTCGAGGAAGGCGGGCTTCTCGCCGCCGCCGTGCACGGTGAGGGTCGATCCGGTGATGTACCCGGCGAGCGGGGACAGCAGGAAGGCGACGGCGTTGCCGATGTCGGCGGGCGCGGCCAGGCGGCCCATCGGGATGGTCGCCCCCACGGCGGCCACCCCGTCCTCGTCGCCGTAGTGCATGTGCGACAGCTCGGTCTCGACCGGGCCGCAGACGACCGAGTTGAGGCGCACCGCCGGCGCCCACTCGACGGCGAGGCTGGCGGTCAGATTGTCCAGGCCGGCCTTGGCGGCCCCGTACGCCGAGGTCCCCGGCGACGGTCGGTGGCCGCTCACGCTGGAGACGTTGACGATCGCTCCCCCGCCCTCCTGCTCGGCCATCACCGCGTGGGCGGCCCGGGCCACGACCAGCGGCGCGACGAGGTTCAGCTCGACGATCTTGCGGGCGAAGTTGTCCGACGCATCGGCGGCGAGTGCGAACGGTGAGCCGCCGGCGTTGTTGACCACACCGTCGAGTCGACCGTGCTTGTCGACGATCGCGGCGATCATCGCCGCGACGGCATCGGAGTCGCGCACGTCGCAGGAATGGAACTCGAATCCGTTCCCGGCGTCCGGCTTGTTCCGGGCGCACACGATCGGGATCGCGCCGAGCCCGTCCAACACCGTCGCGATTCCCGCACCGACCCCTCGGGCACCGCCGGTCACCAAGACCACTCGACCCTTCAGGCCGAGATCAGCGGTGCTTGACGTCGCGAGACGCGTCGGTGTCATGGCTGCTACTCTAACAAACAACCAAGCACTTGCTTGGTTTGCCCAGAGATGAGGAGCCGCACCCGTGCCCATCACGACCACTCGCGGTGCCGCGGGGTCCGATGACTCCGGCATCGTGACCATCACCGTCGACTTCCCACCGGTCAACGCGCTGCCCAGCGCGGCCTGGTTCGAATTGGCCGACACCATCACCGCCGCGGGCGCCGACGAGACCACCCACGTGGTGATCCTGCGGGCGCAGGGCCGCGGCTTCAACGCCGGCGTCGACATCAAGGAGATGCAGCAGACCAGCGGCTTCGACGCACTCATCGCTGCGAACCAGGGTTGCGCGGCCGCCTTCTCCGCGGTCTACGACTGCGCGGTCCCGGTCATCGTCGCGGTCAACGGCTTCTGCGTCGGCGGCGGCATCGGCCTGGTCGGCAACGCCGATTGCATCGTCGCCTCCGACGACGCGGTCTTCGGCCTCCCCGAGGTCGATCGCGGCGCGCTCGGCGCGGCCACCCACCTGGCGCGCCTGATGCCCCAGCACATGATGCGCACGCTGTACTACACCGCGCAGAACGCGACCGCCCAGCAGCTCCACCAGTTCGGCTCGGTGTACAAGGTCGTGCCGCGCGCCGAGCTCGACGACGCCGCCCTCGAGGTCGCGCGCATGATCACCACCAAGGACACCCGCGTCATCCGTCGCGCCAAGGCCGCGATCAACGGCATCGACCCGGTCGACGTCAAGAACAGCTACCTGCTCGAGCAGCGCTACACCTACGAACTGAATCTGGCGGGCGTCGCCGACGAGCACCGCGACGCGTTCGTCGAGACCGGGAAGGCGAAGAAGTAATGGCAACCGACAAGACCTCATCGCTCGACGATGTGATCGGCGAGCTGCGCGACGGGATGACCATCGGGATCGGCGGCTGGGGCTCGCGGCGCAAGCCGATGGCACTGGTGCGCGCGCTGGCCCGCTCGAACGTCACGGACCTGACCGTCGTCACCTACGGCGGCCCCGACCTCGGCCTGCTGTGCGAGGCCGGCAAGGTCACCAAGGCCTACTACGGCTTCGTGTCGCTGGACTCGGCGCCGTTCTACGACCCCTGGTTCGCCAAGGCGCGCACCACCGGCGCGATCACCGTGCGCGAAATGGACGAGGGCATGGTCAAGTGCGGCCTGGAGGCCGCCGCGGCGCGCCTGCCGTTCCTGCCGATCCGCGCCGGCCTCGGCTCGGACGTCCCCAACTTCTGGGAGGGCGAGCTCAAGACCGTCGAGTCTCCGTATGCCGACGCCGACGGCCGCACCCAGACGCTGATCGCAATGCCGGGCCTGCGCCTGGACGCCGCATTCGTCCACCTGGACCGAGCGGACTGCCACGGCAACGCCGCCTACACCGGCGTCGACCCGTACTTCGACGACCTCTACCTGGCCGCCGCCGACCGCCGCTACCTGGAGACCGACGAGCTCGTCTCCACCGAGGACCTGGTCGGTTCGGTCGAGCGCGAGCGCCTGCTGGTCAACCGGATGAACGTCGACCGCGTCGTGCACGCGCCGAACGGCGCGCACTTCACCTTCGCCGGCGGCTACGGCCGAGACGAGGCGTTCCAGCGGTTCTACGTCGAGGCCGCCGGCGAGGATGACACCTGGGCCGCCTTCAAGGCGCGCTTCCTCGACATCGACGAGCAGACCTATCAGTCCGAGGTCGCCAAGTGGCAGACCGAGCAGGAGGACAGCAAGTGAGTACCGACATCACCCGCGCCGAGTACTGCGTCGCGGCCTGCGCCGACATCTTCACCGGCGCCGGCGAGATCATGGCGTCGCCGATGGCGCCGACGCCGCTGCTGGGCGCCCGCCTGGCCCGCCTGACCACCGAGCCCGACCTGCTGATCACCGACGGCGAGGCGCTGATCTTCGCCGACACCCCGGCCATCGGCAAGCCCGGTCCGATCGAGGGCTGGATGCCCTTCCGGAAGGTCTTCGACGTCGTCGCGTCGGGCCGCCGCCACGTGGTGATGGGTGCCAACCAGATCGACCGCCACGGCAACCAGAACCTGTCGGCCTTCGGTCCGCTGCAGCACCCCAAGCGCCAGATGTTCGGCGTGCGCGGGGCGCCGGGCAACACCATCAACCACCCGACGAGCTACTGGGTGGCGCGGCACAGCTCGCGGGTGTTCGTCGACCAGGTCGACATCGTCTCGGGCGTTGGCTTCGACAAGGTCGATCCGAAGAATCCGGCGTACGACCACCTGAACATCCACCGCGTTGTCACCAACCTGGGCGTCTTCGACTTCAACGGCCCCGACCACACGATGCAGGCGCTGTCGCTGCACCCGGGTGTCACCGCCGCCGAGGTCGCCGAGAACACGACCTTCGAGATCGTCGGGCTGGACAAGGCGCCGGAGACCGCCGCGCCCACCGACGAGCAGCTGCGCATCATCCGCGAGGTGCTCGACCCCAAGGGTGTGCGCGACCGCGAGGTGAAGGCGTGAGCGCGCCGACGCTGTCCACCCGGTTCACCGAGCTGGTCGGGGTGAAGTACCCGATCGTGCAGACCGGCATGGGCTGGGTGTCGGGCCCGGCGCTGACCTCGGCGACGGCCAACGCCGGCGGTCTGGGCATTCTCGCCTCGGCGACGATGACCTACGACGAGCTCGAGGCGGCCATCGCCAAGACCAAGTCGCTGACCGACAAGCCCTTCGGCGTGAACCTGCGCGCCGACGCCACCGATGCCGGCGAGCGGATCGACCTGCTCATCCGCGAGGGCGTGAAGGTCGCGTCGTTCGCGCTGGCGCCCAAGCCCGAGCTGATCGCGAAGCTGAAGGACAACGGCGTCGTGGTCATCCCGTCGATCGGCGCGGCCAAGCACGCCGTGAAGGTCGCCTCGTGGGGCGCCGACGCGGTCATCGTGCAGGGCGGCGAGGGCGGTGGGCACACCGGCCCGGTCGCCACGACACTGCTGCTGCCGTCGGTCATCGACGCCCTCGGGGGCAAGGAAGGGCAGACCTCGATCCCCGTTGTCGCCGCCGGAGGCTTCTTCGACGGTCGCGGCCTCGTCGCGGCGCTGGCCTACGGCGCCGAGGGCGTGGCGATGGGCACCCGCTTCCTGCTGACGTCGGACTCGGCGGTGCCGGACTCGGTCAAGCAGGAGTACCTGACCCGCGGCCTGGGTGACACGGTCGTGTCGACGAAGGTCGACGGCATGCCGCACCGCGTGCTGCGGACCCAGCTGGTGGAGGCCCTCGAGAGCGGCTCGAGCGTCAAGGCGCTGGCCGCCGCCGCTCGCAACGCCAACGAGTTCAAGCAGATGACCGGCATGCGCTGGACGACCATGCTGCGCGACGGCCGGACCATGAAGAAGTCCGGCGAGCGCACCTGGCAGCAGGTCATCATGGCCGGCAACACGCCGATGCTGCTCAAGGCCGGCCTCGTCGAGGGGCGCACCGATGCCGGCGTGCTCGCGTCGGGCCAGGTGGTCGGCATGATCGAGGACCTGCCGTCGTGCGAGGAGCTGATCGAGTCGATCATGACCCAGGCGCACGCGCGGCTGGCGGCACTGAAGAAACTCGGTTAATCCCTAGTAACTGAGTGGGTTTGGGGTGATAATCACCCCATGGCGCACACCCCTCCCCTGTGGACCCCCGACGCCGAGCGCATCGCGCGGGCCCGGATCACCGAGTTCGCGGCGAGGGCCGGGCACGCCTCGGACGACTACGCCGCGCTGTGGGAGTGGTCGACGAGCGCACCCGAGTCGTTCTGGGCGGCCGTGTGGGACTACTTCGACCTCGACGCCGCGAGCAGCGGGTACTCCGAGGTGCTCCCCGACGCACAAATGCCCGGCGCGCGCTGGTTCGACGGTGCCGAGGTGAACTTCGGCGAGTATCTGCTGGGCCGTGGTGAGCCCGGTGACGTCGCGGTGATCGCAACCGACGAGTCCGGGTCGTCGACGACGTGGACCCGGGCCGACCTGCGCGAGGCCGCCGGCGCCCTGGCGGCGACGCTGGCGCAGGCCGGGGTCGGCCGCGGCGACGTGGTCGTCGGCTATCTGCCGCACATCGCCGAGACGATCGTCGCCTTCGCCGCCACCGCCTCGCTCGGCGCGATCTGGTCGTGTGTCGGGCAGGACTACGTCGCCGACGCCGCGATCGACCGCTTCGGCCAGCTCGAGCCGACGGTGCTCATCACCGCGACCGGCTACACCTTCGGCGGCAAGCAACACGACCGCCGCGCCGACATCGAGCGCCTGCGCGCGGGGCTGCCCACCGTGGACCTGACCATCGTCATCGGGCGCCTGGGCTTTTCCGCCGACGGCCTGGGGACCGCGTGGGCCGAGGCCGTGGCCCGCCCGGCCGCCTTCGAGCCGGTCCGCGTCCCCTTCGACCACCCGCTGTGGGTGCTGTTCTCCTCCGGTACGACCGGCATCCCCAAGGGCCTCGTCCACGGCCACGGCGGGATCCTCGTCGAGATGCTCAAGCAGCTCGGGCTGCACTGGGACCTGGGGCCCGGCGACCGGCTGTTCTGGTACACCTCGCCCAGCTGGATGATGTGGAACGCCCAGATCGCCGCATTGGCGGTCGGCGCCTCGGTGATCTGCTACGACGGCTCGCCCACCTTCCCCGACGCCGCCGCGATGTGGGACCTCGTCCACGAGCACGGCGCCACGTTCTTCGGCACCAGCCCCGGGTATCTGCTCGCCTCACAGAGCGCGGGGGTGAGCCCGGTCAGCGGCACCCGCACGCTCGCCTCGCTCCGGTCGATGGGCTCCACCGGATCGCCCCTGTCCCCCGATGTGCACCGCTGGCAGGCCGAGCAACTGCCCGACGTGCCGCTCTGGTCGCTGTCGGGCGGCACCGACGTCTGCAGCGCGTTCATCGCGGGCGCGCCGACGGTGCCGGTCTGGCCTGGCGAGCTGTCGGTGCGCTGCCTGGGCGCCGACGTGCAGGCCTGGGACCCCGACGGCGATCCGGTGCCGGTCGGCGCGGTCGGCGAACTCGTGTTGGCCAAACCACTGCCGAGCATGCCGGTGAAGCTGTGGAACGACCCCGACGGGCAGCGTTACCGGGACGCCTACTTCGAGATGTACCCGCACGCGTGGCGCCAGGGCGACTGGATCACGCTGACCGAGCGCGACACCGTCGTCATCCACGGCCGCTCGGACTCGACGCTCAACCGACACGGCGTCCGGATGGGCAGCGCCGACATCTACGCGGCGGTGGACACCGTCGACGGCGTCGCCGAGTCGCTGGTCATCGGCGCCGAACAACCCGACGGCTCCTATTGGATGCCGCTGTTCGTCGTACTCGAACCCGGCCGCGACCTCGACGACGACCTGGTCGCCACCATCAAGACGCGGATCCGTGAGCGGGCCTCGGCGCGGCACGTCCCCGACGAGGTGATCGCCGTGCCCGGCATCCCGCACACCAAGACCGGCAAGAAGTTGGAGATCCCGGTCAAGCGGCTGCTGCAGGGGGCCGACATCGGCGCGGTCGCCAACCCCGCCTCCGTCGACGATCCGGAGCTGTTGGCGGTCTACGCCGAACTCGCACGTCGACGCGACCGCTAGGCTCGGCGGCGTGGATCTGCGCCGCTACCCCGACGTCGAGGGACCCGGGCTGGTCGCCGTGGACGCGGCCGACCGGCTGATCCTCGACGAGGCGGCGGCGTTCACCGGTGCACTTACCCGCGGTGAGGTCTGCGTCCTCGACGATGCCTACGGGGCACTCACCCTGGGGCTCCTCGACGGCGTTGACGGTGCAGGTGAGATCCGCGTCCACCAGGACCTGGTGACCGGGGAGCGCGCACTGGCGGCGAACGCCGAGCGCAACGGACTGTCCGGCTACACCTCGATGCCTTTCAGTCCTGCCGCCATCGCCGATGCCCGGCTCGTCGTCATGCGCCTCCCGCGATCGTTGGACCGGCTCGCCGAAGCGGCAGCGCTCCTCGCCGCCCACGCCGCACCCGACGTCGTGGTCGTCGCAGGCGGCCGGATCAAGCACATGACCCCGCGGATGAACGAGGTGCTGGGCGCGGTGTTCGACCGCGTCGACGTGACCCATGCGCGGCAGAAGTCACGGGTGCTGCTGGCCCGCGGCCCGCGCGTCGAGGCGGCCGCCGACGCCCTCTCCACGTGGCCGCGAACCGAGCACCACACCGATCCCGACCTCACGATCGCCGCCCACGGCGGCGTCTTCGCCGGTACCGGCATCGACATCGGGACGCGGTTCCTGCTCGACCAGCTGGACGGAGCCGCCGGGACGACGGTCGTGGACCTCGGGTGCGGAAACGGCAGCGCGGCGGCGTGGTTCGCACGCACCCGTCCCGACTCGCGGGTACTCGCCACGGACCGCTCGGCCCTCGCGGTGGCGTCGGCGCGGGCCACCGTCGAGGCCAACGGCGTGGCCGCCCGGGTGGACGCGGTGCGGGCCGATGCGGCGGAGACCGTCGAGGACGGCGGCACGGACCTCGTACTGCTCAACCCGCCGTTCCACTCCGACGCGGCCCTCAGCACGGGGATCGCCGAGCACCTGTTCGCCGAGGCGAGACGGGTGCTGCGGCCCGGCGGTGAACTGTGGTGCGTGTGGAACTCGCACCTGCGCTATCGCAGCGCGCTGGAGCGAATGGTCGGCCCGACCCGTCAGATCGCGCGGAACCGCAAGTTCACCGTCACCGCCTCGACCCGCGACTGACCGCGGGGAATCCCGTCGCGCCGTCGCCGGTTGTATCCACGCATGGACGCCGCCCGCGAGACCCTGCTGCCCGTGCTGGCCGAACGCCTCAGTGCCGCGGCATTCGACCCCCACCACGACATCGACGAGACCACGGTGGACCTGCTGCTGCAAGCCGCCGGGCGCGCGCCGTCGGCGGGCAATTCACAGCCGTGGTCGTTCATCGTCGGCCGGCGCGGCGACGCCGTTCACGACGCCCTCGTCGACTGCCTGGCACCCAGCACCCGTCGCTGGGCCCCGGCGGCGGGACTGCTGCTGGTCAACCTGGCGCAGATCCGCGTCGAGGACGGCGACCTCGAGTACTCGGAGTTCTCCCACTACGACTTGGGACAGGCCGTCGCGCATCTCACCGTTCAGGCGGGCGCACTGGGCCTGTCGGTGCATCAATTCCGCGCGTTCGACCGCGACGCGGTGGCAGCCGCCTTCGACGTGGCCGACCACTGGGAGGCGACGAGCATGGCGGCGGTCGGCGCGCCCAGCGGTCCCACCCCGCGTCTGACCCCCGACGGCCACTCGTCGTCGACGCCGGAGCGGCGTTCACTCGACGAGATCACCTGGGCGCGCGTCTGAGGGATCACCGCCGCGGTCCGGCCGCCTCCGCCGGCGGCGCCACCCGGCCGGGCAGCGTGAAGGCCAGCACCGTCGCCAAGGCGGCGAAGCCGATCGACCACCAGAAGGCGATGTCGAACGAGGCGGAGACCCCGGACGGGCCGTGCGCGCCACGCGTCAGGAGGGCGGACTGCAGGATGACGGCGAGCACCGCCGTGCCGAACGACCCGCCGAGCTGCTGCGCGGTTCGGGTGATGATGCTCGAGTGCGGGATGTCGGCCGCCGGCAACCCCTGATACGACGCGACCATCAGCGGCATGATGATCGCGCCGAGCCCGAATCCGCGCACCACCAGCACGGCCATCAACAGCCACTTGTCGGTGGTGGCGGTGCTGAGGGCGAACGGGATGGTCGCCAGGCCGACGACGGCGAACCCGAAGAGCGCGACAGCACGCGTCCCGATGGTGTCCGACAACCGGCCGGCCAGGCTCCGGCTGCCGAGCATGCCGATGCCCTGCGGGATGAGGAAGAGTCCGGCTCCCAGGGCGTCCATCCCGCGCAGCTCCTGCAGGTAGAGCGGGAGCAGCAGCATGATGCCGTATGCGGCGACACCGGAGAGGAACAGCAGCGCCGACGCCGAGGCGACCGGCCGGTAGCGCAGGAGCCGGACGTCGACCAGGGCACGGTCGCCGACCTTCGTCGCATAGGCGACAAAGGCCGCGAGGAGAAGCGCGCCGGCCAGGATCGGGATCCACGCGTCCCGGGCCCCGAAGCCGTCGTGTCCGGCGGAGTTCGACAGGCCGACCAGGAGGGCGACGAGCGCGGGAAGCAGCAGGACCGCGCCGATGACGTCGAGCCGCGGACGCACGGCGGGCGGCTCGTCGGTGGGCAGCCAGCGCCAGGCGAGCAGCAACGACACGACACAGAAGGGCACGTTCACCCAGAACAACCACGGCCAGTCGAACCAGTGCAGGATGGCGCCGCCGACGACCGGCCCCAGGATCGGTCCGAGCATCGCGGGCAGGCCGACGGTCGCGGCCAGGCGGCCCAGGTTCCGGCCACCGGCGCGCTGCATGAGCAGCGTCTGCATCAACGGCATCATGATGCCGCCGCCGATGCCCTGGACGACGCGGAAGGCGATCAGGCTCGACGCACTCCACGCGAGACTGCACAGCACCGAGCCGATCAGGAAGAGCGAGACAGCGAGGATCCAAGCGCGCTTGCCGCCGATCCGCTGCTGCAGCCAGCCGGTGAGTGGCACCGTCGCGGCCAAGGCGAGCACATACCCGGTCGTCACCCACTGGATGGTCGAGACCGGCGCCTTCAGGTCGGACGAGAGCGAGTGGAGCGCGATGCTCATGATCGTCGTGTCGAAGACGACCGCCAGCACCCCGATGATGAACACCGCGATCAGCTTCTTCTCTTCGCGGCCCAATGAGTCCGGCTGGGGCCGGGCGGTCTCGGCTGAGGTCATCTGCACTCTCCTCGCATCTGTTAGATACATTTCTGTATCCAACGGTCAAGGTAGTCCCGAATGTTAAGATACGCAAGTGACTCTTAATGAGCCGGAGGCGTCGCGGACCAGGCGGCGGGGTGATGAACTCGAGAACGCCCTCCTCGACGCGGCATGGGACGAACTCGAGGAGCGCGGCGTCGCAGCATTCACCTTCGACGCGGTCGCCAAGCGGGCCCGGACGAGCCGTCCGGTGCTGTACCGCCGCTGGCCGACGCGCGAGGACCTGATCATCGCGGCGATCCGCCACTACTCCGACCAGCGTCCGGTCGAGGTCCCCGACACCGGCAGCCTGCGCGGCGACCTGCTCGAGCTCCTGCATCAGCTCGCCGAGCAGCGGACCGGCCTGGCGGTACCGATGGTGGTGCAGCTGGGCAACCTCTACGAGTCCGGGATCACCATGGCGCAGGCCCGCGAACAGCTGATCCAATCGCGGACCCCGTCGGACACGATCATCCTCGAGCGGGCCGATGCGCGCGGCGAGATCGACCTGGCCAAGATCCCACCCGCGGTCCGTTCGCTACCGCTCGACCTGTGGCGCCACCACGTGCTCATGACCTTCGGCCCCATCGACGACGACTACGCCCGAACGATCGTCGACGACATCTTCCTCCCCCTCGCGGCGTATCACTCCGCCAAAGACTGAGGCGGTCGCCCACCGGTGACCATGCCGCCGCGCAGGACCTGTTCGGCAGGCCGGGGTGCGATCTCCGGGGGCAGCACGAGGATCCCGCTCGAGACCGTTCGGATCACCAGATAGCCGCGCTCCATCCGCTGCACAGACGCGACCTGGGAGTAGTCGATGACCGATTGGGCGCCGCCGTCGATGACCCGGAACGCGGTGTCGCCGAAGCCGGAGGCCCACTCCGTACCGGGTGCCGCGATCGCGCGGAAACGGCGTCGAACGTTGCGCGTGTCGATGGCGACGGCGAGCGCGAGGGTCAGCGGCACCAGCACCAGCAGCCACCACCACCCGGTGAGTGCGGCGATGGCGGCGAAAATCACCGTCTGGACGGCCAGCACGATCCACGGTCGGCGCGAGTGGCGGTAGTAGCGCCACAGGCCGTCGCGGGTGAAGCGCCGGGCGTCGCCCTCACCGCAGACATACGTGTACTGGATCTCGGGGATGTCGGCGGTCATCGCGGGAGGATGCCGTCCAGCACGACGCCCAGGTACTGGTCGGCGATCTCGTCGACGGTCTTGGGGCCACCGGGGCGGTACCAGCGGACCGCGACCCACACCGTGTCGCGCAGGAAGCGGTAGACCAGGTCGACGTCCAGGTCGGCCCGGAAGTCGCCCTCGGCGACCCCCCGTCGCAGCACCGACTCCCACAGCTGACGAAACTCGATGTTGCGTTCGTTGATGTAGCCGAACCGCTCTTGCGACGCGAGATGTCGCGCCTCGTTCTGGTAGATCGCGACGGCCGTGTGGCGCTCGTCGATGGCCTCGAAGGAGGCGACGACCAGCTGTCGCAGTGTCTCGGTGGCCGGCAGGCCGGCCGCGGCGATCGAGCGGTACCGGTCGAAGAGCCCGTCGAGGAAGGCCCGCAGCAGCTCGTCGACCATCGACTCCTTCGAGTCGAAGTGGTGGTACAGGCTGCCCGAGAGGATCCCGGCGGTATCGGCGATGTCGCGCACCGTCGTCGAGCGCAGCCCACGGTCGGCGAAGAGCTCGCCGGCGATCCCGAGCAGCTCGTCGCGCCGGGTCGCGCCGGAGCCGGCACCCGTCTTCGTCGCCACCACACCTCCCAGGGATTTCCGTCGACTCTTCACCCTAGCAAGTGCTTGGTTGTTACCCTCCGCTACAAGACCTCGAGGAAGGCCAAACCCATGATCACCAAGAAGCTCATCGTCACGCTGACCGCCCTCGCAGCGGTGTTCGGCGGCACCCTCGCCGTCCAACCCGCCCCCGCAGAGGCGGCCGTGACCGGGGCGCGCGTCTGCGCCCGGATCGGCGGCGATCCCTACGTCGGGCCGATGACCATCAACAACCGCAACTTCTGGGACTTCGGCGCCAAGCGGACGTTGAACTCGTCGCCGCGCGGATGCATGGTGTTCGGCGGCCTGCAGTCCCGCCGCGCCTACCGGGTCGTCGTCGACCGCATCTTCTCCAGCTGCAACAGTGGCACCCGGGCGGACGGGACGACGTACCGCTGGGGCAGCGAGGGCCACGAAGTCGGCTCCAGCCGCTGGGGCGTGACGCGGCGCGGCAGCGTCGTCGACCTGGGCACCTTCCGGGTGCGCCGGGTCTACCAGGCCTGCTGACCGACCGCCGTCACCCGACGCGGGAGGGGCGGGTCGGCACCGGGCCGGCCGTCGAGCCGCGCACCGGCTTGGCCGCCGCACGGGTGACCATCGGCAGCAGCCACAGGAAGATGCCCAGGTCGCCGACGACCGTCGACAGCATGCGGTTGTGGACGAATCCGACCGAGACACCCGTCGCCGGGTCCGCCCAGCCGAAACATCCGGCGATGCCGACGTGCCCGAATCCGTTCGCGACCGGGATCGGCGCACGGTGGAAGCCGTGGTTCCACGACATCGGCAGGCCCAGGCCGCGGTCACGGCGCCAGCGGTACGGGCCGTCGAAGGAGCGGACCGCTTCCTCGGACAGGAACCGCTTGCCGTCGAGCGTGCCGTCGGTGGCCAGCGGTGCGTAGATGCGCGCGAGGGCGCGCGCAGTCGCGACACCGTTCGCCGCCGGCATCTGGGTCTCCAGCAGCGCCGGGTCCCGGCCCTTGAGGAGCTCGGCACTGCCGGCACCGGCGTCGACGCTGCCGACCATGTTGCCCAGCGACGTCGGCAGGTGCTTGACCACCGAGAACACCGCGTCACTCAGCCCGTACTCGCCGATGTGGAACGGGTCGACGAACTCGGCCACGGTCATCGGGCTGCCGGCCGGCGGCGCACCGAGGGACAGCTCGTCGATGCCGAGCGGCTCGGCGAGCTCGGTCTGCCAGAGTTCGCGCATCGACTTGCCCGTCACCGCACCGGCCAGCCCGCTCATGAGCCAACCGAAGGTCAACGCGTGGTACGCCGGTGACCCGTAGTGCCGGTCGGGCATGGCCTCGGCCAGCCGCGAGTGCATCAGTTCGTGGTCGAGGAGGTCGGAGGCGTCCTCGGCGATCCCCCGCAGCTGCGACAGTCCACCGCGGTGCAGCATCAGCTGGCGGACCGTGATCCGCTCACCGCTGCGCGAGGCGAATTCCGGCCAGTACGTCGCGACCGGCTCGTCGTAGTCGATGAGGCCGCGGTCGGCCAGCCGGTGGATGACGAGCGCGGACAGGCCCTTCGACGCGGAGTAGAGCATCGCGCCGGTCGACTGCGTCCACGGCTGCTTGCCCCGGCGATCGCAGGTTCCGGCCCAGATGTCGACGATCGGCTTGCCGTCCTCGTACACGCACAGCGCGCCGCCGCCGTTGAGGCGACCGCCGAAGAGGCGGGTGAACGCCTTGCCGACTCCCTCGAACCGGGGGTCGCAGGTCCCCTTCTGCGCCACCGTCACCGTTTGGCGTTCTTGCGGATCGACCCGCGCAGGAAACGGCGGAACATGTTCATCTGGGTCTCGGTCATCTTCTTGTCGCGGTCGGTGAACGGTGCCGACATCATCTCGGCGAAGTTGATCGGCATCGACGACACCGTGACCGCCCGGGCGTGGCTGAAGGTCTCGAACCCGAACTGGCCGTGGTAGTTGCCCATTCCGGAACGGCCGACGCCGCCGAAGGGCAGTCCGTGCGACAGCAGGTGCAACGCGAAGTCGTTACCGCTGATCGAGCCGCTGCGCGTGTGGTCGGCGACGCGGGCCATGCGCGCGTTGTCCTTGCCGACCCAGTACAGGGTCAGCGGGTGGCCGGCCGAGTTGATCTTGTCGATCGCCTCGTCCAGCTCCCGGTACGGGTAGACCGACAGGACCGGTCCGAAGACCTCGTCCTCCTCGATCTTCATGCCGGCCTTGACGCCGGTCAGCAGGGTCGGCGGGATCTTGCGCGCGTCGGCGTTGGGCAGCTGTTCGCCGGCCGGGATGACCTGGCGCTTGGTGGCACCCAGCTCCACCGCGTCGTCGATCAGCCCGACGATGCGGGTGTAGTTCTTCTCGTTGATCGTCGAGGTGTACTCGCGGTTCCCGACGATGGACGGGAAGTTGGTGGTCCAGCGCTCGATGACCTTGTCGGTGAACTCGCCGAGCTTGCTCTCCGGGACGAACACGTAGTCCGGGCAGAGGCAGACCTGGCCGCCGTTGACCATGCGGGCGTCGGCGAGGAACTTGGCCGCGTCGTCGATGTCGGCGTCGACGTCCACGATGGCGGGGTTCTTGCCGCCGAGCTCGAGGGTCACCGGGACCAGGTTCTTACCGGCCTCCGACGCCACCGAGGCGCCCACCTCGGGCGAACCCGTGAAGAACATGTGGTCGACCTTCAGCTTGGCGAAGTCCGAGCCGCCGCCGTGCTTGGGGGTGATGACCGCCAGCTCTTCGATCGAGAAGTAGTCCGGCGCGTGCTTGGCGATGACCTCGGTGGTCTTCGCGGTGATCGACGACGGGCGCAGCAGCACGCGGTTGCCCGCGGCGAACGCCGAGCCCGCGGGCACGACCGTCAGCTGCAGCGGGAAGTTCCACGGCCCCATGATGCCGACGACGCCGAGCGGGTCGTGGCGCAGGCGCTGCTTGAAGCCGAGGGCGCCCTGGAGCTTGGCGACGTTGGTCTCCTTCATCCACTTCGCGACGCTGCGGCGCTGATGGGTGAGGTCGATCATGCAGCCCGCGACATCCGCCGCGATGGAGAGTTCGCGCGGGCGCGTGCCGAAGTCGGCGTCGAGGGCCTCGCAGATCTCGTCGGCGTTGTCGAGCAGCAGGGCCTGCAGCCGGTTGATGCGGTCGATCCGCGTCTTCGCATCGGGGATCCCGTCGCGCAGGAAAGCGGCGCGCTGGATCTCCAGCAGTTCTTCCATGGTGTGGGTCTCGGACGAGACCTTGTCACCGGTGCGCACTCCGGCTTCGGCTGGCTTGGTCATGCGGGAACTCCAATACGGTGAGACAAATCCACTGATCTATCCCAAGCCTACCCCGAAGGTGGCGCCGGTCACAGCCCCGCCTGGGCGGGAATGCCGGTCAGAGCCGTTCGATGATGGTGACGTTGGCCGTGCCGCCGCCCTCGCACATCGTCTGCAGACCGTAGCGGCCGCCCGTGCGCTCGAGTTCGTTGAGCATCGTCGCGAACAGCTTGGCCCCGGTGGCGCCGAGCGGGTGGCCCAGCGCGATGCCGCCGCCGTTGCGGTTGACCCGCGCCGGATCGGCGCCGGTCTCCTTGAGCCAGGCGAGGACGACCGGTGCGAAGGCCTCGTTGATCTCGACGACGTCGATGTCGTCGATGCTCATGCCGGTCTTCTCCAGCGCGTACTTGGTGGCCGGGATCGGTGCCGAGAGCATCATCACCGGATCGTCGCCGCGCACCGACATGTGGTGGATGCGGGCGCGCGGCGTCAGGCCGTACTCCTTGAGCGCCTTCTCCGAGACGACCAGGGCCGCCGACGAGCCGTCGCAGATCTGCGACGCGACGGCGGCGGTCAGGTCGGAGCCGGGGGCCAGCACGTCCAGCGACGCCATCTTCTCCAGCGAGGTCTCGCGCGGGCACTCGTCGACGACGCAGTCCCCCAGCGGCACGTACTCGGCGTCGAAGCGCCCCTCGGCGATGGCCGCACGGGCGCGCTCATGGCTCTGCAGCGCCCACTCCTCCATGTCGCGGCGGCTGATGTCCCACTTCTTGGCCATCATGTCGGCGCCGACGAACTGGCTGATCTCGGCGTCGCCGAAGCGCTTGGTCCAGCCCGGCGACTCGGCGGTCGGCGTGGTGAAGCCCAACTCCTGGCCGGCGATCATCGCCTGGCTGATGGGGATGGCGCTCATGTTCTGGACGCCGCCGGCGAGCACCACGTCCTGGGTGCCGCTCATGACGCCCTGCGCCGCGAAGTGGATCGCCTGCTGGCTCGAGCCGCACTGGCGGTCGACGGTGGTGCCGGGGACGCCCAGCGGCATCCCGGCGGTCAACCACGCGGTGCGGGCGATGTTGCCGGCCTGCGGTCCGATGGTGTCGACACAGCCGAAGACGACGTCGTCGACGACCTCCGGGTCGATGCCGGTGCGCTCGACGATCGACGAGATGACGTGTGCGCCGAGGTCGGCGGGGTGGACCTTGGCGAGCGATCCGTTGCGCTTGCCGACCGGGGTGCGGACGGCGTCGACGATGTAGGCCTGGGGGGTGCTCATGGGGGCTCCTTGGTTTCGCGGGTCAGGCGCGCTGGCTGGAGATCGACACGATCTCGCCGGTCAGGTAGGTCGTGTAGTCACTGGCGAGCATGGCGATGGTGGCGGCGATCTCCCACACCTCCGCGGCGCGGCCGTAGGCCTCGCGGGAGGCCAGCTCGTCGAGCAGCTCGTCGCTGGTGACCTTCGCCAGGAACGGGTGCCGGGCGATGGACGGGGCGACGGCGTTGATGCGGACGCCGTAGTCGGCGGCCTCGACCGCCGAGCAGCGGGTCAGGGCCATCACGCCGGCCTTGGCGGCGGCGTAGTGGGCCTGGCCGCGCTGGGCGCGCCAGCCCAGGACCGAGGCGTTGTTGACGATGACCCCGCCGTGGTCCGCCTCGCGGAAGTAGCGCAGCGCGGCCCGAGTGGCGCGGAAGCAGCTGTTCAGGGTGATGTCCAGGACACGGTCCCACTGCTCGTCGGTCATGTCGACGACGGGGGTCTCGCCGCCGAGGCCGGCGTTGTTGACCAGCACATCGACGCGGCCCAACTGCTCGGCTGCCGAGGCCAACAGCGCGTCGACCTGCTCGGTGCTGGACACGTCGCAGACGAAAGAGGTGACCTGCTGGTCGCCGAACTCGCCGGACAGCTTCTCGACGGTCTCAGCCAGGCGCCGCTCGTGGAAGTCCGAGACGAGCACGTCGGCCCCCTCGAGGAGGGCGCGGCGGGCGCTGGCGAAGCCGATGCCGGTGCCGGCCGCCGCGGTCACGACGACCTTCTTGCCGGCGAGCAGGTCGTGGCCGCCGATCTCGTCGGGCACGGCTGCGAGCGGGGACTGGGGGCGGTCGGTCATGCGCGGGCCTCTCGGGGTAGGCCGAGCACGCGCTCGGCGATGATGTTGCGCTGCACCTCGTTCGACCCGCCGTAGATCGTGTCGGCGCGGGTGAAGAGGAAGAGTCGTTGCCATTCGTCGAGCTCGACGTGCTCGGGGTCGGTGAGGTCGTTGGGCACGCCCTCGGTGGTGGTGGCCGGGCCGACGAGCGACGGGGCGCCGATGACCTGCATGGCCAGCTCGCCCAGGCGTCGGTGCCAGTTGGCCCACAGCAGCTTGGCCACCGAGGCGTCCCCCGCGGCGGTGGCGAAGCCGTGGGTGGTGCGCGACGCGGTGTTGTCGCCGAGCGCGGCGTCCAGGGTGCGGCCCGCGTGGGCGCGCATCACGGCGAGTTCGATGCGGGCCCGCTTGAGGGCACCCGCGATCTCCGGGTTGTCGGCCGCCCCATTGCGCTGGGCGATCTCGACCAGGTCGTCGAGTTCCCGCGCGAAGCCGACCTGCTGGCCGAGGGTGGACACGCCCCGCTCGAACTGCAGCAGGCCCATCGCGACGGCCCAGCCCTCGCCGGGCTTGCCGACGATGAGGTCTGCGTCGGTCTTGGCGTCGTCGAAGAAGACTTCGTTGAACTCCGAGGTGCCGGTGAGCTGCTGGATCGGTCGCACCTCGATGCCGGGCTGCTCCAGCGGCACCAACAGGAAGGACAGGCCGGCGTGACGCTGGGAGCCTGGTTCGGACCGGGCAAGTACGAACACCCACTGGGCGACGTGCGCCAGCGAGGTCCAGATCTTCTGGCCGTTGATCGTCCACTGGGCGCCGGGAGCTCCGCGAGCGGGCCCGTCCGCCGGGGCGCCGTCGAGGCGGGCGGTGGTCGCGACTCCGGCCAGGTCGGAGCCCGCGCCGGGTTCGGAGTAGCCCTGGGCCCACAGCTCGGTGACGTTGACGATGCCGGGCAGGAAGCGCTCCTGCTGCTCGGGGGTGCCGAACTCGATGAGCGTCGGGCCGAGGAGTTCTTCGCCGAGGTGGTTCACCCGGGCGGGTGCATTCGCGCGGGCATATTCCTGGTGGAAGATGATCCGCTGGTTCATCGTCGCGCCTCGACCACCGTGCTGCGACGGCCAGCCCAGGCAGGTCCAGCCGGCCTTGGCCAGGTGGCGGTCCCACGCGAGGCGGTCGGCGAAGAACTCGTGCTCGCTGCCCGGTCCGCCGCGACCGCGCAGGTGCGCGAATTCACCGGCGAGGTTCTCATCGAGCCAGGCCCGCACCGCACGGGCGAAGACCTCATCGGCGTCGGGGGTGTTCGCCGCCCATTCGCCGAGGTCGACGGCGCGGTCGGCCAGGTTGATCGACGTCATGACCCCTAGCTTAACCTACCAAGCATTTGCTAGGTTTTGGTTATGGATGCGCCCGTACAGACCACCCCGCAAGCGCTGCGACGGGCGGCGCAGAACTGGCCCGACCGACCCGCGATCGTCGACGATCAGTGGTCCGACGTCCTGGGCCTGACCGAACCGATCATCCTCACGTGGGAGCAACTGCTCGGCCAGGTCCGGGTCTTCGCGGCCGCCCTGGTCGCCTCGGGAGTCGAGCCGGGCGACCGGGTCGCCATCTGGGCGCCCAACAGCTACCACTGGCCGATCGCGGCGCTGGGCACCCATTACGCGGGCGCGGTCCTGGTTCCGCTCAACACGCGGTACACGATCAGCGAGGCCGCCGACATCATCGAGCGCTCCGACGCGCGCCTGGTGGTGACGGTCGGGGAGTTCGTCGGCACCAACCGCCTCGCCGATCTCCTCGGGAACCCGGTCGGCGAGGGTCGCACCATCGTCGGCATCGACCTGACCGGCTCCGGCGCGCCGCCCGCGCCGGCCATCGGTTGGGCGGAGTTCATGACCCGGGGCACCGACCTGTCCGCCGCCGACGCACGCGCCGACCACGTCGAGCCGACCGACCTGTCGGACATCCTGTTCACCTCCGGTACCACCGGGGCCCCGAAGGGCGTGCTGGCCGAGCACCGACACACCATCGCCGGCGCGCACGGCTGGGGGGCCAACGGCGGGCTGACCGACGCCGATCGCTATCTGCAGGCCAACCCCTACTTCCACACCTTCGGCTACAAGGCCGGAATCTTGGTGTCGATCCTGTTCGGCGCGACGATGGTGCCGCTGGCCGTGTTCTCCCCCACCGCCGCGATGCGCGCGGTCGACGAGCACAAGATCACCGTCTTCCCCGGCGCCCCGACCGTCTTCCAGACCATCCTCGATTCGCCCGAGCGCTCCGGCTACGACCTCTCCTCGCTGCGCCTCGTGGTCACCGGGGCGACTGTCGTTCCGGTGGTGCTCGTCGAACGGCTGCAGTCCGACCTGGGCGTCGAGACCGTGCTGACCGCCTACGGCCAGACCGAGACCAGCGGCTTCATCACGACCTGCACGGCCGAGGACGACGACGTCACCGTCGCGACGACGTGTGGGCGTGCCTACCCGGGGATGGAGATCAAGCTCGACAACCCCGATGACAGCGGTGCCGGGGAGGTCCTCGCCCGGGGAGCAATGGTGATGCGCGGCTACCTCGACGACCCGGCCGCCACCGCCAAGACGATCGACGACGAGGGCTGGCTGCACACCGGCGACGTCGGAACGATCGACTCCCACGGCAACCTCAAGATCACCGACCGCCTCAAGGACATGTACATCTGCGGCGGCTTCAACGTCTATCCGGCCGAGGTCGAGCAGGTGCTCTCCCGCGTCGACGGGGTCGCCGAGGTCGCAGTCATCGGGGTGCCGGACGAACGACTCGGCGAGGTGGGCCGAGCATTCGTCACGGCCAAGCCCGGCGCCGCGGTCGACGAGGATGCGGTCGTGGCATACGCCCGCGAACACCTGGCCAACTTCAAGGTGCCGCGCTCAGTCGTCGTCGTCGAGGAGTTCCCCCGCAACGCGGCCGGCAAGATCCTCAAGCGCGAGCTGTCCTAATCGGCCGACCTCAGGCGCCGCACACCCCGGCGCGGTTCGCGGCGGCCCGGCACCAGTAGACCCCCTGGAGCCCCGGGTTGAATTCGAGGACGGTGAACCCTCGCACCTTCGTCAGCCGCCCCAGCCAGTGCTTGCCCGGCGCGAGACCGAAGCCGGCGGTGTCGCCGTGGCGAAGGGTGCGCTTGACGAAGGCGACGTCGATGCGGCCCTCCGCGGGCCCCCACGTCGCCGTCCACTTCTCGACGTTGGCGGCACCCGACGCCAACGAGACGGTCGCCGATCCACCCGGTTTGAGCACGACTTGCCGCCCGTGGCCGTCCCAGGATCCGAGGAAGGCCGACGGCGGAGCCGCCGTTGCCGCCCCGGCACCCGCGATCATCACCGCGGCGGCCGCCATGGCCACCGCAGAACCGGTCTTGTGCTTCATCCCCATGGTCATGCGGACCACCCTATCCCCGACGACTCGCCCTCACAGGTAGCCGCCGTCGCGCAGACCGGCCTCGACCTCGAAGCGGTTGGGCGTGCCGGTGAGCGCGGCGCGCGACTGCTCGCGCAGGTAGGCCGCGGCAAACCCGGTCCGGCCGTAGCGGGCCCATTGCCGGGCGTGGATCTCCTCGTGGTGCAGCAGGCGGTCGAGTGACACCCCGCCCTTGTAGAGGCGGTCGCCCTGCTCGTAGACGGGGGCACCGACGGCGATAGCGGTCGTGAGCACCTCGGTCGGGTCGACGCGGCGCCCGACGTTGATCAGGAAGAGGTCGCCCCAGGTGGTGCCGCCGCGCTGGCTCCACACCCGTGCGGCCGGGTTACCGCCCGCACCCATCAGCATCCCGTTCGGCGTGGTCGCGATGGCGGCGCCATTGGCGGCGGCCCACCCCGCGATGCGGCTGTAGGTCCAGGCGTTGCCCGCCTGGCGGGCCTTGATGCGGAAGACCTCGTCGGCGGAGTACGGCGTCGCCGGGAAGTCACAGTCGGGATCGCGCCCGTATCCCGTCTCCGCGTTCCGAACGTAGGTCGCCAGTACCGCGCGGCGCATGTCACGGGCCGACGTGCCCGTCGGCACCAGGAAGTACGACTTGCCGCCGGGATCGAGGACGCGCGTCATCGACGCGAGCACATCTGGATCGGCGGCGGGCACCGGCGTCAGGCGCGGCCGTGCCGCTTCTCGTACTCGAGGTGGGCGGCCGCGTCCTTCTGGCGGACCGTCTCGTCGGCGAGGGCCTCGTCGAACCCGTGGCGGCGCAGCGTCGCGCGCCGGTAGTACTTGTCGAACACGAAGCAGAAGTACAGGGCACCCAGGATGATCGGGAGTGTCACGATGATCGCGGTGCCCCACCCGACGCTCCGGGCGGTCAGCAGGAACGGCGACATCAGCAGGACGACCGGGATCATGAACCGGGTCACGACCCGGCGCGTGGCGCCCGGCCCGGCGTTGTCCTCGCGCACCCAGTCGCGGTACTTCTCGGGCAGCGGGCGCTTGCCGTAGGTGCGTCGACCGTATGCATAGGGGATGAACTCCCAGAAGGTCGGCCGCGGACGTTCTTTGTTGCTCACACCGTCAGTCTAGAAGCCGGGCATCCGGGACCTTTGGCCCATCCCCCCGGGTGGATGACGATGCCTGGCTCATCGCGAGCCGGAGTCGTTGTCCGGCGGAGTCGGCAGATTCGCCCGCGGCACCAAGATGTAGCGGATGCGCGGCCAGTCCCAGCACAACAGGAACACCGTGCCCAGCAGCATCGCCGCGGTGATGTACCTCGTGTTGCCGAAGGGCAGCGACCAGGTGATGACGACGATGCCGACAATCACGGGAAAGTACACGAGCGCACCCAGAAGCGCGGTCCACGGGAGGACCAGCAACGCTGCGGCGGCCAGCTGGGCCACGCCGGCCAGGACATAGACGGGCGGCATGGCCTCCAAGTGATCGAAGAACCCTCCGATCGGATCGGAAGGCGGCAACTCGGTGAAGGGCGCCCGCATCACTTTCGTCGCCCCCGACGGCAGGAATGCGATGGCCAGCAGGATCCGCGTCGGCCAGACCAGGAGGTGGAACGGCACCGCACCGGTCACCCGCAGGTAGACCCTGTCCAACAGGTGCACCAACGCGAGCATGGCCCGGCTCAGTCGACGCGCGGCTTGACCAGCGGGAACAGCACGGTCTCGCGGATTCCGAGGCCGGTGAGCGCCATCAGCAGGCGGTCGATGCCCATGCCGGTGCCGGCGGTCGGCGGCATGCCGTGCTCCATCGCGGCCAGGAACTCCTCGTCGAGCACCATCGCCTCGTCGTCGCCGGCGGCCGCCAGACGGGCCTGGTCGACGAAGCGCTCGCGCTGGATGATCGGGTCGACCAGCTCGGAGTAGCCGGTGGCGAGCTCGAACCCGCGGACGTAGAGGTCCCACTTCTCGACGACGCCGGGGATGCTGCGATGCGCGCGCACCAGCGGAGAGGTCTCCACCGGGAAGTCGCGCACGAAGACCGGCTGGTCCAGCTTCGACCCGACGAGGTGCTCCCACAGTTCCTCGACGAGCTTGCCGTGGCCGTAACCCTTGTCCTTCGGGACGTCCAGGCCCACGTCGTCGGCGATCTTCAGCAGTTCGTCGACGCTGGTGCCCTGCGCGACGCCGTCGACCTCGTGCTGCGGGACGATCTCGCGGCCCAACGCCTCCGACAGCGACGGGTACATCGACAGCGACGTCCACTCGCCGGACAGGTCGTAGGTGCTGCCGTCGGGCATGGTCGGGGTGAGGGTGCCCAGGGCGCGCTGCGCGACGGTCTGCACGAGGCTGCGGATCAGCTCGGCAGCGTCGTCGTAGGTGCCGTAGGCCTGGTAGGTCTCGAGCATCGCGAACTCGGGGCTGTGCGTGGAGTCGGCGCCCTCGTTGCGGAAGTTGCGGTTGACCTCGAAGACGCGGTCGATGCCGCCGACGACGCAGCGCTTGAGGAACAGCTCCGGCGCGATCCGCAGGTAGAGGTCGATGTCGAAGGCGTTGGAGTGGGTGACGAACGGTCGTGCCGCGGCACCGCCGTGCAGCGTCTGCAGCATCGGCGTCTCGACCTCCAGGAAGCCGCGCTCGCCGAGGAAGGCGCGCAGCTCGGCCATCACCTTGATGCGGGTCCGGGCGATCTCGCGGGCCTCCGGTCGCACGATGAGGTCGACGTAGCGCTGCCGCACCCGCGTCTCCTCGTTGAGGTCCTTGTGCGCGACCGGCAGCGGACGCAGTGCCTTGGAGGCCAGCGCCCAATCGTCGGCCATCACCGAGAGCTCGCCGGTGCGCGAGGAGATGATCTGCCCGTGCACGAAGACGATGTCACCGAGGTCGACGTCGGCCTTCCACCTGGCCAGTGCCTCCTCGCCGACGCCGTTGAAACTGATCATGACCTGCAGCTGCGTGCCGTCGCCCTCCTGCAGGGTCGCGAAGCAGAGCTTGCCCTTGTTGCGCAGGAAGATGATGCGACCGGCGACGCCGGCACCGATGCCCGTTTCCTCGCCGGCCTCCAAGTGGCCGTACTCGTCGCGGATCTGGGCGAGCGTATGGGTGCGCGCCACCTCGACCGGGTACGCCTCGCGCCCGTCGGCCAGGATCTTCTCGCGCTTCTCGCGCCGGATCCGCAGCTGCTCGGGCAGGTCGTCGCCGGCATCGGCGGCGGGATTCTTGGCATCGCTCACGGGTGCCAACTGTATCGGCTAGGACACGGTCGACGAGAATCTGGGCACGCTCGACGAGATCCTGGGCACGCTCGACGAGATCCTGGGCACGCTCGGCGAGAATCTGGGCACGCTCGGCGAAAAGGCTAGCGCTCGTGCTCGGCGAACACGGCCAGCTCGGCGTCGGGCAGATCCCCGCCCAGACGGAGGCGGCGCAGCGCCTCGTGACCGCCGGCGAGGAAGACCGCGCCGGTCACCCCGCGGGCCTGCAGGTGCCAAGCGAGCCACTCGGCGTCGTCGCCGTCGTCGGAGATCAACAGCCAACGCGCGTCGACGGTCGCCGAGCGCAGCGCGTCGTCGGCGCCGGGGGTGAGTCGATCGAGCGCCTCGAGTGGGCTCAGCGCGAGAGCGCCGTGGATGGCACCACCGGCGTTGCGGCTCTCCTGGGTGCGGATGTCGACGGCGCGCAGACCGGCGTCGACGGCGGCACGGAAGTCGCGGGCGGGGACCGAGAGGCGGGCAGCGGGAGCAGCGGCCTGCGTCGGTGCGGCGGGGAGGACGGTGGTCGTGACAGCGGTGGTCATCGAAGGACCTTTCGGGGGTGATCGCTCAAGTCCTCATTCGGACGAGCGAAGCGGTTGTTCGGGAAGCGGGACTCGGGGCCGGCGCCACAGCAAGATCACTTGCTGGAGAGGCAGCTCAGCCCTGACAACACTTCCGACAACGCTTGATCACGACGACCAGTCTGCCATGCGCATCGCGGCCGCTCAACATTTCGTTCAGCCGAGCGCGAAATCCACCAGATTTCACCGTCGGTTCATGCCCGTTAACCAACGGGCGACTAAGGTGGAGGCGCATCGTGCAACGCACGGCTGTACAACCGATGTGAAGGTGGATTTTTAATGAGTGACACGCTCAACGTGGGTGACCGTCTCGGCACCGGCCAGTCGCTGACCTCGGCCAACGGGGCCTACACCCTGACCCTGCAGGACGACGGCAACCTCGTGCTGAACGACGGCGGCAACGCCATCTGGTCGACCAAGACCAACGGCAAGGGCGTCGTCCGCGCGTCCGTGCAGGAAGACGGCAACTTCGTCTTGTACGACGGTTCCGACAAGGGCGTCTGGTCGACCAAGACCTCCGGTGACGGTGCCCGCCTGGTGCTGCAGAACGACCGCAACGTCGTCCTGTACGTCGGCCAGCAGGGCAAGTGGAGCTCGAAGACCGTCGACAAGAACGCGCACGTCGAGACCGTGTCCAACGACGCCGGCGGCGAGAAGACCTACACCGTCGTCGAGGGCGACACCCTGTGGGCCATCGCCGAGCGCTTCCTGGGCGACGGCGACAAGTTCCCGCAGCTCGCCGAGCTGAACGGGATCGCCAACCCGGATCTGATCAACGTCGGGCAGGTCATCAAGCTCCCGTAAGGGCTGCTTGGGTACCCAAACCCCACAGATCGAGACAAACCCAGCACCTTCGAGGTGCTGGGTTGTCCTTTTCTGTGGGGTTTGCGCGTCGGGGCCGTCAGCGGTTCTTGCCGGACTTGACCCGCTCGTAGACGCGGCGCAGGCCGTCCAGCGTGAGGTGGGCGTGGTGGTCGGTGATCGTCTCGCACTCGCCGACCATCAGCGGGGCGAGGTAGCCGGTCGCCACCACCGTGACATCGTCGGAGTCGAAGCCGTCGACCTCGTCGCGGATACGGTCGACCAGGGCGTCGACCTGACCGGCGAAGCCGAACAGGATTCCCGACTGCAGCGCCTCGACGGTGTTCTTCCCGACCACACTGCGCGGCGGCCGCAGTTCGACCCGGCGCACGGTGACGGTGTGCTCGGACAGCGCGTCGACGGCCAGGTTCACCCCGGGCGCGATCGCCCCGCCGAGGAACTCGCCCTTGGCGGACACGGCGTCGACGACGGTGGCGGTGCCGAAGGCCACGACGATGCACGGCCCACCGCCGAAGTTGCCGTGCGCGGCGACGGCGTTGGCGACACGGTCGGTGCCGACCTCCTTGGGGTTGTCGACCAACAGCGGCACCCCGGTCCGCACGCCCGGCTCGAGCAGCACGTTGTGCTCGGAGGCGAAGTACTTGTCGACCATGACGCGCAGCTCGCGCAGCAACGACGGCACGGTCGAGAGCCCGGCGACCGCCGTCACCTGCTCCAGATCGGGACCGAGCAGGCCGCGGATCATCAGCTCCAGCTCATCGGCGGTCAGGTGCGGATCGGTGTGGATCCGCCAGTCCCGCACGAGCGTCGCGTGGTCGCCCGCGCCGGCGAACACCCCCAGGTGGATGTTGGTGTTGCCGACGTCGATCGTCAGCAGCATTTGTACCAGCGCGGTTCGCCGGCCAGCGCCAGGAGTTCGTCGGCGGACAGCTTGTCGACGTCGTACTCGGGCAACGGCTGGTGCGCGTGCGCATGGCCGTTGGCCGGCACGCGCGGATCCTTCAGGCCCGAGCCCTCGGGTACGTCGGCCGGGTCGTCGGTGAGGGTGACCTGCCGGTTGTTCTCGTCGACGAAGACGACCTTCGGCGAGTACTCCTTCAGCTCCTTCTCGTCGAGCATGGAGTAGCCGATGATGATCACCAGGTCGCCCGGCTTCACCAGATGTGCGGCAGCGCCGTTGATGCTGATGATGCCCGAGCCGCGCTCACCGGCGATCGTGTACGTCTCCAGGCGGTTGCCGTTGTCGATGTCGACGATCGCGACCTGCTCGCCCTCGAGCAGCCCGGCGGCCTCGAGCAGGTCCTCGTCGACGGTGACCGAGCCGACGTAGTGCAGGTCGGCCTGCGTCACCGTGGCGCGGTGGATCTTCGACGTCATCATGGTGCGGAACATGGTGTTATCCCTTTTCTTCCAGTCCCGGCCCCGCGGGGTCCGGGCCGTCTGTGTCGGCTGTCTGATGGTTGTCTGCGGGCTCGCCGATCACGACGCCGACGTTGTCGAGCAGTCGCGTGCTGCCCAGCTTGGCCGCGACCAGCAGGCGACCGTCGCCCTCGTCGGGCGCCTCCGCCAGGTTGCGGTCGCGCAGTTCGAGGTAGTCGACGGCGATGTCGGGCTGCGTGTCGAGCACGGCGCGCGCCGCGGCGAGAATGGCCTCGCCGCCACCGGGACCGGCGTGCCGCCCGGCGACCAACGCGGCCGACAAGGTCGTGGCCAGCTCGCGCTCGTCGGGGCTCAGGTAGACGTTGCGCGAACTCATCGCCAAGCCGTCGGCCTCGCGGACGATCGGCACGCCGCGGATCTCGACGTCCATGTCGAGGTCGGCGACCATCTGGTTGATCAGGACCAACTGCTGGTAGTCCTTCTCGCCGAAGTAGGCGACGTGCGGGGCCGCGATGTTCAGCAGCTTGTTCACGACGGTCAACATCCCGGAGAAGTGCGTGGGGCGCGAGGCTGCCTCGAGCCCGACGCCCGCGGGTCCGGGGTTGATCGTGGTCCGCGGACCGTTCGGGTACATGACGCTGACGGTCGGGGCGAAGACGAGCTCGACGCCGAGGGTGCGCAGTTTGGCGCAGTCCTCGTCGAAGGTGCGCGGGTAGGCGTCGAGGTCCTCGCCCGCGGCGAACTGCAGCGGGTTGACGAAGATCGACACGATCACGACGACGTTGCCGGCCGCCTGCGCGGTACGGACCAGCTGCAGGTGGCCGTCGTGCAGGGCACCCATCGTCGGCACGAGGGCGACGCGCTTGCCGGTGGCGCGCAGTGCCTTGCTGACCCGGTTCATGGTCGCCGGGTCGCGGTGGACGGTGAGCTCGCCGGGGACGAAGGCCCGCTCGGTGGTCGGCGCGGTCATGACGCCTCCTCCAGCACCCGGTCCAGCGCCTCCGAGGGTGCGGCGTAGACCGCGGCGCGGCGGGCCTGCGCCAGGTACGAGTCGACGATCGTCGCATCGGCGGCGGGCGCGGTCCGCGTCCAGTCGCGCAGGGCGCCCAGATGGGCGGCCACCGCGTCGGCGTCCCCGCGCGCGACCGGTCCGGTCAACGCCGACGGCCCCTGTTCCAGGACGTTGGTGAGCGCCGCGGTCACCAACGGCGCCAACATCTCCGGCGCCGAGCGCAGCGGAGCGCCGGTGCCGTCGACATCGGCCCGGTCGATGACCGACCGCAGCACGGTCACCGCATCGCTGATCAACGCGACGAGGTGGTTGGCGCCATGGGCCAGCGCCGCGTGGTACAGGGTGCGGTCCGCCTCGGCGATGCGGACCGGCTGACCGCCGATCTCGTAGACCAGCGACGCACCGACGGTGTCGCCGACCTCGTCGGTGGCGGTGACGGCAAAGCAGGCGGACTGCAGGCGCTCGGTGTCCTCGGGCCCGCCGACGAAGGTCATCGCCGGGTGGATGGCCAATCCGAGGGCGCCCCGCTCGGTCAGCGGCGCGAGGATGGCGGCTCCGTGGGCCCCGGCGACGTGGGCGACGATCGTGCCCGGGCGCACGGCACCGCTTGCGGCCAGTTCGGCGATCACGGCGGGGAGGGCGTCGTCGGGAACGGCGAGGATCAGCAGCTCACTGCGGGCGGCGACGTCGGCGGGGTCGTCGAAAACCTCCGAATCCGGGAGGCGCTGCGCCGCACGTTCACGCGACTCGTCGGATCGGGCGAGGACGGCGCCGACGACGTGGCCGACGGATTCGAGCGCTTGGGCCAGCGCGGTGCCGACGCGACCGGCAGAGATGAGCCCCACGGCAAGGCGGGCGGGCGCCGACGGGTCGGCAACACCCAGCATCGGTGAATCGGTCACCGTGGATCCTCCAGAGTCGTTCCAGTCCCACCATCGGCGGGTACCAGACGTTTACGACCCCAGAATACTGCGCTTGGGCGAATCGTGACTATGCGGTGTGACCGGCCTCACCCGGGCGTCTCACCGCGGGTGATCAGCCGTCTTCGCGGCGGAGCTGATCGAGGAGCTCGGCGGCCGAGATCCCCGTGTCGCGCTTACCGTGACCGTCGCCGCGGCGACGCCCGCCCGACCGCGGTTCCGGGCGCTGGGGGGCGTCGAAGTCGCCGAGGACGTCGCTCTGCCGCGACGGGGTCACCCACGACTCGGTCGGCGAGTCATCGGAATCGTCGGTCCCGCGCGGGTTCGTCGTCACGCTGTAGTCGCCGGCCGAGTACCCCTGCGCGTCGTCCCACTGTGCGGTGTACGACGGCGGCTGCTCGCGGGCGTCCTCGACGACGGGGATGATCTCGGTCCAATCGGCCTGGCCGCCCTCGGGCGGCGGGACGTGTCGCCCCTCGCCGGCCGGCGGCGCCGTCGACGCGAAGTCGGTGGCTGCCAGGACGCTGTCGTCGGGCTCGTAGGTGGGCATCGACGACGCCAGCTCGCGCAGCCGCTCATTCGGCAGCGCGACGCGCTCCTCCGGCAGCGGGTGTCCCATCATCGATTCGAGACTCGCGCGCAGCGAGGCGATCTGGGCCTGCAGTTCCTGCAGCTCGTGGTTCGCCTCGGCGGCGACCTCGCTGCGGATCTGCGCCTCGATGTCCATCTCGTACTGGCGGCGCGCGGCGATCTCCCGCTCCAGCTGCAGTTCGTAGACCAGACGCATGTCGCGGCTGCGCGCCTCGGCCACCTCTGCCTGACGGCGGAAGCGGGTGATGCCGATGGCACCCAGGACCGCTGCCCACAGGGCGGCGATGACGGCGATCGAGGCGGGGACCGAGAGCTGCTTGCTCCAGATCATGAGGCAGCTGGCGATCAGCGCCAACACGATGAGCAGACCCAGCAGCCATTGGCCCGCCGCGCGCGTCGAAGCCGCGCGCCGGTCGGCCGAACGACTCCCATTGGTCGCCATAATCGTGAACTTACCTGTCTGTGATCGGGAAAGGGCTCAAGCTCCACCGGAGAGTCACTATTGCCCTCCGCGCCCCGAAACCGCTCACGCGGCGTCGGGATTGGCGACCTGTCCGTCCTCGGTCGGGTCGTCGGGGGTCCGACAGCACTGCTCGAGCCACAACGCGGCGGCGACCAGCGCGATGCCCCCCAAAGCTCCGATGATGGTACCCGCCTTGCTGGCGTTGGCACTCGCGACGTCGTCGAGGCGGAACAGGTAGACGGTGATCGCACCCCACCCGCCGGCGGCCACCGCACCCAGCAACGCCGACGCCTTGGCCAGGGCGACCAGGCGCGCGACGATCACCGGGTGGAGTTGTTGAGGCGCCTGTCCGACCTCGTTGTCGGCGACCCGTCGGCGCACGACGAGGGCCGCGCTCCCCTCGAGAGCGGCCAGGACGAGCAGCACTGCGCTGGTGTACCAGCGGATGATCGGGAAGTCGCCGAAGTTGTAGGCGATGAAGACCCAGCCCAGGACCGCGGCACCGGCGGCGACCAGCACCAGGTCGCGCACCTTGGTGGGGCCCAGATGCCCCTCGGACTGGTCCGGCGGCGGCGGCGCGGCGGTCATCGCCCACCCCCGACGGGCAGGTCGACGCCCAGCGGTGTGATGGCGTCGCGCTCGGCGGGGTCGAGCTCGGCGACGAGGTCGGCCACCCGGATCGACGACCCGTCGGGCCGGTCCAGCACGGCGTCGGCGTCGGCGGCCAGCCACGGGATCAGCACGAATCCGCGCTCGTGCGCGCGCGGATGCGGCAGGGTCAGCTCGTCGGTGCCGCTGAACTCGGGCGCACCCGTGTCGTCGCGCACCGCCACGACGTCCACGTCGAGGGTGCGCGGCCCCCAGCGGACCTCGCGACGACGATCGGCCGCCTGCTCCAACTCGGCGCCGCGGCGCAGCCACGACAGTCCGTCGCGCTCCCCTTCGACGATCATCGTCACGTTGTAGAAGTCGTCCTGCTCGACGCCGCCCCACGGCGGGGTGACGTACACCGGTGAGACCGCCCGCACCAGGTCGCCGGAGGCGGTGAAGCCGTCGACGACGCCGGCCAGGTGGGCCAGTCGGTTGCCCATGTTCGAGCCGACCGAGAGCACGGCGGTGGACCGTCGCGTCATCCATGCCCCCGGGCGAGCATCGTCTTGCGGGAACGGCGCGTCACGACCGCCACGTCCTCGAAGGTGAGCGGGATCGGTGCCGATGGTTTGTGCACGGTGACCTCGACGGCGTGCAGCCGGTCGTCGGCCATCACGGCCTCGGCGATGTCGGAGCCGACCTTCTCGATCAGGTTGCACGGTTCGCCGGCGACGATGTCGTGCACCAACTGGGCGAGTTCGCCGTAGTCGAGGGTGTCGCCGAGGTCGTCGGAGTCGGCGGCGATCGACAGGTCGAGCCACACCGAGACGTCGATGATGAAGTCCTGACCGTCGCGCCGCTCGTGGTCGAACACCCCGTGGTTCCCGCGCACCCTCAGTCCGCGCAACTCGATCCGATCAGCCATCTGCTTCCCCCGCTCCGGTCCATGCCTGGGCCACCGCAATCGCATCACGGCTGGCCGCCGGGTCGTGCACCCGTACTCCCCACACGCCTGCCGCGGCCGCCAATGCCGAGATGGCGGCGGTGGCGATCTCGCGGCCGGCGGGCGGTCGCTCGGCCCCGTCGGCCGCCAACAGCGTCCCGAGGAACCGCTTGCGCGAGGCGCCGACCAGGACCGGGAACCCGAGTCCGAGCAGCGTCGGCAGGCCGCGCAGCAGCTCCCAGTTGTGTTCGGCGCTCTTGGCGAAGCCCAGCCCGGGGTCGAGGATCAACCGGTCAGGGTCGACCCCCGCGGCCACCGCCGCGTCGACCTGCGCCAACAGTTCGCCGCTGACCTCGCCGACGACGTCGCGGTAGGCGCCCGTCTGACCGGGGCGGTGGGTGAAGTCCTCCGGGCCGTAGGGACCGTCGCGACCGGCCCGATCGGTCAGCGGCCGCCAGTGCATCAGAATCCAGGGCAGCCCCGACGCGGCCACGACCTTGGCCATCTGCGGGTCGGCGCGGCCGCCGGAGACGTCGTTGACGTAGGCCGCGCCGGCCTCGATGGCGGCGGCGGCAACACCCGAGCGCATCGTGTCCACCGAGACCGTCACGCCCTCGCGGGCGAGTTCCCGGATCACCGGGACGACCCGGTCGGCCTCGACGTCCTCCTCGACCCGGTGGGCGCCGGGACGGGTCGACTCGCCACCGATGTCGACGATGTCGGCGCCGTCGGCGACCAGCCCGCGGGCATGGGCCAGGGCCGCATCGACGTCGAGGTACTTCCCGCCGTCGGAGAACGAATCCGCGGTCACGTTCACCACGCCGAGGATCTTCACCGTCAGTTGACGATCAGCTGCAAGGCCTCGCTGCGCGAAACCGCGTTGGACTTGAAGATGCCGCGCACCGCCGACGTCGTGGTCCGCGACCCCGGCTTGCGGATGCCGCGCATCGCCATGCACAGGTGCTCGGCCTCGATCACGACGATCACGCCGCGCGGGTCGAGCTTGTTCATCACCGCGTCGGCGATCTGGCTGGTGAGCCGCTCCTGGACCTGCGGGCGCTTGGCGTACAGGTCGACCACACGTGCCAGCTTCGACAGTCCGGTCACGCGCCCCGACGCACCGGGGATGTAGCCGACGTGGGCGACGCCGTGGAAGGCAACGAGGTGGTGCTCGCAGGTGGAGTACAGCGGGATGTCCTTGACCAGCACGAGTTCCTGGTGGTTCTCGTCGAAGGTGGTCTCGAGGACTTCGTCGGGGTCGGTGTAGAGCCCGGCGAACACCTCGTGGAAGGCGTTGGCCACGCGCGTGGGCGTGCGGCGCAGTCCTTCGCGGTCGGGGTCCTCGCCGACGGCGATCAGCAACTCGCGCACGGCCGCCTCGGCGCGCGCCTGGTCGAATCGACCGTTCTCGGTCGACGTTTCGTCAGCGCTCATCGCCGCCCGCCTCCGGGTTCGCCTGCTCGGCCGGGACGTGCCCGTTGGGCTCGGGTGCGGCCTGCGGCTGACCGGGTTGCGGCGGCGCCGGGGGCCAACCGGGCGCCGACCAGCCCGCCGGGGCGCCGTAGTCGACGCCGGAGGCGGTCGGCTGGGC
>NZ_JASGER010000035.1:0-56826 GCF_047606305.1 Gordonia sp. (in: high G+C Gram-positive bacteria) | reverse complement strand
CGGGCCCCCGTCAATTCCTTTGAGATTTAGCCTTGCGGCCGTACTCCCCAGGCGGGGTACTTAATGCGTTATCTACGGCACGGAACCCGTGAAAAGGAACCCACACCTAGTACCCACCGTTTACGGCGTGGACTACCAGGGTATCTAATCCTGTTCGCTACCCACGCTTTCGCTCCTCAGCGTCAGTCACTACCCAGAGACCCGCCTTCGCCACCGGTGTTCCTCCTGATATCTGCGCATTTCACCGCTACACCAGGAATTCCAGTCTCCCCTGTAGTACTCAAGTCTGCCCGTATCGCCTGCACGCCTACAGTTAAGCTGCAGAATTTCACAGACGACGTGACAAACCGCCTACGAGCTCTTTACGCCCAGTAATTCCGGACAACGCTCGCACCCTACGTATTACCGCGGCTGCTGGCACGTAGTTGGCCGGTGCTTCTTCTGCAGGTACCGTCACTTGCGCTTCGTCCCTGCCGAAAGAGGTTTACAACCCGAAGGCCGTCATCCCTCACGCGGCGTCGCTGCATCAGGCTTGCGCCCATTGTGCAATATTCCCCACTGCTGCCTCCCGTAGGAGTCTGGGCCGTGTCTCAGTCCCAGTGTGGCCGATCACCCTCTCAGGTCGGCTACCCGTCGTCGCCTTGGTAGGCCATTACCCCACCAACAAGCTGATAGGCCGCGGGCCCATCCCAAACCGCAAAAGCTTTCCACCACCAACCATGCGATCAGTGGTCATATCCGGTATTAGACCCAGTTTCCCAGGCTTATCCCAAAGTTTGGGGCAGATCACCCACGTGTTACTCACCCGTTCGCCACTCGAGTACCCAGCAAGCTGGGCCTTTCCGTTCGACTTGCATGTGTTAAGCACGCCGCCAGCGTTCGTCCTGAGCCAGGATCAAACTCTCCATGAAAAAACAAAGAAAACACCAACCAAAAAAGCCGGCATCCTCAGAACAATCCTCACAGAGGCAAAAACCCCAGCAAAAACAATCCAAAAAAACAAACTGGCATCAAAAAACAAGACACCAAAAAAAATTGGCATCAAACAAACAAAAATGTCACACACTATCGAGTTCTCAAAGAACACACACCCCGCGGCGTGACCTCTCGGCCCGTTTCACGAAGCTGCCCCAGGGCGCAGTCAACGACCACGACCTCGTTCTCGGGGTTTGCGCCGCTTGATCCGTTTCCCGTAACCGGTTCCGGTCTCAGCGACTGGACTCCCAATGTTAGCAGGCGCGGTGGCGGTCTCCAAATCGCTGTCGCGGTCGGATTGCGCTGCTCGCTGCGGTGCTCCTGTAAGTTACACAGCCACTTCCCAGCCGGTCAAATCGCCTGGTCAGCGACGTGACTCAGTCGCCGATCCGCGCGCCGGCGAAGGTCTTCTTCCCCCGTCGTAGGACCAACCACCGACCGTGGATGAGGTCCCCGGCGCCGGGCACCCATTCCTCATCGGTGATCTTGCCGTTGTTGACGTAGGCGCCACCCTCGCCGATCGCCCGGCGCGCGGCCTTGTTGGACTCCACCAGACCGCTGTCGACGAGCAGTTCGACGATCGTCGGCCGTGCCCCGCTCGGGTATTGCGCGACGGTGGTCTCCCCGAGTGCGGAGGCGACCGTCGGCTCGTCGAGCCCGTCCAACTCCCCCCGCCCGAAGAGTGCCGCGCTGGCCTGCTCCACGGCCTCTGTCTGCGCCTGTCCGTGGATCATCGTGGTCATCTCGGCGGCCAGTCGCTTCTGCGCGAGGCGCAGGTGCGGCTTCTCGGCGGTCACGGCGGCCAGTTCGTCGATCTCCTCGCGGGTGAGGAAGGTGAACCACTTGAGATACCGGATCACGTCGGCGTCGGCCGTGTTCACGAAGTACTGGTACCAGGTGTACGGCGGGGTCAGCTCCGGGTCGAGCCACAGGCTCCCCCCGCCGGTGGACTTGCCGAACTTCTTGCCGTCCGACGACGTCACCAACGGGACGGTCAGTGCGTGCAGCGACGTCCCGTCGAGTCGGCGGGCCAGGTCGACGCCGCCGATGATGTTGCCCCACTGATCCGATCCGCCGATCTGCAAGGTGCAGCCGTAGCGGCGGTTGAGTTCGACGAAGTCGTTGGACTGGAGGAGCAGGTAGCTGAACTCGGTGTAGCTGATGCCATCGGTCTCGAGTCGTCGCTTCACCGTCTCGCGGGCCAGCATCACGTTGACCGAGAAGTGCTTGCCGATGTCGCGCAGGAACTCCAGCGCGCTCAGCTCGCCGGTCCACTCCATGTTGTTGACGACGAGGGCCGCATTGTCACCGCCGTCCAGGCGGACGAACCGTCGCAGCTGGTCGCCGATCCGCTGCGCCCACTGCGCCACGGTGTCGGTGGTGTTCATCGCCCGCTCGCCGACCTCCCGCGGATCACCGATCAGCCCGGTGGCGCCGCCGGCGAGGACCACCGGCCGGTGTCCGGCCTCCTGGAACCGCCGCAGCGTCAGGAGCGGGACGAGGTGCCCGGCGTGCAGGCTCGCGGCCGTCGGGTCGAACCCGGCGTACAGCGTCGCCATCCCGGAGTCCAGGTGCTCGCGCAACGCGTCCAGGTCGGTCGACGCGGCGATCAGGTCGCGCCACGCCAACTCGTCGACGATGTCGGTGGTGCTCACTTCGCCGGACCGCCGGTGATCGCGGTGTGCTCGTCCTCGTCGACCGGTCGCGCCTCGGAGGCGAGCATCACCGGGATGCCGTCCTCGTCGATGCGGTAGGCGACGCGCAGCCGCGGGTTGTAGAGGTCGTCCCCGGCGTCGAGCAGCGGCCCGTGATCGGTCGGGCAGACGAGCCGCTCGCGGACGACCGGATCGATTTCAGCAGCGCGGGACATGACGGCCTTTCGGGGAGCGCGACGAGGACAGGCCCACTCTAGCGGCCCGCTACCGCCAGCCGCGCTCGGCGGCGACCGCCTTGGTGAACCGTCGGTAGCGGCCGTCCTCGTCCCGATACCAGACGCGGGTGCCCGGCTTGGGCACGCCCTCGGCGGCGAGCGCCCCCGTCAACGGCCGGTACGACTCGCTGACCGCGATCTCGTCGACGAGTCGGATCAGGTGCGGCCGTTCCTCCGCGGGCAACCCGCCCAGCGCCGTGCGCAGCGCCGAGACGGTGATGGTGGCCTCCTGTCCGGCGCGGGCCGCGATCGCCGCGACGGCCAGGTCGTCGCCACCGGCCTCGACCCCGCCGCCGACCTGGACGCGGTAGACCGCGGCCAGGTCCACCCCCTTCATCAGGGACAGTGCCTGCTCGACCGGCGGCCGGTACACCGCTCCCCCCGTCGAGGTGATGACCGACGGGATCGCACCCATGTACCAGAGGTCGCCGTCGGAATCCGTGCGGAACAGGTGGTTGGACACCTCCCACCGGTCATGGGCGGTGAACACGTCGAGCAAGACCGGACCGTTGGCCCCGAAGCGGTGCCGGGCGCCCGACAGCAGGACGCCGACCTCGTTGACCCCGGTCTGCTCGATGTAGCCATCGGCACCGACGCGCAACGTCTCGCTCTCCGGGTCGACCGCGGCGATGCGGACGTCGGAGGTCTCCGGCAGCGGCCGTCCCATCGCGCCGAGCTTCTCGCCGGTCACGTTGGACAGGATCGCCGACCCGTCGGCGGTGGCGAAGAACTCCAGGACGTGGGCATTCGGGAAGGAGTCGAGGACCTCGGCCCACAGCCCCGCAGGCATGCCCGATCCCATGAACAGCCGGATCGGGTTGTGCTCGTTGATCTCGAAGGCGGGGTCGCGCACGACGTTGCGCATCATCGTCCAGGTGTAGGAGACGACGGTGATGCCGTAGCGCAGCACCTCGGTGCTGAACGTCTCGGCGTCGACGCCGTTGGACAGGGCGATCCGCGATCGGCCCACCAGCGTCGCGCCGAGCGTCGTCAGCAGACCCGAGGGATGGCTCAGCGGCGGCAGGCAGTACACGGTGTCGTTGCTGGTCAAACCGGCGGCCGACGCCGCGCCGAAGGCCGAGATGGCGAATCGGTGGTTGGTGACCGGCCAGGGCGTCAGGTCGAACATCGCACCACGGGTGAAGAGGATGAAGGCGAGGTCGCCGGCCAGCCCCGGGTCGGCCCGGTACCACGACGGGATCTCGACCGCGTCCGGGTCGATCTGCTCCATGTCGACGACGGTCTCGCCGTCGGCCGCCTCGATCACGCGGGCGTCACCGCTGCCGCCGCCGAGCACCAGGACCTTGCCGCAGTGCTCGCGGGCCACCTCGAGATGGCTCGGGTCGGCGATCACGACCCTCGTCTCGGTCATCTTGATCGCCTCGGCCACGCCCAGGTCGGTGGTCAGGAGCACGCCGACCGCGCCGAGTCGCGACAGTGCGGCGACGACGACCAGCGCGCTGGGGCGGGTGTCCATGAGCACGCCGACGCGTTGTCCGGGGCGGATGCCGCAGGCGATCAATCCGGCGACGACGTTGTCGATGCGCGTGTTGACCTGCTCGTGGGTGAGCACCCGGTTCTCGAAGAGGAACAGCTCCTTGTCGCGGGCCCGCCGATTGTTCTCCGACATCAGCTTGCCCAGCGAGATCCGTGTGTTCGGCCCGATCTGTCCCAGGCGGAACAACCGGGGCACGGTGCGCACGGACTCGGCGGCGATCGCGCGCGTCGTGCGCTGCACCGAGGTCGCCGAGTCGATGACTTCCCGACCGACGGCGGCACCGGCGTCGGCGACCGCGCCCAGGCCGTGCGTGAGGCGTGAGGAGAGGGTGACGCCGGAGCCCGGGCCGGTGGCGTTCTCGTCCATCGGCTCGACGTCGGCCGGCTTCTCCCCCGACCCGTCCTGCCATCGGATCCACTCCGCCGTCGTCGGCCAGGTCTGCGACCCGGCGACCGACCCGACGACGAGTCCGAAGTGGCCCACCGGCAGCCGCGACTCGTAGACCTCCGACTTGGGGGCGGCGCGCTTGATGCCTCGCACCGCGGCCGGTTGGCCGATGTCATCGGCGTCGCCCACGAAGGCGAGCACCGGGCAGGTGATCTCGGCGAGGGTGACCAGTTCGCCGTCGATGACGAAGCCGCCCGACATCATGCGGTTGTGCGAGACGAACTGCCGCAGCAGCTCGGCGACGGCCGGACCCGACCAGGCGACCCACCCCTCGGCCTCAAGGAAGCGGCGCTGGTCCTCCCGGGGCAGCAGGGCGTCGCGGTCGTGCAGCTGGCGCAGGAAGTCCAGGCGGCTGCGCGCCGTCTTGACCGGGTCGAGCATCTGGAAGCCGGTGCGGGCCAGCCAGCCGGGGATGGAGATGTGCGGGAACACCTTGTCGGCCAGGAGCTCGGCGCCGGGGGCGACGATGCCGGCAGGCAGGCCCAACGGCAACGCCGCCAGGACGTCGACCGGTGAGCCGAAGGTGATCACGCTGGCGATGCCCTTGGACCGCCGGAAGGCGGCGCACTGGTAGACGAACATGCCGCCCTGGGAGTAGCCGGCGAGGTGGACGTCGCGCCCGGTGGCCTCGTGGACGATGTCGACGATGCGAGAGAGAGCGACGATGTGGTCGGCGAGGGTCCGCTCCATCCCGCCCTCTTCGCGGTCCGGCGAGCCGAAGTCCACGACCCACGGCGTGATGCCGTGGCGGTGCAGCACCGAGACCGCGCCCTTCTCCTCGGTGACGTCGTAGACGTTCGCCGACACCATCATCGGGTGGACGAGGATGACGTGCGGCCCGGTGCCCGGGTCGTCGGGGAAATAGCGGCGCAACCGGAACATCTTCTCGGTCTCGACGACCTGGAACGGCGCCGGCTGGGTGCCGGTCTCCAGCCCGCCGAAGCGGATGACCTCCAGGCCGTTCTGCGCGGTGGCCAGGACGCGGTTGACGGCCCCGCCGATCCGCTTGGGCATTTCCACCATCACTTCTCCTGTCGTGCCGTCGTCCGAGACACCGCCACCGCAGTGACCCAGGTCACTCTACAGACGCGGTCGGCGGCTACTGCGACCAGCGTTGCCGGTGTGCCGCCAGCGCCTCGCGAACCCCGTCGAGCTGAGCGGCGACCGCCGACGGGGCGGTGCCGCCGTGGGCGTTGCGCGACTCGATGGAGCCGCGCACCGTCAGGACCTCGCGGACCTCGCCGGTCAGGTGCGGGTTGATCGCCGCGAAGGTCGCATCGTCGAGTCCGGCCAGATCCGTGCCGGCCTCCTCGGCCGCCCGCACACAGGCGCCGGCAGCCTCGTGGGCCTCCCGGAAGGGCACCCCGCGGCGCACCAGCCACTCGGCGATGTCGGTGGCCAGGGTGAACCCGGCGGGCGCCAGCTCGGCCATCCGATCGGCGTGGAAGGTCAGCGTCCCGACCATTCCCGCGATCGCCGGCAACAGCATCTCCAGTTGGGCCACGGAGTCGAAGACCGGCTCCTTGTCCTCCTGCAGGTCGCGGTTGTAGGCCAACGGCTGCGCCTTGAGCGTCGCGAGCAGCCCGGTCACGTTGCCGATGAGTCGCCCGCTCTTGCCGCGGGTCAGTTCGGCGACGTCGGGGTTCTTCTTCTGCGGCATGATCGAGCTCCCCGTCGACCACGCATCCGCGAGCGTCACGTATCCGAACTCCGGGGTGCTCCAGGCGATGACCTCTTCGGCCAGCCGGGACAGGTCGACGGCGATCATGGCGAACACCCAGGCCGCCTCGGCGGCGAAGTCGCGCGAGGCGGTCGCGTCGATCGAGTTGGCCATCGGCCCGTCGAAGCCCAGGTCGGCGGCGATGGCCGCCGGATCCAGACCCAGCGACGAGCCCGCCAGCGCACCCGAACCGTACGGCGACACGGCGGTGCGCCGATCGGCGTCGGCGATCCGCTGCAGATCGCGCAGCAGCGGGTGGACGTGCGCCAGCAGCTGGTGGCTCAGCAGCACCGGCTGCGCGGCCTGCAGGTGCGTCTTGCCCGGCATGACGGCGTCGGGGTGGGCCGCGGCCTGGTCGACGAGGGCCTGCGCCACGTCCACGACGCCGGTGGCCACCCGGACGAAGGCCTGCCGCAGCCACATGCGGAACAGCGTGGCGACCTGGTCGTTGCGCGACCGCCCGGCGCGCAGTCGCCCGCCCAGCTCGGGGCCGACCCGCTCGATGAGGCCCCGCTCGAGGGCGCCGTGCACATCCTCGTCGGACTCGGCCGGCCCGAAGCTGCCGTCGGCGACGTCGGCGGCGAGCCGGTCCAGGCCGGACAGCATGGCGGTCAGGTCGTCGTCGGTGAGCAGGCCCGCCTTGTTCAGCACGCGGGCGTGCGCCTTGGACGCCTCGATGTCGAAGGGCGCGAGCACCCAGTCGAACTGGGTCGACTTGCTCAACGCCGCCATCGCGGCGGCCGGACCGTCGGCGAACCGCCCGCCCCAGAGCGAGCCCTCGTTCGTCGTCGGCTTCTTCTTACTCATAGCCCCAGATCACGCTTCGCCGAGATCTTCGACGAGAGGCCGTGCAGCTGGACGAAGCCCTTGGCGTTCGACTGGTCGAAGGTGTCGCCCTCGTCGTAGGTGGCCAGGTTGAAGTCGTACAGCGACTCGCTCGACCGCCGGCCGTTGACGATGATCGACCCGGCGTGCAGCACGAGCCGGATGTCGCCGGAGACGTGCTCCTGGGTGTGGTCGACGAACGTGTCGAGGGCGCCCTTCAGCGGCGAGTACCAGAGGCCGTCGTAGACCAACTCGGCCCACTTCTGGTCGACGTGCCGCTTGTACCGGCCCAGTTCGCGCTCGAGGGTGACGTGCTCGAGCTCCTCGTGCGCGGTGATCAGCACCATCGCGCCGGGCGCCTCGTAGATCTCGCGACTCTTGATGCCGACGAGACGGTCCTCGACGACGTCGAGGCGGCCGACGCCCTGGGCACCGGCGCGCTTGTTGAGCTGCTCGATCGCCTGGAGCACCGACACCGGCTTGCCGTCGATGGCGACCGGCCGACCCTTGTCGAAGGAGACGATCAGCTCATCGGGGGCGTTGAAGTTGACCGTGGGGTCCTCGGTGTAGTCGTAGACGTCCTTGGTCGGCGCGTTCCACAGGTCCTCGAGGAAGCCGGTCTCGACGGCACGGCCCCACACGTTCTGGTCGATGGAGAACGGCGAGCGCTTGGTGACGTTGATCGGGATGGCGTTCTCCTCGGCGAAGGCGATCGCCTTCTCCCGGGTCCACGCGTAGTCGCGAACCGGCGCGAGGACCTCGAGCTCGGGCGCGAGGGTGTTGAAGCCGACCTCGAAGCGCACCTGGTCGTTGCCCTTGCCGGTGCAACCGTGGGCGACGACGGTGCCGCCGTGGTCGCGAGCCGCCTGGACGAGGTGCTTGACGATGAGCGGGCGGCTGATCGCCGACACCAGCGGGTACCGGTCCATGTAGAGCGCGTTGGCCGTGATCGTCGGCAGGCAGTACTCGTCGGCGAACTCGTCGCGCGCGTCGACGACGACCGCCTCGACGGCACCGCAGTCGATGGCGCGCTGGCGCACGACCTCCATGTCCTCGCCGCCCTGCCCCAGATCGATGGCGACGGCGACGACTTCCTTGCCCGTCTCCTTGCCGATCCAGCTGATCGCGACGGAGGTGTCCAGGCCTCCGGAATATGCCAGGATGACGCGTTCGGCCATGGGTTGTGTGCTCCTCGCTCTTACGGGTGGTTGCTTCTATTGTGCTGGCTCGCCGAGCGGCTCGGCACGCCGGGTCGTCAGACCAGCTTCTCCAGGTGTTGCACCAGGTCAGCACCGGTCATCGGCTCGCGGGCCGCGACGAAGATCGTGTCGTCGCCGGCAATGGTGCCGACAACCTCGGGCAGGCTGGCCCGGTCCAGGACGCTGGCGAGGTATCCGGCGGCGCCCGGCGGCGTGCGCAACACGGCCAACTGGCCCGAGGCGTCCGTCCCCACGAGCATCTCGCCGAGCAGCCGCGCCAACCGGTCGGTGCCGCCGACGACGCCGCGCACCGGCGACCCGTCCTCGGGCACGACGTAGGACCAGGGGCCTCCGTCGGCGCCGCGCAGCTTCACCGCGCCCAACTCCTCGAGGTCGCGCGACAGCGTCGCCTGTGTGACCTCGACGCCCTCGTCGGCGAGGATCGCCGCCAATTCGGTCTGCGACCCCACCGACCGGCTCGAGAGGATGTCGACGATGCGCGCGTGTCGGCCGGCCCGCGTCGTCGCCCGGGCCTGCGCGTGCCGCTCGGCGGTGCTCACGACTGCCCCGGTTGGTTGGCCAACAGCCACACCAGCAGCGCCTTCTGCGCATGCAGGCGATTCTCGGCCTCGTCGAAGACGACGCTGGCCGGGCCGTCCATCACCTCGTCAGTGATCTCGTCGCCGCGGTGGGCGGGCAGGCAGTGCAGCACGATGGCGCCGTCGGCGGCGTGGCCCAGCAGTTCGGCGTTGATCTGGTAGGGCCGGAACGGTGCGGCGCGGTCCAGCCCGTCGTCCTCCTGGCCCATCGAGACCCAGGTGTCGGTGACCAGGACGTCCGCGCCGCGCGCCGCCGCCGCCGGGTCGCCCACCACCTCGACCGATCCACCGGTGAGCTTGGCCCGCTCGGCGCTGGCCGCCAGCACCGCCGTGTCCGGTCCGAAGCCCTCCGGGCCGCTCACGCGCACGTGCATACCCGCGGTGACACCGCCCAGCATCAGTGAATGGGCCATGTTGTTGGCGCCGTCGCCGAGATAGGTCATCGTCAGGCCCGCGGCGGTGCCCTTGTGCTCGATGATCGTCTGCAGGTCGGCGAGCACCTGGCACGGGTGGAAGCTGTCGGACAGCGCGTTCACGACGGGCACCGACGAATACTCCGCCAACTCGTCGAGCCGTTCCTGGCCGAAGGTCCGCCACACGATCGCGTCGACGAACCGCGACAGCACCCGACCGGTGTCGGCGAGGGTTTCGTCGCGCCCCATCTGTGTCGAGCCCGTGTCGACGACGACGGCGTGGCCGCCCAGCTGGGCGATGCCCACGTCGAAGGAGAAGCGGGTGCGCGTGGAGTTCTTGTCGAACAGCACGGCGACGCCCCGCGGACCGGCCAGCGGCTGGTGGGCGAACGGGTTCGCCTTCAGCTCGGCGGCCAGGGCCAGCACCTGGGCCTGCTCGTCGGGCGTCAGGTCGTCGTCGCGCAGGAAGTGGCGGGTCATGCGGATCCTCCTTGGGGCAGCGCACTGTCGAGGATCGCGGGCAGCGCGTCGACGAAGCCGCGGGCCTGCTCCTCGGTGATGATCAGCGGCGGCGCGAGCCGCAGCACGTTGGTGTCGGGGGCGTTGACGAGGAAGCCGGCGGCCCGGGCGGCCGCTTCGGCCTGCTTCGCGACGTCGGCGGTCAGCACGACGCCGAGCAGCAGCCCGGAGCCGCGCACGTGGTCCACCAGCGGGTGCCCGAGGTCCTCGATGCCGGCGGCGATCGACTTGCCGACGACGGCCACGTGTTCGACCAGGCCGTCGCGCTCGATGGTGTCGAGCACGGCCAGGGCGGCGGCGGCGCTCATCGGGTTGCCGCCGAAGGTCGTGCCGTGGGAGCCGGGCGTGAACAGCTCGGCGGCCCGCGGCCCGGCGAGCACGGCGCCGATCGGGAAGCCGCCGCCCAGCCCCTTGGCCAACGTCATCACGTCGGGCACGACACCGGCGGCCTGGTGGGCGAAGAACGCCCCGGTCCGCGCGATGCCGGTCTGCACCTCGTCGAAGATCAGCAGCGCGCCCCGGTCGGCGGTGATCTGCCGCGCCCGCGCCAGATAGTCGGCCGGGGGCACGACGACGCCGCTCTCCCCCATGATCGGTTCGAGAATCACCGCGGCGGTGTTCTCGGTGACGGCCGCGTCGAGTGCGTCCGCGTCGCCGTAGGGCACGAAGCGCACCCCGGGCGGCATCGGCTCGAAGGGGGCCCGCTTGGCCGGTTGCCCGGTCATCGCCAAGGCGCCCATCGTGCGGCCGTGAAAGGCCTTTTCGGCCGCCACGATCTCCGGTCGACCGGTGAGCCGGGCCAGCTTGAACGCCGCCTCGTTGGCCTCGGTGCCCGAGTTGCAGAAGAACGCCCGGGCCCCCTCGACGCCGAACTTGTCGAGCAGCTTCTCGGCCAACTCGACGACCGGCGGCGCGATGTAGAGGTTGGACACATGGCCCAGCGTGGCCATCTGCTCGGCGACCGCCGCGGCGATCGCCGGGTGGGCGTGGCCCAGGGCGTTGACGGCGATACCGCCGAGCAGGTCGAGGTATTCGTTGCCGTCGGCATCGGTCACGAGGGCCCCCGATCCGCGGGTCAGCGCGACCGTCGGGGTGCCGTAGTTGTTCATCATCGAGGCCGACCAGCGGCTCTGCCAGTCGGCGGTGGTGCCGCTCATCAGCCCTTCCCCTTCTCGTCGACGGTGGTGCCGAGGCTCTCGCCGTCGGCGGCGAGCAGCCGGGCGAGCACGGCGTGCGGTTCCCGACCGTCGATCACATGGGCCGCGGCGACCCCGCCCCGCACCGCCCGTAGGCAGGCCTCCATCTTCGGGATCATCCCCGAGTCCAACGCCGGGAGGAGCTGCTCGAGGTCGTCGGCGTCGATGTGGGCGGTGAGCGAGGAGGTGTCCGGCCAGTTCGTGTACAGGCCGGGGACGTCGGTCAGCATGACCAGCCGCGCCGCACCGAGCGCCTCGGCGAGCGCGCCGGCGGCGGTGTCGGCGTTGATGTTGTGGGCGACGCCGTCCCGATCCGGGGCGATCGTGGACACGACCGGGATCCGCCCGGCGGCGATGAGGTCGTCGACCGCCGAGGTGTTGACCGACGTGATGTCGCCGACCAGTCCGATGTCGGTGTCCTCGCCGTCGACGACG
This sequence comes from Gordonia sp. (in: high G+C Gram-positive bacteria), assembly GCF_047606305.1. Lineage (GTDB taxonomy): Bacteria > Actinomycetota > Actinomycetes > Mycobacteriales > Mycobacteriaceae > Gordonia. Next base: position 45,070 of record NZ_JASGER010000035.1, on the reverse strand, counting down.
ACCGTCCGCCGGGTCGCGGTGAACAGGTGGGCGTCCTCACCGGTGATGCCGACAGCGTAGGGTCCGCGGGCGTTGATGAGGCCGACGAGTTCGCGCCCGACCTGGCCGAACAGGACCATCCGCACGACGTCCATGACCTCGGGGGTGGTGACCCGGAACCCGCCGCGGAACTCGCCCTGCAGGCCGAGCCGGTCGAGCATGGCCGAGATCTGCGGGCCGCCGCCGTGCACGACGACCGGGTGGATCCCGCACGCGCGCAACAGCACCATGTCGTCGGCGAAGGCCGCCTTCAGCCGGTCGTCGACCATGGCGTTGCCGCCGTATTTCACGACGACGACGGCGCCGTGCAGCTCCTGCAGCGCCGGAAGGGACTGGGCGAGCAGCTCGGCCCGCTCGAATGCGCGGCTCATGACGAATACGCCGAATTCTCTTCGACATACGCGTGCGACAGATCGGTGGTCCGGATCAAGGCGAACCCCGATCCGATGCCGAGGTCCACGAGCAGGTGGATGTCCTCGCCGGACAGGTCCACCTCGCGCGCTCCGGGGACGCCGACACCCTTGCGACACACCTCGGCGCCGTTGAAGGAGACGGCGATCTTGTCGGGGTCGAGGTCGATGGGTGCCATCCCGACGGCGGCCATGATCCGACCCCAGTTGGGGTCGGAGCCGAACAGCGCCGTCTTCACCAGGGAGTCCCGTGCGACGGTCCGCGCGGCGGCGAGCGCCTGCGTCTCGTCGGTGGCGCCGACGACCTCGACGACGACCCGCTTGGTGACGCCCTCCGCGTCGGCCATCAGCTGTGCGGCCAGGTCGTCGCAGGCGGCGAAGACCGCGGCATCGAGATCCTCCTGCGCCACGGCGATCTGGCTGGCGCCCGAGGAGAGCAGCAGCACGGTGTCGTTGGTCGAGCACGAGCCGTCGACGTCGAGCCGGTCGAAGGTCCGCGCGGTGGCCCGCCGCAGGGCGAGGTCGAGCTGGTCGGCATCAACGAGCGCATCGGTGGTCAGCACCACCAGCATCGTGGCCAGCGACGGCGCGAGCATGCCCGCCCCCTTCGCCATGCCGCCGACGTTCCAACCGTCACGATGGTGCACGGCGGCCTGCTTCGGCACGGTGTCGGTGGTCATGATCGCGTAGGCCGCATCGGTCCCGCCGGACAGTCCGCCGGCCATCTCGTGGACGATCTCGGTGACGCCGGGCAGCACCTTGTCCATCGGCAGCCGGTCGCCGATGAGCCCGGTCGAGCAGACGGCGACCTCGATCGCCCCCGTCTCGGTCCCCCAGTTCGACAGCGCCTCGGCCACCGCCTCGGCCGTCTTGTGGGTATCGGCGAACCCCTCCGGTCCGGTGCACGCGTTGGCGCCGCCGGAGTTGAGGATCACCGCCCGCAGCCGCTTGGACTCGAGCACCTTCTGGCTCCACAACACCGGTGCGGCCTTCACCTTGTTGGAGGTGAACACCCCGGCCGCGGCGTATTCGGGGCCCTCGTTGAAGACGAGCGCGAGATCGAAGTTGCCGTTGGCCTTGATTCCGGCGGGCATCCCGGCGGCCCGGAACCCCAGCGGCGCGGTGACACCCTGGGTCCGCCAGAGCCGGTGGGCAGCCTCGTGTTTGGGCGTCATGGCGCTACTCCCACGGTGGTCAGGCCCTCGGTCTCGGCGAAACCGAGCGCGAGGTTCATGGACTGGACGGCGGCACCGCCGGTGCCCTTGGTCAGGTTGTCGACCGCACCGACTGCGACGAGCGTGCCGGCGCGCTCGTCGACCGAGACGGCGATCTGCACGGCGTTGGAGCCGATCACCGACGAGGTCGCCGGCAGCCGCCCCTCCGGCAGGAGGTGCACGAACGGCTCATCGCCGTAGGCCTTCTCGTAAGCGGCCCGGACCTGCGACTCGTCGGCGGTGGTCCGCGCGGTGCAGGTGGCGAGGATCCCGCGCGACATCGGCGCGAGTACCGGGGTGAACGACACCGCCACCGGCGATTGCGCGGCCTCCGAGAGTGCCTGCGAGATCTCCGGGGTGTGCCGGTGTGCGCCGCCGACGCCGTAGGCGCGGGCCGAGCCGATCACCTCCGACGCGAGCAGGTCGACCTTGAGCGACCGGCCGGCCCCCGAGGTGCCGCTGACCGCGACGACGGTGACGTGCGGCTCGACCAGGCCTGCGGCCAGCGCGGGCAGCAACGACAGGATCGAGACCGTCGGGTAGCAGCCCGGTACCGCGATGCGCGTGGCGGATTCGAGCACGGCCCGGTTGCCGGGCAGCTCGGGCAGACCGTACGGCCACGTGCCGGCGTGCTCGCCGCCGTAGTAGGTCTCCCAGTCGTGGGAGTCGGTGAGCCGGAAGTCGGCGCCGCAGTCGATGATCAGGGTGGCCGGCGGCAACGCGTCGGCGATCGTCGCCGACGTGCCGTGCGGCAGGCCGAGGAAGACGACGTCGTGTCCGGCGAGGACCTCGGGCGTCGTCTCCTGCAGGACCCGGTCGGCCAGCGGGAGCAGGTTCGCGTGGTGTTCGCCCAGCGGCGAGCCGGCATTGCCGCCCGCGGTGAGCGCGCCGATGGTCACCTCGCCCGACTGGACGCGCGGGTGCCCCAACAGCAGGCGCAGGATCTCGCCGCCGGCGTACCCGGACGCACCGGCGACCGCTACGGAAATCGTCATGGAATCATTATGCACATCGATGCAAGTATATTCATAACCGGGCCGGATCCGGACCCTCCGGTCAGCGGGTGAGCGTGATGATCGCGACCTGGGGAGGCGCGCCGACGCGCACCGGCGGGCCCCAGGCACCCGTGCCGCGCGAGGTGAAGACCGGCACGTCACCCACCCGGCCGAAACCGCTCACGACCGGCTGTTGCAGCCGCACCGCGTAGCCGAAGGGCCAGATCTGACCACCGTGGGTGTGGCCCGACAGCTGCAGGCCCACGCCGCGGCCCTGCACGTCGTCGGCCTGCTTCGGTTCGTGCGCGAGGAACAGCAGTGCCCGACTCGGGTCGCGGCCGTTCAGCGCCGTGCCGTAGTCCGGGCGATACGGCTCCGGCGCGGTGCGGTCGTAGACGCCGGCCAGATCCATCACCGCACCACCGCGACGCAGTTCGACCCGCTCGTTGCGCAGCGGGCGGATGCCCAGCGTCTGCCAGAAGTTGAGCCACGCGCCGCCGTCGTCCGAGTAGTACTCGTGGTTGCCGCTGACACCGACGACGCCGAGCGGGGCGCGCAGGTCGCGCAGCGGTTCGAGGTCCGTGCCCACCTTCGCCACCGTGCCGTCGGCCAGGTCGCCGCCCAGGACGACGAGGTCGGGCTTGGCGGCGTTGACCTGGGCCACGACCCGCCGCGTGAAGTCGGCGCCGCGCGTCGGACCGACGTGCAGGTCGGTGACGAAGGCGACGCGCAGGCCGTCGAATCCGGCGGGCAGCCGATCGACGACGGCGGTGTCCTCGGTGACCGCCGGGCGCGCGGCCTCTCCGAGTCCGTGGCCCACGGTGACCGCCGCCGCGACGACCATGAGCCCGGTCGTCACGGCCACCCACCGCCGCGGCCCGTCGGCCTTGCCCCGCGCCAGGCGCACGACCAGGGCGGCGAGTCCGATCACGGCGGCGCCGAGCGACACGTAGTAGACGAAGGCCCACCAGGTGAAGCCGGCGAAGCCGATCGGACGCGCCCACGCCGGGTCCAGGGTCCGGCCCACCAGCAGTGCGGCCACGCCGAGCAGCGAGCCGACGACCAGCACGGCGTCGGCGGCCCGTGCCCAGCGCCCGCTCAGCCCGGTGGCGACCACCAGGCGACGGTGCAGCCAATAGGCCGACAGCGCCACGACGGCGATGCCGACGACGAGGGCGAGGGCGACGACCATCGACCGCTCAGCGGAGTCGAGCGCCGACGGTGGCGCCGGCGTGGTCGACGGCTGCCATCTTGGCCGCACTGGCCTCGTCCTCGGTCAGCGTGCGGTTCGGTGCCCGGAAGCGCAGCGCGAAGGCGAGCGACTTCTTGCCCTCGCCGACCTGTTCGCCGGTGAAGATGTCGAAGAGTTCGAGCGACTCGAGGAGTTCCCCGGCCCCCGAGCGCAGGGCGGCGGCGACATCGGCCGCCGACACCGACTCGTCGACGACGACCGCCACGTCCTGGAGCACCGCGGGAAAGACCGAGAGGCTCGGCGCCGGTAGCGCGCCGCCCGTCGGCAGGGCGTCGATGGACAGCTCCACCGCACAGGTCCGCTTGGGCAGGTTGGCGCGGTCGCAGACGGCCGGGTGCAGCTCGCCGGCCCACCCGATGGTGACCGGCTTGCCGTCGTCACCGGCCGCGACGACCTTCGCGCAGCGGCCCGGGTGCCACGGCAGGTGGTCGTCGGCGACGAGGTCGACCTCGACGCCGGCCGCGCGGGCGATGGAACGGGCCGCCTCCAGCGCGTCCGTGGCATCGGCCCGGCGACCGGGACCCCACGGTCCGGCGGGCTCGGCCAGACCGGTGAGCACCGCCGCGACGTGCAGGGGTTGGGCGGGCAGGCTCGCGTTCACCGCGCCCAACTCCTCGTCGGAAGGGCGCCGCGTGACGTCGAGGGCCGCGACGGTGTGCCCGCTGCCCGTGCCGCCGAGCACGACCTGGCCGATCGTGAAGAGGGCCAGATCGCGTTGACCCCGGGCGAGGTTGCGCCCGACCATCTCCAGCAGACCCGGCAGCAACGTCGTGTTCAGCCGGGGGCGGTCGGATTCGAGCGGGTTGAGCACATCGACGGTGGTGCGCCGCGGATCGTCGTCCGGCAGGCCCCAGGTGTCGAAGACGCCCGCCGGCATGAACGGGTACGGCAGCACCTCGACGAAGCCGTCGAGTGCCAACGTGCGGCCGATGCTGCGGCGTCGCAGCTGCTGCGGTGTCAGGCCACGACCGCCGGGGGCGCGCGGCACGACCGCCGGGATGTCCTCCAGGCCCTCGAGTCGCAGCACCTCCTCGACGAGGTCGGCCGACTGGCGCAGATCGGGTCGCCACGAGGGCGGCGTGACCGCCAGCAGTCCGTCGTGCTCCTCGACGGTGCAGCCGACCTCGCGCAGCCGCTCGGCCGAGGTGCCGGCCGGGTAGTCGATCCCCGCCGTGCGATCGGGGGCGTCGGCTGCGAAGGCGATGACCGGCGCCGGGTCGACGGGCAGCCGCACGTCGGTCCAGGAGCCCTGTTGCTCACCACCGGCGATCTCGACGATGAGCTGCGCGGCGCGCGCCGAGGCGATCGCGGTGATCTCCGGGTCGACGGTGCGCTCGAACCGCTTGGCGGCCTCCGAGCTGAGTTTGTGCCGCTTGCCGGTGCGGAAGACGCGGACCGGGTCGAAGGTGGCCGATTCGAGCAGCACGGTGACGGTCTCGTCGCCGACCTCGGTGCTCGCGCCGCCCATCACGCCGGCCAAGGCAATCGCGCCGGAGTCGTCGGCGATGACGACGTCTTCGGCGTCGAGGGTGCGATCGGTGCCGTCGAGAGTGGTGAGCTTCTCCCCCGGCTTCGCGTTGCGCACCGCGATCGCCCCGCGCACCCGATCGGCGTCGAAGGCGTGCAGCGGCTGCCCGAGCTCGATCATCACGTAGTTGGTGACGTCGACGATCGCCGAGATCGGGCGGATGCCGGCGATGAGGAGGCGTTTGCGCATCCACCAGGGCGAGGCGGCCGTCGGGTCGACGCCGGTGATGACCCGCGCGGTGTAGCGGGTGGCGCCGGTGTCGGGATCGATGGTCACCGGGGTGCCCGCGTCGCCGGCCACTCCGGGATCGACGTCGGCGCCCGGCTCGCGGAATCCGGCGCCCAGGCTGCCGGCCAACTCGCGGCCCAGGCCGCGGACGGAGAACGCATAGCCGCGGTCGGGAGTCACGTTGACCTCGATGGCGGTGTCCGGCAGGCCCAGGACCTCGCGTGCGTCGGCGCCCGGTTCGGCCGCCCCCGCGGGCAGGACGAGGATGCCGGTGTGGTCGTCACCGACGCCGAGCTCGGTGACCGAGCAGATCATGCCGTCGGAGGTCTTGCCGTAGGTCTTGCGCGAGGCGATCTGGAACCCGCCGGGCAGCGTCGTCCCCGGCAGGGCCACGACGACGAGGTCGCCCTCGGTGAAGTTGCGCGCGCCGCAGACGATCTCGCGGGGCGCGTCCTCACCGACCGCGACGTGGCAGAAGCGGATCGGCTTCTTGAACTCGGTCAGCTCCTCGATGGACTCGACCCGGCCGACGACGAGCGGCCCGTCGATGTCGCCGAAGCGCTCGACCTCGCCCTCGATCTCGAAGCCGACGCGAACGAAGGCCGCATCGATCTGCTCGGCGGTCGGCTCGGGGCCGGAAACGTCGAGGACGTCGGTCAACCAGGACTGTGGGACGCGCACGTGGCTGCTGCTTTCGGTATCGGTGGTCGGGGTGGCGGGTCAGGCCGCGGGGCCGAAGGGTGCGGTGAAGCGGATGTCGCCCTCGACCATGTCGCGCATGTCGGAGATGTCGTTGCGGAACTGCAGGGTGCGCTCCAGGCCCATGCCGAAGGCGAACCCGCTGTACTCGTCGGGGTCGATGCCGCTCGCGCGCAGGACGTTGGGGTTGACCATGCCGCAGCCGCCCCATTCCACCCAGCCGGCGCCGCCCTTCTTGCCCGGGAACCACACGTCGACCTCGGCCGACGGCTCGGTGAACGGGAAGTACGACGGGCGCATCCGCGTGGTGGTGTCCGGCCCGAACAGCGCACGGGCGAGGGTCTCGAGCGTGCCGCGGAGGTGGGCCATCGTGAGGCCCTTGTCGATGGCCAGGCCCTCGATCTGGTGGAACACCGGCGTGTGCGTGGCGTCGAGCTCGTCGGTGCGGAAGGTGCGGCCCGGGCAGGCGACATAGATCGGGAGGTTGCGGTTCAGCATGGCGCGGACCTGCACGGGCGAGGTGTGCGTGCGCAGCACCTGCCGCGAACCCTCGGGTGCGATGTAGAAGGTGTCCTGCATCGAACGGGCGGGGTGGTCGGGCAAGAAGTTGAGCGCGTCGAAGTTGTAGTGCTCGGCCTCGACCTCCGGGCCCTCGGCGATCTCCCAGCCCATGCCGACGAAGACGTCGGCGATCTGCTCGGCGATGACCGTGATCGGGTGGCGCGCCCCCACGCGGCGACGACCGCTCGGGAGCGTCACGTCGATGGCCTCGGACTCCAGCACGGCGGCGTCGCGCTGGGCCTCCAGCACCTCGGTGCGCGCGGCCAGGGCGTCGGTGACACGCGTGCGCACGGCGTTCACGGCCTTGCCGGCAGCGGCCCGCTGATCGCCGGGGAGTGATCCCAGGGCGCGCCGGGCCAGCGAGACCGGGGCCTTCTCACCGAGGTGTTCGGTCTTCGCCGCGGCCAGCGCGTCCAGGTCGGCGGCAGCCTCGAAAGCGGCCACCGCGGCGTCGGCGGCGGCATCGAGGGTCGCCGGGTCGAGGGCGGCGGCGTCGGCGCCGGTGTTGTCGTCGTTCTGCTTGGCCACGAAGCCAGACTAGTCGATCGGCTACCGCTGTTGACCTGCGGGTTGAGCGACCGGGGCGGTGATGATCCGGGCACCGATCGCACCGGCGGCGACGACCCCCAGCATCGGGGCACCGACCAGCATTCCATCCCGCGCGAACATCAGCAGGGCGGCTCCGGCGAGGACCATCAGCAGCAGGACGACGACGTCGCGCAGCCGGTGGCCGGCGGTCGGCGCCAGACGCGTGGCCCGCGGGTCGTCCCACCACGGGAGGGGCCGGTTCTCCAGCGGCGACAGCACCGCGACGACGGGGACGAGCAGCACCAGGAGCGCGACCGTCTGCACCGCGACGACAACCAGGTGCTCCCCCGACGCGGGATGGTCCCGGGTGAAGCCCAGGAGCGCCCCGGCGCCGATGATCAGACCCAGGAGCGGCAGGTGCCACAGGTACAGGGTCATCGCACTGCGGTTGCCCAGGGCGACCCACCACCACACGCGGGGACGGCGGGCCCACCGGCCGAGCGCACCCGCGCCGGCGATCGCCAGCAGGCACAGGACGATCGCGTGCCCGGCGAGCAAGAGGCTCGGCGGACTCATGTTGGACAGGCGCTGACCGGGGACGGTCACCATCGACACGTCGTAGGGCCCGAAGACGACGAGCGCAGTGTCGACGGCCAGCATCAGCGCCGCACCGAGCGCTGCGGCCTTCGGGGTGATGAGCTTCTTCGCATGGGCGATGCCGAGGATCGCCGGGATCGTCCACGCGGTGGCGAAGGTGATGGTCGTCCAGGCGGGCGTGCCGTCGCCGCGCAGCCGCGCGAAGTCGGCCAGGCCGGTGAGTGCGTAGCAGACGGTGACCGCGCCCACGATCTGCGCCGGTGTCGACATCCACTGCAGCAGGGCGACGACGGCGAGAATCACCAGGTAGGCGCCGAGGAACCACAGCAACTGCACGCCGAGCCGGGCGATGACGTCGACCGCGGCCGCGCTGCCCGCCCATTCCGCCACGCCCAGCGCGGCACCCACGGCGAGCAGGTACCAGAACACCGGGCGCAACAGGCGCTGCGAGCGCCGGAACAGCCAGTGGCCGGGTGCGGTGTCGGGGCGCCAGCCGTAGACCGCTGCGGCCGCACCCGCGAAGAAGAACAGCGGCAGCACCTGCAACAGCCAGGTCGCGACCTGGAGCAGCGGATGGTCGCCGAGCAGGTTGCCCAGCACGAGCCGATCGCCCCCGGGGGCAGGTGGCGCGACGGTCAGCATGATCGAGTGTCCGGCGACGACGACCAGCAGACTCGCCAGACGCAGGACGTCGACCGCCCGGTCCCGGGTGTCCCCGGTCAGACGGTCCAGTTCGGCGGCATCGAGGCCGCGCGGGGTTGTCACAGTGGTGGTCATGTCCACCGATGATTGTCGCGCGGAGGCGGCGGGGCGTCGGGGGAAATACTCAATCGCGGACCGGGGGATGCGGGCCCTACGATCGCTGAGTGCACCTCATCACCGACCGACGTGAGATCGATCACCGCGGAGCGGCCCTGCTGAGCCGGGCCGGCGACTTCGCGACGGTCGGCGGCATCACCGGCACCGGGTTCGAGGCCTACGCCCGCATCCTGCACCCGGTGAGCCGCCGGCACGACGGGCGGCTCGACGAGGTCCGTTGGGCGCAGGTCGCGGCGGTCACCGGCGCCACCATGCACCCGCAAGTCCAGTGGTGGGCGGTGCTCGGACGTCGACTCGACGACGGTCACGGCGACACCTACACCGTCGACCTGCCGAACGGTTGGCACCTGAACGTCGACTACGAGGGCGAGATGCCGTCGGCACTGCTGACCGACCTGACGGGCGTGCTGCGACCGTTCACGACCCCAGACGAGGTCACCGTCGCCATCTGGAGCGGGTGGGGCGAGCTCCACGTCGACGGGAACGTGGACCTTTCGGCACGCCCGACCGAGTCGGCCTTCCACCGGGACATCGATCCCGCGATCGGGCGCGCGGCCCGTCGCGGCCCGCATTTCGCGTGGCCCGCACGCGACATGATCCTGTTCGACGCGGCGCTGACCGAGCTGGCCGATCCGGACTTCGGCTACGTGGCCGGCCTCTGGAGTCCGGGGACGCGCCGCGGACCCGGGCCGAACATGATCTGGCCCGCCGACCTGTCGTGGGTGGTCGCGACCGAGATCGACTTCAGCTGGACCCTCGTCGGCGGCACCCGCGAGCTGATCGACACGATCCTGTCCGACGACCGCTTCGAGTCCTTCGAGGTGCACGAGACCGACGAGATGACCTGGGCGTCGGACACCGTCAACCAGGGCTGATCCAACCTCATCCGCCACTGTGGTGAACCTTGGTGAACAGCAGTACCAATAGCCTCCTGACCAGCTGTTTCACCCTTGCAATAGAACTAATGTTCGGATAGAATCGACAGCATGGAAACCACCCTCGGCACCGAGCTTCCACCCCTGGTGGAACCCGGTGCCGACGAGTGGGAGGACAGCGACTGGGACCGCTGGACCGACTGCGCCCACGCCCTGGACGCGGCGATGTGTGTGACCGTCGGCGAACCCGACTGGACCCTCGACACCTTGGTCAGCACCGGCCGCGCCAAGGCGATGATCGCCTGGGCCGAATACCGCGAAATCGGCGCCATGCACACCCACCTGTCCCTCACCGGGGACCCTGCGCCCTCGGCCCGTGGAGCGCGGATGCTGGACGTGGAGATGCAGTGCGCCGCCCGGATCGCCATGAGCCAGGGCATCACCCAATCGCAGGCCGACAAATGGCTGTCCGATGCCATCGCCATGCGTGACCGCCTCCCCGGTGTCGGCCTGTGTTTGCGGGACGGGTTGCTCAGTCCCGCTCAGTTCCACATCGCCGTCTCGCGCACCGAACTCGTCGGCGATCAGGATTGGGCACCCGCGGTCGATACCGCCATCGCCGCACGATTGCGACACGCGGCCGGGGTGTGGTCGGGCAAGCGGTTGCGGGACATGGTGGACCGCATCATCTTCCGCCACGATCCCGACTCTGTGCGGCGGCGCCGGGACAATGCGACCGACTCGCGCTGCGCGTGGATCGTGCCGGGAGCCGATGGGATGGCCACCCTGGGTGCCACCATGACCGCGGAGAATGCGGCCATCGCCTACACCGGCGTCCTCGCATTGGCCGAGAGGACCTGTGCCCGCGATCCCCGCTCGCGGGATGCCCGCAGCAGCGACGCCCTCTTCGCGTTGGTCACCGGCACCCGCTTCGAATGCGAATGCGGCAGTGACGAGTGCGACGCCCGGATTCCCGAGCCCGACACCATGGCCGCGTGGTTGGCCGGCCAGCAGAATCGGGCCGTGGCCGCCGGGAAAGTCCTCGTCCACGTCGTCGCCGAACAGGCCACCGTCGACGGCCGCAACGACGAACCCGCCTTCATGGACGAACACGGCGTCATTTCCGCCGCGCACCTGCGCGACATCCTGCGGCGTGACGACACCGTCGTGCGCCCGCTCATCCCCCAGGGCGGCGCATCAAACAAGACCGTGTCGCTGCCGACCCATCTCCCGTCCGATCCCTACCGGCCCTCCACCGCCCTCGACACCGCGGTGCGCGCCCGCGACGGCTACTGCACCGCCCCCGGATGCGACAAGCCCGCCTGGCAGGCCGATCTGGACCACATCGACGAATACGACCACACCAACCCCTCGATCGGCGGCCAAACCACTGCAGACGGGTTGGCGGTGAAGTGCCGCATGCACCACAACTTGAAGACCTTCGGCGACGGCTGGCTCGACGACCAGTACCGCACGGCCGACGGCCGTGTGGTCACCGAGGTGATTTCTCCCGAAGGCATCCACTTCCCCGGCCCCGCCGAAACCAACCAAGACCTCTTCCCGGGCATCAACAGCCTCCACTGGCACACCCCCACCGGTGGTCGACAGCCCGCGAGGTCGGTGTATCGAGACCCGCCCCGCAACCGAACCCAAGCCAAACACGACCGCCGACGAGCAGAGCGCCAGGCCAACCGCAGGCACCACGCGGCCGACGGCGACCCACCCTTCTAACCGGGCTCAGCCTTGCGCGCGGGCGCTCTCGTACAGGCAGATCGCGGCGGCGGTGGCCAGATTCAGGCTCTCCGCACGGCCCTTGATGGGGATCGACACCCGGTGATCGGCGACCGCCGCAACAGCGTCGGACAGCCCGTGGGCCTCATTGCCGAACAGCCAGGCGGTCGGCTCGGCCAGCACCTCCCCCGCCTCTGGCAGCGGCAGCTCCCCGTCGGCGGTCGTCGCGAGCAGGGTCAATCCCGCGTCGCGCAGGGCTGCCAGACCGTCGTCGACGGAACGCTCCCGCGTCACCGGGAGGTGGAAGACGCTGCCGGCGCTGGCGCGGACGCATTTCCCGTTGTGCGGGTCGACGGCGTCACCGAGGAAGACGACGGCATCGGCACCCATCGCATCGGCGCACCGGATGATGGTGCCCGCGTTGCCGGGCTCGGACGGTTCGACGGCGACCGCCACCAGCGTCGGACGGTCGGTCAGGACGTCGACGAGCGGTACGTCGAACAACTCACAGACCGCGAAGACACCGGGAGGCGTCGTCGCGTCGGCCAACTTGGCGACGGCGCGATCGGACAGGAGCAGGACGTCGAGACCGGCGTCGCCGGCGCCCCTCAGCACCTCGCGGTGGCGCTCGGCGTCGTCCTCACCGACGAGGACGATCTCCGCACGCCCGGTCTCGATCGCGGCGGTCACCGCGTTGGGCCCCTCGACGAGAAAGCGGCGCTGGTCGCGGCGGGCGGCGGCGCGATGGAGTTTGGCAAAAGAAACGACCCGCGATGAGCGTTCGGTCAGAACATCCATCGCGGGTCGGTTCGGCGTGGTGCCGTGATCAGGCAGCCGGCGCGTTCACGTCGGCCGGCAGCGCCTTGCGGGCGACCTCGACGAGGCCGGTGAAGGCCTGCGGGTCGCTGACGGCGATCTCGGCGAGCACCTTGCGGTCCACCTCGACACCAGCGGCCTTGAGGCCCTGGATGAAGCGGTTGTAGGTGATGTCGTTGGCGCGGGCCGCGGCGTTGATGCGCGAGATCCACAGCTTGCGGAACTCGCCCTTGCGCGCACGACGGTCGCGGTAGGCATAGGTCATCGAGTGGAGCTGCTGCTCCTTGGCCTTGCGGTACAGGCGCGAGCGCTGTCCGCGGTAGCCCTTCGACGCCTCCAGGGTGGTGCGACGCTTCTTCTGAGCGTTTACTGCCCGCTTCACGCGTGCCATGTCGGAACCTCTTTACTTCAGTCTGGTCGGTCGGTGGTGGGGCTGGACTAGCCGTTGCCGTTGAGCAGGCGCTTGATGCGCGGGGCGTCGTTGTCAGAGACGACGACGGTGCCGTCCATGGCGCGCTTCTGCTTCGAGGACTTGTGCTCGAGCAGGTGGCGCTTGTTCGCCTTCTGGCGGACGATCTTGCCGCTGCCGGTCACCTTGAATCGCTTCGCGGTGCCCTTGTGGGTCTTTGCCTTTGGCATGGGTACTTCCTGTTCATCGGCCCGGACTCGTGTCCGGGTATTCGGTCTGTGGCCGGCTATTCGGCGTCGGCGGGCGACTCGTCGGGAGTCTTCGCCGGCTGCGTCGTCTGCGTGGCGGCCTTGGCGCGGGTCTTGGCACCCTTGTGCGGGGCCAGGACCATCGTCATGTTGCGCCCGTCCTGCTTGGCGTTGGTCTCGATGAAGCCGTATTCGGCGACGTCGTTGCCCAGCCGCTGCAGGAGGCGGAAGCCGAGTTCGGGTCGCGACTGCTCACGACCGCGGAACATGATCGTGACCTTGACCTTCGATCCGGCTTCCAGGAAGCGGATGACGTGACCCTTCTTGGTCTCGTAGTCGTGGTCGTCGATCTTGGGGCGGAGCTTCTGCTCCTTGATGACGGTCATCTGCTGGTTGCGACGCGACTCGCGCTGCTTCTGCGCTGCTTCGTACTTGAACTTGCCGTAGTCCATGATCTTGCAGACCGGCGGTCGCGCGTCCGGCGCGACTTCCACCAGGTCCAGATCGGCTTCTTCGGCCAGTCGGAGCGCATTCTCAACGCGCACGATGCCCACCTGCTCACCGTTCGGTCCGACAAGTCGGACCTCGGGGACGCGGATGCGCTCGTTGATGCGAGTCTCAGTGCTGATGGGGCCTCCTTGGTAGGTCGTCTCTTCGTCGACCGCCGCTGGATTCGCGGGAAGACAGGGGCCACTGCCTCAACAAGAAAGCCCTACGAGGATGGTCGTCAGACCATTGCTCGAGGGCTCCGATGCCGACCGGACACCACGCCGCACGAACGGATTGCTCCGCCGAAGGCGTGTGCCGGACCGTGAAACTGCCGTCGCATCTCTGCTGTCGCGTCGCACGGTGGGAGCGGAACTCCACTTGCCTGCCCCGGTTACCCGAGGCGGTCGCACTGTGACAGTCTAACAGTCATGACCGAGGACTCCTATTCGACGCCGGACCAGCCCGAACAGGTCCGCGACTCTGCTGAATCCCCCGCGGACGTCCGCGACCTGGGCGAGATTCCGGCGATCGAGGTCATCACCCGCGCCATCGTCATGCTGATGAGCTCGGCCGCCGAGAAGCTGGGCCTGGCCGAGGGGGCGAACGCCGACGACGTCGACCTCGACGAGGCGCGCAAGCTCATCACCGCGCTCGCCGGTCTCTTCGACGCTTCGCGCGGCGACCTGGGCCTGCACGCCAATCCGATCCGCGACGGTGTGAAGGGCCTGCAGGCCGCCTTCCGCGAGGCCAGCGCCTTCCCCGACGCCGACGGCGAAGGCCCCGGCGAGAAGCTGGTCTGATCTAACCGACCCGGGCCACACCCGCGGGCTCGAGGACCTCGGCGAGGAACGTCCCGGTGTGGCTCTGCGGCGCGGCGGCCACCTCTTCGGGTGTGCCCTGCGCGATCACCGTTCCACCGCCGTCGCCGCCCTCCGGACCCATGTCGATGATCCAGTCGGCAGCCTTGATGACGTCGAGGTTGTGCTCGATGACGATCACGGTGTTGCCCTTGTCGACGAGACCGTTGATCACGTCGAGGAGCTTGCGGATGTCCTCGAAGTGCAGCCCGGTGGTCGGCTCGTCCAGGATGTAGGCGGTGCGGCCGGTGGAGCGCTTCTGCAACTCGGCGGCCAACTTCACGCGCTGGGCCTCGCCGCCGGACAGCGTCGGGGCCGGTTGCCCCAACCGCACGTATCCGAGCCCCACGTCGACAAGGGTCTTGAGGTATCGGTGAATCGACGTGACCGGTTCGAAGAACTCGGCAGCCTCCTCGATCGGCATGTCGAGGACTTCGGCGATGGTCTTGCCCTTGTAGTGCACCTCGAGGGTCTCCCGGTTGTACCGGGCGCCGTGGCAGACCTCGCAGGGGACGTAGACGTCGGGCAGGAAGTTCATCTCGATCTTGATGGTTCCCTCACCGGTGCACGCCTCGCAGCGGCCGCCCTTGACGTTGAAGGAGAACCGGCCCGGCTGGTAGCCGCGCACCTTGGCCTCGGTGGTGGCCGCGAAGAGGGTGCGGATCTTGTCGAAGACCCCGGTGTAGGTGGCCGGGTTGGACCGCGGCGTCCGGCCGATCGGAGACTGGTCGACCTGCACCAGCTTGTCGAGGTGGTCCAGCCCCTTGACCCGCTTGTGCCGGCCGGGCACGTGCCGGGCGCCGTTGAGCTTGTTGGCCAGGACCGCGGCGAGGATGTCGTTGACGAGGGTCGACTTCCCCGATCCGGACACGCCGGTCACGGCGGTGAGCACGCCGAGCGGGAAGGCCACGTCGATGTCCTTCAGGTTGTGCTCGCTGGCCCCGACGACCGTGATCTCCTTGCGCTTGCTCACCGGGCGGCGGATCTCCGGCACCGGCAGGGTCTCGCGGCCCGACAGGTAGGCGCCGGTGAGGGACTCGGTGTTGGCCAGCAGCCCGTCGTAGCTCCCGCTGTGCACGACCTTTCCACCGTGCTCGCCGGCACGCGGACCGATGTCGACGATCCAGTCCGCGGCGCGGATGGTGTCCTCGTCGTGCTCGACGACGATCAGCGTGTTCCCCAGGTCGCGCAGCCGCACCAATGTGTCGATGAGCCGCCGGTTGTCGCGCTGGTGCAAGCCGATCGACGGCTCGTCGAGGACGTACAGGACACCGGCGAGTCCGGCGCCGATCTGGGTGGCCAGGCGGATGCGCTGCGCCTCTCCACCGGACAGCGAACCGGCGGCGCGCGCCAGCGAAAGGTACTCGAGGCCGACGTCGAGCAGGAAGCGGATGCGGGCCTGCACCTCCTTGAGGACGCGGCCGGCGATCGCCTCCTCGCGGGCGCCCAGCGACATGCTGCCCAGGTATTCGGCGCACTGGGCCACCGACAACGCGCTGACCTGCGCGATCGACTTCGGCCCGAACTCCTTCGAGTCGAGGGTGACCGCGAGGATCTCCGGGCGCAGGCGGGCGCCACCGCAGGCCGAGCACGGCACGTCGCGCATGTACCCCTCGTACCGCTCCTTCATCGCCTCGGACTCGGTCTGCTCCGAGCGGCGCTCGAGGAAGGCCATCACGCCCTCGAACTCCGTGTAGTACGACCGCGTCCGGCCGTAGCGGTTGCGGAACTTCACGTGCACCTGGTGCTCGCTGCCGTTCAGGATCGCGTTGCGGGCGGCCGCGGGCAGCTTGCGCCACGGCTGATTGAGGTCGAAGCCCATCTGGTCGGCCAGGCCGCCCATCAAACGCAGGAAGTAGTCGGCGTTGTGACCCGCCGACCACGGCGCAACGGCGCCCTCGGCGATCGACAGGTCCGGGTCCGGCACGACCAGTTCCTCGTCGATGACCTTGGCGACGCCCAGGCCGTCGCACGCCGGGCAGGCGCCGTAGGGCGAGTTGAACGAGAAGGACCGCGGCTCGAGGTCGTCGATCGCGATGATGTGCCCGTTCGGGCAGGCCATCTTCTCGGAGAAGCGCCGCTCCCGATTCTCCTCGCCCTCGTCCACGTCGACGAAGTCGAGCACGACGATTCCGTCGGCCAGCCGCAGTGCGGTCTCGATGGAGTCGGTGAGGCGCTGCTTGGCCGACGCCTTGACCGCGAGGCGGTCGACGACGACGTCGACGTCGTGGCGCTCCTGCTTCTTCAGCGTCGGCGGTTCGGTCAGCGGATAGACCTTGCCGTCGATCCGTGCCCGGGCGAAGCCCTGGGTCTGCAGGTCGGCGAACAGGTCGACGAACTCCCCCTTGCGCGAGCGCACGACCGGCGCGAGGACCTGGAAGCGGATCCCCTCCTCCATCGCGAGGACCTGGTCGACGATCTGCTGCGGGGTCTGTTTGGCGATCTTCTCCCCGCACTCGGCGCAGTGCGCGGTGCCGGCGCGCGCGTACAGCAGACGCAGGTAGTCGTAGACCTCGGTGATGGTGCCGACCGTCGACCGCGGGTTGCGGTTGGTCGACTTCTGGTCGATCGAGACGGCCGGCGACAGCCCCTCGATGAAGTCGACGTCCGGCTTGTCCATCTGCCCGAGGAACTGTCGCGCGTAGGCCGACAGCGACTCGACGTACCGCCGCTGTCCCTCGGCGAAGATCGTGTCGAAGGCCAGCGACGACTTGCCCGAACCGGACAGGCCGGTGAACACGATGAGCGAGTCGCGCGGCAGGTCGACGTCGATGCCCCGAAGGTTGTGCTCGCGCGCCCCGCGCACGATCAAACGATCAACCACAGCCAAGCTTCCTCACGGTGTCCGGTAGTCCTGTCGAGCCAGTCGCGTCCACATATACCGGCGACCTCTGACAACTCCTCCAAGTCTAGGCGCCGGGACAAATCGTCGGCCGCCCGCGGCTACCGTGGGATCCATGACGACGATTAGCCCCATTGACGACGCGTACACCGGATCGGTGACCGGTCCGCACCACCCGATGCGTCGCACGACCGACCACGCGACGATCACCAAGATGTCGGTCGGCCCGATGGACAACAACTCCTACGTCCTCACCTGCACCGACACCGGCGACCAGCTGCTCGTCGACGCCGCCAACGACGCCCCGGCGCTGCTCGCGCTCCTCGACGGCCTCCCCGGCACGCTGCGCGGCATCCTCACCACCCACGGCCACTTCGACCATTGGCAGGCGCTGGAGGAAGTGGTCAAAGCCACAGGCGTCCCCACCATGGCCGGGCGCGCGGACGCCAAGGACCTGCCCGTCACACCCGACCGGCTGCTCGATGACGGGGACGAGATCACCGTCGGCAACCTGACGCTCACGGCCGTGCACCTGTCCGGCCACACCGAGGGATCGATCGCGCTGGCCCTGCGCGATCGCAGCGATGACGCCGCCGGCCCACTGTCGGTGCAGCTGTTCACCGGCGACTGCCTGTTTCCGGGCGGGGTCGGCAAGACCTGGCAGCCGGGCGACTTCGAGCGCCTCCTCGGCGACGTCACGACCAAGCTGTTCGACGTCTACCCCGACGACACGGCGGTCTACCCGGGCCACGGCAACGACACCACCCTGGGCGCCGAGCGCCCGGAACTCGCGCAGTGGCGCGAGCGGGGTTGGTGAACCGCCGTCAGGGACGGGTGAAGACCAGCACGTCGAAGGCCGAACCGCCGTCGCCGCCGGTCGTGTGTGCCCCCTCGACCAGGCCCGCGTCGCGCGCCGAACGGGTGATCTCGTCGAGTTCCCGGATGGTGAAGCGCGACCGCGTGAACGGCATCCGACGCATCGCCTCCGGCCGCCCGACCCCGACGGCCACCCGACCGCCGCCGCGCACCGCATGCGCCGCGGCGGCGAGGAATGCGGTGAGGTCGTCGACGAAGTAGATCGTGTTCACGCACATCAGCGCGTCCAGGCCGCCGGCGGGCAGCTCGCCGATATCCGTGGCGAGCGTGAGGCGCCCGGCGCGCAGCGCCTCGGCGAACCGGGACTCGGCGCGCGCGATCACGTCGGGCGAACGGTCGCAGCCGACCACCCTCCCGTCGGGGCCGACTGCCGTCAGCAAAGCCTGGATGCCCGCACCGCCGCCGAACCCGACGTCGGCGGCCGCGTTCCCGTCGGACAGTGCCAGGGCATCGGCCGTCGCGGCGATCATCGCCGCGTTGCCGCGATCGAGTATCCGCGGCACCACGGTGCGTCCGAGAACACCGTGCGGCGACGCGAGCTGCGCCGCCACGGCGTCCAGGAGTGAATTCTTGAGACCGTTGATCTTCTCGTCGTCTGCCATGGATTAATGATAATCATTGTCATTACTGTCGCACTGCTGCGGGTGGGCGACACGCGTACACTGGATCAACTGTGAATCCTGATTCGCGCATGGCCGACGAGCAGCGTCATCTCGACGCGGTGTACGGGCGCATCGACCGGATGCGCAGCACGACCAACCGCCGCCTGCGCGAGACGCTCGCCGAGAGCGGCGGCACCCCGCAGGCACAATCGGAGCGCGAGTCCTACGAGCGCCTCTACGTCGACGACCTGGCCAAACTCGACGCCGCCGAGCACAACCTGTACTTCGGCCGACTCGACGTCGACGGAGACGGGCAGCCCGAAACGCGGCGCATCGGTCGGATCGGCGTCCTCGACGACGATGACGAGGACACGACGCTGCTGCTGGACTGGCGCGCTCCCCTGTCCCGCCCGTTCTACCTGGCCACGCCGGCCGACCCCGACGGTGTCCGGGTGCGGCGCCACATCCGCACGGGCAACCGGCAGGTGCGCGCGGTCAACGACGAGGTCCTCGACGGTTCCGTCGATCCGGCCGCAGGAGCGGCGCTGACGCGGGGCGACGTCGTCAACGAGACGGCGCTGGTGACCGCGCTGAATGCTGCGCGTACCGGCGAGATGAACGACATCGTCGAGACGATCCAGCGCGAACAGGACCTCATCATCCGGTCGACCCACCGCGGGGTCACCGTGGTGCAGGGCGGCCCGGGCACCGGCAAGACCGCCGTCGCGCTGCACCGAGCGGCCTATCTGCTGTACACCCACCGCGACCTCCTGGCCCGCAGTGGCGTGCTCATCATCGGCCCCAACGCCGAGTTCCTGCGGTACATCTCGCAGGTCCTTCCGTCGCTGGGCGAGACGGGGGTGCTGCTCACGACCATCGGCAACCTGCTGCCGGGCGTCGACACCGCCGAGACCGATTCCCCCGCGGCCGCCGCGCTGAAGGGCTCGACGCACATCCTGCCCGTCCTCAAGAACCACGTGCGGTCCTACCAGTCACTGCCGAAACAACCCGTCGTCGTCGAATTCGACGGCTATCCGCTGAGCATCGACGCCGAGCTGGTCAAGCGGGCCCGCTCGAAGGCGCGCAGCACCCGGCGCGCACACAACCAGGCGCAGCGCGAGTTCCTCCGCTCGGCGCTGTACGGCCTGGCCGGCGCCTATGCGGGTCGCATCGGATCCTCGCTGCTCGACGGCTCGCAGATGCTGTCGGGCTCGGAGATCGCCGATATCCGCGACGAGATGCGCGACGACGAGGACCTGGTGCGCGCGGTGCTGGCCTTCTGGCCGCGCCTCGAGCCGAAGCAGGTGCTGACCGACCTGTTGACCTCCCCGGCCGCCATTCGCGCGGCCACACGCGGCTGGTCCGACGAGGACCGCGCGGCGCTCGAGCGGGTGCCCGGCGCACCCATCACCGTCGACGACGTCCCGCTGCTCGACGAGATCGCCGAGTTGATCGGGGCGGGCACCGACGAGGACGAGGCGGCACAGAAGGCCGCGTGGCGCGCCAAGCTGGCCGAGGCACAGGACGCCCTGGACATCTTGACCGGCTCGGCTCCCCAGGACCTCGAGGACGAGATCGATCCGGAGATCCTCATGGCCTACGACCTCATCGACGCCGAGCAGCTCGCCGCCCGCCACACGGTGACCCAACACCTGACGACCGCCGAACGCGCCCACTCGGACCGGTCGTGGACCTTCGGCCACGTCATCGTCGACGAGGCGCAGGAGCTGTCCCCGATGGCGTGGCGCATGGTGATGCGCCGCATCCCGAACCGGTGGATGACGGTCATCGGCGACACCGCCCAGACCTCGGCCCCGGCGGGCGCCTCGTCCTGGGATGCGGTCTTCGAGCCGTACGTGGCACGGCGGTGGCAGTTGCACGAGTTGACGGTGAACTACCGGACCCCGGCCGAGATCATGACCTATGCCGCGCGTCTGCTGGCGCGCATCAACCCCGACCTCACGCCGCCGACCTCGCTGCGGTCCAACGGGATCGACCCGGTGGCCGTGCGTGCGCCGTTCGGGCGGTCGGTCCTGGATGCGGTGAAGATCGCGATCGACGCCGACTGGGACGGTCTCACCGGGCTGATCGTCGCCGACGACGACTACGAGACCGCCGTGGAGGCGTTGGAGGGACACCCCGACGTCGTGGTCCACACGGTCACCGGCTGCAAGGGGCTCGAATTCGACAACACGATCGTCGTCGAGCCGTCGTCCATCATCGCGGCCGGCCGGCACGGTGCGGGGAACCTCTACGTCGCGCTCACGCGTGCCACGCAGCGCCTCGTCGTCGTCGCAGAATGCGACTTGCCACCCGAGTTGGCGGACCTACCCGGGTGGCAAGAGGAAAGCTGAGTGCTACGTCGTGTGGACGATGAGCACGTCGACGTCGGCCTTGCGAGCGGCGTCGGCGGGCACCGAGCCCAGCAGGCGGCCGGACAGGGTGTTCAGACCCTTGTTGCCGACGACCAGCAGGTCGGCCTTCACGTCGACGACCAACTGCAAGAGCGCCTCGACCGGCGCACCCTTGATCGGGCGCTGCTGGACGAGCTTCGCACCGGCGGCGTTCGCGCGCTCCTTGGCGGTGCGGAGGATCTCCTCGGTCGGCGCGGAGCCGTGGACCTGGTAGGCCTCCTCCTTGAGCACGTCCGACATCGCGTTGACGTCGCGGCCCTCGTTCGGGAAGTAGGCGCACGCGATGACCAGCGTCGCCGACTCACCGGCGATCGCGCCGGCGCGATCGACGGCCTTCATCGAGGATTCCGAGCCGTCGGTACCGACGACCACGGTTGTGTATGCGGTCATTGACCATTCCCTCCAGTTTCGCGATTCGTAAGCACCCTATCGGATTCTCACCCGCGCAGGGTCCCAGTTGGTCCCAGTGTGTTCAGCGCGACTATTTGATCCCCGCGGCGTCCATTCCGCGCAGTTCCTTCTTCAAGTCGGCGATCTCGTCGCGCAACCGCCCGGCCAACTCGAACTGCAGGTCGCGGGCGGCGGACATCATCTGATCGGTGAGTTGGGTGATCAGGTCGGCCAGCTCGGCGCGCGGCATCGCCGACACGTCGCGGCGCTCGATGACCCCGGCACTGCTCGACCCCTTCGGGTTGTCGCCCTGGGCACGGCGGCCGCGGCTGGCGTTGCGGCCGGAACCGCCGACGGCCACCTCGTCGTCGGCCTCGCTGTACACCTGGTCGAGGATGTCGGCGATCTTCTTCCGCAGCGGCTGCGGGTCGATGCCCTTTTCCTCGTTGTAGGCGATCTGCTTCGCCCGGCGCCGTTCGGTCTCGTCGATCGCGTTCTGCATCGAGTCGGTGATCTTGTCGGCGTACATGTGGACCTCGCCGGACACGTTCCGCGCCGCGCGGCCGATCGTCTGGATCAGCGACGTGGTGCTGCGCAGGAAGCCCTCCTTGTCGGCGTCGAGGATCGCCACGAGTGACACCTCGGGCAGGTCGAGGCCCTCGCGCAGCAGGTTGATGCCGACCAGGACGTCGTACTCGCCCAGGCGCAGCTGGCGCAGCAGCTCGACGCGGCGGAGCGTGTCGACCTCCGAGTGCAGGTACCGCACGCGGATCCCCAGCTCGAGGAGGTAGTCGGTGAGGTCCTCGGCCATCTTCTTGGTCAGCGTCGTGACCAGCACGCGTTCGTCGCGCTCGGTGCGCTCGCGGATCTCGTGGACCAGGTCGTCGATCTGTCCCTTGGTCGGCTTCACCACGACCTTGGGGTCGACCAGGCCGGTCGGGCGGATCACCTGCTCGACGAACTCGCCGTTGCTCTGTCCCAGCTCGTACGGGCCGGGTGTCGCCGAGAGGTAGACCGTCTGTCCGATGCGGTCGACGAATTCGTCCCAGGTCAGCGGACGATTGTCGACCGCCGACGGGAGTCGGAACCCGTAGTCGACGAGGTTGCGCTTGCGGGACATGTCACCCTCGTACATCGCGCCGATCTGCGGCACGGTCACGTGCGACTCGTCGATGACCAGGAGGAAGTCCTCCGGGAAGTAGTCGATCAGCGTCGCCGGCGCCGACCCGGCCCCACGACCGTCGATGTGCCGCGAGTAGTTCTCGATGCCGGAACAGAACCCGACCTGGCGCATCATCTCCAGGTCGTAGGTGGTGCGCATCCGCAGCCGCTGGGCCTCTAGGAGCTTGCCCTTGTTCTCCAACTCGGTCAGCCGCTCGGCCAGCTCCGCCTCGATGCCCTTCATCGCCCGCTCCATGCGCTCGGGCCCGGCGACGTAGTGGGTGGCCGGGAAGATGCGGACCTTCTCGACCTGCTTCACGACGTCACCGGTCAGCGGATGCAGGTAGTAGAGCGCCTCCACCTCGTCGCCGAAGAACTCGATCCGGACCGCCAGCTCCTCGTAGGACGGGATGATCTCGACGGTGTCGCCGCGCACCCGGAAGCTGCCGCGGGTGAACGACATGTCGTTGCGCGTGTACTGCACGTCGACGAGCAAGCGCAGCAGCGCATCGCGGTCCACCTCGTCGCCGACCGACATCTCCACCGACCGGTCCAGGTAGGACTGCGGGGTGCCCAGGCCGTAGATGCAGGACACCGACGCGACCACCACGACGTCGCGGCGCGACAGCAGGCTGGAGGTCGCTCGGTGGCGCAGGCGCTCCACATCGTCGTTGATCGACGAATCCTTCTCGATGTAGGTGTCCGTCTGCGCGATGTACGCCTCGGGTTGGTAGTAGTCGTAGTAGGAGACGAAGTACTCGACGGCGTTGTTAGGCAGCATCTCCCGCAGCTCGTTGGCGAGCTGGGCGGCCAGCGTCTTGTTGGGCGCCATGACCAGCGTCGGGCGCTGCACCTGCTCGATCAGCCAGGCCGTCGTCGCCGACTTGCCGGTGCCGGTCGCGCCGAGCAGCACGATGTCGCGCTCCCCTTCGTCGATCCGGCGTTTCAGATCCGCGATCGCGGCCGGCTGGTCCCCCGCGGGCTCGTATTCGCTGACGACCTCGAAGCGCTTGTCGGACCGCTCGATCTCACCGATCGGGCGGAACTCGGAGTGCGCGAGGACCGGTTTCTCTGCGGGGAACGCCATGGGTTCCAGGATAGGCGCGACCCCCGACAAGCCGCTGCCGCTAGCTTGGGTGCATGAGCGACGCCGCGCACCCTCCCAAGGTCGAGGTCTTCGACGTGCCCGCACTGACCAACACCGACAACAAGGGGTTCGTGCGCCCGGTGGCGGCCTATCGCGCCACCGACTATGGGCTGTACATGTCGCGCACCGCCGACCACCCGCGATTCGAGCACCTGGAGAGCTGGTTGCTGCCGTTCCTGGGCCTGCGGGCCAACGTCTTCCACTTCCGCGACGCCGACTATCGACCCGGCCAGCGCCTCTACCTCGACGTCGGTGAATTCACCGGCCCCGACGACGAGGGCCGCTGGCATGCGACCGACTGGTACCTCGATCTGGTGGATGTGACCGGACGGCCACTGGAGCTGGTCGACGTCGACGAGCTCTTCGACGCGCAGGCGGCCGGGCACCTCACGGTCGACCAGTGCACCCGCGCCGTAGAAACGGCTGTCCGCGCGCTGACCGGGGCCGCGCGGCACGGCGACGACGTCCAGGCGTGGCTCGACGAGCAGGTCGGCGAACCGTTGACCTGGCTCGATCGCGGCGGGTCCTAGCCGATCGCCACGACGACCCGCGCCGGCCTGCCCGGATCCGCGGAGCCGTGTCCGCCCTTCCGATCGGCCGGGAAGCCGCCCGCCGAGAGCAGTTCGGGCAGTGCCGCTGCGGCCTCGGCGTCGCGGGCGGTGACCGTCAGGGTCACCGGATCCGCCGCGGTCACGGCGACACTGGTCGCCTTGTCGCCGACGATCGCCCACAGTCGGTTGGTGAGCCGGGGGCCCAGAGCAGCCGGATTCGGGTCGTCTGCCACCAGTTCGGGCAGGGGCTCGGCGACGACGCCGGTACGGACGTTGACCTCGTACGGGACGAGGCGCTGCGCCCACAGGTCGATGGCCTTGGCGGCAAGCTCGTCGGCGGTGCCCGAGTTGTCCAGCCACGAGTCGGCGACCGCGCGGCGCTGTTCTTCGGTGGCCTGGGCGGCTATGCGGGCCCGAGCATCGTCCTCGTCGAGACCGCGCGAGGTCACCAGGCGGTGCACCCGGGTCTCGACGTCGGCATTCACGACCACCACGTGATGGAAGAAGGGTGCGGTGTGGTTCTCGACGAGCAGCGGGATGTCTTGCACGACGATCGCGTCCTCGGGCGCCGCCTGCAGCAGCTCGTTGGTGCGCGCACCGATCAGCGGATGGGTGATGGCGTTGAGCTTCCCGCGCGACTCGTCGTCGGCGAAGGCCTTCGCCGCGAGCGCCGGGCGGTCGAGTTCGCCGTCGGCGCCCAGGACGTCCTCCCCGAAGGCCTCGACCAGCGCGGCCAATCCCGGCGTGCCGGCGGCCACCACCTCGCGGGCGATCTTGTCCGCGTCGATCAGGTACGCGCCCCGATCGGCAAAGCTCGTGGCGACGGTCGACTTGCCCGCACCCATGCCACCTGTCAGTCCGACTCGAATCACGCCCACCAGTGTGGCAAACCCGGTCAGCGCACGGCGACCCCGGCGTCGGCGAAGCCCGTGGTGAGCAGCTCCTCGACGGCGGCCGAATCGATTCCCACCGCGTAGTCGCGCAGCACGGTGGTGTGCAATCCGGCGGCGGCCGCGTCGAGGGCCGTCTGTTTGACGCAGAAGTCGGTGGCGATTCCGGCGATGTCCACGGCGGTGATGCCCAGGGCCCGCAGACGGTCGACGAGCAACTCGTCGTCCTCGGTCCGGCCCTCGAATCCCGAGTAGGCCGCGCTGTAGTGGCCCTTGAAGACGCGGATCACCGGAACGGTGTCGATCCGGGACACTTCTTCGTCGAGGTCGGCGATGATCCGCGCCCCCTCGGAACCCGCGACGCAGTGCACCGGCCAGGACACCTGGAAGTCGGGCTCTTCGCCGTCGCGGGCGAAGTGCTCGCCCGGGTCGATGTGCCAGTCCTGGGTGGTGACCACCAGGCCGTATCGCGCGAGGAACTCCTCGTCGTGCAGCGCCCGCGCGAGCCGATCGGCGACGTCGAACCCGCCGGTGACCGCCAGCGACCCGCCTTCGCAGAAGTCGTATTGGGCGTCGACGATGATCAGCGCGGTACCCGTCATGGTCTCGAGTCTAGGAGAAATGCGGCGGCCCGCCGGCTCCGTGAGGGAGCGGGCGGGCCGTCGGTCCTGAGGGCTATTTCAGGTGGTTCAGGCGCTGGCGCCGAGCTCGGCGTCCAGGCGCAGGATGCCCGAGCCGTCCTCGTTGACGAGGCGGGCGCGGCCGAGGATCTCGCTCACGGTGGCCTCCTCCTCGATCTGCTCGTTGACGAACCAGTCGAGCAGCGAGCGCGAGTCGATGTCGTGGGCCTTGTCGGCGGCCGTGTACAGGTCGCGGATGGCCTGCGACACGTCCCGCTCGGCCTCGAGCGCCACGTCGAAGGTCTCGGTCACGCTGGTGACCTTCACCTTCGGCGTCTTGATGTCGCCGATGACCGGGTGGTTGTCGCGGTCGGTGAGGTGCTTGATGAGCTTGTCGGCGTGGGTCAGCTCCTCGGCCGCATGGCTCTTGAGCCACTTGGAGATTCCGGGGAGGTCCATCAGCTCGAGTTCGATCGCGAGCTGGCGGTAGAGCATCGCCGACTCGAACTCCTTGACGATCTGCTTGGTGAAGGCCTTCTCGAGTTCTGCTGTCATCTTCATACCGACGATGATAGGTGCGAAAAACGGCCTCTACCAGCAAGTATTGCCTGCGCTAAGAGAACCTTGGCTACGCTAACCGAATGAAAACCACACGATCGACGACCCTCGCCCCACTCGGTCTTGCGTCCGTTTTGGGGGATTTTCTCGTCGGGTAACACCAACCAGTGGCTCGGATCGGGCTGCCGGCAAGACAAAGCTCCCCGGCCCATTCGGACCGGGGAGCTTCGCTGTGTCTGACGGCGTCAGGAGTTGCCGGCGAGCTTCTCGCGCAGCGCGGCGAGCTGCTCGTCGCTGGCCAGCGAACCGCTGGCACCGGACTCGACAGCGCCTTCCTTGGCGTCACCGGTCGACGAGGAGTAGTCGCTCGGGGCGTTCTCCGCCTCGGCGGCCGCCTTCGCGAACTTCTCCATCTGGGCGGTGTGCATCTTGTGACGACGCTCGGCCTCGGCGTAACGCGCCTCCCAGGCCTTCTGCTGCTCGTCGTAACCCTCGAGCCACTCGTTGGTCTCGGCGTCGAAGCCCTCGGGGAAGATGTAGTTGCCCTGCTCGTCGTAGCTGTCGGCCATGCCGTACTTCGACGGGTCGAACTCCTCGGTGTAGTCCTCGTTGGCCTGCTTGAGGCTCAGCGAGATCCGACGACGCTCCAGGTCGATGTCGATGACCTTGACGAGCGCATCGTCGCCGACGGCCACGACCTGGTCCGGCACCTCGACGTGGCGCTCGGCCAGCTCGGAGATGTGGACGAGGCCCTCGATGCCCTCCTCGACGCGGACGAACGCACCGAACGGGACGAGCTTGGTGACCTTGCCCGGCACGATCTGACCGATCGCGTGGGTGCGGGCGAACTGGCGCCACGGGTCTTCCTGGGTCGCCTTGAGCGACAGCGAGACGCGCTCGCGGTCCAGGTCGACGTCGAGGACCTCGACGGTGACCTCGTCGCCCACGGTGACGACCTCGTTCGGGTGGTCGATGTGCTTCCAGGACAGCTCGGACACGTGGACCAGGCCGTCGACACCGCCCAGGTCGACGAAGGCGCCGAAGTTGACGATGGAGGACACGACGCCCTTGCGGACCTGGCCCTTCTGGAGCTGGTGCAGGAACTCGCTGCGGACCTCGGACTGGGTCTGCTCGAGCCACGCGCGGCGCGAAAGCACCACGTTGTTGCGGTTCTTGTCGAGCTCGATGATCTTGGCCTCGATCTCCTTGCCGATGTACGGCTGGAGGTCGCGGACGCGGCGCATCTCGACCAGCGACGCGGGCAGGAAGCCGCGCAGGCCGATGTCGAGGATCAGGCCGCCCTTGACGACCTCGATGACGGTGCCCTTGACGGCCTCGTCCTTCTCCTTGAGCTCCTCGATGGTGCCCCAGGCGCGCTCGTACTGGGCGCGCTTCTTGGACAGGATGAGACGGCCTTCCTTGTCCTCCTTGGTGAGGACCAGGGCTTCGACCTCATCGCCGACGTTGACGACCTCGCTGGGGTCGACGTCGTGCTTGATGGAGAGTTCGCGGGAGGGGATGACGCCTTCGGTCTTGTAACCGATGTCAAGCAGGACCTCGTCGCGGTCGACCTTGACGATGGTGCCTTCGACGATGTCGCCGTCGTTGAAGTACTTGATCGTCGAGTCGATGGCGGCGAGAAAATCCTCAGCCGAGCCGATGTCGTTGACGGCTACTTGCGGCGAGGAGATAGTGGGGGACGACATGTGTTGGGTTGCTCCGGACAGGTATCTAGTAGGTACAGGTTGTGGTTTGCGGTCACCCAGCGACCAAATGCGCTGGTCAACAATGTGAGTCCGGCAAGATGACTTGCCTGTGGTCACACGCCCCTTAAACACTACGCGAGGGCCACTGTCCTGCACAAATGCAGTCCCGGCGCCCCGGAAGGAGCCCCCTGGTGGTCCATTCGCTGGAATTGGTCTTCGACGACGTCGCCGACGCCCTCGTGATCGACGAGGTGAACCGTCTGGCCGGCGCCGGGCTGCGCACTCCGCACGCCGATCAGCGCCCGCACGTGACCCTGGTCGCCGCCGATGCCGTCGCACCCGGTGCCCTAGCCGCCCTGGCCCCCGTCGCCCAGCGCCTTCCGATCAGCGTGCGCCTGGGCTCACCGATCGTGTTCAGTCACGGGGAGGGCGGCGCCCGGGGCGGATTCACCCTCGCACGCGCCGTCGTGCCGTCGACCGAACTGCTCGGGATCCACGCCACCGTGCTGCGCCTGGCCGACGGGCACCTCCACGGCGAGAAGGATCATTGCCGGCCCGGCCGCTGGACACCTCATGTGACCCTGGCCCGTCGGTTGACGATGGAGCAGGTCGGCTCCGCGGTGGCGCTCCTGTCCGACGGCCCCGATCGCGAGGCCGTCGCCGCCGGGCTCCGCCTGTGGAACGGCGACACCACGACCGAGACCGTCCTGCCCGGTCGGGCCTGCTGATGGACGAACACGTCCGGCCGCCGGCCGTCCTGGGTCCGGTCGACTCCTCCACCAGTGATCGCGCGAACCGGGGCTGGTGGGACGGCGACGCCGACGCCTACCACGACGAACACGGCCGGTTCCTGGGCGTGGAGAAGCCCGGCGGCGACTTCGTCTGGTGCCCGGAGAACCTGCGCGAGGAGGACATCGGCCTGCTCGGCGACATCGCCGGCAAGACCGTCCTGGAGATCGGCTGCGGCTCGGCGCCCTGCTCGCGGTGGCTGGCCGCCCACGGCGCGCACCCGGTCGGCATCGACCTGTCCCGCGGCATGCTGGCGCACGGCCTGGCCTCGATGGCGGGCGACGAGCGCCGCGTGCCGCTGGTCCAGGCGACCGCCGAGCACCTGCCCTTCGCCGACGCATCCTTCGACCTGGCGTGTTCGGCCTTCGGCGCGGTCCCGTTCGTCGCCGACTCGGCCGGGGTCATGGCCGAGGTCGCGCGCATCCTCCGGCCGGGCGGCCGGTGGGTGTTCGCGGTCAACCACCCGATGCGCTGGATGTTCCCCGACGACCCCGGGCGCGGCGGGCTGACCGTCGCGATCCCCTACTTCAACCGCACGCCCTACTCCGAGCGGGACGCCGACGGCGCGATCACCTACGTCGAGCACCACCGCACCATGGGAGACCGGGTCCGGGAGATCCGCGCCGCCGGGCTGATCCTCGACGACGTCGTCGAGCCGGAGTGGCCCGAGGGCTTCGAGCAGGAATGGGGCCAGTGGTCGCCGCTGCGCGGCGCCTACTTCCCCGGTACCGCGATCTTCTGCTGCCACAAACCCGTCTGATCTCCCGGCGCTACCGTGGAAGCCATGGCACGCACCGTAGCGACGAACACCACCGCCGACCGGGACCAACTGCTGGAGTTCATCCGGCCGCGGCACTCCATGATCCTGGCCACGACCCGCGCCGACGGCACACCCCAGATGTCCCCGGTGATGGCCGGCGTCGACGAGCAGGGGCGCATCGTCATCGCCACCTATCCGGGCCGGGCCAAGACGGTCAACGCCAAGCGAACTCCCACCGTGAGTGTCTGCGTGCTGTCCGACGGCTTCAACGACGCATGGGTCCAGGTCGACGGCACCGCCGAAGTCCTGGACATGCCCGAGGCCGAGGACGGTCTGGTCGACTACTTCCGCTGCATCGCCGGCGAGCACTCCGACTGGGACGAGTACCGGGCCGCGATGCGGCTGCAGGGCAAATCACTGATCCGCATCACCCCGACGCGCTGGAGCCCCATCGCGACCGGCGGCTTCCCCGCCGACGTCGCCGCGCGGCTCGACGCGGCCGACGCCTAGCCGATTCGCCCGCGCACCGCGGTCCCGAAGGCCACCGTGCCCAGCGTTCCGCCCAGGTCCGGGGTGGCCCGGCCGTCGGCCAACGTCGCGGCGACGGCGCCGCGGATGAGACCGGCCGCCGCGGTTCCCCGCTCGTCGCCCTCCCGCTGCGACCACCAGTCGAGCAGCATGGCCGTCGATTCGATCAGGGCGACCGGATTCGCCCGGTCCCGCCCGGCGATGTCCGGCGCGGCGCCGTGGGCGGCCTGAGCCATCGCCTGCCCGTCGGAGGCGTTGATCGAGGCCGCCAGACCGAGGGAACCGGCCAGCTCGGCGGTGAGGTCGGAGAGGATGTCGCCGAAGAGGTTCTCGGTGACGATCACGTCGAAATCCCCCGGCCGCCGGACGAGCAACGCGGCCATCGCGTCGACGTGCTGCTCGTCGACGACGACGTCCGGGTAGTCGCGCGCCACGTCGAGGCAGGCGTCGCGGAACAGCCCGGTGGTCAGGGTGAGGACGTTGGCCTTGTGCACGACCGTCACGTGTTTGCGGCGCCGGCGGGCCCGCTCGAAGGCGACCCGCGCGATCCGCTCGGAGGCCGCCCGGGTGATCAGGCCGACGGCCAGGGCGACGTCGGGGGTCGGCATGAACTCACCGGATCCCACGGCCATGTTGCGGTCGGCGTAGAGCCCTTCGCTGTTCTCCCGCACGACGAGCACGTCGATGTCCGGCGCGGTGGCCGGCACACCCGGGTAGGCGCGGGCGGGCCGCAGGTTCGCGTACAGGCCGTAGCGCTTGCGGATCACCGCCCCCGGCGTCAGGTGCCCGCGGAACTCGGTGGGATAGCCGGCCGAGTCGTGCGGCCCGAGGATCCAGCAGTCGAGGCCGTCGAGCGCGGTCAGCGTCTCCTCCGGCAGCGGGTCACCGTGGTCGTCGATGGCCGTCCGCCCCATGGTCAGCGGCACCGGCTCGAGTGTCAGCCCCACCGTGTCGGCGGCGGCCGTCGCGATCGACAGGGCCACCGGCACGATCTCCGGTCCGATGCCGTCGCCGTCGATCACTCCGATGCGCATGACGCGAGTCTGTCAGAGCAGTTTCGCCAGGAACGCACGGGTCCGCTCGTGCTGCGGGTCGGCGAGCACGGCGCGCGGATCGCCCTGTTCGACGACGACGCCGTCGTCCATGAACACGAGCTGGTCGGCGACCTCGCGGGCGAAACCCATCTCGTGCGTCACGACCAGCATCGTCATGCCCTCGTCGGCGAGGCGGCGCATCACCGCGAGCACGTCGCCGACCAGTTCGGGGTCCAGGGCCGAGGTGGGCTCGTCGAACAGCATGAGCTTCGGCTCCATCGCCAGCGCCCGGGCGATCGCCACGCGCTGCTGCTGCCCGCCGGACAGTTGGGCCGGATAGTGGTCGGCACGGTCGGCGAGGCCGACCTGCTCCAACAGGTCGCGGGCCTGCGCGATCGCCTCGTCGCGCGGTGTGCCGGCGACCTGGATCGGCGCCTCGATGACGTTGTCCAGCGCGGTGCGGTGCGGGAAGAGGTTGAAGTGCTGGAACACCATGCCGATGTCCCGGCGCTGTTTGGCCGCCTGTTTGGGGCTCAGTTCGTAGAGCTTGTCGCCGCGCTCGCGGTAACCCATGAGCTCGCCGTCGACGTAGAGCCGCCCGGAGTTGATCCGCTCGAGGTGGTTCACGCAGCGCAGGAACGTCGACTTGCCCGAGCCGGACGGGCCGATCAGGCAGGTCACCTCGCCGCGCGCGACCTCCAGCGACACCCCCTTGAGGACCTCCAGGGACCCGAAGGACTTCCCCACCGCCTGGGCCGACACCATCGGGGTCATCGGCGAAACCCCCTGTCGAAGTGCTTCTCCAGGTAGTGCTGC
Organism: Gordonia sp. (in: high G+C Gram-positive bacteria); assembly: GCF_047606305.1. Classification (GTDB taxonomy): domain Bacteria; phylum Actinomycetota; class Actinomycetes; order Mycobacteriales; family Mycobacteriaceae; genus Gordonia. Next base: position 13,091 of record NZ_JASGER010000035.1, on the reverse strand, counting down.
CCGACCATCAACACGCTGGTCGCGACGAGGTACCAGGTCGACGCGACGAGCAGCATCGGGATCGGCTGGAAGTTGACGCCGGAGATGTCGCGGGCCCGTCCGTAGAGCTCGAGGCTGAACGGAACGGCGGCGACGAGGCTGGTCGTCTTGAGCATGCTGATCAGCTCGTTGCCGGTGGGCGGGATGATCACGCGCATCGCCTGCGGCAGCACGGTCCGGCGCATCGTCTGCGCCCAGGTCATGCCGAGCGCGGTCGACGCCTCCGCCTGTCCCGGTCCCACCGAGGCGATCCCGGCCCGCACGATCTCGGCCATGTAGGCGGCCTCGTTGAGCCCCAGGCCGATGACGGCGAAGAAGAAGGCCGCGTTGAGCGCCTGGACGTTCACGTGTGCGAACTGGTGGACGAACGGGATCCCGATGTCGATGCGCTTGTAGATCGACCCGAACAGGCCCCAGAACACCAGCTGCACGTACACGGGCGTGCCCCGGAACACCCAGATGTAGACCCAGGAGCAATACCGCAGCACCGGGTTGTCGGTCAGGCGCATCACCGCCAGTGCGACGCCGAGCACCACCGCGATGAGCATCGCCAGGACGGTCAGCGCCAGCGTGTAGCCGAGTCCGGCGAGGATGCGGGTGTCGAAGAGGTAGGAGGCGTAGGTCCGCCACCGGTACGCCGGATTCGTCGCCGCGCCGTACACGAACAACCCGGCCAGTACGAGGACCACCGCCGCGGCCGCCCACTGCCCGGGATGGCGGAGCGGGACGGCCTCGATCTTCTTCTCCGTGCCGGTCACGTCCTCACTCCTCCGCCCCGTTGACGACCGCTGTGCGAATCATTCCAGCCCCGACGCCCCAGTGGTTCGCGATCGTCGCGTACTGCCCGTGGTCGATCAGGTACTGCAGTGCATCGCGGAGCGGCTCGGCCAGGCCGGACCCCTTGGCGGTCGGGATTCCGTAGGGGGCGGCGTCGTAGACCGGGCCGATGGGTTCGAGTTGACCGTCGGTCTTCTTGATGGCGTAGGCCGTGACGGGTGAGTCGGCGGACAGCGCGTCGACCTGGCCGAGCAGGAGCGCGTTGACCGTCTGGTCCTGGTTGTCGAACTTGATCTTGCGGATCGGGGCCTTGCCGGCGGCCGTGCACGCCGCGGACTTGGCAGGCACCTCCTGGGTGTCCTGCACGGTCGTCGCCTTGACGCCGACGCGACGGCCGCAGGCGTCGTCGGGGTCGATCGTGTCCCCGGTGCGCTGGGCCCACTGCACCCCGGCGGAGAAATAGGTGACGAAGTCGACCTGCTTCTCCCGCTCGAGGGTGTCGGTGAAGGCCGACATCCCCAGGTTGAACGTGCCGGCTTGGATCGCCGGGATGATCTTCGCGAACTCGGATTCGACGACTCGCACCCGCATGCCCACGACCTGGGCCATGGCGCGGACGAGGTCGATGTCGAAGCCGACGATCTCGCCGTCGCGGTTCTTGAACTCGTTGGGCTGGTATGGCGGATTGGAGCCGACGACCAGGACGCCGGTGGCGCGCACCGCGGCGGGCAGGCGTGCGGCGATATCGGGTTGGGCGACGACGTCGACGGTGATCGGCTTCGTGTCGAGAGCCGATTCGTCGTTGGTGCAGCCGGTGACGACGGCGAGCACGACCGCGGCCAGCGCGACGACCATGCCCGGGCTGCGCATCAGTGCGCCGCGTCGTCCCACGAGCGGCCGAATCCGACGGAGACGTCGAGTGGGACCGACAGGCTGATCGCGCCGCCCATCTCCTCGCGCACCAGGGCCTCGACCTCTTCGCGCTCCCCGCGCGCGACCTCCAGCACCAGCTCGTCGTGGACCTGCAGGAGCATCCGGCTGTGCAGCTTCGCCTCGGTGAGGCGGCGGTGCACGTTGATCATCGCGACCTTGATGATGTCGGCGGCACTGCCCTGGATCGGCGCGTTGAGAGCCATCCGCTCGGCGGCCTGGCGGCGCTGCCAGTTGTCGCTGTTCAGATCGGGCAGGTAGCGGCGGCGACCGTAGACGGTGGCCGTGTACTCGTTGCGGCGGGCGACGTCGACGACGTTGTGCAGGTAGTCGCGCACCCCGCCGAACCGGGCGAAATAGGCCTCCATCTGCTCTTTCGCCTCATCGCGGCTGATGCCGAGTTGGGCGGCCAGGCCAAAGGCCGACAATCCGTAGGCGAGTCCGTAGGACATCGCCTTGACGCGGTGGCGCATCTCCGGCGTCACCCCGTCGATCGGCACGCCGAAGGCCCGCGACCCGACGAAGTTGTGCAGGTCCTCGCCGGTGTTGAACGCCTCGATCAGGCCGTCGTCCTCGGACAGGTGCGCCATGATGCGCATCTCGATCTGGCTGTAGTCGGCGGTCATCAGGCACTCGAACTCTGCGTCCGGCGCACCACCGCCGGTGACGATGAACCCGCCGCGGATCTGCCGCCCGGCCGGGGTGCGCACCGGGATGTTCTGCAGGTTCGGATCCGTCGACGAGAGCCGTCCGGTCGCCGCGATCGTCTGGTTGAAGGTCGTGTGGATGCGCTCGTCGGGAGCCACGGATTTCAGCAGACCCTCGACCGTCACCTTCAGCCGCGTCGCGTCGCGATGGTCGAGCAGGTGCTCGAGGAACGGGTGCCCGGTCTTCTCGTACAGCCCCTGCAGCGCATCCGCGTCGGTGGTGTACCCGGTCTTGGTCTTCTTCGTCTTCGGCATGTCGAGCTTGTCGAAGAGGATGGCCTGCAGCTGCTTGGGCGAGCCGAGGTTCACCTGCTCGCCGATGACGTCGTAGGCGGCCTCGGCGGCCGAGCGCACGCGCTCGGCGAAGCCCTCCTCCAGCGTCCGCAGGTGCTCGGTGTCGACGGCGATACCGGTGGCCTCGAGGTCGGCGAGCACGAACAGCAACGGCAGTTCGACGTCGGCCAGCAGGTCCCGCGCATGGATCTTGTCGAGCTCCTCGTCGAAGGCGGCGGCCAACTCGGCTACCGCGCGCGCCGAGAGCATCAGTTCGTCCGCCCGCTTGGCGTCGTCCTCCTCGCCGTCGAGCAGCGACAACTGTCCGTCGTCGGGTGTGGCGGTGTCGACGCGCAGTTCGCGGCGCAGATAGCGGACGGCCAGGTCGTCGAGGTTGAAGCTGCGCTGCCCGGGCCGCACCAGGTAGGCGGCGAGCGCGGTGTCACTGCTGACGCCGGCCAGTTTCCAGCCGCGCCCGCGCAGCGCGTGGAAGGCCCACTTGGCCTCGTGCAGCGCCTTGTCCGCCGACGGGTCGGCGAACCACTCGGCCAGCGCCTGCTCGTCGTCGGGGGTCATGGTGGTCGGGTCGAGGTAGGCGCTGACCTCGTCGGCGGCGGCGATCGCGAGCGCCTCCACGTCGGAGTCGACGACGCGCTGCGGGCCCTTCACCATGACGCCGCTGCGGCCGGTGCGCGCGTGGGCGTCCAGCCATGCGCGGACCGCGCCCGCGGCCAGCACCTCGCCGTCGAGGTCGAAGCCCGACTCGGCCTCCGGCTCGGCCGACGACAGGGTCGAGAACAGGCGGTCGCGCAGCACGCGGAACTCGAGGTCGTCGAACAGCTTGTGGATCTGTTCGCGGTCCCAGCCGGCGAGGGCCAGTTCGTCGGGACCGGCGGAGAGCTCGACGTCGCGGACCAGCTCGGTGAGCTCTCGGTTGGTGAGGACCGACGAGAGGTTCGCGCGCAGAGCGTCGCCGACCTTGCCGCGCACCTCGTCGACGTGGTCGACGAGCCCGGCCAGCGACCCGTATTCGCGGATCCACTTGGCGGCGGTCTTCTCCCCCACCCCGGGGATGCCCGGCAGGTTGTCCGACGGGTCGCCGCGCAGGGCGGCGTAGTCGGGGTACTGCGCGGGCGTCAGGCCGTACTTGTTCTCGACCTCCTCGGGTGTGAACCGCGTCAGCTCGGAGACGCCGCGCTTCGGGTAGAGCACGGTGGTGTGCGGGTCGACGAGCTGCAGGGCGTCGCGATCACCGGTGACGATGAGGACGCGGTAGCCCTTCTCGCGCGCCTGGGTCGCGAGGGTGGCGATCACGTCGTCGGCCTCGAAGCCGTCGACGGCGAACACCGGGATCCGCAGCGCCCCGAGGACCTCTTTGGTCAGGTCGACCTGGCCGCGGAACTCGTCCGGCGACTTGTCGCGCTGGGCCTTGTACTCGGGGAACCGCTCGGATCGGAACGTCTGGCGGGACACGTCGAAGGCCGCGGCGATGTGCGTGGGTTCCTCGTCGCGCAGCAGGTTGATCAGCATCGACGTGAAGCCGTAGACGGCGTTGGTCGTCTGCCCGCCGGCGGTCTTGAAGTTCTCGGCGGGCAGCGCGAAGAAGGCGCGGTAGGCCAGCGAGTGACCGTCGAGCAGCATGAGCAGCGGTCGCTCGTCCCCCGTCGTGGCGGGGGCGGTCGTGGAGGCTGACTTCTGCGCGGGACTCACGGCACCAACTCTAGTGCCGGACTCCGACGCGCCGAACTCACCAGGGGTGGTCGTTCTTGAACGCGAAGTACGAGCCCCGGATCGTGCCGGCGAGCTTGGAGCGCTGGCGGGCGAACTTGAACTTCTCGGCGAGCTCGACGGGGACGTCCATGCCGTCGGACAGCTTGAAGCCGACGGCACGTTTGGCCGGGTCGTCCAGGTCGTACATGACGTTGATCGACAGGCCGCTCTGGTAGAAGAGGTAGGCCATGTGGACGCGCTCGACGTCGAAGGCGCAGGCCTCGAGCACCGGGGAGGCGATGACGATGTCGCGCTCGGACTTGAGGATGTTCGCGACCCACGCGACGGTGTCCGCGGCCTCGGCGGCCGGCTCCACGACCAGGGTGTGGTCGAACTTGTTCTTCAGGAACCGCGCCTCGTTGGCGCGCAACCCCGCCAGGGCATCGGCCACCGGCGACGATTCGAGGCCGACCGTGGAGACCTCGGTGAAATCGACCGTGTAACCCATCATCGCTCCCGTCAGATCGGTGGCCCCACCTTGTAGAGCCACACCGTGTTGCCGAGCAGTTCGCCGGTCGGCGACCACTGGTAGTGGCGCGACACCCCGTCGCCGGAGTACTTCGCCACGTAGTCGCGCAGCTTGGCGCGGTTCTGGCGGCCGTCGTCGATTCCACTGATGACGATGGTCGCCAGGTCGTAGGCCTCCAGCGCGTAGCGCACCGGGGGCATCCCGAACTTGGTCGTGTAGTCGCCGGCGAACGACGACGGGTCGGGGCTGCACGAGCAGGACATCTCGACCTCGGGGGCGCCCTGGTTGGCCAGCGCGAGGAACTCGAGGTTGTTCGCCTCGTCGCCGGCCGAGAAGTGCACCTGCGGCAGCGCCTTCTTCAGCGCGAGGGCCAGCGGTCCCGCGTCGCGGGCGGTGCCGGCGTAGAACACGCCGTCGGCGAGGGCCTTGGTGATCGCCGCGATCCGCGGGGCGTAGTTGAGGTCGCCGCGGTGCGCGCTGACCGCGCAATCCTTCACCGCCGAGCTCCCCAGGCCCTGGGTCACCGCGCGCGCCAGTCCGGCGCTGCCGTCGGTGTCGTCGGAGATGACGCAGACGCGCTTGCGACCGGAGGCGGCGAGATAGCGACCCATCGCCTCACCCTGCACGTCGTCGTTGTTGACGCCGCGGAAGAAAGTGCGCCAGTCCTTGTCGGTGAGGGTCGGGGCGGTCGCCGACGGGCTCAGCGTCACCAACCCGGCCTTGTGGAACACCGGACCGGTCTCCATCGCCTCCGACGAGGTCAGCGGCCCGATGACCGCGACGACGTTCGGGTTGCCGACGAGCTTGGCGGCCTGGTTGGTGGCGGTGACGGTGTTGCCCTTGGAGTCCACGCGCGCCAGCACGAGCGGACACCGCGGATTCGCGGCGTTGTGCTTGTCGACGGCGAGCTGAACGCCGTTCGCCACGCCGGCGCCGTCGACGCCGTCCTTGCTGGTGAGGTCACCGGCGACCGCGATGGTCAGCCGACGGCACACCGCCTTGCCGTTGCCCGCGGGATCGGCGGGCTTGGCCGGCGGCGGGGCGTCGTACTTCTTGCCGTCCAGATTCAGGTGCGCGACGGGGTGGATGGCGAGGTCGAGGGCCGACGGCAGGGCCTTGGGCGTCCCCGACGCGGACGCCGCCGCCGACTCGGGCGACGACTCGTCCCCGGTGGCGCAGCCCGCCACCGCCAGGGCGGCGGCCAGGACCACCGCGGTGACCGCGCAAACCCGCTGACGTGTCCGCATCGTTCCCCTTAGGACTGGACGTTCTCGATGACCACTTCGGCCACCTGCTTCATCGTCGTGCGGCGATCCATCGCCGCGCGCTGGATCCAGGCGAAGGCCTCCGGCTCGGTCATCGCGTGCTGGCTCATCAGCAGCCCCTTGGCACGGTCGATGAGCTTGCGGGTCGCGAGGGTCTCCTGCACGTCCTGCACCTCGGCCTCGAGCGCGGCCAACTCGCGGTAGCGGCTGACGGCGACCTCGATCGCCGGCGTCAGGTCGGCCTTGGAGAACGGCTTGACCAGGTAAGCCATCGCGCCGGCGTCGCGCGCCTTCTCGATGAAGTCGCGCTGGCTGAACGCGGTGAGCATCACGACCGGAGCCAAGCGCTTCTCGGCGATCTCGGTGGCCGCGTCGATCCCGTCGCGCACCGGCATCTTGATGTCCATGATCACCAGATCGGGCTTCAGACTCTCGGTCAGATCGACGGCGACCTGGCCGTTCGGTGCCTCGCCGACGACCTCGTAGCCCTCTTCGCGGAGCATCTCGACCAGATCCATCCGGATCAGGGAGTCGTCCTCGGCTACCAGCACCCGGCTGGGCGGTCGGTCCTCGGTGACCACTGGTGTCCTTTCCATCGGCACAATCGCTAGATGTCGAGCCTACCGGCAGGGGTTGGCAACCCGCGCCATTGATCCACTAAACTTCAAGGTCGCGCCCTCGTAGCCCAATTGGCAGAGGCAACGGATTCAAAACCCGTCCAGTGTGAGTTCGAGTCTCACCGAGGGCACCGCGAACCCCCTGCTAGCAGGGGGTTTTCGCTTTCTCGGCCCTGCTACACCGCTCGCCGTGCTACCCCCGTGCTACCCAACCGGCGCGGCTACCGTGGCACGTCGCTGTCTCGTGGGACGATCTCAGGATGTTCGACAGGTTTGGCCGCGAGCCGACATCATCCCCGCAAGCGCGTCGCCACTTAGACGCCCAGATCGTAGTTGCGGTCATTCTTGGCGTTGCTGCTCTGGGACTGATGGTGTGGGCAATCGCCACCGGACTGAGAGATCCGGAATCTCCGATGGGTCGGTTCTGCATCATCGCCGCGTCGCCGCTACTATCGCTGGTCATCGGTGTTTGCAGCGCGCATATATACCACAGAGTAAATGCACAGCACTCTCTCGAAATGCGGGTCCAAGGTGCGGCGTACACGACACTTAACTTGGCAGGTGGGGTCGAGTACGCCGATGGCAAGATTTTCAATGCGCGAGAGGCCGTGAGGAACGGGAATCTAGGATCGCTATTGGAGCCACTCGCCCAAGCGAAGACAGCCACTGAACTCACCCTGCGGACCGCGCTGCAGGCGACGCGGGAGTGGGAATCACTCTCACGTCGAGGGTTCAGCAATGCGGAGAACAGCTATTCGCAGGACGAGTCCAGGGCTCGAACACGAATACAGCAAGGCGACAATCCGAAGCCCATTGTTGACAAACCCGAAGAGAACATCGTGACTGATCACTCTCCGCACACACCCGAGGATGAACAACCATGAACAGCAGTTTCTTCGATGAGGCTCAGATCGAGGGCCAGGTAGCCAAGATCGATGACGAGTACACGGTTGTCATAAACCGAGGTAAGATCCACGGTGTTACCCCCGGTATGATCTTCGCGATCTACGACGACGAAACTGAGGCTGTCCGCGACCCGGAAACTGACGAATCTCTGGATGTTCCCATCGAAAAATTGCGCGTGAAAGTGTTCGATGTCTTCTCGAAAGCGTGCCGCGCGGCCACCTTTCAGACCAACTCCCCAATCAGCAATATGCTCAAGCCTTCTGCGAGGTTATCGCGACTAATAACAGGGCGCGATCGAATTGAAAATGAACAACTCCGGCCAGACGAACGGCCAATCGGGGAAGTCGTCGTCACCGTGAATATCGGTGATACAGCGAAGAGTGTCGCGAAAGGTCGGATGGAATAACGCCTCGCTTTTTCAGTGTCCGAATAGCTGGACGACGTTGTCGGGCGCAGGTTCCTCGGCGGGAGCCGGGGCAGTCGGTTCGGGCAGGTTGTTCAGCGCGCCCCCTGTGGCCCAGCCGGAAGAACGACGGGCGCAGAGTGAAAGGTCAGCCCACCGTCGCCGAGCTGGACTGGTCGCAACCGCCCGAGTTGGGAACGTGGTTTGAGAACCTGCTTGCGCCCGCGCTGGTGGAGATTGGCCTACCGGTGAGCGCCCAGGAGCGTGACGGCGAGCCTGCGGTGCGCGGTGTACGGCTGCACGACTACTCGCGCCATACTTTCGCGACGATGCAGTTGTCGGCGGGCGGACGGCTCGTCGGCGCGGGGGTGGTCGTTGACGTACGCGAGCATCCGCTCGGCCAACCACGACGGCAACGGCACCGACCGGCGCGACTTGCGGCTCTTCGGGGTACTGGGTACCCACTCCCCGCCTTTGCGGTCCTTGGTCCGGCGGACATGGACGGTGCAGCGCGTGGGCTGGCCGGGGCGTGTTGTGAACTCCAGGTCTTGGATCTCCAGCCCGGCGCATTCCGCCTTCCGCAGACCCGAGTACGGAAGGAAGTACGCCAGCAACTCGTAGACGGGGTACCGTTCCCCTACGACGTGCGCCGCAGCGGCCACCTGCTCGGCGGTCAACGGGTGATGCTGGAACTTCTCGTGGTCGCCCACGGAATGCCCGGTGTTGAAGTCCACCTGCTCGGTGGGATTGGCCGCGATAGCGCCGTGGCGCGTTGCGTACTTGAGCACCGCCCGCAGGCTGAGCCATGCGTGTTTGACCGTCTTGGGGGGCCAGCTTGCGCGCCGCCAGGTCCGCGAGGAAGTGTTCGCAGTCGCGCGGCTGAATGGCTGCCACCGCCTTACCGCCGAACTTGGCCAGCGCGTACCGATGCAGCACTGCCTCGTAGTCGTCGAGAGTGCGCTGCTTCAGCCGTCCCTGCGACACCTTGACCGCCTAGCTCTCCAACCATGCCTGCGCGTAATACCCGAACGGCAGATCGCCGGCTCGGCGCTGTTCTGCGAGGGCCGACGTCTGCCCGGTGTGCTTGGCGGCGTTCAGCTCGTCTTTGCGAGCCTCGGTCGCGTAGCTCTCTTGACGCTCCGCATCTTCTTAGGGCCGTCGGGGTTGTCGGGGTTCAGCGGGATGGGTAGCCGAACTCGTCGCGAACGGGCTCGCGCCAACACACCTCGTACCGCTTGACGACGCGCCCCTTGCGCTTCTTGCTGGTCTCGTGCGGACGTACGTAAGCCATGTCAGGCTGCCTCCTTCTTCATGCGAGCGACCACATCCCGGACGGTGGCGTGGCTCCACTCAACGCCGCCTCGGGGCGTGGGTATTCCGTCTGCGGTCAACTGCGCGGCAATGGCCTTAGCGCCAAGGCCACGGGACGACAGAACGCCTATGCGGCGCTCGGTGGGTTGGTGATGAGCCGAGGCCGTCCCCGCACCTTGCCCTCGCGACGGGCGCGAGCCAGCCGTTCCTTGGTGCGCAGGCTGATGCGGCGCTTCTCTTCGGCGGCGACGCTGTTCTCCACGTCCATGACGATGCGCTGATTGGGGTCGCTACTGTCGCCGCCTTCGCAGTCCAGGAGTCGCCATCCGTAATCGTTGGCTCGCTTCACCAGCTGGGCGAAGTCGAGCTGACGTAAGCCAAGGCTGCCTCCTTCTTCATGCGAGCTAGCGCGTCGCGAAACGCCTACTGCTGGGGCGGCTATCCTGCCAACACTGGTCGGCTAGGTCGGCTGAGCGAACGAACATTGGCCCCCACTTGCCGGACCACTCCAAGGTCACCAGGTAACCACTGGCGTGACCTTCACGTGCGCCATTGCCGACTAGCCAGTGGGCACCTGGAGCACCGTCTCCCCACTCAGGTCGGCGTGGCGTCGGCGCCCAGCAGAAGTTGCACCACCTGAAGAAGGACCGTGACCAACATGGTCGGTGCCATAGATAGGTCCAAACCGTACTGCGGCCGAGAACTCACCGTCGTTGGATCGAGGCAGACCATGGGAATCTCGAACCCCCAGGCATTGACCTCATCCGGTGCGGTCGGACCGTGACTCTCAACGATAAGTAGCCGTTCGGTGTCCAGGAACGGCTGCAGCGGATTATGCGTGGTGAACAACCAAGGCGGCACCCCTCCGGTCGTGACGGCGACCGCCCAATCCGCACCGCTCAGTGCCGCGGCCATGAGGAGGCTCGCCACCGACGGCGGCACATCGACGAACGCGGCAAAATGACGGTGACCGATTCGCTCCAGTGACGCCGTGACGTGACCCGGAGAAGCACTCAAGGCCGATGGCGCGATCACCGGAGTGCCGCTGAAGGTCCGATCGTCGACGAAGCTGTCGATGGCCAAGTCGGTGACCACCCCTTGGAGGTCCGCCAACCCGACCAGGTCTCCTCCGGCAAATCCCCCGAGAAGGCTCGAGAGTGCACTCTCGGTACCGAGATCGACGCCGACGATCCGCCGGCCGCTCCCCTCGCTGCGCAGGCGCGGAGCGAGCGCGCGCTCCGCAGTAATAGCGAGCAGTGCGGCTACGAGGCTGGTCGGCGCCGCGGAATCGAGTGGCACTACCGTCACCCTCCGTTCCTGCCACAGCTGCGGGAGGACAACTTTCTCCGCTTGTCGAATGGCGCGCCCCTCCAGAGGGCCATCAGGAACTCCGCGCACTACGCTGTGTAATGACATGGACTCCGATCCTAGGCACTCCAGATGCGACGAACAGGGCAGCAAGCCGATGCTCGATAACAACGCCCAACACTGGCGCGTGCTCCCCGTCTACACCTTCGACCTCGACCCACGCTGGCGACTTAACCCCTCGTCGGTTGAGCGGGGGCCGGATTGGTTCAGGGTTCAAATGGTCAGTTCCATCTACTCAACCGCCCAGCTGGCGTGGCGACAGTCCTATGTCCACGAACCCCTGCTCGACGAGCAGCTTCGACGCGCGAGACATGGCTATGACCTGGTCCCTGACTCACTAGTGGTCGAGAAGGGTGCGCCGAGTGCCGAGATGCAGACCGGCACGCAAGTCTTCGACGTTCCAGGCGGATGGACGGTCGCGCACACCGTTCTCATAATGGACGTGCCCGAGCTGGGCGGAACGGTCGAGATTCTTGTCGGGCTGTCTGCGTCGGAAACCGAGTTCCCAACCGTCGCCGAGGACTTTGCGAACCTGATCGACTCGATTCGCCTCGGGAACAGCACCCTGCCCATCAACGAGCTCCTTGCAGAAGAGTTCGGCTATCGAGCCAAGGACGACGACTCACACGGATAGGACCTTCCCGTACGCATCTGCCGTAGGGTTGGGGATCGTGGCGGGTCCTTCTGATCGGGCGGTGGCGCCGGATGTTCCGGTGGCGCCTACTGCGCACTCGCAGTTGCCGTCGTATGCGCAGATTGATGCCACGGGTGCGAAGACGTCTGCGGTGCCGGCAGCGCAGCAGCCGGGTGCCGATTCTGCGGCGCAGTCTCATCCGGTCGCGATGCCGAAGATTATTCCGACGAAGGTGTTGCCGGCGGCGGTGACTGCACCGTCTGATGCGCAGGCGCCAGGGTTGGCGCCTGAGGGGATCGGTCAGTGCACGGTTGATGATCCTGATGGCAACGGTGTTGCGGGGTTCCAGGAACGCGACCCGGGTCAGAAGGCTACTGATGCGACTGTGTTGGGGCAGGCTTCGGGCCGCCGCGAGGGTGATTCGTGGGAGCAGAAGAACCCTGATGGCACTAAGACGGTGTACACGATCCCGACCGGTAACGGCGACCAAACCGTTGACCAGGTGGCCTACGACAAGGCCGGCAAACCCACCTCGCAGTCGCGGGTGGTGTCCAACGGTGCGGGCGGGTTTCAACAGTGGTCGACCGATAAGGACGGCAACGCACAGTACCGCAACCAGGACGGTCCTGGCGCTGATGTGGTGACAATGCAGTGGCGGCCGGGCGTTGATACCGCCGGTGCCCCACCGTATTCGACGACCACCTCGTCCTGGGACGGCACCCAGGTCTCGACCGAGGCGGTCGACGAACACGGCACGTGGACGCGGGTGGACAAAGTCAAAGACGAACACGGCGGCTGGCAAACCCGGACCATCGCCGAAGATGGTTCGGTGAAGCTGGCCCGGGTCGATCCCGATGGCACGGCGCATTTGACCGGTGAGACTGATGTGCATGGCACCGGGTGGGTCGATGACGGTAACGGTGGCGCGGCACGGGTCTATCGCGACGTCAACGGCAACCAGGTCAGTGTGGCGACGAACAAAGACACCGGTTCACACACGACGACCTACGTCGATCCGGCGACCGGGCTGTCGCACTCGCGGGTGACCGACAAGTCGGGCAAGGAGATCGGCACCATCGCCTACGACCAGGACGGCAAACCGACCTCGGGTGTGGTCGTCGAGGGCGGGGTCCGCACCAGTTGGGTCAACGGGATCGCCACGATCACCCACGACGGCACCGATCCGGCGAACAAGGACTGGTCCAAGCAGACGATCAAACCCGATGGCACGATCGAACAGGTCAACGCCGACGGCTCCAAAGACGTGTTCGACGCCGCCGGGAACCGTACCGGCCATACCGATGCCCCCGACAACCGTCCGATGTGGCGGCGGATCCTTGACTTCGACAAATCGGTGCTCACGACCGCGAACAAGGTGCGCAAGGGCTCATGGGGCGCCGGCCGGAACATGGTCAAAGGACTCGGATCGCTAGTCGGGATCGGCGGCAAAGACGGCCCCGGCGTCAAAGAAGCGTGGACCGGCCTGGGCACCGGACTCAAAGACGGCCTACTCGGGTTCGACCGAGCCGGCTACGACTGGATCCGCGGCCAGTTCGACAAAAACTATCGCCCATCGAAATCGATGGGCGACCGGATCGCCGAATCGACCAACCTGTTCGTCG
>NZ_JASGER010000034.1:0-19922 GCF_047606305.1 Gordonia sp. (in: high G+C Gram-positive bacteria) | reverse complement strand
CGACCGAGTCCCCGCTGCGCGAGCGCCAGCGCGCCGTCGTGCCGGACACCGACTTGTCGCCGTAGTCGCCGAGCTTGCCGGGCAGCGCGCCCATCAGCGGAGCGCACGCCTTGTCCGAGCCGGCGGCGACGGGCATCGGGTCGAGCGGCGTGGCCGGGTCGGGGCGCAGGGCCGCGTAGGTGATGAACCCGGTCAGGACCATCACCGGCACCGCGACGAGCGTGGCGACGAAGGCGGGGGAGAGGCGACCGTCGGCGCCCCGGATCCAGGAGCCGCGCGTCGATGGGTCGTTGTGGTCGTCGGTGGACACGGACCCAGCGTAGCGGCGCTTAGACTGGGCGATCGTGACAGCACAGCGGACGGTCGGCGACGTGGGGGAGCGCGCCCTGCTCGCCGAGTTCGCGCGGGCCGCCCGTCGTGCGCCGGGCGTGCTCGTCGGCCCCGGCGACGACGCTGCCGTCATCGCCCCCGGCGCGACCGTGCTCAGCGTGGACACCGCGGTCCAGGGGCACCATTTCCGGCTCGACTGGTCGACCCCGGGGCAGATCGGTGCGCGGGCGGTCGTCGCCGCGACCGCCGACGTCGTCGCGATGGGCGCTCGGCCGACCGGGATCCTGGTCTCTCTCGCGTCCCCGTCCACGGCCCCGGCGGAGTTGATCACCGGGATCAACGACGGCGTCGTCGACCGTGCGGTCGACCTCGGTGTCGCGGTACTGGGCGGCGATCTCGTCGAAGCGGCGCAGATCGCGGTGTCGATCACGGCGGTCGGGGTGCTCGACGGTGTGGCGCCGGTGCGGCTGTCCGGCGCTGCGCCGGGGGACGTGCTCGCGGTGAGCGGCCCCCTCGGCGCCTCCGCCGCCGGCTACGCCGCGCTGAGCCGCGGAGTCGAGGACGGCGAGGCCGTCGCGGCGTTCCGCTGTCCGGCACCGGATCCGGCGCAGGGACCGATCGCCGCCCGCGCCGGCGCGCACGCGATGACCGACGTGTCCGACGGCCTGGTCGAGGAGTTGAGATTGCTCGCCGCGGCCTCGGGTGTCGACGTGGACGTCGACACCGCGGCGATTCCGATCACCGTGTCCACGGCGACCGTCGCCGAGCAGGCGGGTCTCGACGCGCGCACCTGGGCGCTTGCCGGCGGGGAGGACCACGAGCTCCTCGCCGCCTTCGGGGCGGCCGGGGACGTTCCCGGCGGGTGGTCGGTCATCGGGCGGGTGCTGCGGTCGGGTTCGCAGCCAGAACCGGTGTGCGTCGACGGCCGACCGCCGCGGGTCGAGGGGTGGCACAGCGTCTGAAGGCGCTAGATTCACAGTCGTGGCCATCTACGCACTCGGCGACCGCGAGCCGACGCTCGGCGCCGACACCTACGTCCATCCCGACGCGGTCGTCATCGGCGACGTCACGCTCGGCGACGGGGTGTCGGTCTGGCCGACCGCAGTGCTGCGCGGCGACTACGGCACGATCACCGTCGGCGAGAAGACGAACATCCAAGACGGCACGATCATCCACTGCACGGTCCTGCACCCGACCGTCATCGGCGCCCGCTGCGTCGTCGGGCACAACGCCCACATCGAGGGCGCCGTCATCGGCGACGACGTCCTCATCGCCTCGGCGTCGGTGGTCCTCAACGGCTCGACCGTCGGCGACGGGGCCATCGTCGGCGCCGGTGCCGTCGTCCCCTTCGACGGCGAGGTCCCCGCGCGTCGGATGGCGCTGGGCGTCCCGGCGAAGATCCGCGAGGGACACGAGGTGCCCGCAGGACATCTCGACGTGAACACGACCATGTATTACGAGAACGCCAAGTACTACCGCGACAACCTCCGTCGACTCGACTGACCGCCCGATGACCGCCAAACCACTCTCCGAACTCGTCGCCCCCGACTGGGCGCAGGCCCTCGAGCCGGTCGCCCCGGTGGTGGCCGAGCTCGGCGACTTCCTGCGCGCCGAGATCGCCGCGGGCCGCCGGTACCTGCCGGCCGGCGAGCACGTGTTGCGCGCCTTCACCCGGCCGATGTCCGACGTGCGGGTCCTCATCGTCGGCCAGGACCCGTATCCCACGCCGGGGCACGCCGTCGGCCTGAGCTTCTCGGTCGCCCCCGACGTCACACCCATCCCGCGCTCGCTGGCGAACATCTACACCGAGTACTGCGACGACCTCGGCTACCCGCGGCCCAGCACCGGCGACCTCACCCCGTGGGCCGATCACGGTGTGCTGCTGCTGAACCGGGTGCTCACCGTCGGCGCCTTCGACAGCGGCTCGCACCGCGGCAAGGGGTGGGAGCAGGTCACCGAGTGCGCCATCAAAGCGCTCGTCGCGCGCGACGATCCGCTGGTCGCGATCCTGTGGGGGCGGGATGCGCAGAACCTGGCGCAATGGCTGCCCGACGTTCCGACGATCGCGTCGGCACACCCGTCTCCGCTGTCGGCCTCGCGGGGGTTCTTCGGCTCCCGCCCGTTCAGCCGGGCCAACGCCGCGCTGGCCGAACTGGGCTGTGAGCCGGTGGACTGGCGGTTGCCCTAGGGCCAGGTCGGCGTGCGCTTCTCGACGAAGGCGTTCACGCCCTCGACCCCCTCGGGGCCGCTCGCCAGGCGGGCGATGGAGGCCGATTCGGCGGTGAACTGGTCGGTGAGGGAGCTGGTCGCACCGGCCCGCAACAACGCCGTGGTCGCCTGCAGGGCGGCGGCCGGTCCGGCGGCCAACCCGACGGCCACCTCCCGCGCGCGGCCGTCGACCAGCTCGTCGTCGACGATCTCCGAGAGCAGCCCGATGCCCAGGGCCTCCTCGGCGCCGATGACCTGGTCGGTCAGGATGATGTGCCGGGCGCGGGCGGCGCCGACGGCGCGGGGGAGCGTCCAGGTCATCGCACCGTCCGGGCTGAGCCCGATGCCCCGGTAGGCCGGCCGCATCTTGGTCGACGGTCCGCCGATCACCACGTCGCCGAGGAGGGTGAAGCTCATCCCGGCGCCCGCCGCCCAGCCCTTGGCCGCGACGACCACCGGTCGGCCCGAGTCGAGGAGCAGGCCCATCATCGCGTGCATGCGATCGGCGAGGTCGGCGAGGAAGGCGCCGCGGTCGTCGGCGGCGGCGAAGGAGGCCACGTTCCCGCCGGCGCAGAGGTTCTTCCCGGTGCCGACCAGCAGGATCGCCTTCTCGTCGCGGGCGCCGTCGCGCAGGTCGGCCAGCGCGACGGCGGCCTCGTCGACGGCCGCCGGGTCCATCGCGGTGCCGTTCGCCGGTGTCGAGACGGCGATGGTCAGCACACCGTCGGCGGAGGTCACGTGGGTCGAGTCGCTCATGGGCCTCAGACTATCGGGTGCAACAGCAACGACCCCCGACGGGCGAGAAGCCCATCGGGGGTCGTGGCGAAAACGGTTTAGACGGTGGTCTTGCCGGCCTTCAGGCAGGACGTGCACACGTTCTTGCGCTTGCGGTTGCCCGGCGCGACCTCGACTCGCACGGACTGGATGTTCGGGTTCCAGCGGCGGCTGTGGCGCCGGTGCGAGTGCGAAACCGACTTGCCGAAGCCGGGGCCCTTGCCGCAGATGTCGCAGACGGCAGCCATATCGAACACTCCCTTTGATCGTCGTAAAACTCTAGGTCTGGTGATGCGGGACCGGCCGCGGCTGACTTGCGCCGCGCCGATCGCAACCTGACAAGGATAGCCGCAGCGCGGGGCGGCCTCCAAATCAGGCACCTGGGCTAATCTCGATTCCGATGTCCGAAGCAGCTCCGGCCCCAGCACCGCGCGGTGACCGCCCTCCCCGGGTGAACCCGCAATTGCTGCGCGACTGGGCCCGGGCGTGCGCGGACGGGCTGGTGGCGGCGCGGTCGGAGATCAACGAGCTCAACGTCTTCCCGATCCCGGATTCGGACACCGGTTCCAACATGGTGTTCACCATGACGGCCGCGGCCGAGGCCGCTGAGCAGGCCGACTCGGAGGCCGACGTGGCGACGGTGACGCGGGCCATGGCCGATGCGGCGGTCGCCCACGCGCGCGGCAATTCGGGGATCATCCTCTCCCAGGTGCTGGTCGGCGTCGCCGATGCGGCCGCGATCGCCGCCACCGAGCGCGACCACTCCTTCGCCCGACTGTTCGCCGGGGGACTGCAGCTCGCCTCGCTCGCGGCGGTGCGCGCGGTCAGCGACCCGCGCGAGGGCACGGTGCTCACGGTGTTGCGCGAAGCCGCGGCCGCCGCGCACGAGAATCTGACGGCCAGCCCGGCCGACTTGGCCCGCGCGGCCGCCGAGGCCGCCGCCGATGCGCTCGAGCGGACCCCCGAACAGCTTGCGGAGCTGGCCTACGCCGGTGTCGTCGACGCCGGTGGCCGCGGAATGCTCGTCCTGCTCGACTCGATGGTCTTGGTCCTCACCGGCGTCGCCAACAAGCGACGCAGCTACCGGGGCCTGCTCATGGACGGCGCGGTGCCCCCCCAGCGCGCCGACGAGGCGTGCGACGGCAGCTCGGACATGGACTTCGAGGTGATGTACCTGCTCGACGGGTCGGCCGAGGAGCGGATCGGTCGGTTGCGGGACTACCTCGCCGAGATCGGCGACGCCGTCGTCATCGTCGGCGACAACAGCGACGAGGGCGAGCGCTTCTCGGTGCACGTGCACACCGACGATCCGGGCAAGGCGGTCGAGGCCGGCGCGGTGGTCGGCGCCATCAGCGACGTGCGGATCTCCTGCTTCGCACTCGACGCGTTGCGTGCGGCGAGCTCCGACGACGAGCCCCTGCCCAAGCACAAGCGTGCGATCGTCGTCATCGCGAAGGGCGACGGTGCCCGGGACCTGTTCGCCGAGGCGGGAGCGGCGGTCGTGGTCGCCGACGAGGGAGTGTCCGCCGAGGCCGTCGCCGAGGCCATCCGGGCGACCGACGCCGCCCACGTGGTCGTGATGGCCAACGGGGAGTTGGCGTCGCAAGAGCTGGTGTCGGTCGCGGCGGGCGCCCGGTCGACGCACCGCACCGTCGTGTTCATCCCGACGCTGTCGATGGTGCAGTGCCTGTCCGCGCTCGCGGTGCACGATCCCTCCGAGTCGCCCGACGTCGACGCCTATGCGATGGCCGAGGCGGCCGCGGGCACCCGGTGGGGATCGGTGCGGCGTTGCGAGGAGCCGATGATGACGTTGGCCGGCACCAGCGAGGCCGGCGACATGCTCGGCTACATCGGCTCGGACGCGTTGGTGATCGGCGAGGACCCGTTCACCGCGACGACCGCGCTGCTCGACCTCATGCTGGCCACCGGCGGCGAGCTGATCACCGTGCTCGCCGGCAAGCACCTCGAGGAGCACCCCGACGTGCTCGAGCGGCTGCAGGACCACGTCAAGCGCGTCTTCCCGGGCATCGAGCTGACGGTGTACCCGTGCGGACAGGATGATTCGGTGCTGCAGGTCGGGGTGGAGTGAGCGCAGTGGCACAGCCGGGGGCGGTGACGCCGGCGACCCCGTTGGCACAGGTCCTCGACGCGGGGATGGCCGACAAGCTGGTCGGACTGGGACTCGAGACCGTCGGCCAGCTGTTGTTCTACACACCGCGACGCTATGCGCAGGCCGGGGTCGTCGCCTCCGACGAGCTGCCCGCCGAAGGCGAGTGGATCACCATCGTCGGGCGCATCACCAGGGCCGATCTGGTCAACATGCGCCGTCGCCACGGGCAGTTCCTGAAGGTCTCGGTCGACGACGACACCCGCGTGTACGAGGCGAGTTTCTTCAACCCCCGGTACATCAAGAACAAGCTGCGCCCGGGGGCGCGGGTCATGATGGCCGGCAAGGTCAAGCTCTACAACGGGCGGGTCCAGCTGTCCCATCCGGAATGGGCGGTGCTGCCGGACGGATCCGACCCCGACGTGGCGGTCGTCGGCAACTCGATGATGCAGCAGCTGTACGCCGTCGAACAGGAGGCGCGCGAGGCCGAATCAGATGACGAGGTCGGCCTCGACGAGGCGTTCGAGCGGGCCATCCTTCCCATCTACCCGGCCACCAAGGACGTGCAGACCTGGGACATCTGGGGTGCGGTCCGCCAGGTGCTGGCGAGACTCGCGCCGGTGCCCGACGCCCTGACCCCCGAGCAGCGCGCCGAGCGCGGACTCGTCGGCACCGAGGATGCGCTGCGCAACATCCACCTGCCCGACCAGCTCGCCGACGTCGAGGCCGCGCGCGAGCGCCTGCGCTTCGACGAGGCCTACGCCATGCAGCTGGTCCTCGCCCAGCGCGCGCGCCTGGGGCGCGTCGAAACCGCGCGGGCGTGTCCGCACGTGCCCGGCGGCCTCGAGGACGCGCTGCGGGAGCGGTTGCCGTTCACCCTGACCGACGGCCAGGAGGCCGTGCTGGCCGAGATCGACGAGGAGCTGGACCGGTCGGCGCCGATGAGCCGATTGCTGCAGGGCGAGGTCGGCTCGGGCAAGACGCTCGTCGCGCTCCTGGCGATGCTGCGCGTCGTGGACAACGGTCAGCAGTGTGCGCTGCTGGCCCCGACGGAGGTCCTGGCCGCCCAGCACCACCGGACGATCCGCGCGATGCTCGGCGACCTCGGCATCGGCGGTGAACTCGGCGCCGCCGACCGCGCCACGTCGGTGTCGCTGCTGACCGGGTCACAGCGCACGGCCGAGAAGAAGCAGGCGCTGCTCGACGTCGTCACCGGGACCTCCGGAATCGTCATCGGCACCCATGCGCTGCTGCAGGAGAACGTCGAGTTCTTCGACCTCGGGCTGGTGGTCGTCGACGAGCAGCACCGCTTCGGCGTCGAACAGCGGGACGTGCTGCGGGCCAAGGCGGCCGGTGGTCGGGTGCCGCACCACCTGGTCATGACCGCGACCCCCATTCCGCGGACGGTCGCGATGACGGTGTTCGGCGACCTGGAGACCTCGACGCTGACCGAACTGCCCAAGGGGCGCCAGGAGATCAGCTCCTCGGTCGTGCCCATGGGCAACACGGTCTGGATGAACCGGGTGTGGGAGCGCGCCGGCGAGGAGATCGCCGACGGTCGGCAGGTCTACGTCGTGTGCTCGCGCATCGGTGACGACGAGAAGAAGGCGGCGCCGTCGTCGGAGGGCGGTCGGGAACCGGTGTCGCTGCTCGACCTGTTCGACGAGGTCGGCGCACGTTTGCCCGATGCCGGCATCGACATGCTCCACGGTCGGATGCCGCCCGACGACAAGTCGGCCGTGATGGACGCCTTCACGCGCGGCGAGACCGACGTCCTGGTGTCGACGACGGTCATCGAGGTCGGCGTCGACGTGCCCAACGCGACGGTGATGATCATCGTCGACGCGGATCGCTTCGGCGTCTCCCAGCTCCACCAGTTGCGCGGCCGCGTCGGTCGTGGTGGCCTGCCCGGTCTGTGCCTGCTGCTCACCGGGGTGCCCGAGGGCTCCAGCGCCTTCCGGCGGCTCACCGCGGTCGCCGGCACCACCGACGGTTTCGAACTGGCCCGCCTCGACCTGGCCGAGCGCCGCGAGGGCGACGTGCTGGGTGCGCTGCAGTCCGGCGGGGCCTCCTCGCTGCGGTTCCTGTCGCTGCTCGACGACGCGGACGTCATCGCCGATGCCCGAGGTCTGGCGCAACACGTCGTCGACGACTCTTTCGACCTGGCCGATCACCCGGGAGCCGCGACGATCGTGGACGCCGTCGTGGGGTCACGAGCGGACTTCCTCGACAAGTCCTGACGTCGAGCGTGCCCAGAATTTCGTCGAGCGTGCCCTAGCCGCAGCTGCGCAGGGCCCGTTCGAGGGTGCGCGCGGAGGGTTCGTCGAGCAGCAGCGGATAGGCGGCGAAGACGGCAACGAATTGCTTGGCGTACTGGCAGTGGAAGCCGCGGGCGGGAGGCATCCAACGGGCCGGCTCGAGATCCTTCTTGTCCTGGTTGGACCGCTCGTCGACGGCGACCAGATTGGCCGGATCATTGGCGAAGCGCAGTCGCACGGCGGGCGGCCAGCCGTGTGCGCCCATGTCCCAGGCGTACGACAGCGGAACGATGTGGTCGATCTGCACCGCGGTCGCCCGACTGCGTCGAAACACCAGCACGCGCCCGCTGTACGGGCTGCGCAACCGTCCTGCGGTGACGGTCGACGCACAGCGCGGACCGGTCGTGGTGACGATTTCCCGCAGGTCGCGGCGCAGGATGTCGTTGCGGGTGTCGCAGGCGTTGTTGCCGCCGGCCGCATCTGTCGCGTCGGCCCAGGCCGCGCCGAACGCCGATCGCACGTAATCGGAGCGGTGCGGCATACGAGCGGCAACGCGGGGTATGCGATGGAGTTCGCCGAGCCAGCCCGCCGCGGACGGCGGCGTGGGCCGCCAACGATCGGCCACCAGCGTCGCGGCGGCGAAGACCGCGAGCGCGGAGGCGAGCACCAACAGGGCCCACGTTCGGAGCGACAGGTTTCCCCTCATGGGGACTTAGACGCGCCGCACGGCGACTTCGGTTCCAGGTGGTCGGGCACGCTCGGCGGAATTCTGGGCACGTTCGACGAGAAACTGGGCACGCTCGGCGGAAGGCGGTGGAAGGTCTGGTCCCGCCGCGGCGTTAACCTTGATCGAGCAGTTCTCCTCGAGCGAAGGAACCCGATGAGCGCACCCACCCTGGACCCGAGCGCCAGCGCGCCGGCCGATGCGGTGACCGCCGAGGTCACGGCGCTGGCGACGGCCGCCAAGGCCGCCGCGCGCCGCCTCGTCGGCCTGTCGACCGCCGCGAAGAACACCGTCCTGCTGGCCGCCGCCGAGGCGATCGAGAAGGCACAGGACGCGATCCTGACCGCCAACGCCGCCGACATCGCGCGGTCGGAGGCCGCCGGGATCGAGGCCAGCCTGCTCGACCGCCTGCGCCTGAACCCCGACCGCGTGCGCGGGATCGCCGACGGTCTGCGGCAGGTCGCGGGCCTGCCGGACCCCATCGGCGAGGTGATCGCGGGCAAGACGCTGCCCAACGGGTTGACCCTGCGCCAGGTGCGCGTGCCCCTCGGTGTCGTCGGCATCGTCTACGAGGCGCGCCCCAACGTCACCGTCGACGCCTTCGGCATCGCGTTCAAATCCGGCAACGCCGTCCTGCTGCGCGGGTCGAGTTCGGCCGCCGACTCCAACGCGGCATTGGTCTCCGTGCTCCGCGAGGTCCTCGCCGCCCACGACGTGGACCCCGACGCCGTGGCGCTGCTCCCGGCGCACGACCGTGCCAGCGTCACCGCGCTCATCCAGGCGCGCGGCCTCGTCGACGTCGTCATCCCGCGCGGCGGCGCCGGACTGATCAACGCGGTCGTCGCCAACGCGACGGTCCCGACCATCGAGACCGGCACCGGAAACTGCCACGTCTACGTCCACTCCGCGGCCGACCTCGACATGGCCGAGACGGTCGTCGTCAACGCCAAGACCCGCCGGCCCAGCGTTTGCAACACCGCCGAGACGGTGCTGGTCGACAGCGACATCGCCGACGTCGCCCTGCCGCGCCTCATGGCGGCGCTGCGGCGCGAGGGTGTCACCATCCACGGCGACGAGGACGGGATGGAGCCGGCCGACGAGCGCGACTGGAGCGAGGAGTACCTGTCGCTGGACATCGCGGTGCGCCGCGTCGACGACCTGGATGCCGCGATCGACCACATCGGCCGCTACGGCACCGGGCACACCGAGGCGATCATCACCTCTGATCTGGCCGCGGCCAACGAGTTCACCAAGCGCGTCGACGCCGCCGCGGTCATCGTGAACGCCTCCACCGCCTTCACCGACGGCGAGCAGTTCGGCTTCGGCGCCGAGATCGGCATCTCCACCCAGAAGCTGCACGCGCGCGGGCCGATGGGGCTGCCCGAGCTGACCTCCACCAAGTGGGTCGTGTGGGGCGACGGCCAGATCCGGCCCGTCTGATGGCCGCCGACGCAAGATCTGCCGCACCGTCCGACGAGACCGCGATCGTCCCCGTCTTCGAGTCGGTGCCCGAGGTCGCCGAACGGCTCAGCGAGACCGGATACCTGCCCGACGCGGCGACCGCGACGGCCACCTACCTCGCCGACCGTCTCGGCAAGCCACTCCTCGTCGAGGGGCCGGCGGGCGTGGGCAAGACCGAGCTGGCCAAGGCGATCGCCGCGGCCACCGGCGCCGAGCTGGTGCGACTGCAGTGCTACGAGGGCCTCGACGAGGCGCGGGCGCTCTACGAGTGGAACCACGCCAAGCAGATCCTGCACATCCAGTCGACCGGCTCGCGCGAGTGGGACGAGACGAAGGCCGACATCTTCTCCGACGAGTTCCTGCTGCCGCGTCCGCTGCTCAAGGCGATCTCGCGCACCGAGCCGACGGTGCTGCTGATCGACGAGGTGGACAAGGCCGACGTCGACATGGAGGGCCTGCTGTTGGAGGTCCTGTCCGACTTCGCCGTCTCCATCCCGGAGATGGGCACGGTCCGGGCGGTCCGCCGACCGATCGTCATCCTGACGTCCAATGCCGCGCGGGAGCTCTCCGAGGCACTCAAGCGCCGCTGCCTGTACCTGCACATCGACTTCCCCGACGCCGGGCGGGAGAAGGAGATCCTGGCCAGCCGCGTGCCCGACCTGCCTGATGCCCTCGCCGCGGAGGTCGTGCGCGTCATCGGGGCGCTGCGCGGGTTGGACATCCGCAAGAAGCCGTCGGTGTCGGAGACGATCGACTGGGGCAACACCCTGCTCGCCCTGTCCGGCGGCGCGGCCGCGGGCACCCCGGAGGCCAATCTCGCCAAGGGGCGCATCGACGACTCGCTGATCTCGCGGACCCTCGGCGTCGTCCTCAAGCACCGGCCCGACCTGGCGACCGCGCGCAAAGAACTCAAGCTGGACTGACCCGTTGTCGGCGCCGCTCATCGATCACCTCGTCGAGTTCGTCGACGAGCTGCGCACGCGTGGGATCGACATCGGCCCGGCCGCGCTCCTCGACGCGGGGCGGGCCGTCGGCGTCCTCGACCTGCTGGATCGCGAGGGGCTGCGCGAAGGCCTCGCGGCGACACTGCTGACGACTCACATGCACCGCGACATGTTCGACCGGGCCTTCGACCTCTGGTTCCCCCTCGGCGACGGGGCGCGCACCACCGACACCGACCTGCCGCGCGATGCCGACGGGAACATCGACGTCGAGGCCTTCCGGGAGATGGTCGCCGAGGTGATGGCCGACGACACCGCCGCCGCCGACGGCCGCCAGGGCGAGATGGTCGCGATGATCGTGCAGGAGTTCGGCCGCTACGAGGGCGCGCGCGGCGAGGCCTTCTCGGCCTACCAGGCCACGTCGACGATCAATCCGCAGACGCTGATCGCCGCGATTGCCGCGGCCATGGCGCGCGGGGCCGCCGACGACGAATCGGGTGCGCGGCCCGGCACCCAGCCCCGGTACCGGCGGGCCGCCGCGGATCGGGCCGCGGAGCTGCGGGCGGCGATCGAGTCGGAGACCCAGCGGCGGATGGCCGGTCGGCACGGTCGGGACAGGGTCGCCGAGTACGCGGTACCCAAGCTGCCCGAGCAGATGAGCTTCCTGCACTCGAGCGCCAAGGACCTGGCGCAGATCCGTCGGACGGTCGAGCCGCTGGCCCGGCTGTTGGCCGACCGGCTGGAGGTCCGTCGTCGACGGGCCCGCCACGGCCCGGTCGACGTGCGCCGGACGCTGCGCGCCTCGATGTCCACCGGGGGAGTGCCCATCAAGCTCACCCATCGTCGCCCCCGCCCGGGGCGCCCGGAACTGGTCATCATCTGCGACGTCTCCGGCTCGGTGTCGGGGTTCTCGCAGTTCACCCTGCAGCTGGTGTACGCACTGCGCCAACAGTTCTCCAAGGTGCGGGTGTTCGCCTTCGTGGACACGGTCGACGAGGTGACCGAGTACTTCGAGCGGAGCCAGTCTGACGAGTCGTTCGGCGAGGTCATGCACGCGATGATCACGCAGTCGCGGATCTCGACGAGGGACGGGCACTCGGACTACGGGCACATGCTCAAGGGCTTCGCGCGCGACTACCTCGACTCACTGACGCACCGTGGTGCGCTGCTGATCCTCGGCGACGCGCGCAACAACTACCACTGGACCGAGTCCGAATCGCTGGCGAAGCTGACCGACCGGGTGCGCCACGCCTACTGGCTCAACCCGGAGCGGCGCGAGGAGTGGGGCACCGGCGATTCGGACGCCGACGTCTACGCCGAGATCATCGAGATGCACGAGTGTCGCAACGCCGAGCAACTCGCGAAGGTGATTGGTGACCTGCTCCCGGTGTGAGCGTAAGCTTTGGCCGCATGTCGGCAGAGGCGCACGGTCCCGGGGCGAACGGCCCCGCTCGTCGGGCCCCCGGCGGTCCGCGTCGCGTCGGTGTCATGGGCGGCACCTTCGACCCCATCCACAACGGGCACCTGGTGGCCGCCAGCGAGGTGGCCCACCGATTCGGCCTCGACGAGGTCATCTTCGTCCCGACCGGCCGACCGTGGCAGAAGACCGCCGATGAGTCGGGCGGGTCGGGGGAGCCCGGGCAGGTGGTCTCGGCCCGCGACGTCAGCCCGGCCGAGGACCGCTATCTGATGACGGTCATCGCCACGGCGTCGAACCCGCGGTTCGCGGTGAGCCGCGTCGACATCGACCGCGCGGGCAACACCTACACCGTCGACACCCTGCGCGACCTTCGTCGGCTGTTGCCCGATGCCGAGCTGTTCTTCATCACCGGCGCCGACGCCCTCGAGTCCATCCTGTCCTGGCAGGAGTTCGACGAGCTGTTCTCGCTCGCCCATTTCATCGGCGTCAGCCGACCCGGGTACGAACTGTCGGCCTCCCACCTCGCCAAGCACCTGCGCGAATTGCCCGCCGACACCCTGCAGATGTTGGAGATCCCCGCGCTGGCGATCTCCTCGACCGAGTGTCGCGCACGGGCTGCGGCCGGCCAGCCCGTGTGGTATTTGGTACCGGACGGAGTGGTGCAATACATCGCCAAGCGCGGCCTCTACCGCAAGTGGCCGAACACCGGACCGAGCGTCTCGGCGCCGGGCTGAAACCCAGAAGGAGCCTTCTGTGACGACGACCGAACCGGTACCCGCCGGGCCCCACGAGGTGACGGTGGACACCGACGCCGGTTATCAGCGCGGCCTGACCACGCGAACCGTGCAGATGATCGCCATCGGCGGCGCGATCGGCACCGGTCTGTTCTACGGCTCCGGCGCGGCGATCGAGATGGCCGGCCCGGCCCTGCTGCTGGCCTACCTGGTCGCCGGTCTGGCCGTGTTCATCATGATGCGCGCCCTCGGCGAATTGCTGCTGTACCGCCCGGTCGCCGGCGGCATCTCCGAATACGCCGACGAGTTCCTCGGCCGCTTCGCCGGGTTCAGCCAGGGTTGGACCTACTGGGCGGTGTGGGCGACGACCTGCATGGCCGAGATCACCGTCGCCGGCAAATACGTCAACTACTACTTCGGCATCGATTCGCAGACCGGTGAGGAGCGCCCGCTCAGCCGGTTGCTGCACATCGGTTCGATCCCGGTGTGGCTGGTCGCCCTCGTCGCGCTGGCCGTGCTGTTCTGCGCGAACCTGATCTCGGTCGGGGTGTTCGGCACCGCCGAGTTCTGGTTCTCGATGATCAAGATCGTCACCATCTTCGGCATGATCATCATCGGCATCGGCATCCTCCTGCCGATCGCCGGATTCGGGCCGGAGACCGGACCGTCGGTCACCAACCTGTGGAACGACGGCGGCTTCTTCCCCAAGGGCCATTGGGACGCGCTGCTCGTGCTGCAGATCGTCATGTTCGCGTATGTAGGAGTCGAGCTCGTCGGTGTGACCGCCGGCGAGGCGCAGAACCCCAAGGTCACCCTGCGCAAGGCGATCAACTCGGTGCCCTTCCGCATCGGCATCTTCTACGTCGGGTCGCTGCTGGTCATCCTGTGCGTCAAGGGCTGGCGCAACTTCCACGAGGGCACCAGCCCCTTCGTGCAGGTCTTCGAGGACGTCGGCATCCCGGGAGCGGCCGGAATCATCAACTTCGTGCTGCTGACCGCGGCGCTGTCGTCGTGCAACTCGGGCATCTACTCGACCGGCCGGATGCTGCGGTCGTTGTCGTTGCGCGGCGACGCCCCCCGGCGGTTGTCGGGCCTGTCGGGCCGACACGTCCCGGTCGCGGGCATCGTGCTCTCGGCGCTGGTGATGGTCATCGGAGTCATCGTCAACGTCATCGACACCGAGCGCGCCTTCCTGTGGATCACCTCGGTCTCGACGGTCGGCATCCTCGTCGTGTGGTCGGTGATCATCGTCTGCCACCTGGTGTACCGCAGCCGGATCCGCCAGGGGCTGCTGCCGCCGTCGGACTACCGCGTCCCCGGTGCCCCGTACACGTCCTATCTGACGTTGGCCTTCTTCCTGGGCGTGCTGGTGCTGCTCGGCTTCACCAGCGCCGGGCGCACCGCCCTGGTCGTGGGTGTCGTCTGGTTCGCGCTCGTCGTGATCGCCTATCTGATCTGGCGCGCCATCCAGCAGAACCGCACCCACGAGTGGGCTGCGCCCGAGGAGCACGAGGGCCACGGCGGTGCTGCCGTGGCGACCGCCGTCGGAGCCGCGACCGCCGCGACGGCCGCCGGTGCGGCGACCGCTGGCGCCGACGCCGGGGAGACGCCGAACATCACCCGCTCGCGCCCGCCGATCGAAGCGCTGGAGGCGACGCCCGAGCCCGAGCCGATCGAGCCGCCCCGCCCCCGGATGACGCTCGAAGAGGCCGGTCCCGAGCCGAAGGACGGCTTCTGGTGGGCCGTCCTCTCGTGCGGCTTCTTCCTGCCGGTCGGGTTGTTCGCGGTGTACAAGGCCGCCTCGGTCCACCCGCAGTGGGAGGGCGGCGAATACGAGATGGCCCATCGGTCGGCGAACCTCTCGCGCCTGGCCGCGATCATCGCCATGGTGATTGGCGTCGTGGTGGCGGTCGGCGTGCTGGCGTGGTTGCTGATCGGCAGCCGATAGCCGTGCCGATGCCGGTGTCGCCGGCCGGTCGTGCGCCGTGAGACGCTGGTACCCATGACCGCAGCACCCGAATCGGTGGAGATGGCCCGCATCGCCGGCGCCGCCGCCGCCGACAAGCTCGCCACCGACGTCGTCGCGATCGACGTCTCCGAGCAACTCGTCATCACCGACATCTTCGTGATCGCCTCTGCCGACAACGAGCGGCAGGTGAACTCGATCGTCGACGACGTCGAGGACAAGATGCGCGAGGCCGGCCACAAACCGGCCCGCCGCGAAGGCGCCCGCGAGGGCCGCTGGGCGCTGCTCGACTACACCGACGTCGTCGTCCACATCCTGCACGCCGACGAACGCGAGTTCTACGCGCTCGAGCGGTTGTGGAAGGACTGCCCGGAGATCGACCTCGGGCTGCCGACGCCGTGAGGTCGGGTGCCGACACCCACGACACCAGCGTTGAGCGCCTCACGCCGGTCGTGCGCCGTCTGCTGCTCTGGCGGCACGGTGAGACCCACTACAACGCCGACAGTCGGATGCAGGGCCAATTGGACACCGACCTGTCCGAACGCGGTCAGCGTCAGGCCGCGGCCGCCGCGGCCGCCCTCGCCGAGCGCGACCCGCTGCTGATCCGGTCGTCGGACCTGCGCCGGGCCGCCGAGACCGCCGACCGGCTGGCCGAGCTGACCGGCCTGTCGGTCACCCGCGATCCGCGCCTGCGGGAGACGAACCTGGGCGACTGGCAGGGCCTCACCCACGCCGAGGTGGACGCCATCGCGCCGGGGGCACGACGCGTGTGGCGCGACGACGCGCGCTGGGCCCCGCCGCACGGGGAGTCGCGCGTCGACGTCGCCGAGCGCATCACCCCGGTCGTCGACGACCTCCTCGTCGACCTGCCCGAGTGGGGGACCGGCCCGCGGCCCGAGGCGCCGGTCGTCCTCGTCGCCCACGGCGGCTGCATCGCCGCGCTGACCGCCTCCCTCCTCGCTCTCCCGGTCGACAACTGGCCCGCACTGGGAGGACTGGCCAACTGCGGCTGGGTGCAGCTCTCCGGGCATCAGATCGAACTGGACGGTGCCCCGCTGCTGCGGTGGCGGTTGGACGTGTGGAACAGCGGGGTCGACGAGTCGTGAGCATCGTCGTCCTCTCCGATTCCCTGGCCTACTACGGCCCGCAGGGCGGCCTGGCGGCCGACGACGGCCGCATCTGGCCGAACCTCGTCGGTCAGCGGGTCGGCCGACCGGTCGAGCTCTTCGGGCGCATCGGCTGGACCAGTCGGGACATCTGGTGGGCGATCACCCAGGACCCGCGGATCTGGGCAGCGCTGCCGCACGCCGAGGTCGTCCTCCTCGCCTATGGGGGCATGGACAGCCTCCCGTCGCCGCTGCCCACCGCCCTGCGCGAGCAGATCCGGTACCTGCGTCCCAACCGACTGCGTCAAACGGTGCGTGACGGGTACGCCTGGGTGCAGCCGCGCGCCGCCCGCCTGGGCTGGCCGCTGGCCCTCCCGCCGAAGGTGACGGTCGAGTACCTGGAGAAGGTGCGCGACGCCATCGCCCAGTTGCGCCCCGATCTGCCGATCGTCGTATGCCTGCCGCCCACGCACGCGAGCCCGTACTACGGCAACGTGCACGAGGGACGCGTGCCCACGACATCGGCGATGCGCGCATGGGCCGACCGGCAGGGGCTGGCGACGGTCGACTTCTATCCGGTGACCCGCGACGAGTTCACCGATCACCCGCAGGACATGAACCCCGACGGCATCCACTGGGGCTTTCGCTGTCACGAGGAGATCGCCGATCTGGTCGCCCCCGTCGTGCGCTCGGCACTGGCCGGGGACGGGGACCAACCGGGCGCCCCCGCCCGCTGAGGCGACCGGCTAACGTAGAGCCGTGCCCGTCGTCGTCGTGACCGATTCGTCGTGTTGCCTGCCACCCGAAGTCGCCAAGCGCTACGGGATCCGGCAGGTGCCGCTGCACGTGTCCTACGAGGGCAAGGACTACCGCGAGAACCTCGACGAGATGCCCGACGGGTTGATCACAACCCCCGGGGTCACCACCTCCGGTGCGACCCCGGCCGACATGGAGAAGGTTTTCGCCAAGGCGGTCAAAGACTCCAAGGGCGACGGCGTCGTCGCCGTCCACATGTCGCGCAAGCTGTCCAGCACGTGGAGCGCCGCCCGCGTCGCGGCGGACAAGTACGACGGTGCGGTTCGGGTGGTCGACTCGCGTTCGGTGGGTCTGGCCGTCGGTTTCACCGCGCTGGTGGCGGCCCAGGCCGCGGCGCGCGGAGAGGACCGCGACCGGGCCTATGAGGCGGCGGTGCGCGAGGCGGCGACCATCGAGTCGATGATCTGCGTGTCCGACCTCGACCACCTGCGGGCCAGCGGTCGGATCAGCGCCGCCAGCCGGATGCTGGGTTCGGCGCTGTCGATC
Source organism: Gordonia sp. (in: high G+C Gram-positive bacteria) (assembly GCF_047606305.1). GTDB lineage: Bacteria > Actinomycetota > Actinomycetes > Mycobacteriales > Mycobacteriaceae > Gordonia. Next base: position 2,591 of record NZ_JASGER010000034.1, on the reverse strand, counting down.
AAACCGATCCTGCACACCGTCGACGGCTCGTTGACGCTGCGCGAGCGGCACCGGACGTTCTCCAAGGCCGTGGCGAAGATGGTCGACTCGGCCTGCGAGGTCTCCGGCGCCCGCCCGGTGTCGGTGGGTGTGCAGCACTGCGGTGCGCCCGAGGTCGCCGGCCAGGTGATGGCGGAGCTCGAAGAGCGCATCCCCGACATCGTGGTCGCGCTGACCGCACCGCTCGGTCCCGTCCTGAGCGTCCACGTCGGCGAGGGTGCCGTCGGGGTGACGGTGGGCTCGACCCTGACGCCGATCGACTGATGGCACCGTCGGCGACCACCGAGCGCAACGGCGCGCTGACCCGGTTCTCCGCGGTGATGTCGCGGGCGCTGGCGCCGCGCGCGCCGCGGGGTGTCGACCTGCCGGACCCGGCGGTCGACTTCCGACTGACGTCGACGGTCCCGGGGACGACGACCGGTCTGAGTGCCTCCTTCGAGTTCCCGACCGCGTCGAACGGTCGGCCCTATTCGATCCGCGAGATCGGCGTCGAGTTCCCCGACGGGTTCACCGTCGATTTCCGTGCCGTGCCCACCGTGGGGCCGTCACGGTGGCGGATGTTCCTCAGCCGCAGGGGTTACCGGGCGCCGGGACTCGTCGGCTCGGGGACGGCGCGGGTGGACTTCGGGATCCCAGGACTGGACAAGGTCGGCAGTCCGCTGCACGAGATCGTCCTCGGTGACGGGTGCTTCTTCGCCTACGAGCACAACAAGGTCTGGGGCGTCACGGTGTTCCCCCTGCTGTTCACGGTGCCGTTGGACTCGACGGGCTTCCTCTGGGAGATCGGCGAGGCCCCGAGCTTCCGCGGGCCGGACGGGCTGGACGCCCTGATCAGCGTGTCCGTGGAGTTCGTCGACCGGGGCGTGTTCCGGCTGCCGGCAAACCGCCCGCCGTCGGGGGCATGGGAGTTCGTGCTGAATCTGCGCTACTACAACGACTCGCGGACCCGGATGGTCGTGTCGATCCCCGTCGGGGACGCCTGATGGCCCTCGCGCGGACGGTCGGGGTGGCGGGGGCCGCGGGACGCGGTGCCGTCGCCACGGTCGTCGGCCTGGCCCGCGGGCGTGGTCGATGGCCGGCCGGCGTGAACGACTGGGCCGATCGGGGCGGTGGCACGCCGGTTGTGCTGATCCCCGGCTCCTTCGTGCCCGGCGAGTTCTATTGGCACCGGCTGGCACCGGGACTGATCGCCGACGGGCATAGGGTCTTCGCCTGCAACCTGCCCGGCCTCGGGACTCGAGAGCCGCAGGTGCAGGTCGCCGCGGTGGAGCAGTTCCTGCGGCGCGTCCGGAAGGCGACCGGTCAGCGGCGGGTGGTGCTCGTCGGGCAGTCCTTCGGCGGCGTGGTCATCCGCGACGTGGTGCGCTCGACCGCCGCCGAGGTCGGGGGAGCGGTCCTCGTCAGTGCCCAGGACCACGGCTTCCGGCGCGGGTGGGCGGCCCTGTTCACCGCGCCCGTCGTGCGCGGCGCGGTGCGAGTCGTGTGCCCGATGGCGTTGCGGCTGATCCCCGGGTCGGAGTACCTGGACGAGCTCGACGCGGCTTCCACGGGTAGGTCGATCACGACCATCACCAGCACGCGAGACGCTTTCGCGGCGCCCGCCTCGGTGGCCGTCGACGGCGCCGACAACATCGTGTTGCAGGAGTTGGACCCGTCGATCCGCAGCGGCCACATGCTGATCGGATACGACCCGGTGGCCGTCGACCTGATCCGCGCGGCGGTGGCCTCGGCGAGCTGATCACGGCGCGACGCACAGATCGTGGTCATCCACAGGTCCCGGCCGCGCGGGGGCTCGGCGTCGATCGTCGACCGGGTGGGGCGCCTACCTTCGGGCGCATGCAGCGGGGGCGATTGGGCGAGCCGGAAATCGTGCGACAACGATTGGCGAGACTGGTGCGCCCATCGCCCGAGCCCGAGCGGGTCGACCCCGAATCGGTCGACGTCGACGAGGCGGCCGTCGGCGGGTCGGAACCGACCCTAGGTCGGTGGGGGATCACGGCGGCGCCGCGCTGGCTCGAACCGCAGGCACAGTGGGGCGACGGCCGGGCACAGACCGACCCGGACCGGTTCGCCCTGACCGATCTGGACCCCGACGAATCCTGGCGCGACGAGGAGGAGGACGACGCGCCGCGTCATCGCCTGCAGCCATTGCCCCCGGCGGCCGTCGCCCTGGTCGGCGTCGGCATCGTCGCCGCGTTGATCGCCGCCTACTTCGCGCTGCGCGCGCCCGATCAGACCGTCCCCGTCATCGACTTCCCACCATCGGCGGGGCCCACCTCCTCGGGTGCGCCGCCAACGACCGGGAGCGCCGCGCCGGCACCAAGCGCCCCGATCGTCGTCAGCGTCGTCGGGCTCGTCCACCGACCGGGCCTGGTGCGCATGCCCCCGCAATCCCGGTTGGCCGACGCGGTGCGGGCCGCCGGTGGCGCCAAGCGCGGTGCCGACCTGCTGTCGCTGAACCTCGCGCGCCCCCTTCGCGACGGGGACCAGGTCATCGTCGGCCTCGCCCCGGCCCCGGGGCGCGCCGGGCTGCGCAGCGCGGTCGTCGGGGT
>NZ_JASGER010000033.1:0-2859 GCF_047606305.1 Gordonia sp. (in: high G+C Gram-positive bacteria) | reverse complement strand
GCGCTCGGCCCGCTCGACGGCGGCGTCGCCCGCGGCATCGCGGCGCTGGGCGGCCAGGTCGTCGAGCCCGGCGGCAAACGCGGCGCCCGACGACGAGGTTCGACGCACCAGCGCCGACAGATCGGCCAATCCGGCACCGTCCCCGATCCCACGCCGCCAGGCCTCGCCGGCATCGGTCCCCAGTGCCAGCAGGTCCGCGACCCGGCGCAGCGGTACCGCGACGGCATCCGCGATCGATTCGGCCACTGCGGAAACCGCAGCCGGAGTGGAGAGGCCGGCACGCAGGCAGACGGCGAGCAACTCGAAGGCCGCCGCCTCGGCAAAGGGGCCCGAGGCCCGCGCGTCGGCGGTGCGCGGTGCGACGGGCACCGGTTGTAGGCGCCGCAACGGCCACTGCGGCGGCGGCAGGACCACCAGTGCCGCGGCGACCAGGACCAGTGCCGCGCTCATGACTGCACCCCGTCGACGATGTGCTCGGACCACACCACGCCGACCGCCGCCAGCACCGTCCCGATGACCAGCAGCGTGCCGCCCGGCCCGGGGGCGAGCAGCACGCGCACCGGGTTCGCGCCGATCGCCTGACCGAGGAGCAGGCCGAACAGCGGCAGCACCGCGAGGACGCGCGCGGTGGCCCGCGGACCGGCGAGGGCGGCCTTCGTGCGGGCGGTGAACCGTTGGCGGGCGACCAGGTCGGCGCGGCGCGCGGCGAGAAGGTCGGCGAGCGGCAGGCCGAACCGGGCCGACGCGGCCCACAGGTCGGCGATCGGACCCGATGCCGGCGCGATGTCACCACCCAGGCGCACCTGCGCCGCCAGCGTCGCCAGGTCGCGACCGACCGTTGAGGACGGGTCGTCCAGGAGCACCTCCGACCCAGCCGTCGCACACGCCGCCGCCGTGGGCGCGCCCACCGTGAGCTCGGCGACGACAACGCTGATCGCGCGCAGCGTCGCCTCGTCGCGCTCGGCCGCCTCCCGGTCGCGCGTCGACCGGCGCATCAACCAGGCGGTCACACCGCCGACCACGATCGTCGCCGCCATCACCGCCGGCGAACCGGCGACGACGGCCGCCGCCGCTGCTGCGACGGCCGGTGCGAGCCAGCGGCGGCGCCCGCGCATCCCACGGTCCTCGGGCGCCGATCCAAAGATCCGCCGGAACCGAAAGAGACCCGGCGGCGCCGGGCCGATGATCACGGCCGCAGCGATCAGGACCAGGGCGAGCGCGGTCATGACCGGTCCGCCAGCAGCCGCCGCAGCCGCTCGTGTGCCCGACTGAAGCCTGAGCCGCGCACCCACACCGGCGTGATCTCGACCAACCCCGCGTCGTCGCGCCCGACCAACCCGATCTGGATCAAGCCGCGCCGTCCACCGGTCTCCCGGCCGACGACGAAGACCACCTGCACCGCGGCCGCGAGCTGACTGTGCAGGGCCGGCCGATCGAGTCCGCCGAGCGCCGCCAGTGCCTCCAGGCGCGCGGGCACCTCCATCGCGGAGTTCGCGTGCACGGTTCCCGCCCCACCGTCGTGGCCGGTGTTGAGCGCGGCCAGCAGGTCCACGACCTCCGCACCGCGCACCTCACCGACGACGATTCGATCCGGCCGCATCCGCAACGCCTGCCGGACCAACGCCCGCAGCGGGACCTCGCCGGCGCCCTCGGCGTTGGCCGCGCGGGCCACCAAGCGGACGACGTGGGGATGCTGCGGACGCAGTTCGGGAGCGTCCTCCACGCACACGATCCGCTCGCCGTCGTCGACGATGCCGAGCAGGCTGTTGAGCAGCGTCGTCTTGCCCGCCCCGGTGCCGCCCGCGATGAGGAAGGCGAGCCGTTTGCCGACGATCTCGACGACCAGCCCGCGGACCTGCGCGGGCAGCGCGCCGCACGCGACGAGTGAATCGAAGTCCTGCTGCGCCGGCCGCAGCACCCGCAGCGACAGGCACGTCCCGTCGGCCGCGACGGGCGGGATGACCGCATGCAGTCGGACCGTCGCGCCGTGACGACCGACGTCGCAGAGCTGTCCGTCGACCCACGGCTGCGCATCGTCGAGCCGGCGTCCGGCGCCGAGTGCCAGCCGCGCCGCCAATCGTCGAACTGCGGCGTCGTCCTCGAACGTCACCGGCGTGCGGCGCAGGCCTTGCCCCCGGTCCACCCAGACGGCATCGGGGCCGACGACGAGGATGTCGGTGGTCGCCGGGTCGGCGAGCAGCGCCTCGAGGGGTCCGGCGCCGACGAACTCGGTCTGCAGGTAGCGCAGCGTGGCCAGCAGATCGGTGTCGCCGAGGACCCCGCCGGACTCGACCCGGATCGCGGCGGCCATGGCCTCGACGCTCGGCTCACCCGTTCCCTCCGCATCGGCGGCCAACCGCTCGCGCACCCGGTCGACCAGCGACGGGTCCACGCCCGCGGGCGCACTCACGCGCCCACCTCGTCCAGGCGCCCGCACAGCCGTCGGCCGATCTGTGCCAGTGGGCTGCGCCCGCCGGGGCGCAGCGGTCGGCTCTCCATCCGTGCCGGCAGCGACGGATCCGACCGATAGCCGGCCAACAGCGGCAGGCCCACGGCCCAGGCCATCTCGTCGACGGGCAGTCCGCCGGGCGCGGGCCCGCGCAGCACCAATTCGACCGGCGCCCGGTCGACGGCCAGCGCCTCCCGGGTCGCGCGGGCAGCGGCGATCGCCGACAACCTGCCCTCGCTCACGACCGCGACGAGGTCGGCGCGCAGGACGAGCTCGTCCCGCAGCGCCGGATCGGTGCGCGGGACGTCCACGATGACGGCATCGCCCCCGGCGCGTCCGGCGTCGACGGCCGCGACCACCGCCTCGGCGCGCACCGGCCGGTCGCCGCCACCACCGGCGGCCAGGACCGT
>NZ_JASGER010000032.1:0-45810 GCF_047606305.1 Gordonia sp. (in: high G+C Gram-positive bacteria) | reverse complement strand
GGCAAGACCGGCCACCGCCTGGGCGGCGCCGAGCGGGGTCTGCACGGCCTGCTGGGCAGCCTGGGTGACTTGTGAGGTCACCTGCGACACGGACTGCGCAGACTTCGCCACCTGCTCGAGCGGGTGGCCCGCGTTGGACGGATCCACAGGGGGGCCGGCGACGATGGGGTACGGCATCCCGGGTACTTCGGCAAAATGCTGGACGAGCTGGTCTTGGTTGTTGAGCCCAAGCCAGGTCTTGACCTTATTGCCCGCGCCGTCGAAGGCTGTGGGAACGGGGATCTGGCCGAGCGACCTGCCGTCATCGCCGATCAAGGAAGCGGTGCCGTCGTCGTTGAGCGTCACCCTCGCGCCGTTGGGTAGCGGGAGCTGATATATGTACTCGGGCGCGCCGCCGGGGTATTTGCGCAGCACGTCGCCGGCCGCCGGCACCCCCTCGACGGGAGGCACCTGGCGATCGGCGATCTTCTGGCCGCCCCCGAGCCCGCTCTGCAGCAGGTCGGTCGCCACGCCCGTCAACGATGTAGCCGCCGTCATCGCCTGCCGTGGTGCCTCGCTCAGCTTCTTGCCGAGATCGTCCGTATTCTGACCGCCGCCGGAGGTGTTCCCCGAGGGATCAGTGCCGTTGGTCGTCGCGGCGGCGGTCTCGTCCTCGTCGCCGTCCTGATCGTCAGCTTCGGCATCCTCGTTCTGGTCGTCGCGCTTGTCCTCGTCCGGATCCTCGTCCCGCTTCTTCTTGTCCTTGCCCTTGTCCGGGGACCCGCTGCGCAGACCAGGCATCGCCACCGGTGCGCCGCCGCTCCGGTCGTTGTCGTCGGTCGAGTTCGGAGTGGTCTGCGACCTCGCGCCACCGTTGGAATCTGTCGTCCCGTCGGCGCCTCCGTCGGTGCCCTTGAACCCGTTGGTGAACGCCTGTGCGGCTTGTGCGGGCGTCGACATTGCGCCGGCGGCTGTCGACGCGCCTGCGGCAGCGCTCTGCGCCGCCGCTCGCGCTTCGGCCATCGACTGCTGCACGGTATCGGCCTGCTTTGTGCCGGAATTGACCTGCGTCGACGCCGAGTGGGCTTGCCCGCCGAGCTGCGTCTGGATGCCGTGCGCCTCGGCATTTGTTGAGTCGAACTTCATTCGGCTTGCCTGGTGGTCCTGATGGGCGGCCGCGACTTCGGCGGTGGCCCGGGCCAATTCGGTGGTCGCCTGCGAGACGTGGGCGCTCGCAGCGGCAACGGCGCCGGCTCCGATGCCGCTCGTGGCAGCGGCCGCTGCCATTGCCGCCTGTAGCTCGGTTTGGGCCGCGACGAGGGCGGCGTGGGCGGTGGCCTCTGCGATGTCTGCGGCGACGACTCGCTGGAACGCTCGCACCAGGTTCGCGTAGTCCACCTGGGCGGCGGCCAGCACGGGCGCCATCATCGCCTGGGCGCGGGCCAAGGCCTCGCCCCAAAGGCCGAGGCCGTCACCGGCCATCTGGATGCCGCGTGCGGCACCGTTGATGGCCTCGATGTGAGCGCGGCCCTTGTCTCGCCAGAGCTCGGCCTCGGGGCCTTCGAACTTGAGATCAGCGATGCTGGAAGCGACATCGGCCGCCATGCGGTACAGGTGGTTGGCCGCTGAAGTCCACTCGGCGTGTGAGCCACCGACCGAGACCGGGTCGCCTTCGATCTCGTACAGCTTCGGGTTGAAGGGTTCGGGGGGCGGTACCGGCATTACAAAACCTTCGAACCGCTGGCGAGGAGCGTGGTCTCGGCCTTGCCAATGTAGGCGCCGATCACCGCGGTCATCTCGGCCTCGGTCTGGCGGACCGCCCCGGCAATCGCCGCGGTCGAGTAGGCATGGTCGGCGACCTCGCTCAGCGCCTTAGTCAGTTCGGGGCCGAGTGTGGCCTGGAACTCGGTGACCGCCGCCTGGACGGTGAGCCCCTGGCGGGTTCCGTGATTGCCGCTGACGGAGAGGCATTCGATCACTGCGAACGCAGCCTCGACCAGCTGGTTCACGTTGTTGGCGAACTGATCGATGCTCTCGGAATCAGCGATCACCACCGCCATGTCAACCACCCCTCCTCGTCGCCGCTCAAAACTGGCGCCTTCCCCGTACTGGTACCTTATCCGACCTGTGTGAGTCGTTCAGTCATCGTCGCATCTGGCTGATCATCGTGACAATGAACTGCCCGACGAAGATGCCGACGAGAATCACGCACGCGATGACTAGCGATATCACCAAGAGTCGGACCATCCGATTGGTGGCTCGCGGCTTGACGCTGCCGTGCATGTAGGCCTGAAGTGACGCCTCGCGGCGCAGTGCGTGCGCCTGGATCACCACGCGGTGGTCGTCGGGCTTCACGTCGTCTCCCTTATTCTGATGACATGCCGGTCTCAAGCTTATCAACGTGGCTCCCCGTGCCAAGTCGCTACGCGGTGGAGCTGGCGAGATTCGAGCGGGGGGTCGACCCGCGGCATTGGCAGCAGCGTTCGGTCGCTGTGGTGCCGTTGGAAGCGGGTGCTCCGACCAGCGTTGTTGCGGCGCTTGTAGCACTGGTTGGGGATCGACTCACCCACGAGACGATCGTCGGCGTCGACACTAGCGGTGACCGCTCACTCGGCTCTCTTCTCGGTGCCAGCACGGGAGGAGACCTCGGTGCCCTCGCAGGCCAACCCGAGATGCGCGAGCGCCGCTCGGTCGACCGGTTCGTCGACTTCGAGACGGTGACCTCCGTAGCGACCATTGCCCCGAACCAGGCTCGCCCCGTGATATCCGCAGATGAATTGGCTGCGGCGCTCCGGCAACTCAAGCGACGCTTCCGCGGCTACGTGGTGGACGTCCCGAGTACCGTCGCAGCCACTCTGATGCCTGCAGCCGTGGCCGCCGCCGACGTGGTCGTCGCCGTGACGTCAACCCGTCGCCTTCCGGACTGGGTCTTCCACACGGACAACCCGCTACAGCCGTTCCTGCGTTCCGGAAACCTGGTGTTCGTCCACGCCCACCAGCCGCCCGCCGCGGGCACGTCACTGCCGTTCGACCTTCGCGTCCCGACACACGCCCTAGGCATCGAGCTGTACCCTGACGGACGTTGGAATCTGCCCACCACGGCACGCGGAATCGACTTGGCGGCCGGTGACTACCAGCTCACTGAGACGGCGATCTCCCTTGCCTGCTCGGTGTATGGAAGATAGGACGAGCCCGGGCATCCGCGAGAGGATGCCCGGGCTCTTATCGACATTGTGGCTAGCCGCCAGGACCGCGTGGCGCGCCGCCTCGTGGCGGACCCTGCGGTCCGGCCATCGCGTCGGGGAGCCTGAGGGTCGGCAATTGAAGACCGCCATCTGGAGCTGGGCCGAACGGGATCCTGGCACCACCGGGCAGTGGCACTTCGGGGACCAGCGGTGCCGGCGCGGGAATACCCTGCCGGACGACCGTCGCGTGCATGAGGTAGACGTTGTAGCTCGACCACTGCGACATGGTGAAGTACAGGTCGTTGCCCTTGGACCACGGGTGGATGCTCGCGCCGTAGATGGCCGGATAGTTCTGGCCAGAGGCGACGATCTGAGCGCGGGTCCATGGCCCTGCTGGGTTGGCGGCCTGGCGCAGGACTATTCCGTTGTTGAAGACGTCGGTGGACAGCATCAACCAGCGGTTGAGCGACGGACTGAATTGGACAGACACCTCGCCAATGCCGCCGGAGACTACTGGCCGCGGTTCGCCGACAAGGCCGTTCTGCCAATTCGTGCCCATCCAGTACTGATACTTGGCGCGGTTGAGCAGTTGGTCTGCCGGTACACGCGCGACGTAGACGCCGCCGACACGTCCCTGTTCGGTGCCGAACATGTAGACCATGTTGCCGCGTCGGGCCAGGGAGAGCATCTGGAAGTTACGGGCGGGGCCGCCATTGGTCCAGAACGCGTTCCGGGACTTCGTCCACGTTGCGCCGTTGTCGTCGGAGAATGCGATGCCGGAATAGTTCGATGTCCACGACCCGGGAGCCGGGCCGTACCGGCGCACCGAGCTGTACGTCATGTACTGACGTCCGCCAACGGCAATGCCAGACGTCGGCATCGTGGTGATTTCTGAGCCGTTGACTCGGCGCGCCTTAATCACTTCCCGCGCATGATTGGCGCGATCGACAAGGAAGCTGTTGTAGCTCATCTGTCGCAGATTCCGCGTGCTCGAATAGGCGAGCGTGTTGACCCGCCAGTCAAAGCCGGACGGGGCCGTGGTGCCGGTGTCACCGGCGAATCCGGATCCAAGATTGCGCCCCTGTGTGAGGTTCAGATACGGCAGGGCGGGGAACGGGATTTCCTTCGGGAAGATGGGAACGTTGAAGCCGTCGCCATTGACGTAAGGTGCCTGGTCGCTGCCCTCACCTCGGGGGCGTGGCCGTCCGAAGGTGTCGCCGAAGGCGGTAATGACTTGGCCGTTGCCGTTGTCCCACATCACTGCGTTGCCGGTACCGGCAACGCCCCACTTGGTGTCGGTGTGATCGGCGGAGTTTGCACCCGTCATCTTGGCCACGAAGGCGTTGGTGATGCCCCCGCGTGTGATGGGCTGGCCATTGCCGCGCTTCTCACCAGCGTCCTCAGGCTTGGGGTACAGGTCATTAGGGCCAGTAGGAGCGGGCCCCACAGGTGCAGCTGGCGCGGGGGCGGGGTAGTCCGGGTAGTAGGGCTGGTTCCCTCCAGGGGCCTGCTGATTGGGGTCCGGCTTCGCGTCTGGCAGCACTGGGACAACAGGCGCAGGGGGCACAATCATGCCAACTGGAGCGACGTTCGGCACCGTTAGTTGAGGTTGGCCGTCGAGGTTCGGCGGCTTTTGGGTTTTCGATCCCGTGGAGGTGCAGCCTGCAGCGAGGCTTGCGCTTACCAGAATCGTGGTGCAGCCGAGTAGTGCTCGCCGAGTTCGACGGTCTGGCATAGACAATGTGAGCAGTCCTTCCGATGGAACGGCGCTAGCGGCCGTAGGTCATCGCCTTGGCGTGGACCTTCTCCACGAATCCGGGGGTGCGGTTGAATTGAGAAACGGCGTTCGCCCAGCCCTCTCCATTTCGGAGGTTGCCACCAGCAGCGCAAAGGAACCGGGCGGCTGTGAGTGTTGCGTCGTCGTAGTTGTCAGGATCGGCGCGACCGTCGTTGTCCGCGTCTGTTGCGAACTGCTCCCAACGGCTGGGCAGGATTTGCATCGGCCCCATGGTCACATCGATCGTCTCGTTGCCGTCGTACTTGCCGGCGTCGGTGTCGGCCGCAGGCTTTGCATGTGCTGGGTTGGCTTGGGTCAAGTTTCGCAGTGCCGGAACCACAATTCCCTCGCCGGTGATGATTCCGGAGCTGGCGGAGCCATGGTCGGACGAGATGTCACCGATGGCGGCGAGGGTGGACCATCCGAGCCCACAGCCGGGCTGAGCCTTTCCCATCGCGGCCGCCGCATACGCATAGGAGCGCAGTGCGCGCTCGGGGATCTCATATGGGCCTGCGTGCAACTCAGACCACTGTTTGAGCTGGGTAGACGGGATGTCGTGCGCTTTGTTCTCACCCTTCTCAATCCGCGAAGAACAGCCTGCGACGACCATCGCTGACGCAAGAACACCCGCGAGCACCGCGAGATAACGATTGGGGCTAAGCACGATCACGCAGAGTACCTGGTCAGGGGAGGTGTCTGTCAATCTGGGACCCGGCGTGGCGCAACTTCTCACCTTTCGGCAGCGGTCTTGTTACTGTAGTGACCTGAATTGTTGCTTTAGGAGGCTTGGGTGGCTGAGGGGACTGCGCACGTACCGCTCCCGGCCGACGCGGGCCGGGTGCCACAGTCCGCCTTGCCCAGCTATGGCGGCCAGACCATCTCGTCCGAGGAAGCCGCCACCGCGTCGCGACCTACTGCACAGCCACCAGCGACCGACCAGCCCTCAGACGGCACCTCAAGGATTCCGCAGCTGATTCCGCCGCAGGTCATCGGCGCGCCCGCATCGAAGCGCGCTGACGGTGAGCACGACGAGAAGCAACAACAGAGCGCTCGCGAAGAAGGTAAGGAGGCGTCGCCACCCGACACGGAGTCGAGCGCAGCCGATGGTCGGACAGCCGAACGGCCTGGGCCGGACAAAGAGTCGGGGAACCACGACAGGGACGGTTCGTCGCGCGGCGCTGGCAACAGGGCCCACGTGGAGACTGTCGGCGGTGCAGGTGGGCCCGGCGCGGGGAATGCTGGCCGCGGCAGAGGGGGAGTCGACGGAGAGGGCGAGGAAGGCGAGGAGCCGAATGAGACCCCCGACAGCAAGGACAACGATCGGCGTCCGCATGACCGCGCACCGGAGGTTGGGCCGGAGCCCAAGATCGAGAAGCGTCAGCTCACGCCGAGCGAATTGGACGACCGGGAGAACCGCCAGAACCTCGATAACTCGATCGTCTATTGGGAGAACGAGAAGAAGCGGGTCGATGCCCTGCCACCGGGGATAATCAAAGACGCCGGAATGAAGGTCGTGACCTTCAAGCTCGACGAGCGCTATGGGGTTCGGGATGCGCTGACGGGCAGGGACGGTGCGCTGTTGCTTAAGTTCGAAGAGAACGGTAACAAGCCGGTGTTGGCCGCGGTCTCAATGGGCAATCCCGATAAATCCGATGTGGTCTCCCTGACCGTCCCGGGAGTTGGCACACATGTCCGTCGAGTCTGGAACAAGGACGAGAAGCGGTGGGATAACTCGGCGATGGTCAATATGACGGATGAGGCGGAGGACCTTCGAAAAGAGACACTTCGACAACTGAACAGCAATTTGAAGCCGGGTGAGAGGAAGCGAACTGTCGCAACCATCGCGTGGATCGGATACCAGACGCCGACTGCGCCTGCCTTGAGCCCAAGCATCGTCAGGACCATCCGCGAAGCGAGCACCCGTGACCTTGCCGAAGAGGGTGCCAAGCGGTTAGACGCTGACCTTCAGAAGATTCGTAGCCGCAACCCCGATGCTTCCATCTCGCTGTTCGGGCACTCGTACGGTTCGCTGACTGCCTCGCTCGCATTGCAACGACTCCGGCGAGAGCATCCGGCGGTCGTTGACAACGCGGTCTTCTACGGAAGCCCCGGTCTGGGGATCAACAGCGTCGATGAACTCGGACTTGCCAAGGGCCATGTGTTCGTCATGCGTGGCGAGGATGACTTGATCGCCGACCGTGGCGTGGCCTCGCTTGCCGAACACCACGGGTGGGGCAAGAACCCGTACAAGATGGGGATCCCGGAGCTCTCGACCCAGAACGGATGGACCGGTGGACCAGACGGTGATCGGCGCGTGTTTCGCGAACGCGCATACGGTCACTCAGAGTACGGACGGAAAGGGGCCAACAACGAGCTGCGAATGTCGGGCTACAACCTCGCCCGCGTATTGGCAGGGAAGCCTCCCGTTTATGGCGTGACTCCTTACACTGGGAAACAGGCGATTCCGGACCGGATTCGCGAAAGGGTGGTCGATTTGGGGCGCGACGTTCGTGACTGGTACCGACGGGTTCGCCCGTGAGACTGAAAAGGCTGGAGTAGAAGGTGGCCAATTCCCAAGCCCATGAACGTCCTTTGGAGACTGTTCCCGATCGAACCGATGGCCGGAGGGTTGTGAGTATGAGTCTATTGTGCGTCGCGCTAGCGGCTGCTTCTATAGTCTTTACGGGGTGTGCTTCGCTGCGGCCGGGGGATGGGCCGGACCGGGAGATGCCGGAACGAGAAGCCGAGAGCTTCGAGGTCAAGCTGCGCGAGACACAGCCTTCCCTGGAGGAGACACAACGAGAATATGAGCGGCACGTGCGTGAGATCGGTGCGAAACTCGTCGAGCTCGTGCCGGGGACCGACTTCGAGATCGATGAGGTCACGACCGGCTCCTGCCGCACGGAGGGGTTTCGCTCGCGCGCGAAGACTGCTTATGTGACCTCCATCCTGCGTCCCGGTATTCCGGATGAGAAGTGGCCCCAGGCGTTGAGCATCGTCCGGAGTCAGGCCGAGTCGTATGGCTGGGCACCGCTTGACATGTTCACATATGCTGACGCCAAGGGCCACCACGACGTGGCGCTGACCGCGACCGATGGAGTCGAGATCCGTTTCGGCACCGAGCTGTCGGCGAGTCTGACCGTATCGTCCGGCTGCCGGATGAGCGAGGCGGACAAGCCCAAGTAACGATGGGTTGCACTAAAACAGTGTCCCTCCGCGACTACCGTCTGGCAGGACTGCCTGGGTCCTGCTAGGAAGGAGCTTTGATGACCGAGGAGAACCTCACGCCGGAGAACCCAAGCTGGGTGAACTTCGCAGACGATCAGGCCGCCGCGGGTCAGCCCGAAGCGCCGGCTCGGCCGGTGCCGACTCATCAAGCCCAGGCTCCCGCCGTACAGGCACCGGCCTCGCAGGCACCGGCCGGTCCGCCGCAGCCGCAGATGTACCAGCAGGTCCCGGCGCAGCAAGCGTCGACGCGTAACCCGTACATCCAGCAGGGCAGCGCATCGCCCGCGCCGTTCCAGCCCAAGGGTGGGCTCGACCAGATCGCGCTCAGCAAGCAGATGAAGAAGGCGCCTGAGACCGGTTGGCGGCGTGCGGTGTTCAGCGCAACAGGTGGTCGGGTAAATCCGGGTGAGAGCAAGGAGCAGCTGCGCCTCAACGCGCTGATCGAGCGCGTGCGCCAGCCAATCCGGGGAGACTTCCGTCTCGCTGTCCTCTCTCTCAAGGGGGGTGTCGGCAAGACAACGACGACGATCGGTCTCGGTGCGACGTATGCCTCGCTGCGCGGTGATCGCGTGATTGCCGTCGATGCCAACCCCGACCTGGGAACACTCGGCACGAGGTCCCGCAAGCAGACCGATTCCACTGTTCGCGATCTGCTGAAGGATCCCAATGTCGCTCGATATGCAGACGTGCGCTCGCATACTTCGCAGGCGGGCAGCCGCCTTGAGATCCTCGCGTCCGAACGCGATCCGGCTGTGTCCGAGGCGTTCAGCGATGAGGACTATCGTGCGGTCGTCAAGATCCTGCGCAACCACTACAACATCATTCTGACCGACTGTGGCACCGGGCTCATGCATTCGGCGATGAAGGGCGTGCTCGACCTCGCACACGGGATCGTGCTGGTAACGTCGCCAGCGCTCGACGGCGCGCAAAGCGCATCGGCAACTCTGGATTGGTTGCATCACCACGGCTACGGGGAACTCGCCGCTCAGTCCGTTGTTGTCGTTTCTTCAGCTAAGCCTGGCGGTGTGCCGATCGACACCGACGCGATGACTCAACACTTCCTCGGTAAGACTCGTGCGGTCCACACCATCCCGTACGACCGCCACCTGGCTGAAGGCGCCGAGATAGATCTTGAGTTGATGGCAAAGAAGACGCGGACTGCGTTCATCGAGCTCGCAGCCTCTGTCGCGGATACGTTCCCGCTGGCCCACGGAAACTGACTTTCTAGGCCTTGGGGGGTTCTCCCCAGCAGTAGCGCTCACCGTCGGCGATGGCGCAGGCGAAGTTGAGGCCGGTCGTGATGGATGTGACCTTTGACAGGCCCGGAAGCTTTGTTGGGACGTAGTACTGTCCGGCTGGCAGTCCAAGTCGGCCGGAGTCCGATGCGTCGCTGCCCCAGCAATACGCTGATCCATCAGCGGTGGCGCAGTAGTACCCCATTGCGCCGGATATGGACGTGGGGTTGGACAACGCGTCGACTTTGGTCGGGCTGAATGGGCCCAACGAACTCAGTCCGTTGCCGATCAGGCCGTAGAGTCCGTGGCCCCAGCAGTACACCGATGTTGACGTTGTGGCACACCAGGTGGATCCCATTTCGGCGGGCGCAAGACTTTTCACATCGTTCGGGCCCGCGATCTGATTCGAGAGAACACCATGACTGTTTCGGTCCTCGATTGGCGCGCCGGTGGTGGTAAGTCCTAAGCATGCAACGGTTCCCGACCCTTCGCTGACAACGCACGTGGCTTGCGAGGACGTCGCTACACCGGTCGCGCGAGGGAACCCATTCATGGTTGTTGCGCGACCGAGTACGGGATATGTGTCACCGAAGGTCGACACCGTTCGCCCGGCGTCTTCCCAGCACTGTGTCTCTCCCGTATTGACAACGGCGCAGGCACGGTATGGAGACGTGCTGATGCTGACGGCCCCCTCGACCGGGCCCTGATTGTCCTTCTTCTCCTTGTCAGGAAGGTTGAGCGGACCGGTGCCCCAGCAGGAGACCTTGCGCTTTGGGCCGACAATCGCGCAGGAGTAGTCGGCGCCCACCGACAGTGCGTGTATCTCTGTATCCTTCTTCTGCCCGGCGACCAGTCCAGTTGTCGTGGGTCCACCCGTTCGACCGTTACCGAGTTGCGCCCGTGAGTTGTCGGTTCCCCAGCAGTACAGACGCTTGGCAGCGATGCCGCACACGGTGACCCCCTTCGTGCGGAGACCGTACTCCGACGCCGTCGAGATCGAGGTCCACGACCCTTGCGCGACCCCCGGCGGATTGGGCAAGTGCCAGTCGGCGCGCTGGATCTTGTGCTGCTGCGAGTGGTGCCAGAGGATGCCGCCGGTCGTGCCGGCGGCGATGAACACCAGCGCGGCAAGCGCGGCGTACAAGAGCTTGCGGCGGGTCTTGGGTGCCCGCTCGGCGAGTGGCGCGGTGGTGCGATCCGCGATGGCCGGGATCAGTGTTTCCTGCGAGCCGCCGGCGAGCGCATAGCCGAGGGCGTCGGCGAACTCGCCGCACGACCCGTAGCGCTGGGCCGGGTCCTTGGACAGAGCCTTCGCCAGGACGGGGTCGGCGGCGGCGAGGTCGGGGCGGTGCCGGGTGATCGACGGTGGCGGCTCGGTGGTGTGCGCCGCCAGGAGTTCGCCGGTGGAACCCGTGTAGGGGGTGTGGCCGGTGAGGGCCTGGAAGGCCGAGACCGCCAGGGCGTACTGGTCGGAGGCGGCGGTGGCCGGTTCGGCGCGGATGACTTCGGGTGCCATGTACGGAGGTGATCCCAGAGGCGTGAACGGCTGGGTCAGCTGGGTCGGGGCGGCGACATCCTTGACGATGCCGAAGTCGACCAGCACCACCCGGTCCAGCGTGCCGTCGGCCTTGCGGGTGAGGATGATGTTCGCCGGCTTGACGTCGCGGTGGATCACCTCGCGGGAGTGGGCGTAGTCCAGTGCCGGGCCCACCCGGCCGATGATCTCGGCGACTTCGTGCGCGGGGAGCCGCCCGGCGACCTTGGCCAGGTCCTCACCGTCGAGGTACTCCATCGTGTACCAGGGGGTGTCGTCGGTGACGTCGAACTCGTGGATGGTGACGATTCCCGGGTGGGTCAGACCGGCCGCGGCGCGCGCCTCGCGGCGGAAGCGCTCATCGGTGTCGCCGATGCCCGACGCCGGCTTGACCGTCTTCAGCGCCTCGTCGCGCTGCAGGCGTGGGTGCGAGACGCGGTACACCGTGCCCATCCCGCCGGATCCGAGGACCTCGATGATCCGGTAGCCCGCGAAGACGTCGCCGGGTTCCATCGCCATGGGTCCTCCGATCAGGCGGCACCGGGGTTCGGCGCCCCTCAACACAATACGAGACGCGCCGGCGGGCCCCGTCGGTCCCCGAAAAGCAGTGAGCCGGACCCTCCGAGGAGGATCCGGCTCACCGGGCTTCTACGCGCTGTGCGGACTGAAATCAGTCGCGCGGGGTGCGCCAGTTACCGCCGCCGACCGTGCCGCGCACGATCACCGGGGTGCTGCGCGGGATGGTGTCGAAGACCCACTTGGCGTTCGGCATGCTGACGTTCAGGCAGCCGTGGCTCGCGTTGGAGCGACCCTGCTGGGCCACTGACCACGGGGCGCCGTGGATGAAGATGCCGTTCCAGTCCATGCGGACGGCGTACTCGACGAAGGTGCGGTAGCCCTCCGGCGACTTCACCGGCACGCCGTAGGTCGACGAGTCCATCCACATCGACCGCTTGCGGTCCTTGATGTAGTAGGTGCCGTTCGGCGTGGGGTGCTTGTTGGTGCCCATCGAGGTCGGCATCGAGCGCACGAACACGCCGTTGCGGTACCAGAAGATGAAGTGCTGGTGGTCGTCGGACAGACCCACCCAGCCGGTGCGGCTGGCGACCGGCGGCTGCGGCGGCGCCGGGGGGATGGGCACACCATTGTCGGCCTTCGGCTGGACCTGCGGCTTCGGCTTCGGCGGCTGCAGCTGCTTCGGCGGCTTGAAGCCGGGGATCTCGACCGGGGGGAGGCCCGGGATGATCGTGACCGGAGCGGCCTGGGCCTGCGCGGGGATGGCGGCGGCCATGGCCACTGCGCCGGCGACCGCGGCGAGCAGGCTCTTGGCAGCGCCGTGCCGAGCATGCTTGGTGGTGCTAAGCATTCTCTTGAGGTTCCTTCACATTCGTTGGGGCGAATTTGCCACCGATGGGTTGCAGGGCAACCCTGGTGATAACCGTGCGGAGCGGTGTCCGCTCGGTTTGATCATCGTCAATGGTCGCATAAACGTTTCAGTAAGGCCACAGCGATGGCCGTCCTTACAGGCGATACACAGGGAGACCCGGGCGAAACGACGTGAGGCCTGCGGTTATGGCCCCTGTGACATTTTCCACTCGACGACCCGTCCGCGTGTCGCCGAAGCGCGGCGCCCCGATTTCGGCGACCAGTGCGCAGCGATGTACAGTCGGTCATCGCATGCGGCGCTTCCGGCGACCCCGGATCGCCGCCTGCACGCGGGTGTAGCTCAATGGTAGAGCCCTAGTCTTCCAAACTAGCTACGCGGGTTCGATTCCCGTCACCCGCTCTGCAGCGAGCCCACGGGATGTGGCGCAGCTTGGTAGCGCATCCGCTTTGGGAGCGGAGGGTCGCAGGTTCAAATCCTGTCATCCCGACACACGGAACCTAGATATATAAGGAGAGAACGCGCGTGAAGAGCAGCGTGGAGCAGTTGACCCCGACCCGGGTGAAGTTGAACGTCGAGATCCCCTTCGAGGAGCTCTCATCCGAGTTCGAGGGCGCATACGCCGCTCTCGCCCAGCAGGTGCGCATCCCCGGCTTCCGCCCGGGCAAGGCGCCGGCGAAGCTGATCGAGGCCCGCGTCGGCCGCGACGCCGTCCTCGCCCAGGTCGTCAACGACGTCATCCCGGTCAAGTACTCCGAGGCCGTCGAGGAAGCCGACCTCAAGGTCATCAGCAACCCGGAGATCGACGTCGCCGAGATCGTCGACGGTCAGCCGGTGAAGTTCACCGCCGAGGTCGACATCCGCCCGGAGATCAAGCTGCCCGACTACTCGAAGCTGGCCGTCAAGGTCGACTCCGTCAAGGAGGGTGATGAGGCGGTCGACGAGCAGCTCGAGGGTCTGCGCGAGCGTTTCGGCACCCTTAAGGCCGTCGAGCGAGGCGCCAAGGACGGCGACCACGTGACCCTGGACCTGGAGGCCACCGTCGACGGCAAGCCCGTCCCCGACGCCACCACCGAGGGTCTGACCCACGAGGTCGGCTCGGGCCAGCTGATCGACGGCCTCGACGAAGCCGTCCAGGGCCTCAAGGCCGGCGAGCAGGCCGACTTCTCCACCAAACTGGTCGCCGGTGAGTTCGCCGACTCCGACGCCAACGTCACCGTCAAGGTCGGCTCGGTCAAGGAGCGCGAGCTGCCCGAGCTCGACGACGAGTTCGCCCAGATGGCCAGCGAGTTCGACACGATGGACGAGCTGCGCGCGGCCGTCGGCGAGCAGGTCGGCCAGTCGCTGAAGATGGAGCAGGCCAACGCGGTCCGCGACCAGGTGCTCGAGGAGCTCATCGACAAGACCGATTTCCCGGTGCCCGAGGGCGTCGTGCAGGAAGAGGTCGACGGCCAGATCGCCCAGATGATGCAGAGCATCGGCAACGACGAGGCCATGTTCGAGCGTCTCCTGGAGGCCCAGGGCACCACGCGCGAGGACTTCGAGAAGGAGGCCCGCGAGGGCGCCGAGCGCTCTGTTCGCGCCCAGCTGCTGCTCGACGCGATCGCCGACGAGGAGAAGACCGAGGTCAGCCAGGAAGAGCTGACCCAGCAGATCATCTTCCTCTCGCAGCGCTACGGCATGGCACCGCAGGACTTCGTCAACCAGCTGCAGCAGTCGGGCCAGATCGGCGCGCTCTACGCCGATGCCCGTCGCAACAAGGCGCTGTCGTCCATCGTCACCAACGTCAAGGTGACCGACGACAAGGGCAAGAAGGTCGACGTCACCGAGTTCTTCACCCCGCCGCAGGAGGGTGAGGACGAGGGCGACGACGCCTGACCCCGACACCACGGCGCAGCGCCGGGGCACGAGCCGCCAGTCGGTTCGACCCCGGCGCTTCGTCGTTTCATGCCGCGGGCGACGTTTAGCTGTGAGCGAATCGGCGTGTTATTGGGATGGGTTGGGCAGTGGGATTGGTTAGTGTCGGTGGCAAGCACGAGAGCGTGATCGAACCACCGCGCGATAGATCCCGAAGGTAGGAACTGTGAGCACTTCCCCTCTCCACACCGCGATGTCCTCGGGCGTCGCCGGCCTGACGTTGAACGACTCGGTGTACGAGCGGCTGTTGCGCGAGCGCATCATCTTCCTCGGCACCCAGGTCGACGACGACGTCGCCAACCGGTTGTGCGCGCAGATCCTGCTGCTCACCGCCGAGGCCCCGGACAAGGACATCCAGTTCTACATCAACTCGCCGGGCGGCTCGGTCAGCGCGGGCATGGCGATCTTCGACACGATGCAGCTCTCGCCGTGCGACATCTCCACCTACGCGATGGGCATGGCCGCGTCGATGGGGCAGTTCCTGCTCACCGCCGGCACCAAGGGCAAGCGGTACGCGCTGCCGCACGCCCGGATCATGATGCACCAGCCGTCGGCGGGCATCGGCGGCACCGCGGCCGACATCGCCATCCAGGCCGAGCAGTTCGCGCTCACCAAGAAAGAGATGAACAAGCTCAACTCCGAGCACACCGGCCAGCCGCTGGCGAAGATCGAGGCCGACGCCGACCGCGACAAGTGGTTCCGTGCCGACGAGGCGAAGAAATACGGCCTCGTCGACCACGTCGTCACCTCCCTCTAGCCAACCGCCACCACTGACTTCGAAAGAGCATTCATGAGCAACGTGAACCCCACCGCCGGTTCGATGAGCGGGGTGGCCCCGTCCGCGGAGGCCCTGCGCGACGTGCAGGCCCGGTACATCCTGCCGAGTTTCATCGAGCAGACCCCGACCGGTCACCGCCAGTACGATCCGTACGCCAAGCTGTTCGAGGAGCGCATCGTTTTCGTCGGCACGCCGATCGACCAGACCGTCGCCAACGACGTAATGGCGCAGCTGCTGGTCCTGGAGAGCCAGGACCCCGACCGCGACATCACCATGTACATCAACTCGCCCGGCGGCAGCGTGCCCGACATGCTCGCCATCTACGACACGATGCAGTACGTGCACTGCGACATCATGACCGTCTGCCTCGGCGAGGCGGCCTCGGCCGCGGCGATCCTGTTGGCCGGAGGCACCCCCGGCAAGCGCGCCGCGCTGCCGAACGCGACCATCCTGATCCACCAGCCGCGCACCGGTGGCGCCTTCCAGGGCCAGGTCTCCGACCTGGAGATCCAGGCGGCCGAGATCGAGCGCATCCGCCAGCGCCTCGACGAGATCCTCGCCGGCCACACCGGCCAGACCCCCGAGAAGATCCGCGAGGACACCGATCGCGACAACATCCTCACCGCCGAGCAGGCCAAGGAGTACGGGATCATCGACGAGGTCTTCGGCTACCGCAAGAAGTCGCTGAAGAAGTAGTCGTCAGAAACCCGGCGACATTCGCCCTAAGTAGCTCGAAGTCCGAGCATTGGGCGGGTACCGTCGGTATACCGGTGGTGACCAGCACGGTCACCCGCGGACGCGCATTCGTTGCGCACACGAACAGCAGGGAAGTGGGTAAGGGACCATGGCGCGAATCGGAGACGGTGGCGACCTGCTGAAGTGCTCGTTCTGCGGGAAGAGTCAAAAGCAGGTCAAGAAGCTCATCGCCGGTCCCGGCGTGTACATCTGCGACGAGTGCATCGACCTGTGCAACGAGATCATCGAGGAAGAGCTCGCCGAGAACAGTGACGTCAAGCTCGACGAGCTGCCCAAGCCGATCGAGATCCGCGACTTCCTGGACAACTACGTCATCGGCCAGGACAACGCCAAGCGCACACTGGCCGTCGCCGTCTACAACCACTACAAGCGCATTCAGGCCGGCGAGAAGAAGGACGCCAAGACCGGCGAGACCGTTGAGCTGGCCAAGTCGAACATCCTGATGCTGGGCCCCACCGGCTGCGGCAAGACCTATTTGGCGCAGACGCTGGCCAAGATGCTCAACGTCCCCTTCGCGATCGCCGACGCCACGGCACTCACCGAGGCCGGCTACGTCGGCGAGGACGTCGAGAACATCCTGCTGAAGCTGATCCAGGCGGCCGACTACGACGTGAAGCGCGCCGAGACCGGCATCATCTACATCGACGAGGTCGACAAGATCGCCCGCAAGAGCGAGAACCCGTCGATCACCCGCGACGTGTCCGGCGAGGGCGTGCAGCAGGCGCTGCTGAAAATCCTCGAGGGCACGCAGGCGTCGGTGCCGCCGCAGGGCGGTCGCAAGCACCCGCACCAGGAGTTCATCCAGATCGATACGACGAACGTGCTGTTCATCGTGGCGGGCGCCTTCGCGGGCCTGGAGAAGATCGTCTCCGACCGCGTCGGCAAGCGGGGCATCGGCTTCGGCAACGAGGTCAGCACCAAGGACGAGGTCGACACCACCGATCACTTCGCCGAGGTCATGCCCGAGGACCTGATCAAGTTCGGTCTCATCCCGGAGTTCATCGGCCGCCTGCCGATCGTCGCCTCGGTGACGAACCTGGACAAGCAATCGTTGGTCAACATCCTCGCCGAGCCGAAGAACGCGCTGGTCAAGCAGTACACCAAGCTGTTCGAGATGGACAACGTCGAGCTGGAGTTCTCCGGCGACGCCCTCGAGGCGATCGCCGATCAGGCCATCCACCGGGGGACCGGCGCCCGTGGCCTGCGCGCGATCATGGAGGAAGTCCTGCTGCCGGTCATGTACGACATCCCGAGCCGCGACGACGTGGAGAAGGTCGTCGTCACCGGCGACACGGTCCGCGACAACGTCCTGCCGACGATCGTTCCGCGCAAGAAGCACCGCGCCGAGCCGCGCGACAAGACCGCCTAGTCCTGCACCATTGCGCCAATCCCGCATTGATCAATGCGGGATTGGCGCAATCATGTGGGGTCCACCCCTTGCGAGACGGCAGCTTCGAGATCCCTAGAATTGACACCGTGACTACCCCCGATGCGTCGAGCGCGCTGCCCGCTGCCTGGAACCCCGCCGATCACGAGCAGGAGCTGTACCGGGGATGGGTGGATGCCGGGTACTTCACCGCCGACGCGTCGAGCGACAAGCCGCCGTTCTCCATCGTCATCCCGCCGCCCAACGTCAACGGGTCGCTGCACATGGGTCACGCCTACGAACACGTCCTGATGGACGCGTTGAGCCGGCGCCGCCGCATGCAGGGCTACGAGGTGCTGTGGCTGCCCGGGATGGACCACGCGGCGATCGCCATGCAGACAATGGTCGAGCGCAAGCTCGCCGAGGAGGGCAAGACCCGCGACGACCTCGGCCGCGATGCGTTCATCGAGCGGGTGTGGGAGGAGAAGGAGAACATCTCCGGCAGCATCGCCGACCAGATGCGCCGGCTCGGCGACAGCGTCGACTGGTCGCGCGAGCGCTTCACCATGGACGAGGGCCTCTCGCGCGCCGTCCACACCATCTTCAAACAACTCTTCGACGACGGCCTGATCTATCAGGCCGAGCGCCTCGTCAACTGGTCGCCGACCCTGCAGACCGCGGTCAGCGACATCGAGGTGAAGTACGAGGACGTCGACGGTGAGCTCGTCTCCTTCCGTTACGGCTCGCTCAACGACGACGAGCCGCACATCGTTGTGGCGACGACGCGTCTGGAGACGATGCTCGGCGACACCGCGATCGCCGTGCACCCCGACGACGAGCGCTATGCGGCGCTGGTCGGCACCGAGCTCGAGCACCCCTTCCTCGATCGGCGGATCCCGGTGATCGCCGACGACTACGTCGACCCCGAATTCGGCTCCGGCGCGGTCAAGATCACCCCCGCGCACGACCCCAACGACTTCGCCATCGGCCAGCGCCACGACCTTCCGATGCCGACGATCCTCGACGAGCAGGCCCGCATCGTCGACACCGGCACGCAGTTCGACGGACTGGACCGCTTCGAGGCGCGCAAGGCGGTGTGCGAGGCGCTGCGAGAGCAGGGGCGCATCGTCAAGGAAATCCGGCCGTACCAGCACAGCGTCGGGCACTCCGAGCGCACCGGCGAACCGATCGAGCCGCGCCTGTCCATGCAGTGGTGGGTGGCCGTCGAGTCCCTGGCCAAGCGCGCCGGCGACGCCGTGCGCGACGGGGAGACCACGATCCACCCCGAGTCGATGGAACCGCGCTGGTTCGGCTGGGTCGACGACATGCACGACTGGTGCATCTCGCGCCAGCTGTGGTGGGGCCACCGCATCCCGATCTGGTACGGACCCGGCGGCGAGGTCGTCTGTCCCGCGCCCGGGGAGGAGCCGCCCGCCGGCTACACCCAGGAGACCGACGTCCTGGACACCTGGTTCTCCTCGGGTCTGTGGCCGTTCTCGACGATGGGCTGGCCCGACGACACCGACGACCTGCGCAAGTTCTATCCGACGTCGGTGCTGGTCACCGGCTACGACATCCTGTTCTTCTGGGTCGCCCGCATGATGATGTTCGGCACGTACGTCGGCGCCAAGGACATCGCCGGGCTGCATCAGCGCGACGCCGCGGTGCCGTTCGCCGACCTGTTCCTGCACGGGCTGGTGCGCGACGAGCACGGCCGCAAGATGAGCAAGTCGCGCGGCAACGGCATCGACCCGCTGGACTGGGTGAAACGCTTCGGCGCCGATGCCCTGCGCTTCACCCTGGCCCGTGGCGCCAATCCGGGCAGTGACATCTCCGTCGGCGAGGACCACGCCCAGAGCTCGCGCAACTTCGCCACCAAGCTGTTCAACGCCACCAAGTTCGCGCTGATGAACGATGCGACCTGCGCGGGCGACTTGCCCCCGCGGGAGGACCTCACCGACGCCGACCGGTGGATCCTCGGCCGTCTCGACGAGGTGCTCGCCGACGTCGACGCCGGCTTCGAGTCCTTCGAGTTCTCCAAGGCCTGCGAGGCGCTGTACCACTTTGCGTGGGACGAGGTCTGCGACTGGTATCTCGAGCTGGCCAAGGTGCAGCTCGCCGACGATGCGCTCAAGGCGTCGACGGCGCGCGTGTTGGGCGAGGTGCTCGATCCGCTCCTGCGTGCCCTTTCGCCGGTGATGCCGTTCGTGACCGAGACCCTGTGGAAGGCGCTGACCGGCGGCGAGTCGGTCGTGGTCGCGCAGTGGCCCGCGCCGTCGGGGGAGCAGGACGGTTCCACGGGCCCGCGCGACGAGCAGGCCGCCACCCGCATCGACGACCTGCAGAAGCTGATCACCGAGGTGCGCCGCTTCCGCAGTGATCAGGGGTTGCGCCCCGGTCAGCGCGTCGCCGCCAAGCTGACGGGACTCGACGAGGCCGGTCTGGCCGACGAGCGCCACTACCTGGACGCGCTCGCCCGGCTCGACCCGCCGGCGGACGACTTCACCGCGACGGCGTCCATCGAGGTGCGGTTGAGCTCGGCGACCGTGCTCGTCGACCTGGACACCTCGGGGACCGTCGACGTCGAGGCCGAGAAGCGTCGCGTGGCCAAGGATCTGGCCGTCGCCGAGAAGGAGATGGCCACGACCACGGCCAAACTCGGCAACGAGCAGTTCCTGTCGAAGGCACCCGACCACGTCGTGGAGAAGATCCGCGCCCGCCAGGAGATCGCGCGCGAGGAGATCGCGCGGCTGGGCGCCAAGCTGGCGGCATTGGGCGGCGCGTGAGCGGCCCGGACGCCGATGAGGTCCGCCGACCGGTGGACCCGGCCGATCTGGCCGAACTCGCCGAGGTCGAGGCCGAGCTCGACACGCGCTGGCCCGAGACCAAGATCGAGCCGTCGCTGACGCGCATCACCGCGCTGCTCGACCTGCTCGGCTCACCGCAGGACAACTATCCGTCGATCCACATCGCCGGCACCAACGGCAAGACGTCGGTGACGCGGATGATCGACGCGCTGCTGAGCGCGTTGCACCGCCGGACCGGCCGCATCACCAGCCCGCACCTGCAGCTGGCCACCGAGCGCATCTCCATCGACAACGCGCCGATCACCCCGCGCGCCTACATCGACGCCTATCGAGAGCTCGAGCCGTTCATCACGATGGTCGACGACTCGTCGACGCAGGCGGGCGGGCCGCGGATGAGCAAGTTCGAGGTACTGACGGCGATGGCCTACGCGGCCTTCGCCGAGGCGCCGGTCGACGTCGCCGTCGTCGAGACCGGGATGGGCGGTCGCTGGGATGCCACGAACGTCATCTCCTCGCAGGTGGCGGTGATCACGCCCATCGCGATGGACCACGCCGACTACCTGGGCGACAGTCTCACGGCGATCGCGGGGGAGAAGGCGGGGATCATCAAGGGCGCCGATCCCGAGGCCCTCGTCCCCATCGACCCGGTGACGATCCTCGCGCCGCAGACCCCCGAGGTGGCCGAGGTGCTGCTGCGCGCCACCGTCGAGGCGGGCACCGTCGTCGCCCGGCAGGATTCGGAGTTCACCGTCCTGCAATCGCGGACCGCCGTCGGCGGCCAGCTGCTCGAGCTCCAGGGACTCGGCGGCGTGTACCCGGAGATCTTCCTCCCGCTGCACGGTGCGCACCAGGCCGCCAACGCCTCGCTCGCACTGGCCGCGGTCGAGGCGTTCTTCGGCGCGGGAGCCGACCGTCAGCTCGACGTCGACGCGGTGCGGGCGGGATTCGCGTCGGTCACCAACCCCGGCCGCCTCGAACGCGTGCGCAGCGCGCCGACGGTGTACTTGGACGCCGCGCACAACCCGCACGGCGCCCAAGCACTCGCTCAGGCGCTGACCGAGGAGTTCGACTTCCAGCGGCTGATCGGCGTCGTCTCGGTCCTCGGCGACAAAGACGTCGTCGGACTGCTCGAGGCGCTCGAACCGGTCCTGGACAAGATCGTGTTGACCAACAACGGTTCGCCGCGGGCGTTGGACACCGCCGCCCTCGCCGACGCGGCCGAACCGATCTTCGGCGAGGACCGCATCGTCGTCGAACCCTTCCTCCCCGACGCCGTCGAACAGGCCATCGCGCTCGCCGAGGAGAACGAGGGTGGGTCGCTCTCGGGAACCGGCGTCGTCATCACCGGCTCGGTGGTCACCGCTGGAGCGGCTCGGTCACTGTTCGGAAAGGAACCCGCATGATCGAAGAGCACCCAGGATTCACCGCCCCCGCCGCCGATCCCTGGAAGGGTCTGCGCGGCGTCATGAGCGGGCTGCTGATTCTGCAGGCGATCGTCGTGGGTCTGGCGTTCCCGGTCGTCGCGAAGATCGGCAAGGGCCTGACCGGCTTCTCGATTGCCTACCTGTGCGTGCTCATCGTGGCGCTGGTCCTCGCGTGCGGCGTGCAGAAGAAGCCGTGGGCCCTCGCGCTCAACTGCGGACTCACTCTGGTGACGATCGCGGGCGGACTCATCCACTGGTCGATCGCCGCGATCGGCCTGATCTTCGCGTGCGTCTGGGCCTACGTCATATACATCAAGCGCGACGTCGAGCAGCGCGAGGAGAAAGGTCAGCTGCCCGGTCAGGAACCCGTCGGGGACTAGCCGAGACGGTCCACCACCAGATCGAGCTTCTCGTCCATCCCGGCGACCCTGGTCTCCATCTGATCGACCTTGCCCTGGAGACGGTCGACCTTGGTGTCGAGACCGTCGACCTTGGACTCGATTGCGGTCAGTCGGGCGGTGTGGTCATCGAGAATCCGGGTGTGCTCGTCGAGCTTCTTGCCGTGACCGGTGAGGATCTCGTAGATCGCATGGATGTCCCCATCGATCTGGTTGAACTTCCGCTCGTACTCG
The DNA here is from genome assembly GCF_047606305.1 of Gordonia sp. (in: high G+C Gram-positive bacteria). Taxonomy (GTDB): domain Bacteria; phylum Actinomycetota; class Actinomycetes; order Mycobacteriales; family Mycobacteriaceae; genus Gordonia. The sequence goes on along the minus strand of NZ_JASGER010000032.1, from coordinate 23,808 downwards.
GTGTTCGTGATCTCGGCCATGGGGCAAGGTTACGCCCGCCACAAGAGTCGGGAAACCCGCCGCGAAGCGATCGGGGAGAGGTTGTGGACAAAGCCCGCCCGGGGACAAAACCCCGAGATGCGGCCGCTACTATCGTCGCGTGACCGAACGCACCCTGGTACTGATCAAGCCCGACGGCGTGGCCCGCGGCCTCGTCGGTGAAATCGTCCGACGCATCGAGGGCAAGGGGCTGAGCCTCGTCGCCCTCGACCTGCGGACCGCCGATCGCGAGGTGGCCGCCGGCCACTACGCCGAGCACGAGGGCAAGCCGTTCTACGGCGACCTGCTCGACTTCATCACCTCCGGCCCGCTGGTCGCGGCCGTCGTCGAAGGGCCGCGCGCGATTGCGGCGTGGCGGCAGATCGCCGGTGGCACCGACCCGGTGGAGAAGGCGACCCCGGGCACCATCCGCGGCGACTTCGCCTTGGAGACCCAGAACAACCTGGTGCACGGCTCGGACTCGCCGGAGTCCGCGGCCCGCGAGATCGCGCTCTGGTTCCCCGCTCTCGCCCAGGCCTGACCCGCCCGCGCCCCGCCGTCGACGCGGGGATTCTCCCTATCCCGCGGCGATGTGGGATACTGGATGTGTTGCGACCGACACACACGTCTCGGCACCGCAGCACACGGTGACGGTTCACCGCCCGCGAGACCTTCGCGAGCAGGCCCTCCCCACGGCACCGGACTTCTCCCCGGAGATGTCCGCCGCGGCGTCGAGGTTCGTGGACCACGCTCACCGACCAGGAGCGTTTCGCACGTTCTGACCGGGTGTTCCCGGTCGAACGCCGATCCGCACCGGAAGACCAGCCACGCGGTCGCCGCCGTCTCGCGGCGCGACCCACAACCGCATACCGCATGAGCCCCCGAGTGGCCGCGCCCGAATTCGACGCGCCCGGGGGTGCAAGGAGAATACGTGACCGAGAACGGGTCGCCGGCCGACGCGAACGCGTCGACCCCGGCAACAAACCTTCCCGACAAGATGCGCGTCCACGCCCTGGCGAAACTGCTGGGGGCGACCAGCCGAGAGGTGCTCGACCACCTCGAGGCGCTGGGGTCGCAGGTGCGCAGCGCTTCTGCGACCGTCGACCGCGAGACCGCCGAGCAGGTGCTCGCGCGCGCTGGTGGCCTCCCCGCCGCCGAAACGGTCGAACCCGCCTCCGCGCCCGCTGACGACAGTCTGTTCTCCGCGGCCGCGGCGGCGACTGACGCACCCATCGCCGACACCGCGCCGGTCGAGGCCGGAAACCCGCTGTTCCTGCCGCCGCAGACCCCGGAGCCGGTCACCGCGACCGAGTCCGGCGCGAGCGAGGCCGAGGACGTCGACGACGCGGCCGGCGGAGCCGAGGGCGACGACGAGGACCAGCCGAATCGGGCCCGTCGCCGCCGCCGCGGACGCCGTGGCCGTGGCCGCGGTCGCGGTGACGCCGCCGCCGAGGGCAGCGCCGATGGCGACGACGAGGCGAGCGTCGAGGACAAGGCCGCCGCCGAGACCGACGAGAAGCCGGCCGCCAAGAAGACCGCGGCCAAGAAGACGGCCGCGAAGAAGAAGTCCGACGACGACGCCGACGGCGGCAAGTCGCAGGACGGCGCCGAGGACACCGAGACGGACGACGACAACGGCGATGACGAAGAGGGCGTCGGCTCGAGCACCAAGCGCCGTCGGCGGCGTCGGCGTCGCAAGGGCGGTGGCGAGGGCGGCGAGGACGCCTCGTCGGACGATCCGCCGAACACCGTGGTCCACGAGCGCGAACCGCGCAGCAAGCGGTCGCGCGACGAGGTGCAGGGCATCTCCGGCTCCACGCGGCTCGAGGCCAAGCGCCAGCGCCGTCGCGACGGGCGCGACGCGGGTCGCCGGCGCCCGCCGATTCTCAGCGAGTCGGAGTTCCTGGCGCGCCGCGAGGCCGTCGACCGCGTCATGGTGGTCCGCGAGAAGGTCCACGCCAAGGCGGACAAGGACCACGAGGACTACACGCAGGTCGCCGTGCTCGAGGACGGTGTCCTCGTCGAGCACTTCGTGACCACGGCGAACTCGACGTCGATGGTCGGCAACATCTACCTGGGCCGCGTGCAGAACGTGCTGCCGGGTATGGAGGCCGCCTTCGTCGACATCGGTCGCGGCCGCAACGGTGTGCTCTACGCCGGAGAGGTCAACTGGGAGGCCGCCGGCCTCGACGGTGGTTCGCGCAAGATCGAGCAGGCCCTCAAGCCCGGCGACAACGTCCTGGTCCAGGTCTCCAAGGACCCGGTCGGGCACAAGGGCGCCCGCCTCACCACGCAGGTCTCGCTGGCCGGCCGCTACCTGGTCTACGTGCCCGGTGGGTCGTCGACCGGGATCAGTCGCAAACTGCCCGACGTCGAGCGCAAGCGCCTCAAGTCCATCCTGGGCAAGATCGTGCCCGAGGGTGCCGGCGTGATCATCCGCACCGCCTCCGAGGGCATCAGTGCCGAGGACCTGGAGGCCGACGTCCAGCGTCTCGAGGCACAGTGGAAGAAGATCGAGGCCGACGCCGAGGCCGCGACGAAGCCCGCGAAGTCCGGCAAGAACAAGTCGGTGTCGCCCAAGGCGCTGTACGAGGAGCCCGACCTGCTGGTCCGTGTGGTGCGCGACCTGTTCAACGAGGACTTCAAGAAGCTCGTCGTCGAGGGTCCAACCGCCTGGAGCCTGGTCGAGCGCTACATCAGCGATGTGGCCCCCGACCTGATGGACCGCGTCGAGCAGTTCGAGAAGGCCGGTCCCGATGCCCCCGATTCCTTCGTCGTGCACCGCATCGACGAGCAGCTGGCCAAGGCGCTCGACCGCAAGGTCTGGCTGCCCTCGGGCGGAACGCTGATCATCGAGCACACCGAGGCGATGACGGTCATCGACGTCAACACCGGCAAGTTCACCGGTTCCGGCGGCAACCTCGAGGAGACGGTCACCCGGAACAACCTCGAGGCGGCCGAGGAGATCGTGCGCCAGATGCGGCTGCGCGACCTCGGCGGCATGATCGTCGTCGACTTCATCGACATGGTGCTCGAGTCCAACCGGGACCTCGTCCTGCGTCGACTCACCGAGGCACTGGCCCGTGACCGCACGCGCCACCAGGTGTCCGAGGTGACCTCCCTCGGCCTGGTCCAGATGACGCGCAAGCGCCTGGGCACCGGGCTGCTGGAGGCGTTCTCCACCACCTGCACGCACTGCTCGGGCCGCGGCCTCATCGTGCACGCCGACCCGGTCGAGGTGCGCCCGTCCGACGAGGGCGGCCAGGGCGGCGGGTCGAAGCGATCGCGCCGCAAGAAGGGCAAGTCGGAGTCCGAGCCGGCCGCCGAGCCCAAGGCACCCGCCCAGGAGCACCCGCTGTTCCGGGCGATGCACGCGCACATCCACGAGAACGACGAGATCGAGACGGTCGAGACCGACACGGTGACCGCCGTCGAGGTCGTCGAGGTCGAGGCAGTGCCGGAGATCGCGGTCGAAGAGCCGGTCGAGACCGACGTCGAATCTGAGGCGGAGGCGATCGACTCCGAGCCGATCGCGGCCGTCGAGGCGGCACCCGAGCCCGAGGCGACGCCCGAATCGAAGCCGCGTCACCGACGCGTGCGTCGCGCCCCGGTGTCGACGGGGTCGGGGACCACGATCGTGATCGGGCCCGACGAGCACGATGACGCGCCCACCATGACCAAGACCACGGCCGGCCCGACCGGTGGGACGTCGGAGGAGGAGGCGGTGGCGGTCGTGCGCCGACCGCGCCGCCGTGCCGCGACCCGTCGGGCGGGGGCTCCGCAGCCCGAGGCGTGAGCGTGCTCACGCCACGGGGGCGCTGCGTCGGTTTGACCCGCGACGAGGCGCTCCCGTAACCTTGGAAAGTCGCCTACCTGCAGCGCAACGCGGGCAGGCATTTTATTTGTGACAACGAAGATTGAGGGAAAACCCGATGGCTACGTACGCGATCGTCAAGACCGGCGGTAAGCAGTACAAGGTCGCCGAAGGCGACGTGGTGAAGGTCGAGAAGCTCGACGGCGAGCCCGGCAGCACCGTGAAGCTCCCGGTCGCCCTCGTCGTCGACGGCGCCAAGCTGACCACCGAGGCCGACAAGTTGGCCAAGGTGGCGGTGAACGCCGAGGTCGTCGAGCACGTCAAGGGCCCGAAGATCCGTATCCACAAGTTCAAGAACAAGACCGGCTACCACAAGCGCCAGGGGCACCGTCAGCAGCTGACGGTCCTCAAGGTCACCGGCATCAAGTAAGACTTCGCAGGAGGACGACAGACAATGGCACACAAGAAGGGCGCGTCCAGCTCGCGCAACGGTCGTGATTCCAACGCGCAGCGCCTCGGCGTGAAGCGCTTCGGCGGCCAGAAGGTCAACGCCGGCGAGATCCTGGTCCGCCAGCGCGGCACCCACTTCCACCCGGGCGTCAACGTCGGCCGCGGTGGCGACGACACCCTGTTCGCCCTCGCGGCCGGTGCGGTGGAGTTCGGCACCAAGCGCGGTCGCAAGACCGTCAACATCGTCCCGGATACGGCCTCGGCCTGATCCGCGGCGCATAAGCTCTGGTGACAGGGCGGGCGGGGATCACCGAGATCCCTCAGCCCGCCCTGTCGCATTTTCTCCGGCCCTAGGAGGCACCGATGTCGCGCTTCATCGATCGCGTGACGATCCACGTGACCGCCGGCAACGGCGGCCACGGGTGCTCGTCGGTGCACCGTGAGAAGTTCAAGCCACTCGGCGGGCCCGACGGTGGCAACGGCGGGCGCGGGGGAGACGTGCGCCTCGTCGTCGACCCGCAGGTCCACACGCTGCTCGACTTCCACTTCCGCCCCCATGCGCACGGCGGCAACGGCAAGCCCGGACAGGGCGACAACCGCAACGGTGCCAACGGCGACGACTTGGAATTGGCCGTGCCCGACGGCACGGTGATCCTCGATTCGCGCGGTCGGATCCTCGCCGACATGGTCGGCGAGGGCACGACCTTCATCGCCGCGCAGGGCGGTCGCGGCGGTCTGGGCAACGCGGCACTCGCCTCCAAGGCGCGCAAGGCGCCCGGGTTCGCCCTCCTCGGCGAGCCGGGACAGGAGCGCGACCTCGTCCTCGAGCTCAAGTCCGTCGCCGACGTCGGGTTGGTCGGCTTCCCCTCGGCGGGAAAGTCCTCGCTGGTCTCGGTGTTGTCGGCGGCCAAGCCGAAGATCGCCGACTACCCGTTCACCACGCTCGCGCCGAACCTCGGCGTCGTGCAGACGGCGCCCGGTCGCGCCGGTGAGCGGTCGAGTGCGATCGACTCCTTCACCATCGCCGATGTCCCCGGACTCATCCCGGGCGCGTCGGAGGGGCGCGGGTTGGGCCTGGACTTCCTGCGGCACATCGAGCGGTGCGCACTTCTGGCCCACGTCGTGGATTGCGCGACCCTGGAGAACGAGCGCGACCCCGTCTCCGACATCGAGGCGCTCGAGGCCGAGCTGGCCGCCTACCAGCCCGCGCTGGACGCCGACCACGGCCTGGGCGACCTGGCGCAGCGACCCCGGATCATCATCTTGAACAAGGTCGACATCCCGGAGGCCGCCGACCTGGCCGACATCGTCGAGGCAGACCTGGCGGCGTTCGGCTGGCCGGTGTTCCGGGTTTCCGCGGTCACCCACGAGGGGCTCCGCGAGCTCGCCTTCGCCCTGGCCAAGATGGTCCGCGAGTACCGCGAGGCCCACCCGAAGGAAGAGGCGCGGCGCACCGTCATCCGGCCCAAGGCCGTCGATGCGGCCGAGTTCACCGTCGAGCCCGATCCGGCGATCGAGGGCGGGTTCATCGTGCGCGGCGACCGCCCCGAGCGGTGGATCCGGCAGACGCAGTTCGACAACGACGAGGCCGTCGGCTACCTCGCCGACCGGTTGAACCGCCTCGGCGTCGAGGACGAGCTCAACCGACTCGGTGCCGAGCCGGGCGCCCCGGTCACCGTCGGCGATGTGACCTTCGATTGGGAGCCGACGACGCCCAGCGGCGACGACGTGCCGATCACCGGCCGCGGCACCGACATCCGCCTCGACCGCACCGACCGAATCGGCGCCGCCGAGCGCAAGGCCGCCCGCAAGCTGCGCCGCGAACACCACGAGGAGTGGGACCACGTCGCGGCCCAGGACACCGGCGAGGACGACGGGGAGGACTCGCCGTGAGCACCGCGCCGGCCCTGTCGTCGCCGACCCGCGACACGATCGCCGGGGCGCGCAGCATCGTCGTCAAGATCGGATCGGCCGCGATCACCGACCTGGACGAGGGCCTGGACACCGCCCGGCTGGACAAGCTCGCCGAGGCACTGGAAGAGCGGATGCGCGCCGGCACCGACGTCATCGTCGTGTCGTCGGGGGCCATCGGAGCGGGCATCGCCCCGCTCGGCCTGCGCAAGCGCCCCGCCGACCTGGCGACCAAGCAAGCGGCGGCCAGCGTCGGCCAACTCGCGCTGGCCCACGCCTGGGGCACGTCGTTCGCGCGGTTCGACCGGGTCGTCGGCCAGGTCTTGCTGACCGCGCACGACATCTCGCGCCGATCGCACCACGCGAACGCCCAGCGCACGCTCGACCGCCTGCGCGCCCTGGGAGCGGTGGCCGTGGTCAACGAGAACGACGCGGTGGCGACCGACGAGATCCGGTTCGGCGACAACGACCGCCTCGCCGCCCTGGTGGCCCACCTCGCCGGTGCCGAGGCACTGGTGCTGCTGTCGGACATCGACGGTCTGTACGACGGCGACCCGCGCAAGGCCTCGTCGGAGAATCCCGCACGTTTCATCCCGGAGGTCGCCGGCGCGGGCGACCTGGACGGCGTCATCGCCGGTGCCGGCGGCACGCTGGGCACCGGGGGCATGGCGTCGAAGCTGACCGCCGCGCGCCTGGCTGCCGACGGGGGAGTGCCGGTGTTGCTGGCGGCCGCCGACGACGCCGGCGTCGCGTTGCGCGACGCGTCGGTGGGAACGGTCTTCGCCCCGCGCGCCGAGCGGATGTCGGCACGGCGGTTCTGGCTGCGCCACGCCGCCGACGCACACGGCCGACTCGTCCTCGACGACGGCGCCGTGGCCGCGGTGCGCCGCCGGCGTTCCCTGCTGGCCGCCGGCGTCGTCGAGATGAGCGGTGCGTTCTCGGCGGGCGACGTCATCGAACTCGTCGACCAGCGCGGCGAGCTGTGCGCCCGCGGCGTGGCCGGATACGACTCCGACGAGGTGTCGCGGATGCTCGGGCTCTCCAGCTCGGACCTGCCCGCGGACCTGCGCGGACCGATCGTCCACGCCGACGACCTGGCCCTGCGCTAGTGCCGGGGCTGCGCTGATGCCGCGGATCATCGCCGGGGACTTGGGCGGGCGCCGGCTCGTCGTCGCCTCCGACGCCACGCGCCCGACCTCCGATCGGGTGCGCGAGGCGCTTTTCGCCGCGCTCGAGGCCCGCGTCGACCTCGACGGCATGACCGTGCTGGACCTGTTCGCCGGCACCGGGGCCCTGGGATTGGAGGCGCTCTCGCGCGGCGCCGCGTCGGCCGCCTTCGTCGACGCCGATCGGGCGGCGGTCGAGGGCCTGCGCGCCAACATCGCGACGTGCGGCGCGGCGGGGCGCGCGCGTGTGGTCCGCTCCGACGTCGCCGGCTACCTGCGCACCGTGGGATCCGAGCGGTTCGACATGATCTTCTGCGACCCGCCCTACGGCCTTCCCGACGACGACCTCGCCGAGATCCTCGGCCAGGTCGCCCCCGTGCTCGGCGATGGGTACCTGGTCCTCGAGCGGGGCAAGCGCGCGGCGCCGACGCGCTGGCCCGACGGGCTGACACCGGTGCTGGAGAAGGTCTACGGCGACACCCGCGTCCAGTGGGCGGAGCGGTCGTGATCATCGATCCGACGGTGCCCGGTACCCGGCCCGATCCCGACGAACTGCTGCCGCCGCCGATTCTGCGGGAGTGGACGGACCGCGTGGCCGACGTCGCCGACGCCGACTGCGCGGCGCTGTTCGCGGCGGGAATGCGGCGGACGTTGGCGCGCACCCTGCACCGGTTCGGCGACGGATCGGTGTTCGTCATCACCGGCGACATCCCGGCGATGTGGCTGCGCGACTCGGCCACCCAGATGCGGCCCTACCTGCGACTGCTGGCCACCGACGACGGATCGCGGCTGGAGGCGTTGGCCGAGATGATCGCCGGGGTCGTCGCCCGACAGTTCGCCTACCTCGGACACGACCCGTACGCCAACGCGTTCAACGCCGCGGGCAACGGCAACTGCCACGAGCCTCGCGACCTGGGCGATGACCCGTGGCTCTGGGAGCGCAAGTACGAGATCGACTCGCTGTGCTTCCCGTTCCAGCTCGCCGACCAGCTGGCCCGGGCGACCGGTCGCACCGGGCACTTCGACGACGCCTTCGCGCGTGCCGCGGCCGCCGCGATCGACACGTTGACCGTCGAGCTCGACCACGAGGAGGACTCGACCTACCGGTTCGTGCGCCCGGACACGGCGCCGCAGGACACCCTCTCCCGCGACGGGCTCGGCGCTCCGGTCGCCGTCACCGGGATGACCTGGTCGGGATTCCGGCCGTCCGACGACGCGTGCGTCCACGGCTACCTCGTCCCGGCGAACCTGATGGCCGCCCACACGCTGGACCTGATCGCCCCGCGCCTGAGCGACAACGGACTCGCCGCACGGGCGCGCGACCTCGCCGCCGGGCTGCGGGCCGCGGTCGCCGAGCACGCCGTCGTCGACCACCCCGATCACGGCGAGGTATGGGCCTACGAGGTCGACGGACTCGGCAACGTGCTCCTCGCCGACGACGCCAACATGCCGAGCCTGCTGTCGTTGCCGCTGGTGGCAGGGGTGGCCCCCACGGATCCGCACTACCGCCGCACCCGGGATTTCGTCCTGTCGGAGGGCAACCCCTACTTCTACGCCGGGTCGCTGGCCGCCGGTCCCGGCAGCCCGCACACGCCGCCCGGGTTCGTCTGGCCGATCGCCCTGTCGGTGGCGGGACTGACGACCCCCGACGTCGACGAGTCGCTCGCACTGCTGCGCACGGTTGCCCGCACCACCGCGGGCACCGGCCGCGTCCACGAGAGCTTCCACGTCGACGACGACCGACGCTTTACGCGGGACTGGTTCAGCTGGGCCGATTCCATGTACGGCGAACTGGCCCTGCACGTCTGCGGTGCCGGCGGCGTCGACACGGTAGATTCGCGCCCATGACCATCGCACTGTGCCCCGGGTCCTTCGACCCGTTCACCCTCGGCCACCACTTCGTCGTCGAGCGCGCGGCCGCCCGCTTCGACGAGGTCATCGTCACCGTCGTGGTCAACCCGAACAAGCAGGGCATGTTCTCGGTCGACGAGCGCATCAAGCTGATCGCCGCCACGTGCGCGGATCTGCCCAACGTGCGGGTCGACCGGTGGCGCGGTCTCCTGGTGGACTACATGCGCAACGAGGGCGTCACCACGATGGTCAAGGGGCTGCGGTCGAGCAGCGACTTCGAATACGAGGTGCCGATGGCCCAGATGAACCGCGAACTCGCCGACGTCGAGACCTTCTTCCTGTGGACCGATCCGCGCTACGCGCACGTGTCGAGTTCCTTGGTCAAGGAGGTCGCCAAGCTCGGCGGCGACGTCTCGCCGTTCCTGCCGCCGGAGGTCCACCGCGCGGTCCGGGCGAAGATCGACGGGGAGATGACCGTCTAGGTCGGACGCCCCGGCGACACGCCGACCCCAAACACCTCCCTAATCACACCAGTAACATTCGGCACAATGGTCACATAACCCATTACCGAGACTGAGGTGTAGCTGTGTACCGAGTATTCGAAGCCCTCGATGAACTGGTCGCCATCGTCGAAGAGGCGCGCGCCGTGCCGATGACGGCGGGCTGCATGGTCCCGCGCGGCGACGTCCTCGAACTCCTCGACGACATCAAAGACTCCATCCCGGGCGAGCTGGACGACGCGCAGGACGTGCTCGACCAGCGCGACGCACTCGTGGGCACCGCGCGGCAGAACGCCGACGCGACGCTGGCCCAGGCCAAGACCGACGCCGAGGCGATGGTGGCGGCGGCGCAGGCAGAGGCCGACCGTCTCGTCGCCGAGGCGCGCGCGGCGGCCGACCGCATGGCCGAGGACGCGTCGAACCACAGTCGCACGATGCTCGAGGACGCCACCGAGGAGGCACACCGCCTCGCCGCCAGCGCCGCCCGCGAGCACGAGTCGATGACCGGCCGCGCCCGCTCGGAGGCCCAGCGCATCATCGAGAACGCCAACGCGCACTACGAGCGCTCGGTCGCCGACGGCATCGCCGAGCAGCAGCGCCTCGTCGCCGACGACGAGGTCGTCGCCGCCGCCAAGTCCGAGGCCCAGCGGATCATCGATGCCGCCCACGCCGAGGCCGACCGTCTGCGCGGTGACTGCGACATCTACGTCGACAAGAAGCTCGCCGACTTCGAGGAGGTCCTCACCGGGACGCTCCGCTCGGTCGGTCGGGGTCGCCAGCAGCTCCGCGCCGGCGCCGGCACCCACGACTACGTGGAATACCCGCGCGCGGTGGACGAGGATCACGCCTCGTCGCTGGCGGGCTGAGCACCCGGTAGGGCGTATCGTTGCGGTGTGGCCCAAGCAGTTGACGCACCGTTCGTATTAGACGTCCGATCGCTGGGGCGTCGGCCGGGCAGCATGGCCGAGGTGCACCGCACCGTGGTCAGCCCGATCCGGATCGGCACCGAGATGATCGCGATCGAGGCGGGCACCGAGATGGACCTCGACCTCCGGCTGGAGGCCGTGTCCGAAGGTGTCCTCGTGACCGGTACCGCGTGCGGCGAGACGAAGGGGCAGTGTGCCCGCTGTCTCGAACCGATCGAAGGCACCGTCACCGTCTTCCTCACCGAGCTGTTCGCGTACCCGGACAGCGAGACCGAGAAGACGACCTCCGACGAAGAGGTCTATCGCATCGAGGACGACCGGATCGACCTCGAGCAGGCGTTGATCGACGCCGTCGGCCTGGAGCTGCCGATGTCACCGCTGTGCCGCGAGGACTGCCCGGGTCTGTGTGCCGACTGCGGCGTCGTGCTGGCCGTCGCCGAGCCCGGCCACTCCCACCAGAAGATCGATCCGCGCTGGGCGGGCCTGACCGGCAAACTCGAGGCGATGCGCGACGAGGGCAATGGCTGACCGCGACCCGCAGGCGCTGCTCGCCGCGCTCGGCACCACCATCGACGACGACCTGCTGACGCTGGCCCTCACGCACCGCTCCTACGCCTACGAGAACGGCGGACTGCCGACGAACGAGCGCCTGGAATTCCTCGGCGACTCAATCCTGGGCATCGTCATCACCGAGAAGCTCTACCGCGACTACCCCGACCGCCCCGAGGGGGAACTGGCCAAGATCCGGGCCAGCGTCGTCAGTGGACAGGCGTTGGCCCGATTGGCCCGCACCCTCGGCGAAGGCGGCCTCGGCCGGCACCTGTACCTGGGCCGCGGTGAGGAGATGACCGGCGGACGCGACAAGGACAGCATCCTCGCGGACGGCACCGAGGCGCTGCTCGGCGCGGTGTACCTGCAGCACGGCTTCGAACCCGCCAAACAGGTGATCCTGCGGCTCTTCAGCGATGCCGTCGCCGATTCGGGCAGCAAGGGCGCGGGCCTGGACTGGAAGACCTCCCTGCAAGAGCTGTCGGCGGCCCGGTCGCTGGGCCCGCCGTCGTACCTGATCAGCTCGACCGGCCCCGACCACGACAAGGAGTTCACCGCGACGGCCGTCGTCGGCGGTGAGGAACTGGGTACCGGCGTCGGTCGGTCGAAGAAAGAGGCCGAGCAGGTGGCCGCCCAGGAGGCCTGGCGCACGCTCGACGGGCGCGCCGGCGCGAACGGGACCTAGCGTGCCCGAGCTCCCCGAGGTCGAGACGGTGCGCCTCGGCGTCCAGAAGCACGTCGTGGGTCGTGCGTTCACCGACGTCGACGTGCTCCACGACCGGGCCGTGCGGCGGCAGGCCGGCGGCGGCGCCGAGCTGGTCGGGCGGCTGCGCGGCACCACTCCCGTCGCCGCGCGCCGACGCGGCAAATACCTGTGGCTCGACCTGGCCGACGCCGACGGGGTCGTCGACCAGGCTCTCGTCATCCACCTGGGGATGAGTGGGCAGCTGCGGATCGTCGACGACGGCGATCAGGGCCAGACCAAGCACCTGCGCATCCGCACCCGCCAGGGCGACCGTGAGTTCTGGTTCGTCGACCAGCGCACCTTCGGTGGATGGCAGGTCGACGACCTGGTGCCAGATCCCTTCGCCCCGGGTCGGACGGTGCCGTCGGTCGTCGCCCACATCGCCCCCGATCCCTACGACGACGCCTACGACGCGCGCGCGGTCGTGGCCGCGATGCGCCGCAAGCACACCGAGGTCAAGCGGGCGCTGCTGGACCAGTCGCTGATCTCGGGCATCGGCAACATCTACGCCGACGAGGCGCTGTGGCGCGCCCGTCTGCGCGGGACGCGCCTCACCGATTCGATCTCGACGGTGAAGCTGGTGGAACTCCTCGGGCATGTCCGCGACGTGATGGACGCGGCCCTGGCGGTCGGGGGAACCTCGTTCGACGAGTTGTACGTCAACGTCAACGGCGAGTCCGGCTACTTCGCCCGCGAACTCAACGCCTACGGCCGTGAGGGACGTCCCTGTCGGCGGTGCGGTTCGACGATGCGCCGGGAAGCGTTCATGAACCGGAGCTCGTTCTACTGTCCGTCATGTCAGCGTCCGCGCCGTCGGTCACCTCGGCGGTGAGACCGAGGGCGCGGTTCGGACTGCCTGAATGGCTGTGGCCGCGAGACTGCTAGCAAACGCGTGGTCTACGTGTTCCCTGGTGAGCAGGTGTCGGAAGTGGATCGGCGCGATGACCAGTTCGATCAGGGTGCGCCCGTCGGTGTCGGGAGGCAGCTCGCCGCGTTCGATCGCTCGTGTGATCATCGGTAGGACCGCCTGGAGTCGGCCGGTCCAGAACGCCTCCCGCGCCGAGCGGGTCTCTTCTGAGTCCGAGATCGATGCGAGTGTTCGGGCGAGCCCGTCGCCCAGTGGAGTGTCCAGGTACGCGATCAGGTTGCTTGCGAACGTGCTCAGGTCTCCGTGGAGGGATCCCGTGTCGGGCACCGGGAGTTCGCGTTCGCTGGCGCTGAGAAGGGCGTCGATCAGTAGGTTCTCTCGGGTTCCCCAGCGTCGATAGATCGAACTATTACGGACACCGGCGCGTCGGCTGATCTCTGGAATGCCCACCTTGTCCACACCTTCGTCGATCACCACGTCCAGCACCGCCTGATGGACGGCCTCGCGCACCCGGGCGGAACGCCCCCCGGGGCGCTGTGTCGTCTCGGCATGGGTCATATCGACAATGCTAATGCAGAAATCATTGCTTTTGCGAAAGAGGGTCGCTACGCTCGCTAAAAGCAGAGACTTCCGCAATATTCACCGCTTGGAGAACCACCAAATGTCCATGTCTGATCTCGCCCAACGCCTCATGGTGAGCGCTCGCGCCCTCACTCACACGACGGAAAGGGCGACACGCAAGCACGGACCGGTGCAGTTCCTCCCAGAACTGTCTGCGGACCGGTTCACGCATCTCGGCGGTATCGAGTACGACGAGTTCCGCGAACAGCTTGAGGGTTGCCGATCATTCGAAGACGGCCAGTGGACCCGCTACTGGGAGGCCTTTGCCGATCGGCATGTGGCGACCGCAGACGCTGCCCTCAACGCACTGGGCGGCCCCAGCACGAGTGAGCTTCTCGAAGACCACGAGGTCGATCTGCATGCACTGGGCGAGCTTCTTGCTCCCGCGTGCGAGATTCTGTCCGAGCGCGGGATCGTGGCCGATCCGACTGCTGTCGACCGCTTCTGCCGAGCGAATCCCGCCCACACGGACGCGGCGATCGCGCTCGACGGACTGATCAAAGCGATGGTCTACGAATTCGTCGCCGCATGGCCGGGCTGGAGTCCGCTTCGGCTTCGCGCGTACGAGCGGTCGCACAAACTCGGAGAAGTCGTGCAGTTGGCCTTGGCACCCGCGATGGGGGTCACGATCGAGCGGGTAGACATCCCGCTCGGCGAGGGCGACCGAGCACGCGGCTACCTGATGATCCCGGACGGCGTGACGAAGCCGCCGGTCGTCCTCGTGACCAACGGGCTCGAAGGCACACTGGCAGAAGTATCCCTGCCGCTGCTGAAGTTCCGGTCAGAAGGCTTGGCGATGTTCGTCATGGAGATGCCGGGTACCTACGCCTATCGCGAACCTCTTTCGCCGGCCGCCGAACGCGTCTACTTGAAGGTCATCGACTACCTGGCTGACGAACCTCGCGTCGATGGCGAGCGCATCGGGATGCTCGGCCTCAGCTTCGGCGCCTACTGGGCTGCCCGGATGGCGGCAGTCGACGGACGATTGACGGCAGTCGTCGCGAACGGTGCGCCGACGAACCGAACCTTCGGGCCACTCGCGTCAGTCGGCTTGCCGGAGATCATGGTTTCGACGCTCCAGAACGCAGTCGGTGCAAAGACCGTGGTGGGCACGATGCTGAAGCTCATGGCGATGTCGATCGGCGACTACTACTCGCGGATTCAGATTCCGCTGCTCGCGATCAATGGGGCGGACGACACACTCGTCAGCACCCAGGACTCGATCGACCTCGCTAACGGGGCGCCCTACGGCCAGCTTGTGCTGTATGCCGATGACGACCACTGCGCCATGGGGCACGCAGAGGAATGGATGCGTTTGGCGCAGGACTTCCTCCGCGATCACCTGCTCACCGCCGACGAGAACCGCGCGGTGCGCGCGTGACCCGACAGACAATACGGCGAGTGCTGAACCGCGCCGGGCAGAGCATCGACGCGCAGATCCGCGCTGGCGAGCGCTGGCAGGCAACCGAGCAGCTCGACTGGCAGTCACCGTTCCGACCCGACTTTGAGCTGGAGCGTTACGCGAGCATGCCCGACGGTACTGCAGTGCTTCCCATGTGCCCCGCTTCCTTTCGCGACTTCATGCTGTTCGAGAAGCACGCGATCGACGCCGCCCGGGGGATGGTTCGACGATTCATGCCTCAGGTCTATCAGGAGGCCATCGCCTTCGAGCGGGCGAATGGCGAGAGCTTCCCGCAGTTCCGTCCAAACGAGTTGTGGTACAGCCAGCCGATTTACTACATGTCCAACGCCCTCACCATCATCCCGTCCGGTCGGCCGGTGTGCGCGCCGGCGTACACCACAGCCCTCGACTTCGAACTCGAGCTCGGTGTCGTCTTGGCCCAACCCTTGCGGGACGCTTCGGCGGACGAGGCCGCGGCAGCCATCGGAGCGGTCGTCGTCATCAACGATCTCTCCGCCAGGGACGTTCAGCTCGCCGAGATGCGGTCCGGTTTCGGCCCGCAGCGGTCTAAGCACTTCGCCACATCGATGTCGTCGACCGCAATCATCGGGCCGAACCTGGCCGACGATCTCGATCGCTTGACGGCGACCGTCACGATCGACCGCAAGGTCGTCGCGGAGACCGGAACCCAGGGCATGCGTTATTCGCTCGGCGAAGCGATCGCGCACTGCTCGCAGGGAGAGCAACTCTTCCCGGGAGAGCTCTTCTCGACGGGGACGTTGCCCGGTGGATCCGGGATGGAGTTGGGTCGCTGGCTCGCTCCGGGCGAGACGCTGCGCCTGGAGATCGACGGCGTCGGGGTCATTGAACATCTCATCGGAGGCGAAGTATGAAGATCAACCAGGTGTCCGACTCGGTGCACGTGGTGACCGGAACCAATGTCAATTGGGCGCTGGTCAGCAGCGGCTCCAGTGTGACGCTCATCGACGCTGGATACCCCGGCGACACCGACGACGTTCTGAAGTCGGTGCGCGAGGTCGGACATACGCTCGACGAAGTATCCGCGGTCCTCGTTACCCACGCCCATCTCGACCACATCGGAGCGATCCCCACTCTCGTCGAGAAGATCGGGATGCCGGTGTACACGGGCGGGGCCGAGGTACCGCACGCCCGGCGCGAGTACCTGCAGCAGATCACGCCGAGGGAGATGCTCCGGCAAATAACTACCGCCCGAGGTCGGCGATGGGTTGCTCAAACGTTGATGGCCGTTCGCGGTCACATGGACATCACGATTCCGTCCGTCGTCAGCGCAGATGACGTCGTCCTTCCGGCGGGACTGACACCGATACCGACGCCCGGGCACACCACCGGCCACACCGCGTATCTTCTGCCGGACGAGGGCGTCCTGTTCACCGGTGATGCCCTCGTCACCGGACACCCGCTCAGTCGGTGTTCCGGGCCACAAATCTTGCCGGCGGTGTTCAATCACGACGAAGCCCAAACGCTCGACAGCGCGAAACTCCTCGAGAACCACCCTGCTTGCACGATCGTTCCCGGTCACGGGCCATCGATCCAGTTGAATACGGAGTCCGCATGACCGACGACAACGCCTACGGCAATGGGATGGCGACCCGACGTCAGGTGATGGGCGACGAATTCGTCGACCGTGCCCTCACTCGAACCACGGGCACGGCATCTGAGGAGTTGCAGCGGTACATCACCGAACACGTGTGGGACGGCGTGTGGAACCGTCCGGGTATCAGTCGCCGCGACCGAAGCCTACTCAACCTCGGCATGCTCACCGCCCTACGCGCTCACGAAGAATTGGTTGGTCACGTCCGCGGAGCGCTTACCAACGGGCTCGCCCGTGACGAGATCGTCGAGGCGATTATCCAGACCGCCGGGTACTGCGGTGCGCCCGCCGCGCTGTCCGCGATGCGTGTAGTGCAGCAAGTCTTTGGCGAGACCGACTGACTTCCGCGGTTCCTGTCCCCGTCCGGCCAAGCTCACACCGGAGCGACGAGGCACGAGCTGCTCGCGGTGGCGAGCAGTTTGCCGTCGGCGTCGCGGAGCTCGGCGTCAGCGAAACAGACTCGCTTGCCCGGCTTGGTGACCCAGCCGCGGGCGATGATCGGACCGGTATCTGCGTGGATCGGTCGCATGAAGCTGACCTTGATCTCAATGGAGCTGTAGCCGACACCGGCGGGCAGCGTCGAGTGAACGGCACATCCGGCAGCGGAGTCGAGCAACGTGCAGGCCAGTCCACCATGCACCATCCCGATTGGGTTGTAGACCGATTCGTCTGGCACACAGGTGAATTCGACGGCGCCCTCCTCGACGGACGTCAAATGGAAGCCGATCAGTTCACCGATCGGCGGGTTCGCCTGTTCGCCCTGCGTCCACCGCGTCAAGAACTCCAGGCCGGAGACGTCGCGACCGAGGGTGGCCGTCGCCTTCGGATCGGCCCAAGAAACAGTCTTGGTCCGCGTTACATCGAGTCTTGCTGGGGCTTTGGTCATGGATGAAGGCTAACATGCTGGATTCGGAATCTGAACTCAGATACCGTGTGCGTATGGCACGAGAATGCTCAGTTGCAGCGGCGCTGGCGGTGGTAGGCGAGCAGTGGTCCCTGCTCGTTCTTCGAGAAGTTGCACTAGGGGTGCGGCGGTTCGACGCGATCCGGGAGAATACTGGCGCATCGCGAGCCATTCTCGGCGCGCGGTTGTGCAGCCTCACCGAGGCGGGCGTCTTGGAGAAGGTGGAGTACCGCGAGCCCGGTTCACGAACGCGACACGAGTACCAGCTCACCCTGGCCGGCCGCGAACTGCAGCCGGTCCTGACCGCCCTCATGCAATGGGGCGACAAGCACCTCGCGGGGCCGGCCGGGCCGCCGCTCACCGTTACCCACGCCAACTGCGGCGCGCAGGTTCGGGCTGCCCTGCGGTGCGAGTGCGGGCACGTGCTGACCGATACCGGTCGCGAGCTGGCAGTTCAGCACAACCGATAGACCCCGACCATCGTCGAGGTTCCTGTCGATCAGCACGCCCATATCAATGGTCAACGGCGGGTCTGGGTATTTTTCCCGATCTCTTGACGTTTATGGCCGGGCTGGGGAGCCGTGCAATCGGTGTGGAGCACCGATTGCACGCGAGCAGTTCATGAATCGCTCCAGTCACTTTTGCCCGCGTTGTCAGCGGAGTTCATCGACGCCAGGCGCCTGATGGTCGAGGTGTTCCCCTCCTATCAGGCGCTCGTGTGCGTGGACAAGATGTTAGGCGGCCATCTTCGCACCCTTGGCGCGGTTGCAACGCCAGCACAGCGTCTGGAGGTTCTCGGGCTCGCTAAGGCCACCTTTGGAGACGGGGATGATGTGATCGACTTCGAGGAGCAGATTCGGCTCTACCGCGACCGAGACGCCACAACCGGGGTTCTGGCAGGTGTGGTGGTCGCGGTCCTTGATCCAGCCGCGCAGCCTGGCGGTCATTAGCGCACGCTGACCGGCAGCCGACTTCGCCCAGCGGATCTTCTGAACGAGCGTCTCAGAGAGCGCGTCGAGCGTCGGGGTGTTCAGATCGATGTTCACGGTCTGTCCGCTGTTGCCGCCGGCGGAGACGTACTGGAATTTGTACTTCGGGTACGGCACCGTGATCGGCGAGAGATGCACGCCAACGACGGTCCAGAACTCGTCCGCGTACCGCTGGAGGATGAACGCGGGCGGGTTGATCATCGCGACGATCTCGGCCTCGCGGCGCTGAACATTGCCGACGGCCTCCTCCAGCCGCGAAATGTCCTCGGCCACCCGCTGCACGTCGGCCAGTGTCTCCTGGTTTGCTTTGATCCCGAAGTACTTCATCAAGTACTTGATCGGATCCATGCTCGCATTACGTACGACCTGAAGCGATGCGTTATGAACGTGGGGCGCGTACTCGGCGACATTGCGGTCACGCTGGTAGTTCCAGTTCGAGGTGTTCTCGAAGTTCGCGAGGTGCGCGTACTGGCCGGTCGACGACGCGCCCAGCTCGAATGCACCCTGGCCGCGAATCTCCGCTACGTAGTTCACGACCTCGTTGTGCTCGGCGACGACCGATGCGATCTGAGCGCGGAGCCGTTGGAACTCCTCACTGTTGAAGTACTTGTTCTTCCGGTACTTCCAGATGATCGGGTTCGCGATCAGCACCCCAGCGAGAGCGAGAAGGAACAGGATCGGGTGAATCGCGCCGAAAAGGAGCGGCAGCGCGATTAGCGACGTAATAAAGAGCCACTTGGGCAATGCTCTTCCTCCTGAATAGAGCTAGGCGTGTTCAACTTGTGAAGTCTATTCCAGGTTATCTAGCACCCCCGACAGTGCTGGAGCTGCTCACTCTCCGGAGCCGTGACCTCGGTCGAGCTGAGGCGCGTGCACAGCGGCTTCGTGGATCTGCGACATGGTGAGCTTCGTCTGCGCGGCGGTCGTACGGTCTCGCCAGGCCTCATGCCTCCCGGCCGGCTGACCCTGACCCAGGCGCGCGTGCTTCGCGTGCTTCCCAGCGCCCAGTCCGCGAACGCCTCGCGCATCGTGGCCGTCCGTTGTCGTAGCTCTGCGGCTGCGGCGCGGTCTACTGGTCGCGCCGGTCGAGATCAGCCTCTCGGGCTTCGAACTGGGCGTGGTCATCGGCGATCTTTGCCCGGTCATACTCGGACTATGTCGGATATGAACGTTAGAAACCGTGGTAGGTGGGCTACTTCGCCCGCGAACTCAACGCCTACGGCCGTGAGGGACGCCCCTGTCGGCGGTGCGGTTCGACGATGCGCCGGGAGGCGTTTATGAACCGGAGCTCGTTCTACTGTCCGTCATGTCAGCGTCCGCCGAGACGGCTGGCGGAGCCAGCTTGGTAGCGGGTCGGTCAGGACGAGCGGCCAAACTCGCCCACCTCGTTGATGAACAGCATGAACCGCGCGTTACTTCGAACGCTTCGAATGAGCAGCCACCCCCAGAGATTCCCCAGCCCGGGCAGCCACCGGAGAAAGGTCTCCTTCCGTCGCGCACTATCGGGGCGATGGTCGACCTCGACCAGGTAGGGGGTGATCCAGCGGACCTTTGCCCCGCGCACGATCTCGCGCTGCACCGCCTCGGCCATCGCCCGGGTGCGTTCCTGTTCTGACCAACCCTGTCGCCGGTCGCCGGTCCAGGCATGTCCGTCCCACCACGAGTACCAGCCCGGTTCTCCCGAGCGGCTCGAATACCATCCCGCCGCAGCCGTTTTCGTCACCGTTTCCCCTGCGTTGTCGCCGCCCGTTGCCCCTCGGTGCGATTGCCAACGTCGTTCGTCGTTTTCGATGACGACGCTAGGGTCCGGTTCTCTCGTTGACAATGGGGAGAACTCCCCGTCCAGAGCGCGCGCAGTGTCAGAGGCCCCGGTGACAATGGGGATATGACGGCAGAACTCGAGCGGCGGTCCTTCGCCACGGCGGGGGAGTTGTGGCGCTGGCTCGACCAACACCATCAGACCCATCCGGGCCTGTGGGTCGTGCTGGCCAAGTCGGGCGTCGACCGTCCGTCGATCACCTTTGCCGACCTGCTCGAGGCGGGGATCGCCTACGGCTGGAGTGAGAGCACGCGCCGGGCCGGCGACTACGACACCTACCTGCAGAAGTTCACGCCGCGCCGCACCCGGGGAACCACCTCGGCGCGCAACGAGGCGATCGCCGATCGACTCGAGGCACAGGGACGGATGAGTCCCGCCGGGCGTGCGGCCCTGGGCCGTCGACCAGGCGGGAAGACCGGCGGCACTCGCCGTGTTGAATAGGGGCATGACAGAACTCTGGGTACAGCGGACCGGCCCGCGGCGATACACCGGGCACAGCTCGCGCGGCGCGAGCGTGCAGATCGGCTCCGAGGACGTCGAGGGCGTCTTCACCCCGGGCGAGCTGCTGAAGATCGCGCTGGCCGCCTGCACGGGCATGGCCTCCGACGTCACCCTGGCCCGCCGCCTCGGCGACGCCTACGACGCGACGGTGCGCGTGTCCGGCACCGCCGATCGGGAGACGGAGACCTACCCGCAGCTCGACGAAGTGCTCGAACTCGACATCTCCGAGCTGGACGCCGAAGCCGCACAGCGACTGCTCGTCGTGGCCCAGCGGGCCATCGACCGCAGCTGCACCGTCGGGCGGACACTCAAGGCCGGCACCACGGTCAACCTGGCCATCGACACCGACTGACATGGTCGAGCCCGCCGATACCCGACTGAGCGCCTTCGTCCACGGACACGTGCAGGGCGTCGGCTTCCGCTGGGCCACGCGGTCGCGGGCCCTGGCGCTGGGATTGGTCGGCTACGCCGCGAACCTCGTCGACGGTCGCGTCCACGTGGTGGCCGAGGGGCCGCGCGCGGCCGCCGAGGAACTGCTGGCATTCCTGCGCGGGCCCCAGACGCCCGGACGGGTCGACACCGTCGTCGAGCGGTTCGAGGCGCCGCGTGGTGATCTGCGCGGATTCGTCGAGCGTTGAGTGGGTAGTCTGTACCGTCGTGCATCTCAAATCCCTGACCCTCAAAGGGTTCAAGTCGTTCGCGTCGGCCACGACGCTGCGATTTGAGCCCGGCATCACCTGTGTGGTGGGGCCGAACGGGTCGGGGAAGTCGAACGTCGTCGACGCGCTCTCGTGGGTGATGGGCGAGCAGGGAGCCAAGACCCTGCGCGGCGGCAAGATGGAAGACGTCATCTTCGCCGGCACCTCGGGCCGACCGCCGCTGGGCCGTGCCGAGGTGACACTCACCATCGACAACTCCGACGGCGCCCTCCCGATCGACTACTCCGAGGTGTCGATCACGCGGCGCATGTTCCGCGACGGTGCCGGCGAGTACGAGATCAACGGCGAGTCCTGCCGCCTGATGGACGTGCAGGAACTCCTGAGCGACTCGGGGATCGGTCGCGAAATGCACGTCATCGTCGGCCAGGGTCGGTTGGCGGCCATCCTCGAGTCCAAACCCGAGGACCGGCGCGCGTTCATCGAGGAGGCCGCCGGCGTCCTCAAACACCGCAAGCGCAAAGAGAAGGCTGTCCGCAAGCTGGATTCGATGCAGGCGAACCTGTCCCGGCTCACCGACCTCACCGGCGAGTTGCGCCGGCAGCTCAAGCCGCTCGGCCGGCAGGCGGAGGTCGCCCGTCGGGCCGCGACGGTCCAGGCCGATTTGCGCGACGCGCGACTGCGCCTGGCCGCCGATGATCTGGTCCACCGCCGCGGCGAGATGGCCGAGCAATCCGCCCTGGAAGACACCATCCGACGCCAGCAGGCCGAGGTCTCCGCCGCCCTGGACGCCGCGACCGCCGAGCTGACCGGTCACGAGACCCGGCTGGCCGACATCGAGCCGGCCGCGCAATCGGCGAGTCACGGCTGGTTCCGCCTCTCGGCTCTGGCCGAGCGTGTGGACGCGACCATCCGCGTCGCGCAGGAACGCAGCAAACACCTCGCGACCCCGACCACGATGGCCACCGGCCCCGATCCCGATGAACTCGACGAACAGGCCGCGCGGGCGGCGCAGGAGGAGCAAGAGCTCGCGGCTCGGGTCGAGCAGGCCGGCGCCGCCCTCGATGAGGTGAAGGCACGGCTGACCGAGGCCGAGGAGCATGCCAACGCCGTCGAGCGGGCGCATGCCGCCGCCATCGCCGCGGTGGCCGACCGGCGCGAGGGCCTGGCGCGCTTGGAGGGCGAGGTCGCCAACCTGACCACGCGGGCCGACTCGGTCGACGCCGAGACCGCCCGCCTGTCGGCCGCCATCGAGGCCGCCGCCGAGCGCGCCGAGAAGGCACAGGCGGAGATGGACGTCGTCTCCAAGTCGGTCGCCGAGCTGGAGTCCGCCGAGCAGGGGCTCGACGAGCACCACGAGCGCTGCACCGCCGCCGCGACCGCGGCCGACGAGCGGGTGGACGCACTGCGTGCACAGGAGCGCGAGGCGGAACAGAAGATCGCGTCGCTGACCGCGCGCATCGAGGCGCTGGCCGTCGGCCTGGAGCGCAACGACGGCGGCGCCTGGTTGCTGGAGCGGGCCGCCGAGGGGTTGCTCGCCCCGGTGTCGGATCTGCTCACCGTCGACGCCGGCTACGAGTCGGCCGTCGCCGGCGCCCTCGGCCCGACGGTGGACGCGATAGCCACCGTCGACTCGCTCGCCGCGGCTCGCGCACTCGAAGCGCTCAAGTCCGGCGACGGCGGTCGTGCGGCACTACTGGTCGGCGGGCTGCGCGCACTGCCGCAGCCGGGTGGCGTCTCGCTGCCGTCCGGCGCCCGCTGGGCCCGCGCCGTGGTGACCTGCCCGTCGTCGATCCGCGGTGCCATAGACACCCTCCTCGACAACGTCGTCGTGCTCAGCACCGACGTCTCCGGCGCGGCGACCGTCGGCAGTCGGCTCGTCGACGAGCACCCGCAGCTGACCGTCGTCACCGCCGACGGTGACCGCATCACCGCGGCGGCCGTCGAGGGCGGTTCGGCACGACGGACCTCGAGCCTGGAGGTGCAGTCGGCGATCGACGCCGCCACCGCCGAACTCGCCACCGCCACCCGATCGGCCGAGGAGCTCGGCGCCGCACTGTCCGGTGCGCTCACCGAGCAGGTCGACCGCCGCGAGGCCGCCGAAGAGGCGCTGGCCGCCCTGCACGAGTCCGACTCGTCGCTCGGCGCCGCCTACGAACAGCTCGCCCGCCTCGGCCAGGACATCCGCGCCGCGCAGGACGAGGCCGACCGGCTCACCCGCCAGCGCCAGCAGGCCGAGGACGGGCACGCCGAGACCGTCGAGCAGCTCGCCGCCCTGTCCGAACGCCTGCGCGTCGCACGGGAGGAGCCGACCGCCGACGGGGAAGCGGCGGTCGTCGACGACGGTCGCCGCGATGCGGCGGCCCAGGCGGTGGCAGCCGCGCGCGCCGCCGAGGTGGAGGCCCGCCTGGCCCTGCGCACCGCCGAGGAGCGGCTGACGTCGGCCCGTGGCCGGGCCGATGCCCTTCGCCGAACCGCCCGCCAG
>NZ_JASGER010000031.1:0-7830 GCF_047606305.1 Gordonia sp. (in: high G+C Gram-positive bacteria) | reverse complement strand
GGCTGAGCGGGCCGGCCGCCGGTGGGCGTGCCGGGATCCTGGGCCCGACGGCGTCCGCCGGCGCGCCTGGGACCCGGGAACTCGTCGCCCGGTGGCTGGTTACTCAACAGACTTCCTTCAGATCAGAACGCACATGCCGACTGTCCATCGTACCGACGACACCTGAGAGATTGCCGAGGCGCCGGGGACTGTGATGGAAACCAAAGCGGCGCGTCACAGTGGCGTTACCCGTTACACAGATCGTTCAACCGCCCGAGTGCATTACATCGGCGGCGCGCGGGACGGCGGTGTCCTCGGGATCGTCGAGCCACCCGTAGGGCAGCGAGACCTTGCCCGGCGAGCCCTGCCGGCCGCGCGGCCCGCCCGCATCGGCGGGGAAGGGGACGTCCGGATCGAGCTGCGCGAGCAGGTCGTCGACCTCGGCGACGGAGGACACGGAGGCGAAGGAACGGCGCAGGTCGCCCCCCACCGGGAAACCCATCAGGTACCAGGCCATGTGCTTGCGCAGGTCGCGCAGCCCGCGTTCCTCGCCGTGGTGCTCGGCGAGCAGCACCGCGTGTCGGTGGATGATCTCGGCGACGCCGCCGAGGGTGGGCGGGGTGGGGATCGGCTCGCCCCGCAGTGCGGCCGCCAATTCGGCGAACAGCCATGGGCGGCCCAGGCAGCCGCGGCCGACGACGACCCCGTCGCAGCCGGTCTGGCGCATCATCGTGACGGCGTCGTCGGCGCTGAAGATGTCGCCGTTGCCGAGCACCGGGATGTCGGTGACCGCGTTCTTGAGCTCGGCGATCGCCCTCCAGTCGGCCTGACCGGAATAGCGCTGCGCGGCGGTGCGGGCGTGCAGCGCGACCGCGGCGCAGCCCGCGTCCTGGGCGATTCGGCCGGTGTCGAGGAAGGTGAGGTGCTCGTCGTCGATGCCCTTGCGGAACTTCACCGTGACCGGCACGCCGTAGGGCTCGGCGGCGGTGACCATGGCGGTGAGGATCCGGCTGAGCAGGCCGCGCTTGTACGGCAGGGCCGCGCCGCCGCCCAACTTGGTCACCTTGGGCACCGGGCAGCCCAGGTTGAGGTCGATGTGGTCGGCGCGGCCCTCGCCGGCGACGATCCGCACGGCCTCGCCCAGGTTCACCGGGTCGACGCCGTAGAGCTGCATCGAGCGCGGCGACTCGTCGTCGTCGAAACTCATCATGCGCAGCGTCTTCTCGTTGCGCTCGACGATGGCGCGGGCGGTGATCATCTCGCACACGTAGATCGCGGTGTCACTGCCGAACTCGCGGCACAGGCGTCGGTAGGCGCGGTTGGTCACCCCCGCCATCGGGGCCAAAACCACCGGCGGATCGACCCGATAGGGGCCGATCCGCAGGTGGGTACTGTCGATGGTGCTGGAAGTCAGGAGGCCTGCTTCTCCCGCTTGGCGGCCTCGCGGGCCAGCGCACGGTCGCGCATCTCCTCGAAGCGCGTGGCGTCCTTGTCGAGCTGCTCGAGGAAGGCCGCGAGCTCCTCGCGGGTCTTCTCGCCCTCGGGGCTGAAGTCGGTGCGGTCGAAGACGTTCCACTTGCGCAGAACGGGCATGACGACCTCTTCGTAGTGCTGGCGCAGGTCGTAGATGCCGTGCTTGGCCATCAGCACGCCGTGCCGACGGAAGTTGGGCATGCCCATACCCGGCATCTGGAAGTTGGTGACGATGTCGGTGACGGCGCGCAGCGTCTGGTCCGGCGACAGGTCCATGCCGGCGCCGCAGATGTTGCGGTAGAAGATCATGTGCAGGTTCTCGTCGGCGGCGATGCGCTGCAGCATGCGGTCGGCGATCGGGTCGTCACAGGCCTTACCGGTGTTGCGGTGGCTCACGCGGGTGGCCAGCTCCTGGAAGGTCACGTAGGCGACCGAGTGCAGCAGACCGACCTCGTCGGCGTCGCCGTACTCGTTGACCAGGTCCTCCATGCGGTCGGCGGCGACCAGCACCGGGTCGTAGCCGTTGGTCATGTGGATCATGCGGGCCTCTTCGAGGGCGACCGGGTCCACGCCGCGGGTCACGACCAGGTAGTCGCGCATCACGATGCCGTGGCGGTTCTCCTCCGCGGTCCAGCGGCCGACCCAGTGGCCCCACGCGGAGTCCATCGAGAAGTTGTCGGCGATCACGCGGTGGTACGAGGGCAGGTTGTCCTCGGTGAGCAGGTTGGTGATCATCGCGGCCTTGGCGACCTCGTCGAGCTGCGACTGCTCGGGGTCGTAGTCACTGCCGCCGAGGGCGGCGTAGTTCTCACCCTCGTCCCACGGGATGTAGTCGTGGGGGTTCCAGTCGCGGGCCACCTTGAGGTGTCGGTTGACGTTGTCCTCGGCGACTGGGGCCAGTTCCTGCAGGAGCTCGAGCTGCGTGAGTACGCGTGACATGTTCGAAAACCTCCGAAATGCTTTAGGGGTCGGCCGAGCCTCGAGCCCGGACAAGTAATCTTCACCACCCAGCGTACGGCACGACCACCGACGACCCAAGTCATCGGAGTCGGGCGCGGCACATTCGCGGCCCGGTCCCGCGGCGGGTCAGCCGCGGTCGAACATCTTGCCGACGGTGTCCATCCACTGCTGGGCCGGCTCGTCGATGGTGCCCAGCTCAGCGGCCTTCTTGCACCACTTCATGGCGGCCTGGCCGAACAGCAGCGGGTTGTAGACGTCCTCGGCGCGACTCCACAGTCCGTCACCGGCATAGGTGAGGATCGTGATGTTCGTCGCGGTGATGATCGAGCCGTCGCCGGGGTCGCGCATCGGGTTGTCGACCTCGCAGATCACCCGCGCGGTCGTCGGGTCGACGACGTGCCACAGCGACGGGTAGCCGGTCATGTGGCTGCCCGGGAACGCGTGCATCGTCTTGTTGATCCACGTGCGGACCTGTTCGCGGCCCTTCATCGTGCCCATCGCGTGCTCGATGTAGTCGACGTCCTCGGTGTAGAGGTCCGCCCACCGGTCCCAATCGCGGGTCTTGGCTACCTCGGCGATGGCCTCGTGGTGGGCCTTGAACGCGGCGTCGAGTTCCTCGGCGGAGAACCGGGTGTCCTTTTTCGGCGGCATCGGTGCATCGTATCGACACGGCCTAGACTTCCGGGCAGCGAACCGGGCAATGCCGACGACGGGAGGGGCGCCGTGTACGGGGTGGGCGACGACATCGCGGGCTACCGCGTCGTCGCGGTCCTCGGCGCCGGCGGCATGGGCGAGGTCTACCGCGCCCAGCACCCGCGGCTGCCGCGCACCGACGCGGTCAAGGTGTTGCGCGCGGCCCATCGGGCCGACGGCGCGGTGCGCACCCGCTTCGAGCGCGAGGCGGACTTGATCGCGCCGCTCGCGCACCCGAACATCGTGCGCGTCTACGACCGCGGTCAGCTCGGCGACGCGCTGTGGATCGCGATGGAGTGGGTGCCCGGCACCGACGTCGCCAAGCTCCTCGCGAGCCATCCCGGCGGCCTCGACCGGGACCGGGCCGTCGGGATCGTCCTCGGCGTCGCCGCGGGCCTGGACGCGGCCCACGCGCTCGGCGTCACCCATCGCGATGTGAAGCCCGCCAACATCCTGGTCACCCCGGGCGACGGCCAGGTCAAGCTCGGCGACTTCGGCATCGCGCGCACCATCGAGGACGGGGTCGGGGTGACCGGTACCGGAACGACGGTCGGGACCATGCGCTACGCCTCGCCCGAGCAGATCAACGGCGGCCCGGTCGACGCGCGCAGTGACGTGTACTCGTTGGCGGCGACGACGTTCGAGCTGCTGACCGGTCTGCCGCCGTACACCGCCGACAGCATCAGCGGCGTGATGTCCGCGCACCTGTTCGCCGAGGTGCCCTCGGCCCACGAGCGCAACCCCGGGTTGCCGCGGGCGGTCGACGCGGTGCTCGCCACCGCGATGGCCAAGGATCCCGCCCACCGCTACGACAGTGCGGGCGCGTTCGCGCGCGACCTCGCCGCGGCGATGCGCGACGAGACCGGTGCGGCAACCCTGATCGGACCGTCGTCGCCGGCCGAGCCGCCGCTGGCCGCACCTGCGCAGCGGCCGGTCCCGGGGAAGCGCCGATCCTGGCTCGTCCCGGCCGCGCTGCTGCTGTGCGCGGCCCTGTTGGGCGCCGGCGGCGGCCTGTGGCGGAACTCGGCGTCGGCGCTGGCCGCACCCGACCGACCGGATGCGAAGGTCACCGGATACGCGGTGCAGGTCGACTGGCAGCCCGTCGACGGTGCGACCGAGTACGTCCTCAAGCGCGACGACGCCGTCGTCTACGCCGGTCCGCAGAACACCTTCCGCGAGCCGCTGCCGCTGCCCGGGGTCTACCAGTACTCGGTGTCGGCCCGCAGCGCCGACGCCCCCGCGTCGCGGTTCTCGCTGAAGTCGACGCCGACGACGGTCCACGCGAGCTGGCGGCAGGTGCAGTGGATCGCCGATCTGTATCCCGACCTGGTGCCGGCCACCCCGCTGAGCACCAACGGCTACGACGGCGTCGACTGTTACGCGAACGGATCGGTCTACTTCGACGGCTCCTCCCAGCAGATGATCACCTGCCGCAAAGAGGTCGGGAAGCGGGACCTCGCCTACGAGTTCGCGATCTCCGGCTACCCCGACGATCCGAAGGAACGGGCCGCGGCCCAGAAGGTCAGCTTCGGATTCCGCAGCGTCAGTCAGCCGTTCACCTCGGCGCAGGGGAACAAGGGCAAGGTCTACCGGCACCAGGTCAACGACACCCGGTGCGCGGGCATCGACTTCGGCCCCGGCAAGCGCGCCCTGACCTTCGTCGACGTGTGCGTGTCGAAGGGGACCACGGCCGATGCGGTGCGGCTCGCGCAAAGGCTGCCGATGTGAGGGGCTCGCCGATCGTCCGCCGCGTGGCGCTGGCTGCTGCCGCGCTCCTCGTCGCGCTCGCCGCCTTCGCCGGTGTGCGGTACTTCTCGTCGGCGCCCAAGCCGCCGGGCGCCCCGACCGGGGTGGCGGGGGTGGCCAAGGTCGGCCACGTCGAGGTCACCTGGCGGCCCGTCGAGGGAGCCGACGACTACCTGCTGATCCGCGACGACCTCGTCGTGGCGGACGGACCCGAACCGCGTGGTGTCGACGCGACGGTTACCAAGGGCAAGCACGCGTATCGGGTGCAGGCCTCCACCCGCGGTGTGCCGTCGCCGATGAGCGCGCCGGTGCAGGTCGAGGCGGGCGAGGGCTGGGGTGCCGGTGCGCCGCTGGTCGCGCTGCTGCCGAGACTGCTGCCGGCCGCGCCGAAGACGGACGGGCCGTGGGAGAAGCTGCACTGCAACTGGCAGATCAAGCCCGGCCGCAACGAACTGGGCCCGTCGGAGACCGGTGCCGGGCCGGTGGGCATGCGCAACCGGCTGATGTGCGGCTCGAAGATGAAGTGGGGCCTGCACGCGATGTGGTTCTACTCGAAGGACGCCGTCGACGGCTATCTGCGCGACGTCATCCCGGATGCGCAGGCCTTCCGGTGGAACCACGGCTCGGGCTTCTTCCTCACCAGCCGCGGCGAGGGCTACCTGAAGTTCGACGACCCGCGGCTCTCCCTGATCGTGCTCGGCATCAACCGCACCGACTCCACGGCGAAGGACCCGGTGGTGCAGATGGCGAACCAGCTGCCGATCTGAGCCGCTAGTCGAGGTCGGCCAGCCAGGGCGCGGCCGTCGCATCCGACGGCGAGCGCCAATCGCCGCGCGGGGAGAGCGATCCGCCCGAGCCCACCTTCGGCCCGTTGGGCATCGCGGTGCGCTTGAACTGGTTGGCCATGAACCGCTTGAGGAAGACGGCGAGCCACTTGTCGATCGTCGCGGCGTCGTACTTGTCCGACCAGGCCTGCCGGGCCAGGTAGGCGACCTTGCGCGGCCGGTACCCGTAGCGGGTGACGTAGTAGAGGAAGAAGTCGTGCAGCTCGTAGGGGCCGACGGCGTCCTCGGTGCTCTGGACCGCCCCGTCCGCGCCGGGCGGCACGAGTTCGGGCGAGATGACGTCGTCGAGGACCTCCCGCAGGACGGCGGAGGTCTTCTCCTCGTGCAGCTCGGCGTCGATCATCCACCGGATGAGGTGCTGGATCAGCGTCTTGGGCACCGAGCCGTTGACGTTGTAGTGCGACATCTGGTCGCCCACCCCGTACGTGCACCAGCCCAGTGCCAGCTCGGACAGGTCGCCGGTGCCCAGCACCAGTGCGTTGTGCTCGTTGGCGAGGCGGAACAGCAGCGACGTCCGCTGGCCGGCCTGCACGTTCTCGAAGGTGGTGTCGTAGACCTCTTCGCCGTGGGCGACGGGGTGGTCCAGATCGGCGAGCATCTGCCGGCAGGCGGGTCGGATGTCGATCTCCGAGCCGCTGACGCCGAGGGAGTCCATCAGTTCCAGGGCACGGCTGCGGGTCGCGCCGCCGGTGGCGAAGCCGGGCATCGTGTACGCCAGGATGTCGGTGCGCGGCAGGCCGAGGCGGTCGAAGGCGTCGACCGCGACGAGCAGCGCCAACGTCGAGTCCAGACCGCCGGACACGCCGATGACGATGCGGCTCAGGCCGGTCGAGCGCAGGCGCTGGGTGAGTCCCTGCACCTGGATGTTGCCGACCTCGCGGCACCGCTCGTCGCGGTCGGGCCCGGGCGGCGGCACGAAGGGGAACGGCGGCACCGTTCGGCGCAGCGGGCCCGACGCGGTCTGCTTGCCGACCGTCACCGGGATGCGGCGCAGGTCGCGCAGCGCGTCGGCGTAGTCGCCGACCTGGTCGCGCAGGCTCGTCATCCGGGCGCGCTCCTGGCGCAGCCGGTCCAGGTCGACGTCGGCGGTGATCGTCTGGTCGGTCGTGGTGAACGGGGTACTGCGGGCGAGCAGGGAACCGTTCTCGGTGATGAGCGCGTCGCCGTCCCAGGCGAGGTCGGTGGTCGACTCGCCGAAACCGGAGGCGACGTAGACGTGCGCGGCGATGTTGCGCGCCGAGTGCGACGACGACAGTTCCCGGCGGTACGCCTCTTTGCCGACGGTCACCGGCGATCCGGACAGGTTGACCAGCACCGTCGCCCCGGCGAGGGCGGCCCACGTCGACGGCGGGATCGGAACCCAGCCGTCCTCGCAGACCTCCACGTGCAGCACGAGCCCGGGCACGTCCTGCGCCTCGAAGAGCAGGTCGGAGCCGAACGGAACGGTCTGCCCGAGGACCGTTGCCTCGTCGACCGGGGCCGTGCGTGCCGCGGCGAAGAGCCGGTGCTCGTAGAACTCGCGGTAGTTCGGCAGGTAGGACTTCGGCGCGACGCCGAGGATCTCGCCGTCGTGCAGCACGACGCCGGTGTTGTAGAGCGCGTCGCCGACGCGCAGCGGCACCCCCACGCACACGAGTGCGGCCAGACCGGCGGTGGCCGCGCGGACCTGGTCCAATCCGGTCAGCGCGGCGTCGAGGAGGGCGTCCTGCTGCACCAGGTCGTCGACGCTGTACCCGGTGAGACCGAGCTCGGGGAAGGCGATCACGGCCGCGCCGTCGGCCGCCGCGGCGGTCAGCAGGTCGATCGTGCGGCGCGCGTTCGCGGCGGGATCGGCCAGCGAGACCATCGGCACGGCGGCGCTGACCCGCACGAAGCCGTGGTCGGCCGCCGAGTCCTTGTTCTTCGCCGTGCGTTTGCTGCTCACAGATCGAGCGTAGCCGGGCGGGCCCGCAGCAGTGTGCGATGCTGGGTCCATGTCCGCCCCGCCCACCGGTCTGCCCGCGCTGCGGGTGGGTGTCGCGGTGGCGGTGCCGGTGCTGGCGCTGACCGCCCACGGCGTGGCCGCCGGCGAGGCGCCCGGATCGGCGGGCGTCCTGCTGTGCGCGGCCCTCGGCGCGGTGCTGGCCGGTCTGGT
>NZ_JASGER010000030.1:0-20988 GCF_047606305.1 Gordonia sp. (in: high G+C Gram-positive bacteria) | reverse complement strand
GGTGCCGCCGCGGCGGCGCGCGCGGCCGTGCGGGGGCGTTCGGAGGTCGCGTCGGCGACAATGCTGCTGCTCGACCACGGGCCCGAGCTCGCCGTCGCCGGTCGTCGCGACGAGGTGCTCGCCGAGGTGTCGCGGGCCCAGCGGGACGTCGCCGATGCCACCGATCGAGGAGCACGCCTGCAGGCCCTCGCGTCAGCGATCACCCCATTGTCCATGGGGCTGACGGTCGTGGCGGCGAGCCTGATCGGCGTCTCGCTCGCCGCGGGCGGCGGTGACCCGACCCCGATGCGCTTGGGCGTGCTGATGCTGCTCGGCCTGTCCGCCTTCGAGACGATCGCGCCCCTCGCCGCGGCTGGTGTCACCTGGCAGCACAGCCGCGCGGCCGCCGAGCGGGTGATCGACCTGGTGGGCGACCCGGAGCAGTGGTCGCGCGAATCCGCGGCGGCGGCCGACGTGCCGCGTCATCGCGGGCCGGTGCGGCTGACGGTCGACGGGTTGTCGTGGGGGTGGCCCGACGGCGCGGATCTGGGTGGTCCGGTCACCCGCGACCTGGCTCCGGGCGGACGCCTGGCGATCGTCGGGCGCAGCGGTGCGGGCAAGTCGACGCTGCTGTTGACGCTCGCCGGACTCCTGCCGCCGACGTCGGGTTCGGTGACCGCGGCGACTCCCGACGGCGAGCCCGTCGACCTGGCTGCGGCGACCGTGTACTGCGCCGAGGATGCGCACCTGTTCGCCGTCTCGGTGCGGGAGAACCTGCTCGTCGCACGCGGCGACGCCACCGAGCAGGAGATGGCGGAGGCCCTGGGGAAGGTCGGGCTCCGGCAGTGGCTGGGTGGCCTCCCGGACGGACTGGACACCGTGCTGGTCGGCGGTGCGGCGGCGGTGTCGGGGGGTCAGCGACGACGGTTGCTGCTCGCGCGGGCTCTACTCAACACCTCGCCGGTCGTGCTGTTGGACGAGCCCACCGAACACCTCGATGCCGCCGACTCCGACGATCTGCTGCGCGCCGCCCTGGGCGATCTGTTCGGTCCGGAGCGCTCCATCGTCGTCGTGACGCACCACCTGCCGGCCGACCTCGAGCCGGACGTAGTCCTCTAACCGCCGAGTGGGCGGTCGATCTCGCCGAGTGGGCTCCCCAACCTGGCCGAGTGGGCGGTGAATTCTGCCGAGTGGGCGCTATCCGGCGTAGCGGTCGAGCTTGGCCGACAGCCGCGGTGCGAGCTCACCGTCGACGAGGCGCTCTTCGACGTAGGCGAAGGCACCGTCCTCGGCGATGCCGTAGAGGCGCTTGGCGCCGTGCAGCTTGGGCGCGGTGGCCGTGCTGACGAGGGCGTCGGTCGCGATCTCCCACGCGGTCTGCGACAGGGGCTTGCCGTAGAAGAGCTCGATCGAACCCTCGGCGTGGGCGAGGACGACCTCGATCGAGTCGTCCTCGCTGATCCGCCAGAATCCGGACTCGCGGAACAGGGGGGCGACGAAGTCGCCGCGGTTGTCGACGGTCCACGACCGGGCCTGCCAATTGAGGCGGTTCTGACCGTCGTGGCTCACGATGATCTGCTCGGCGTACTGGAGATCGACGCCGTCGTCGCCGAGCCCGTGTCCGACGCCTTCGCCGCGCCACACGCCCACCATGGGGAGCAGACCCAGCAGTCCGTCGTGCAGGTTGGCGCCCTCACGCAGGTTGGCGGTGTCCGCGGGCAGCGGAAGGTCGCCCCAGACGGGCAGGTTGCGTGCCCCGGTGGTCTCGGCGATCGCCGCGGCTTGCTCGATCGCCTCGTTGCCCGAGCGGCTCACGACTCGTCGTTGACCAGGCGGTAGATCGCGTAGAGCGCGAACCACGTGATGAGGATCGAGCACAGGACCAGCAGTGCGGTGAAGAAGTGTTCCACGGGTCCGATTCTAACCTTTGCCCCTGGCGCCCGGGGCAGCGGTGTTGCTAGCGTCGCACCGTGCCAGCGATGTCGGGAATCGAAGCCGTGTTCTGCCGCAGCTACCCGTGGCGCATCTTCGCCGAGAGGGCGGTGTTGCCGTGGTCGGTCGCGGGGACCGAGCCCGCCGGCCGGGTACTCGAGGTGGGTACCGGGTCGGGCGCCACGGCGACCGCGCTGTTGCGCCGCTATCCCGACATCACCCTGGTCGCCGGTGACTACGACCCGGCGATGGTCGCGGCCGCCGCCGATCGCTTGGCGTCCGCGGGTGACCGTGCGTCGGCGGTCCGCGTCGACGCCACCGCAATCGACTTCCCCGACGGTGCGTTCGACACGGTGCTGAGCTTCCTGATGTTGCACCACGTCCTGGACTGGGAGCGGGCGCTCGGCGAAATGGTGCGCGTCCTCAAACCGGGCGGTCGCCTCATCGGCTACGACCTCTTGTCGACGCGCACGACGAGGCTCATCCACGACGTCGACCGGTCGCCGTATCGGCTGATTGCCCCGGGCGAGTTCGAGCGCGAACTCGCACGGCTGCCGGTCCGCCCGGACATCCTCGACGAGGGCCGACTGCTGGTCCGATTCGCACTGACCAAGAGCTCCTGAGCTACTGCAGCGCGGCGAGTCTGCTGCGCATGCGGGCCGCGCCGGTCGGTGGCCGGCCCGTGGTCGCGAACCGGGACCGCGGCACCGCGCACTCGACGGTCAGTGGCCGGTCGCGCTCGTAGAGCACGTCGACCAGGTGCACGAACCGCTGCGCCGCCTCCCGGTCGGCGTCGACGAGGTCGGGGACGTCGCTGATCGTCCACCGCGAGTACCGGTCGGCGAGCGCGAGGTAGTCGGTGGCGCCGAGTGGGCGACCGCAGATCTCGTCGAAGGTGACGCCGAGGTGGTCGATCGAGCAGTCCCAAGCGGTGAGCGAGCGACTGCCGATCCGCACCGGGACCCGGCCGGGTCGCGCCGTCTGTGGGGCGGTCCACCTTCCGGCGGCGAAGCCGACGGCGTGCGGCGAGTGCGTGCGGTAGTCGACCCCGGCGTCGAGGTCGACCACGGCGCACGTGCGCTTGAGCAGATCGATCGTCGGCGTGAAGGCGTCGTGGAAGAGCGGGTTCGGCATCAGGTCGTCGGGATGGTCGTTGGAGGTGACGACGAGTCGGACACCCCGGTCGACGACGCGCTCGATCAGGTCGTGCAGGAAGATTCCGTCGGCCGGATCGTCGACGTGCAGCTCGTCGAAGGCGAGGACCGCCGCCGTGCCGAGGAAGACGTCGATGGCGGGTGCCAGTCCGCCCGCGTCGCGGATGTTCAGGTGGAGGTCGCGGATGAACTCGTGCCAGTGGGCGCGGACGGCCGACCCGGCCGGCAGAC
The DNA here is from genome assembly GCF_047606305.1 of Gordonia sp. (in: high G+C Gram-positive bacteria). GTDB lineage: Bacteria > Actinomycetota > Actinomycetes > Mycobacteriales > Mycobacteriaceae > Gordonia. The sequence continues at coordinate 17,692 of NZ_JASGER010000030.1, read as the reverse complement.
AGGTGACATAGGCGTCGAGCAGTGCGGTCTTGCCGCGGCCGGCGGGGCCGGTGAGGTAGACGCTACGGGCTTCGCCGAGGTGTGCGCAGGCGGCGCGCTGCGGTCGGTCCAGGACGATGCCGCCGGCTTGTGCCGTGGCGATGAGCGCGCCCGGGGCGACGGTCGGGATCTTCCTCCGGGCGCGCCTCACGCGATAGACTCTATCATTATAGAGTTTCCGGTAGTGTCGACGGTATGCCTCGCACCGACCGTCGGCCGCTCATCGCCGACGCCGCACTGGCGCTGGCCGCATCGGGCGGCAACCACGCGTTGACCCACCAGGGGATCGATCGCGCCCTGGAGCTGCCGAAGGGCTCGACGTCGTACTACTTCCGGACACGCGAGGCGCTCGTCGCGGCGGCGGTCGGGCGAGTCGTCGAGCGATCGAGGGAGGCTCTCGCGCGCACCATCGACGTGGGCGGGACACCGGGGGAGGTCATGGTGGGTTACGTCGCCGAGCTGGTCGCCGACCGGCGCTCCGACGTTCTGGCGCGGCAGGCACTGTTACTCGACCCCACGCTGTCGGTCGCGGCTCGAGCGAGCCTTCTGGGCTGCCTGTTCTCCGAGCCATCGGCGCGTGCGCTGCTGGCCGACCGTGGTTCGACCGCCCCCGTCGCCGATGCCCGGCGGCTGCTCACGATCCTCGAAGGGGTCGTCGTCACCGCCGTGCACGGCGAAACAGATGTGCGCGATGACGCAACAGCGTTGCTCTCGGCGGTCTTCCCCGAGTTGTTCGAGAGCTGACCGACCTCAGAACTCGCCGTGCCGACCGCCGCCGTCGCGGAACCGCTTCGCCCCGTCGACGGTCTCGCCGCTCGCGATGACGCTCATGCCGCCGCGGAACTCGGCGCGCAGCGCCTCGTCGAGGGGCAGGTCCCATTGCCCGTAGGTGCTGGCGCGATCGGCCAGCATGCAGGTTTGCGGGAACGCGACGATCTGCCGCGCCAGGTCGAGAGCGGCTGTCAGCGCCGATCCGGGTTCGACGACCCGGTTGGCCAGCCCGATGCGCAGCGCCTCGTCGGCGTCGACGGGACGCCCGGTGAGGATGAGGTCCAGAGCGCGACCCTGCCCGACGATCCGCGGCAGCCGGACCGTGCCGCCGTCGATGAGCGGCACCCCGAAGCGACGGCAGAACACGCCGACGATCGCGTCGGATGCCAGCACGCGAAGGTCGGCGAGCAGGGCGAGTTCGAGTCCACCCGCCACCGCATGTCCCTCGATGGCGGCGATGAGCGGCTTCGACAGTCGCATGCGGCTCGGACCCATCGGGGCGTCGCCGTCCTCGGCCAGGCGGTTGGCGCGGGCGCCGCCCTCGGCTACGGCAGCGAGGTCGGCTCCGGCGCAGAAGGTCCCGTCGGCACCGGCCAGCACGGCGACGAGGGCGCCGTCGTCGGCCTCGAAGGCGCGCAGGGCATCGGCCAGGGCCGTGGCGGTCGGACCGTCGACGGCGTTGCGCACCTCGGGCCGGTTGATCGTGATCGTCGTGATCGGCCCGTCTCGCTCCACGATGACGCTCATGGTCGGAGGGTAGCGGCCGGTGCGCCCACTCGGCGCAAATGACCGCCCACTCGGCGGGATTGACCGCCCACTCGGCGGGATTGACCGCCCACTCGGCGGACGGCGGTAGGGTCGGAAGGCGTCGGCAACCCGACACCGGACGAGGGGCACCGTACCCGGCCAGCGACAAGACGGTGCTTGCGAGGTGTGTCGTGGCGTGGCTGGTGTTGGCAGTGTCTGGTGTGTTGGAAGCGGTCTGGGCGACCGCCCTCGGACGGTCGGAGGGGTTCACCCGCGCGGGCCCGACCGTGCTCTTCGCGACGGCTTTGATCGCCTCGATGGCAGGACTCGCCTATGCGATGCGCACGTTGCCGACGGGAACGAGCTACGCGGTCTGGGTGGGCATCGGCGCTGTTCTCACCGTCGCCTTCGGCATGGTGTCGGGTGAGGAACCCGCCTCCGTCGGCCGCATCCTGCTGATCCTCGGGATCGTCGGGTGCGTCGTCGGACTCAATATCCTCGGCTGAGGGCACGATCGGCGGAATTCTGGGCACGGTCGGCGGAATTCTGCGCACGGTCGGCGGAAACGAAGGGCCGCCCCCGCACCGGAGTTCCGGTACGGGGGCGGCCCGACATCGCGTCTTACTTGGCGACCGTGATGGTCTCCGTGTGGACGCCCGGTCCCTCCGGGGTGACGATCACGTCGCCGTTGCCGACAGAGCTGAGCGCGCGGAGCGTCCAGGTGCCGGGGGCGGCGAAGAACCGGAAGTCGCCGGTACCACTGGTCACGACCTCGGCGGTGAACTCACCGGTCGAGTCGAGCAGCCGGACGAAGGCGCCGGGCACCGGGGCGCCGTTGGCGTCGGTGACCTGCCCGGTCAGGACGGTCTCCTTCTCCACGTCGACGCCGGCGGGCAACTGCTGTCCCTGCTTGGGGGCTGCACACATGACTACTTGCCCTCTCCCAGCTCGACCGGCACGCCGACCAGCGATCCGTACTCGGTCCAGCTGCCGTCGTAGTTCTTCACGTTCTCGTGGCCCAGGAGCTCCTGCAGCACGAACCAGGTGTGGCTCGAGCGCTCACCGATGCGGCAGTAGGCGATGGTCTCCTTCTGGCCGTCCAGACCGGCGTCCTTGTACAGCTCGGCCAGCTCGTCGTCGCTCTTGAAGGTGCCGTCCTCGTTGGCGGCCTTGCTCCACGGCACGTTGATGGCGCCGGGGATGTGGCCGGGGCGCTGGCTCTGCTCCTGCGGGAGGTGGGCCGGCGCGAGGATCTTGCCGCTGAACTCGTCGGGGCTGCGCACGTCGACGAGGTTCTTGGTCCCGATGGCCTCGACGACCTCGTCGCGGAAGGCGCGGATCGTGTTGTCCGGGTTCTGCGCGACGTAGTTCGTGGCCGGACGGCTCACGGCGTCGGTGCTCAGCGGGCGACCGTCGAGCTCCCACTTCTTGCGGCCGCCGTCCAGCAGCTTCACGTCCTGGTGGCCGTACAGCTTGAAGTACCAGTAGGCATAGGCCGCGAACCAGTTGTTGTTGCCGCCGTAGAGGACGACGGTGTCGTCGTTGGCGATACCGCGCTCGGACAGGAGCTTGCCGAACTGCTCCTGGTTGACGAAGTCGCGACGGACCGGGTCCTGCAGGTCGTCCTTCCAGTCGAGCTTGACGGCACCCGGGATGTGCCCGGTGTCGTAAGCGCTGGTGTCCTCGTCGACCTCGACGAACACGACCTTGTCGGTGTTCAGGTTCTGCTCAGCCCAATCGGCGCTGACCAGGACGTCGTTGCGTGCCATGGTGGTTCCCTTTCACATGGTTGGAAAAAACTATCGGGGGGTGGGGTGTGGAACCGGGGGTTCCGCGGGGGTGATGACGGCCGTGCGCAACAGCCCGATCAGAACGGGCATGTGGGGAACACGAGAAGCCTTGAGAAGAATCCGCTGCCGCCATCGTCAGGTGGAGGCGCGTCGGCGACCACCGTCTAGCGACAGCAACAGGCCGCGAAACGACAGAAGTCGATCGCGTAGCGGCGAGTGAGCATGAGCTCTCGGCCTGTTTGCATGTCACCGACCATACAACAGCGCGCGGGAATCGTCAGAACCGGTCCGGTGTGGCCGTCAGCACAGCGGTCTTTCCGCTGATCAGGACGTCGCTGCCGGCGCTGTTGGCGACCGTCGGCACGACGCCCCACGGCAGTCGCGGGTACGGCACGCGCCCGCTGAAGCGCTGCAACACGGCTTGCCGGTACTGCGCTGCCACCTCGCCGCGGGCGTGTTCCTCGGGTCCGCGGTAGAAGTCGGTGGCGGTGATCTGCAGCTGCCCGTCGACGACGGACAGGTCGACGACGACGCTGACCCGGGCCTTGTCGCCGGCGAAGTCGCGGGCCGACGGCGGGTGGGTGCCGTCGGTGCGCGGGCTGGGCCGCGTCGGCGGCAACGACACCGTGCCGGTGAGCAGCACCCCCGACGTCCGCTCGAGCAGCCCGTCCCCCGGACCGCCGCCGCCGGCCCGGTCGGCGGGAGCGGGGGTGTTGACCGACAGGTCCGTGATGTCGAGCATCCGGCCCAGGTTCACCGAGTCCAACTTGGCGTAGGCGTCCACCCCGCGCAAGGTAATCGGGGAGGTGCCGTGCCACCGATTCGCCGCGCCGGCCTCCACCGACGAGGCGCGCACCCCCAACTCCGCCCGGCAGGCGGTCGTGCCACAGGTCTGCGGGACGCCGCGCAGGTCGGGTGGGCCGTCGGCCCGCACCCCGCGCGCGGTGACGGTCAGCCCGGGGAATCGGCCGTCGCGCGCATGGGTCCAATAGGGGAATCCGCCGAGCGTCACCTCGGGTTCGAACATCACCCGCGGTGCGGCCGTCAACGCCTGCGACAACGCGTGCTCGCTGCGCCCGGCGCGAATCGTGTCGACTGTGACCAAACCCGCAATCAGGGCTGTGACCAGCACAATCGTCGCCAGGAGGGCGCGCCGCGCCCGGCCCGGGGAGTCATCGATGTGAACTGCGGGTGTCATCAGCGTTATTCTTACACCTGATCCCGCTGCCGCCGTCGTCAGTGGGCGTCTCCCGACGACGCCCCGACCATGTCGCCGCCGACTTCTCTTGAGAACGCGACCAGACGCAGAAGCGGAGCTGTGATGGAACTCTTGCTCCTGACCTCCCACCCCGATCCCGGCTCGGCCCTGCCCTCCCTGTCGTTGCTGGCCCATTCCGTGCGCCATGCGCCCGCGGACGTCTCGGCCCTGCTCAACACCGAATCCGCCGACGCGGTCCTGGTCGACGCGCGTGCCGACCTCGCCGCCGCCCGCAACCTGTGCCGCTTGCTGGCCAGCACCGCGACCGTCCCCGTCGTGGCCATCCTCACCGAGGGCGGGCTCATCGCCGTCAACGCCGAGTGGAACCTCGACGACTTCCTGCTCGCCGACATCGGACCCGCCGAACTCGACGCCCGCCTGCGGATGCTCACCGCCCGACGCGTGAGCCAGCGGCCCGAGGAGGGCAGCACGAAACTGACACTCGGCGCGGTCACGATCGACGAGGAGACCTACACGGCCCGGCTGCGCGGCAAGCCGATGGACCTGACGTACAAGGAGTTCGAGCTCCTCAAGTACCTCGTCGCCCACGTCGGTCGCGTCTTCACCCGCGCCCAGCTCCTGCACGAGGTGTGGGGATACGACTACTTCGGCGGCACGCGCACCGTCGACGTCCACATCCGACGGCTGCGCGCCAAGCTCGGTTCCGAGCACGAGGCGCTGATCGGCACCGTCCGCAACGTCGGCTACAAGGCCGTCCGACCCGCGCGCGGCAAGACCGACGACGCCGATGGGGCCGACGACGGCGAGGACGCCGATGCGATACTCGACGAGGAGGCCGCGGCAACCTAGCCCGGTTCAAACGGGAGGTGGGCACGTGAGCGGTTCGACTCCCGAGATCATGCGGCAGGCGACCCTGTCCGGCGACGAGCAGCACGCCGTGCGCACCATCCTGGATGCCGCACTCGACGCCGACGGCGTGGAAGCGCTGGGGGAGGCCCCGGTGGCGGCGCTCGACTCCGCCAGTCCAGATGTCGAGCACCTGGTCGTCCGCGACGACGACGAGCCGGTCGGCTATGCCTCGGTGCTGCCCGGCCGCGAGGGGGAACCGGCCATGGCCGAGGTGGTCGTCGCACCGGCCGCCCGGCGAGGCGGCATCGGCACCGAATTGGTCCGGCGCGCGCTCGACCTCGCCGGCGACGACGGTCGGGTCTGGGCCCACGGCGACCTCCCGGCCGCGCGGGCGATCGCCGCGCACGTGGGCCTGCAGGCCCGCCGGGAGCTCCTCCAGCTGCGCCGCAGCGTCGGCGCCGACGACCCGCTGCCCCCGCTTCCCGACCGGCCCGACATCGTCCTGCGCACCTATGCGGGCCCCGGTGACGACGCCGAGATCCTGCGGGTCAACAACGCGGCCTTTGATTGGCACCCGGAGCAGGGCGGCTGGACCAGCGCCCAGATCGACGAGCGCACCGGCGCCGACTGGTTCGACCCGGCCGGATTGTTCCTCGCCTTCGACGCCGACGATCCGCGGCACCTGCTCGGCTTCCACTGGACAAAGGTCCACGGCCCGGACCTGGGCGAGGTGTACGTCGTGGGCGTCGACCCGGCGGCGCAGGGTCGCGGCCTCGGCAAGCAGGTGACCCTCGCGGGCCTGCACCACCTGGCGCAGCGGGTCCCGACCGTCAACCTGTACGTCGAGGGGGACAACACCGCGGCGCGCCGCACCTACGAGAACCTGGGGTTCACCCGGTTCCGCGCGGACGTCGCCTACGGGTTACGGTCTGGTTCGTGCTCAGTGTCGGTTTGTGCGGACTGAATGCGCAGATTGTCTACGAGCACTTCACCCGTTGGCTCCCAAAACCCCGATTAGCTGACCACTTCGTATCCGCGTCGTTTCACACCGCTGCTGCGGCTGCCAGCTCGTCGAGTGATGCAAGTTCGATCTGGGTCGTGCTAGGGCTGATCTCATCGGTAGTGAAACGGAAGCGACGAATGATCTGGCTGGTCGCCACGTCTGTCACGATCGGCTCCGGGTCGACTGTGTAGACCGTGTACTCCAGCGGATTGACAGACAGGCCGGCCGCCCGCTCGTCGTGGTCTAGCGAGTAGGCGCTCCGGGCTTGTGTGGCGTCGGTCAGTAGATTCTTGGCCGCGGCGTCCAGCGAGCAGCTGGCGATCGTGGCCAGAGCGGCCTCGGTCGACACACGCTGTTCGTTTGCTCCCTCACGGAACCGCACCGCGTCCAGGTAGCCGATTCGGACTATTGCGGCTACGTGATGGAATGCGATCCTCCGGTCTCGCACAAAGCCGAGGTTTCGGACTCCGTCGTAGTGCCCGAGGTGCGCGCTGGACCGCGCCGGGCAGACATATTGCGATCGATCCTTGAGATCCACCAGTGCCAGGTCATCCGCAGCCGGTACCAGCGCCGAGAAGCCGAGCGCGTTCAGCGCAGGGTCCGACGAAGCGTCCCAGGCATGCTCCAGGGCGCGGGACCGGATTATCCGGGCTGTCGGCACCGTGATAGTCCCCCTCTCGATATGGAAGCCCAACGTCTGAGCGGTCAGGTCCATCGAGTTTGCAAGGGTGCTTCCGGGATACAGGTCGATCATAACGCCCTCTCCTGCTAATGAGATAAGAAACTTATGATTCATTAGTATCGTGAGACAATATGTTCATGTCAAGTCTGCCTTGAGGGGCGAGGTACTTCACAACGCCGTCCGCAAGTCGTCGCCTAGCTGCACTTCAGCCGGAAGTCTTCATAGCTCGCGCAGTCGCGTAAGACCCGTCGGGTGCGCACCGACACCGTCCAGGTCGCCCTCGGCGTCAGTCGGGCTACGGTCTACTGCGCCGTCGAGCGGACCGGGGCGCCCGAGTGACGGACAGCGATAGCGACGAGATCAACGAGTTCACCTCTGACCAGCCGGCGAATCCTCGTGGCTTCCGGACGCCTGCCAACATGGCCGGGAAGCGGCTGATGGCTCAAACGAGGCGCTCGCGCCTAGTACCGGTGTTGGCGCCCGCTCGCGTCGCCGGACCCCGCTGCCTCGCCTCCCGTCTCCTGAACCTGCGGCGGTTCCGCTCATATCGAGCAAAGTCCCCAGGACGCGACGCCTACATCAGCCTAGAATCTCGCGCGCCACACGGTTTGTTCCTGGAACGGGGTTGAGTGCGCTGATAGTCGCAGGCAGATTGATCCGAAACGTCACCGACGGGAGTTCGACGTGGTGGTGGTCGACGACGTCGTCGCGGCGGAGCACCTCGATCTGGGGATCGCTCATGTCGTATCCGCGTACGAAGGCGGCCGAGAAAGTTGTGGTGAATGGGGCGTCGCCTGCCATCATGGTGTGGTCGTAGCCGAAGCCGGACTCCGATCCGTACGTGGCCACATTCGCCAGGAATTGCGCGACATCGCCGGCCTCTCCCATGCGGTCCACGATTCGTTGGACGAGCATGGGGATGCTGAAACTGCTCGTGGACGGCTCGGACTGCTGGAGCCCGACGCTGACCAGAAGTAGACGTTGCTCGGCGCCGCCGCCCTCGGGACCGGCCGGCTCGATCTGGTGGACTCCCTCGATCTCGTGCGTCGACGTGGTCCTGCTGGTGGTCTTGACCTCTACCCCGGTGTCGCCCCACACGAAGTCGCGCGCCGAACGGCGCCATCCGTCCCATGAGTCGACGACCTGATTGACGAGGTTGTCCTCGACCTCCCTGCACATCGCGTCGAGGACTAGGAGTTCACCGATGAGGCCGAGCATCGCGGACTCCGAAAGCAGGAGCCGCTTGATCGCCAGTTCGATGATTGGCTCTGTTTCGATGAAGGCGCGCTCGAGGTCATCGTCGGCACCGTTGCGCAGCAGTTCAGTGGAGACGAAGGCGCACACCTGGTCGAAGTGCCCGAATGCTGGCAGCAGTAGTCGGCTGGCGGCCAGGGGCGGCCCGTCGGCGCGGTACCACTCTTGGCGCTCGAGTGCCGCTCTCACCGTGGTGGTGCGTGGACGGAGCTGGTCGCCGGACAGGAAGATCTCCAAGCGGCCGGCTTGGTCCCGCGCGACGCCGATCACCTCGCCATGGGTGAGCCAGGTGATGTCGCGAGCGTCTCCTTCTGTAGTACGCGGCACGCTCGACACGATGCTGAGGATGTCTTCGTAGCTGGTCATGTGTACGCCTTTCTCAAATGAGCGTGGCGCGCGTCGCAGCGAACTGCTCTGGGCCGCCGGCCGGGATGGACACGCCGACGGCCACGACGGGATGTGGCTGGTTCGGTCGCTGGTTGACGTAGAACAGGATCTGGCCAGGGGCGCCGACGGGACGCCAGGCGGAGTCACCCGCGCCGGGCGGCAGCGGTTCGCCGCGATGGTAGTAGTCGAAGTACTCATCGCCCCGGTACTGGTTCGGACCGGCATTGGGGTTGTTGGACCCCCAGGTCGTGGTCACTCTCCCGGACTCGCTGCCCTTCTGCGTGGCCTTGATCGGGAAATCCAATCCAGCCAGGGGGTCGGTGCTGATGTCGGGTCCCTGCCCGAAGCGGATGCCGACCCAGAACTGCGGCTGCTGCGCGACCGTTTGCTGGAGGTCGAGCATTGACCACAGGTCGCCAGGTTGCCCGGTGACGAACAGTCCGCGCACAGGCCGTGTGAGGCATGCCTCCCACAGTCGCAGATAGGCCGCGATTCCGTAGGGGCAGGCGCTGCGCGGAGCATCACCGGCGCCGACTGTCGGCGGTCGGTACAGGCCCTCGGCGGCCCCCAGCGGCTGCAGCGACGCGACCCGGGACTCGAGCTGGCTCCAGAGGGCTGCCTGCTGCGAGGCGTCGCCAGGGGCGTACGACGCGTACCGGAGTCCGTCCAAGAGGTCGGCCGCCTCGCCCAGCGACAAAGGCTCGTCCAGGATGCGGCCTCGCAGAACGCCGTCGACGCTGAGGTCGTGGGACGGGCCGGAAGCGAAGACCTCGGCGACCAGGTTGGCGTTCGGATCGGGCGCATCGCTGCTGTTGATGATGTCGATGAAGGGCTTGGCGCCCGGCAGCAGAGGTACTCGACCGATGTTGGCGATCTTGCCGGTCGCGGCGAAATCGCGGCCCTGCAGGACCACCGGCTCGGGAGCGTCCCCGTCCGCCATCGATTCAATGATTGCCGTGCGAATGGCCTCGTCCACGTCGTGGTAGGCGCAGAACAGGTCCAGTTGGGCTTGATCGGCGAAGACCCGGCAGAGTTCGATGTAGGAGCCGCGGTAGCCGAACCAGCGCTGCATCTGCATCTGGGTGTCGGCCACCGGATTGTTCGATGTCCGCCGGAACAGCGCGGTGGTCATTCCCTCGAGAGTGATGCCCCTGGCCATCACATTGCCGGAGACGAAGATCGTGCTGAGATCGCGGGCTGGTGCCCACAGTCCGGTGGAGGAGTCCTGCACGGGATCGTAGACAGGTCGGTCGTCGGCCGCCGGATCACTGTTGATCACGGCTACCCGCGTGCCCGGGATCACTTCTTCGGACAGCAGGCGCTTGGCTTCGTCCCAGTCCGGAATCGGACTGGAGCCGAGCAGGTTGAACTCGTTCTCGATCGCGGCAGCCGAACTCCGGTAGCGGTCCAGCCACACCTTCCAGCCGGCGGAGTCGCTGTCCAGAGTCGCGATGAGCGCCTCGGGCAGGTATGCGGCGCCCGACTCCAGCATCGCCCGGGCCTCGGCGTCGGTGCCGACGCCAGCCCACCGCAGCACCTGAACCGCCGCTGCGAAGTGCTCCTGGATGTTGGCCGACGGGTGGAACAGCATCGAGTGGGGCTCGCTGACGGCCTCGATCGCGCGGTCGTGGGAATCGAAGCGGGCGCCGGCAGCTGATGCCGGTCCTAGCTTCTCCGAGCGGTGGAGCCGGATCGCGCCGGCCACCAGGAAGGCCCGAATCGCGTCTGCGAGGTCCTGATTGGTATTGGGCGTCGTCGGAATGCACAGGCCCGCCCTATCGCCGCGACGGTAGAAGACCTCGCCGCCCGTGTAATAGGCCTCGATTCCCTTCGGTTCGGGGTACGTAGAGGACCTGGGCGCGTCGGGGTCGGCGGGGTCGACCATGTGGCCGATGTCGAGCGGGGTGCGCAGCGAGACGAGGAAGTCGCGCGGCGCGAGCGGGTTGTGGTCCTCCTGCAGGAGGTTCGCTTGCGGAGTCGCCGTGTACCCGATGTAGGTGGTGTACAGATTGGCGGGTGTCGGCTCAGCGGGGTCCCAGAGGTTGGCGATTGCCCGCGGGACCTGCTTGAGGTGGTCATAGGCGGGGTTGCGACCGGACTCGACGACAGCGTCGAGAATCGACCCGTCATCGGCCTCGTCGTCCAGGACGAGCATGTGCACCGGCCGATCCATCGCGGCAACGGCACTGTACAGCCCTTCGCGAAGAGTGCGGCCTAGCGCCTGGAGGTGGTCGGTCTGCTTCATCGCCACGACGATGATGGGGTGGTTGCTCCTGAGCTTGCGCCGGATCTCGGCCGGAGTGATGCGGTAGACGTCGGCCAGCCTGGGGTTGTTCTCCGACAGCGCTACCCTCTCGGCCGGGCACAGCAGACGTCTTGACCGCTTCTTGGCAGTGTCGGGACCGCCGTCGAGCTGGCTGATGAGCCGCCCATACGTTTGGCGCCACAATGACACCCGGGTTCCGCCCAGCACCACGACCACATCGACCTTCCGGTCGATCGCCATCGCGCTCACCCCCAGCATGGAGGCGGTCTTGCCGGACTGTACCGAGCCCATCACCACGCCGGTCCGCACGCGGCTTGCTGGCCAGTTCTCTGGATCGGGGCTGCCGTCGCCGAATACCCCCCGATCGACGATGTAGCGGCAGTCGACCTCGAGCGCGGCCTTCGCTGTCGGGGTGAGGTTCGTTAGTTCGTAGCAGTAACGACTCCACCAGGACTCCCCCGGCTGCGCCGCAGGTGGCGGGTTCATGTAGACGCGCTCAGTGCGCAACGGCTCGGTCATAAGCCGGGCTCAGTCGCTCGGTGGCAGGACCATCAACTGCAGTGACGCGAGTCCTGACGAACCGTACTCGTTCCGGACGGCTTGCGAGGCCTGCGTCGGATCGATCTCCATCAACTGCAGGATGCCGGTGACGATCCTCCGTATGTAATCCCATTGAGTCTTGGTCTGGGTCTTCTCGATGCGCTCCCACTCTGTTGCACTCGCCTCGTAGATCGCATCGGCGTGCGCTTCCAGCCGTTCCTCGATGTCATCGGGCGACGCGATCAGCGCCAAGGCGAGCCCGACAAACGAACCGATGAGCTGGAGTTCCTGCCACTTGGCGCCGGCGTCTCCGTCCTTGAACGAATCGGCCCACAGCTCGCTATGGCCGGAGTGGAGTTCAGCGGCCGCTGCGACCCATGAAAACAGCTTCGCCAAGGTGTCGTGGTTCGTGAGCGGGTGATTCGGGTCTTCGGTGATCTCGTCGAGGAGTTGGTCGATGTGCTTCGCCGTGGTCGTGAGAGGTTTTCCAGAGGTGTCGCGGAGCAGTACCGCGATGATCCAGAAGAGCACCTTCGTGCGCCTGTACCGTGAGTCGCCGAATCCATATCCGTGCAGGGTGTCGCCCAACTCGTCGAGCCCGGGCACATCCGCGAGGAAGGGTGCGATCTCCGAGACGCTGACTCTCGGGTCAGCATCGCCAGCGGCGAAGAGGATCGCAGGGGTTATGGCCAGTTCGTGGTAGACCGCGTTGCGGATCTCCTCGGCGTTGAGCTGGACGCCTTGCTTGTTGTATAGCTTGAACACTTCGTGAATCTGGCGGGGCTCCGCCTTGAAGTATTCGATCACCGGGATCTCGTAGTCGGACATCCCCGAGAAGAGTTGCTCGATCTCGACCTCGTCGTCCGCGACTGAGACCTCCACGTTCTTGATCTGGCAGTAGAACTTGCCCTGCAATGGCTCGAGGTCGTACCGAAGCGCGCTCTCCTTGCCCCTGCGCAGTGCGAATGGGAAGTAGTACTCGTTCTCGAGGGCGCTGGTGAGCTTGTTGCCCTCAAGCGTCTTCCACGCCCGACGGAAGGCCGGGTAGTCGTTGTAGAAAAGATGCCTGAGATTCGCGTCCGGGTGCCGGGCCTCTGCTTCGGCCAGCTTTTGCTTGGCGATGGGGTGTTTGCCGATAAAGCGCAGGATGGTGGTCAGGCGCTGCTTGCCGTCCACTACCTCACGCGAACTGCCCTTCTTGAGGAGGATGATCGACGGCAACGGGACGCCGCGCAGGATCGACTCGATCAGGGCCGACCTGTCCGGGCCGCTCCAAACGTCACCACGTTGGTATGAGGGCGACAGGTTCAACCCGCCGTCCACCAGCTTGTAGATGTGCCACGTGCCGGCCTTCGCCTTGACCGGATCAGGACTGATCGGCACGTCGTCGTCGTTCTCGTCCCACGCCTCGGACCAGCGGGTGGTCGCTGCGGTCTTGGTCGCCCCCTCGGCGTCGAGGTCGTCGAGGAACTGCACCTGGAGCTTGCAGGCCGTGTCCACGCGATTGGCCAGGGCGTTCAGCCCGTCCTCGGAGAGCGAGAGCCCATGCCCGGAGGAATCGATGCCCTCCTCATTGCTCAGTCCGAGTTCCTTCACCAGCGCAGCCACGAAGTCTTCGTGGCTCGATTCGGGCAGGTCGGCGTCGAACCTCAACCACCCCTGCACCGATGCCAACCGCGAGGTCCACGCCCCTGTGGCGAAGTCGACTTCGGTTGCTGTGAACGAACCTGGGGCCAGCGTCACCCCCTTCGGAACATCGGTGGCGTCCGAGAGGACCGCGAGCCCTTCGGCGACGCTGTCGCGAAGCGCAGACAGGGCGCTGCCGTCATCCGCGTCCGCAGCGCCCGTGTTCTCGCCATCGTCGTTCACGCGATTGCCCCCATCGGTTCCGTCACGGTGAACTGGTTGCTGCTGACGGGGGACTCCGGCCTCGCCTGCCCATCCAAACCGTCAAGAAGTGGTGTAGCGATGGCCTTCACGACCTTTGCATTCACGGCGTTGCCGAGCGCCTTGTACGCCTGGAGCTCGCTCTCGGGCAGAGCGATCTTGTCCAGGCTCTGCAGCTTCGCGCATTCCTGCGGGGTCATGTAGCGGCGGCGTCCGGCGAGGTTGGCTCCCAGGATCGGAACCTGGGTCTGGGTGAAGGCGATCAGGCTGGGAGCCGTCGTCGGCCGCTTGACGCGGATGCCGGACGCGCGCACCTGGAGGACGAAGTCGTCGATGTCCCGCCGCTCTCCTTGAGCGTTCCATTCCATCTTCTGGAAGCTCGACGGGAGCTCCCAGGGGCACCAGTCCTTCATCCACGGGTCGATCCACTCCGCGTTCTCGCGGTGGAACTCCCGGTTCTGCCTGATGAAAGTCCGCTTCCAGCGGGGGAACTCGAAGTTATCCAAACGACGCGAGTGACTTGGGATCAGTTCGTACTGCTCGTCGATGGACAGGCCGTCGAGTTCAGCGCCGAAGTTTCCATGGACGTGCAGGCCGCTGAGCCCGAACTTGCGTCGACGATCCCAGGCCGCCGGCGGGGTGTCATCCTCGTAGGGGTATGTCGCGCCGAACTCCATCGCCCAGATGGGGAACGAGGGCATCTTCACCGAGTCGGGCGACCGCTTCAGGAAGTCTCCCCACATGTCGATGGCCTGGAGTGTCTGGTCCGGGATCTCCCGAGTCGGGTTGACGTCGTCGCGCAGGACCCTGGTGATGCTGGTCGGGTCCTTGTGCTTCTCAGGCCACTCGAAGTCGTCGAGCCCGTCGAGTGATCCGACGAAGTACGCCCGGTCGCGCACCTGCGGAATGCCGAACTCGTGCGGGGAGAAGTGCGCCACCCTCACTGCGTAATCGAGTTCCTCCAGCATCTCGATGATGGCTTCCCGCGTCCTGCCGCCATCATGGTGGAGGATGTTCGGCACGTTCTCCAAGATGAATCGGCGGGGCCGTTTGACCTTCAGGATCTGGTGCACCTTGAAGAAGAGGTTTCCCTGAGTGGTGTCCTTGAACCCGAGTTGGTCACCGGCCTTGGAGAACGGCTGGCAAGGGAAGCCCGCAGTCAGGACCTGATGGTCAGGCACTTTCTCATCGATCTCGTCATCGGTCTTGAGTTCGTTGATGTCGGACCAGGCTTCGATGCCGAAGTTCGTCTTGTAGAGGGCGTTGAGCGTCGGTTCCCACTCCGCCGCGAACACGCCCTTCCCACCGAGTTCATCCAGAGCGACGTGGAACCCACCGAGCCCGCTGAAGAGATCGATGAAGCAGAAGGCCCGACTGCTATCCAACGACTTCCCGCCTTCCCGCTCCGCGCTGTGGCTGTACCGCCTAGTACCGGCTATCTGCGTTGATCTTGCCATCAGGTCCAGACATTGCCGGGAAGCGGCTGGTATGTCGCGTCTGGCGAAGCTTAGGGGTCAGACATCGTAGCCGAACCTCAGACGCCGCCGCCCCGCAAGCCGCTCGTTGAGCCGTCCGTCTCCAACTACTGTCGCCCCTACGTCGTCTCGATCAGCTGTTGCGGGGTCATGCCGGTGGTCTGGAAGACGACCCGGCGCCCGATCAGCACCGCGTGGTCGGCAAAGCGCTCGTAGTAGCGGCCGAGCAGGGTGACGTCCACCGCCGCGGCGACGCCGTGCTTCCACTCGCGGTCCATCAACACCGAGAACAGGTGGCGGTGGAGGTCGTCCATCGCGTCGTCGTCCTCTTCGAGGCGCAGTGCGTCCTGCGGATCCTGCGACTCGAGGACCTCGCGCGCGCTGTGCGCCAGCTTCACCGCGAGGCGGCCCATCTCGGCGAAGTAGCCGTCGACCTCTTCGGGCAGCGTCTTGTTGGGATGGCGGCGTCGGGCGACCTTCGCGACGTGCAGTGCCAGCGCTCCCATGCGGTCCACGTCGGCGACGATCTGGAAACCGGTCACCGTGGCGCGCAGATCGCCGGGCTGGGGGGCCTGCTGGGCCAACAGGGCGAAGGCCTGCTTCTCGGCCTTGGCCGACATCTCGGTCATCCGGTCGTGGTCGGTGATGACCTGTTCGGCCACCGGCAGGTCCGCCTGCAGGAGGGCGCGGGTCGCCCGGTCCATGGCGGTACCGGCGAGATCGCACATTTCGCCCAGGATTCCGTTGAGCGCCGCCACCTGCTCGTGGTACGCACTCGTCTTCGCGGACCGCTTACGCATGGGAACAGCCTACTGTGACCGGCGCCGATGGCGGCGTCGGCTCGCTATTCGCACGTCGCGTCGCCGGCGTTGGTCACCGCGAGGTCGGCGGGCAGGCTGGCGTCGACCTTGCGCGGCGGCAGCTGGTCGACGGTGATCCGGGTGCCCGGCTTGGCCTGCGACTTCAGCTTCGTCGACATCTTGAAGTCGGCGCCGAGGATCAGTTCGACACCGGATTTCACGGTCTTATCCAGCTGGATCTTCGCACCCGGGAACAGTCGGGCCACGGTGCCGGCGGCGTCGCGCTGGCCGGGGCCGTACCGCACCACGGTCTTGTCGACGTGCTGGCTGGCGTCGGCGACGCCGCGCACCTCGAAGCCCTTCGGCGTCAGCTGCTCGCTGGCGTGACTGGCCAACCCGGGCGTCGACGTGCCGTTGAGGATGCGGATGCCGACGTTCGACGGGGTCATCGCGAGCACGCCCACCGTCGGCGGGGTCGACGGCTCGTCGGGCGCGTCACCCGGCTTGCCCGCCTGCTTCGTCGGCTTCGGCTTGGGCTTCTCACCGGGCAGCGGCTGGTCGGTGATGATGGCGTCGAACAGCGCGTGGGTGTCCTCGTCGCGCATCAGCTCGTTGTTCTGCCCGTCGGTGCTGGTGCCCGAGGTCGGGATGGTGACGAAGGTGACGCGGCCGGCGTCGATGCCGCGCATCGAATCGGCCAGGTCCAGCAGCGACTTCGTGTCGACGTTGTCGACGTAGCTGTTGCGCGTGAACGTGCGCGCCACGCGGTTCAGCTTCGCCGGGTTCGAGAGCACGTTGCCCGACAGGGTCGAGCGCAGCAGCGACGACATGAACAGCTGTTGGCGCTTGATGCGGCCGTAGTCGCCGTTGCCCTCGGTGGAGATCATGCGGGCGCGCACGTACTTGAGCGCCTTGCGGCCGTTGAGCCGTTGGCGGCCGGCCTTGGGGAGCACGGTGCCGATCTCGTAGTCGTAGAGCGGCGTCGTCGAGCAGACGTACACGCCGCCGACGGTGTCCACGATCTTGCGGAAGGCGACGAAGTCCATGCCGATGAAGTGGTTGATGTTCAAGCCGCTGATCTTGGTGATGGTCTTCACCAGGCCGGCCGGTCCGCAGGAGGCGTAGACCGAGTTCAGCTTGACGTTGTCCTCGGCGTACACCGTCATGCCGGAGTACTGGCCGGTGTTGTCGTTGAACCCCTCGCAGTCGGGGCGGTGGACGGCCAGGTCGCGGGGGAAGGAGACCGCGACGACGCGACTGCGGTTCGCCGGGATGTTGACCAGGATGATCGTGTCCGACCGGGCGCCCTCGGTCTCGGTGGCGTCGCCCGCGCCGAACTTGGCGTTCTTGCCGGCGCGCGTGTCGGTACCGACGATGAGGTAGTTCTCGTCGCCGTACTGCTGCTTGATCTCCTTGATGTTCTTGTCTTTGGCGTCGATGGCGTTGACGTTGCGCCAGGAGCCGTTGACCGAACCGTTGACGGCCCACGCGACACCGGTGCCCACCAGGGCCATGACACAGGCGGCGGCGGTGACGACGCGACCGGCGACGCGGGCGTCGCGGGTCATCATCTCCTTGCGCGACAGGTCCCCGCGCTTGCGCTTGGTGGCCAGCTCGACCGGGTCCGGGGTGCGCTGCAGCGCCTGGTGGCGCGATTCGGTGCGGACGCGGCGGTGGGTGGCGGTGGCGCCGAGGTCGACCGGGGCGTCGGCCGTCCGGCGTCGCACCATCGGGATCCGCTGGGTGACGTCCTCGGAGATCGGGCCGCCGTCGTCCTCGACGCGGCGGTAGACCGGCTGGCTCTGGTCGAGCCACTGCGTTGGCCGCGGCTGCTGCTGCGGGGGACGCGAGGTCGCGTCCATCTGGTCCATGAGCTCGCGCACGGTGAGGCGCGAGCGACCGCGCACGTAGCGGTCGCGTGCCGCGGGCTCGCGCAGCACGTTCGGGTTGGCGCCCGGCGGGACCGGGCCGCCGCGGCGGGGC
>NZ_JASGER010000029.1:0-31226 GCF_047606305.1 Gordonia sp. (in: high G+C Gram-positive bacteria) | reverse complement strand
GCCTTCGCGCTGCTGGGGATCCGGGCGGCGCGGCGCCTGCGCCGGATCGCGCCGGGGCGCGTCGGCCGGACGTCGGACGCGGCGCGTCGGGGTGGCTTTCTCCACGGCGGACCCGTTCTCCCTTGATTCTCCAGAGGCAGCTGTTACCAGAGTGCATGAATCACTCTACTGATGCATTTGGGGATTGAGGGGGAGCGCAACGCCGGATGAATGGCATCGGTCATGATGAAGACCATGCGTGTTCACGTGACCGGGGCGACGGGCCAACTGGGTTCGGTGCTGCGCGCCACCGCGCCCTCGACGGCGGGTTTCGTCGGCCTGTCGTCCGCGGAGCTGGACGTGGCCGACGGGTCGGCCGTGCAGCGGTGGGCGGCGGAGTCACTCGCGCCGGGCGACGTGATCGTGAACTGCGCGGCCTACACCCGTGTCGACGACGCCGAGACCGATGCCGCCGCGGCCGCCGCGGTGAACACCGACGGCCCGGCCCACCTCGCCGCGGCGTCGGCGGCACGGCGTGCGCGCCTGGTGCACCTGTCCACCGACTACGTCTTCGACGGGCCGGTCGCGCCGGCGGCAAGCACCCGCACCGCGCCGTACGAGCCGGACGACGTCGGCTCAGAGCCGCCCAGCGTTTACGGTCGCACCAAACTCGCCGGGGAGCGCGCCGCCCGTGCCGCGGACCCCACCGCGACGATCGTCCGCACCGCCTGGGTCTACCGGGGTGGCGCGGGGGACTTCGTCGGAACCATGCGCCGCCTGGCCGCCGAGCGGGACCGGATCACCGTCGTCGACGATCAGCTCGGCTCGCCCACCTATGTCGGCGACCTCGCCCGGGGCCTCTGGGAGCTGATCACCGCCGACGCCGGTCGCGGCGCGGTGCTCCACGCGACCAACGGCGGCCAGACCACCTGGTGCGGGCTGGCCAAGGCCGTGTTCGAGGCGGACGGCCTCGACCCCGACCGCGTCGTGCCGTGCACGACCGCCGACTTCCCGCGGCCGGCGCCGCGTCCGGCCTACTCGGTGCTCTCGCCGCTCTCCTGGTCCGCCGCGGGCCTGCGCCCGCTGCCCGATTGGCGCGATGCCCTGACCCGGGCGCTGGTTCGTTAGGCTGTCCGGCGTGACTGATCAGCTCGCCGTGGTGACGGTGACGTACTCGTCGGGCGACTACCTCCGCTCGTTCCTGGAGACGTTGGCGCACGCCACCGACCTGGACCCGCGTGTGGTGATCGCCGACAACGGTTCGGACGACGGCGCCCCCGAGGCCGCCGAGCGCGATTACGAGCGGGTCACCCTGCTGCACACCGGCGCGAACCTGGGATACGGCGGCGCGATCAACCGGGCCGTCGCACAGATCGACCCGGCGGTCGAGTTCCTCCTCGTCGCCAATCCGGACGTCGCGTGGGGCCCCGGCTCGATCGACGAGCTGCTGGCCGCCGCCGGGCGGTGGCCGAAGGCCGGTGCGTTGGGCCCGCTCATCCGCGAGCCCGACGGCTCGGTCTACCCCTCGGCGCGCCGCGTCCCCCATCTGGTCTCGGGCACCGGACACGCGCTGCTCGGGGCGGTGTGGAAGAACAACCCGTTCACCAGGTCCTACCTCGACGACGAGCGCACCGACACCGAGCGCCCGGTGGGCTGGCTCTCCGGTTCCTGCCTGCTGCTGCGCCGCACCGCCTTCGACGAGATCGGCGGCTTCGACGACGACTACTTCATGTTCATGGAGGACGTCGACCTCGGCGACCGCCTCGGGCGCGCCGGGTGGCAGAACGTGTTCGTGCCGACCGCCGAGATCCTGCACACCAAGGGCCACGCGGCCAGCAAGAACCCCGAGCTGATGCTGCCGGCGCACCATCGCAGTGCCTACAAGTTCCAGGCCGACCGCAACCCGGGTCCGCTGCGCGCACCGCTGCGCTGGGGGCTGCGCGCCGGGCTGGCGATACGATCACGAGTCGCCGTGCGGCTGGCGCGGCGCGAACTCGACCGTGGAGGAGAGCAGTGACCAAGGACGTGCAGGCCGTCATCCTCGTCGGCGGCAAGGGCACCCGCCTGCGGCCGCTGACGCTCTCGGCGCCCAAGCCGATGCTCCCGACCGCGGGCAAGCCCTTCCTGACGCACTTGCTGTCGCGGATCAAGGCCGCCGGGATCGACGACGTCGTGTTGGGCACCTCGTTCAAGGCCGAGGTGTTCGAGGAGTACTACGGCAGCGGCGAGTCGCTCGGCATGAACCTGCGCTACGTCACCGAGGTCGAGCCGCTGGGCACCGGCGGCGGCATCCGCAACGTCCTCGACGAGCTGACCGCGCCGGACATCCTGGTCTTCAACGGCGATGTCCTGGGCGGCACCGACGTCGCCGACGTGCTGGCCACCCATCGCGAGTCGGGCGCCGATGTGACCCTGCACCTCGTGCGGGTCGGCGATCCGCGCGCCTTCGGTTGTGTCCCCACCGACGCCGACGGTCGCGTCACCGCCTTCCTGGAGAAGACCCAGGACCCGCCGACCGATCAGATCAACGCCGGCACCTACGTGTTCAAGCGGGAGGTCATCGAACAGATCCCCGCCGGGCGCCCGGTGTCGGTCGAGCGCGAGGTGTTCCCCGAGCTCCTGGCCCGCGGTCGCCACGTGCAGGGCCACGTCGACCAGTCGTACTGGCGCGACATGGGCACCCCCGAGGACTTCGTGCGCGGCTCGGCCGACCTGGTGCGCGGCATCGCTCCGTCGCCGGCGCTCGGTGACCGCCACGGCGAGTACCTCGTGCAGGACGGCGCGAAGGTCGGCAAGGGCGCGCTGCTGATCGGCGGCACCGTCGTCGGCGCCGGTGCGACCGTCGGCCGGCGTGCGCGCCTGGACGGCGCGGTGGTCTTCGACGACGCGGTCATCGACGACGGCGCAGTCGTCGAGCGGAGCATCGTGGGACGTGGTGCGCGCATCGGCAAGCGCGCGCTCGTGCGCGACACGGTGATCGGCGACAACGCTGTGATCGGCGCCGACTGCGAACTGCTGCGCGGCGCGCGCGTGTGGCCCGACGTCGAGATTCCCGACGGCGGCATCCGCTTCTCGACCGACGTCTAGACACTGTCGGCGGGTTTGGTCCATTCGGCCGTGTAGCGAAACCCGAGCCGCCAGCGTATGCGGCTGTCGGGCAGGTGTTGATCGAAGAGGCGCCGCAGCTCGGTGAAGGTCAGGTCGGGTTCTTTGACTGGGAATGGTGGGGGAGTCGGTGCCGCGTCGCGCACCGGGCGCGGGTGTTTGACGATGCCGATGATCGGATTGGTCACCATAGAGGCGTAGTCCCACAGATGGTCGATGAGGGTGTCGCGGCGGGCCAGTCCGACCACCAGGAACCGTCCACCGGGGGCCAGCAGCTGCTCGACCCGCTCGAGGACGGCAGGTGTGTCGAGGTGGTGCAGGACGGCGGTCATCGTGATCAGATCCAGGCCGGTGTGGTCGTCCGAGGCGAAATCGACCCACCCGCCACCGGTGACTGACACGTTCGGCTGGTCGACGGTTCGCCGCGCGGCCGCGGCGCGCATGTCGGCGTCCGCGTCGCACCCGATGACCCGATCGAACTCGGGAGCCAGCCTGGTAAGCAACTCACCGCGGCCGCAGCCGATGTCGACGGCTGTGCGGCGGTGCTCGGGCAGTCCGCGCATGATCCACGGGATGAACGCGTCGTTGTGGCTCCACGGGTGGCGCGCGTTGAGACGTTGCAGGCGGCCCGCGGCTGCACGAATAGCGCGGTTCGACGCCGTTCGCGGGTCCATCGCAGACGCCAGGGTCAGCGGGCCTTCGCGGCCGCCAACAGCCCGGTGCCCAGCGGGATGACCACCGGCAGGAACCGGTCGTCGTCCGCGATGACGAGCGCCGCTTCACGCACCGCCTCTGCGGCGGCGCCCTTGCGCTTGGGACTCAGCTTGTCGGCGTGGTGCAGCACGACGACTCCGCCTGGGCGCAGGATGCGCATCGCTTCGGTGACGTAGCGCGGGTGGTCGAGCACCTCGCCGTCCAGGAACACCAGCTCGTAGCTGGCATCGGCCAGGCGCGGCAGCACCTCGGTGGGAGAACCGTTGATGAGCCGGGTTCGTCCGACCGGGATGTCGGCGGCGGCGAAGGACTCGCGGGCGGCCTGCTGGTACGCCGAATCCGGGTCGATCGTGGTCAGCACCCCGTCGTCGGCCATGCCGGCGAGCAACCACAATCCGGAGACGCCGACGCCGGTGCCGACCTCGACGACCGACTTGGCGCCGGCGGCCGTCGCCAGCAGTGCGAGCAGGGCGCCGACGGCGGGGGAGACGGTGGGTGCGCCCAGTTCCTCGGCGCGGGCACGGGCGGCAGCCAGCGCGTCGTCCTCGACGATCGCCGATTCGACGTAGGTGTTGTCGCTCACGACTATGAGACTAGGCCACGGTCGGCCGCGATCCTTAGACAACACTCAGGCCGCTCATACGGCCGCCACAATCGGCTCGACAAGGGTAGGGGTCAGACAGCAGTCGGCTCCGCCGCATCGGAATACAACTTCGGCGCACGGATGTTGACAGTGAACGAGTCGGCCCCACCCGTGGTCGGCCGCCGAAAGGGGACGCACCACGATGACGACCCGCACCACCCTGCCCTCCGACGAGGCCACCGCCTTCGACGAGAGCACGACCGTCGGCACGGCACGGTTCGACGCGACCGGCGACGCGAGCCTGATGCCGTCGTGGGACGAGCTGGTCGCCGAGCACGCCGACCGGGTCTACCGCCTGGCCTACCGCCTCTCGGGCAACCAGCACGACGCCGAGGACCTCACCCAGGAGACCTTCATCCGGGTGTTCCGTTCGCTGTCCTCCTACCAGCCGGGCACCTTCGAGGGCTGGCTGCACCGCATCACGACCAACCTGTTCCTGGACATGGTGCGCCGTCGCTCCAAGATCCGCATGGAGGCGTTGCCCGAGGACTACGACCGCGTCCCCGGCGACACCCCCGACCCGCAGCAGATCTTCGCCGACGCGAACCTCGACCCGGTGTTGCAGGCCGCGCTGGACCAGCTCCCGCCGGAGTTCCGCGCCGCGGTCGTCCTGTGTGACATCGAGGGCCTGTCCTACGAGGAGATCGCCGCGACCCTGGACGTCAAGATGGGCACCGTGCGCAGCCGCATCCATCGCGGCCGCCAGAGCATCCGCGACTACCTCGCCGCCAATGAGGCGGAGTGGGGGCGCAGCCGCTAGTCATTCACCCGCTCCGGGAACCACTCTGCGCGCTGAATCGTTGGTAGGTTCGGATAAGCTGCGAAGAGCAGGCGACAACAGGTGGGAGCGGCGGTGAACTTCTTGGATCCGGGTCGATGGACCCCCACGTCGTCGTCGTTGCGACCCAACACCGACTACCGCGCCCCGGGCACGCTGGGCGGCCGCCCGTTCGCCTCCACCGAGCACCTCTCGACCGAGGCCGTCGCGGCCTACGTCGACGGTGAGCTCGGCGGTACCGCGGTGTCGCGGGCCGATGCCCACCTGGCCCTCTGCGCGACCTGCGCCGCCGCGATCGAATCGCAGAAGGCGGCCCGCGCGGCGCTGCGCAACAGCGGCTCGGCGATCACCGCCCCGATGAACCTCCTCGGTCAGCTCTCCCAGATCCCGACCCGCGAATTCGATGTCAACCAGGTCGCGGACCGCGTCGACGAAGCGTCGCGCCCGCGCGGATTCTTTCGACGAGGCCGTTAGTGACCAACGAAGACCAGTGGGCCGACCGGGGCGCCATCATCCCGCCGCACCAGCAGCCCAAGCCGCCGTCGCGCCGCCATGCCCCGGTCTCCCCGGAGACCACCGCCGTGTTCGGCCGGCCCGACGGGGTCGACGGTTCCTTTGACGGGGACGGCGACGATCGGCCCGGGCGTCCGCAGCCCGCCGTCGCCGCACCCGACCCGGTGCTCGCCGAGGCCTTCGGCCGCCCGGCCGACGCGACCGAGTCCCTCGCCCGTGACCCCGACGCCCGCTTCGGCGAGGACGACCAGCCGCCGGCGCCCGAGGACCCGTGGCGCGATCCGGACAGCCCGGCCCGACTGTCGGCACCGGCGAAGTCACGGCCCGAGGCCGTCGACCCGGTCGACCCGGGCCCCAAGCTCGGTGTCCGCGAAGTCCTCCTCGGTCACCGCATCGCCTGGCCGGCGCTGCTCACCCTGGGAGCATTGGCCCTGGTCATCGGCTTGATCGGTGCATTGGCCGGCGCCTTCCTGTCCGGCGGCGGCTCGTCGTCGAGCGGGGAGACGGTCAGCCTGCCGGTCAACCACAAGGGCGGCGACGTCCCCGAATCGCCGGTGTCGCGCGTCGCGCAGGCGGTGGAGAAGTCGGTGGTGTCGATCCGGGTGCGCACCTCCGGTTCGCTGGCCACCGGGTCGGGCGTCGTCATCGACCCCAAGGGCTATATCGTCACCAACAACCACGTGGTCGCCTCCGGCGCCGAGGACAAGTCGGCCGTCACCGAGGTCGTCTTCTACGACCGCACCCGCGTGCCCGCGACGATCGTCGGCCGCGACCCGCTCAGCGACCTGGCCGTCGTCAAGGTCGACAACGTCAAGAACCTCTCGGTGGCGGCTCTCGGCGACTCGGACAAGGTCCAGGTCGGCGAGGAGGTCGTCGCCTTCGGCTCGCCCCTCGGCCTGGACCGCACGGTCACCAGCGGCATTGTCAGCGCCACACACCGCGCACTGGCCCTGCCGCCGTCGGAGACCGACGACGAGGCGGTCATCGACGCCATCCAGACCGATGCGGCGATCAACCCGGGCAACTCCGGCGGCCCGCTGGTCGACGCGAAGGCACGGGTCATCGGCATCAACACGATGATCCAGACCACCAGCGGTGGCTCGATGGGGCTGGGATTCGCGATCCCCATCAACCAGGTGCGCCCGGTGGTCAAGACCATCGTCGAGCACGGCAAGGTCGTGCACCCGCAGGTCGGACTCAACACCGTCACCGCGCGGAACTCCAAGGTCATGGGCGCCGAGGTGCGCAACGTCGTGGCCGGCAGCGCGGCCGAGAAGGCCGGGATCCGCGAGAAGGACGTGATCACCAAGTTCGACGGGCGGGTCATCGAGTCCTCCGACGAGCTGGCGGTCGCGGTCCGCGGCACCACCGTCGGCAAGAAGGTCGACTTCACCTACTGGCGCGACGGCCGCACGTTCACCGGTTCGATCACGCCGACCGGCGACTAGGCCCACCGTGTTCGCCAACGTCGGCTGGGGCGAGATCCTGGTGCTGGTCGCGGCCGGCCTGATCATCCTCGGCCCCGAGCGGCTGCCGGGGGCCATCGCCTCGACGCTGTCCTGGGTGCGCAAGGCCCGCGACTACGTCACCGGCGCCTCGGCCGAGCTGCGCGAGGAGTTGGGGTCGGATTTCGACGGGCTGCGCGAACCGCTGCAACAGCTGAACGAGCTGCGCTCGACCAATCCGCGCACCCTGGTCACCAAACACCTGCTGGGCGGCGACGATTCACTCCTGGACCCGAAGACCTACACGGATCTGCCGGACAAGCGGTCGGCGTCATCGTCCCCACCGCAGTCCGCCGCTGAGCCGCGGAAGCCGGGGCGGGGCCGGCACGACATCGCCGACTGGGACGCCACCTAGCCGGTCTCCGTCGTCAGTCGCGCCGGGCGGTGTCGATGCCCAGGCTCATGCCCGCCAGTCCGCGCCGCTGAACCGCGAGCTTGTCGGCGATGCCGCGAAGGGCCTTGCCGGCCGGCGAATCGGGCGCCGACAGCACGACCGGCACACCGGCGTCACCGCCCTCGCGCACGGCCGGTTCCAGCGGCACCCGTCCCAGCAGCTCGACGTCGGCCCCGATGGCGCGGCTCAGCCGCTGCGCCACGCGCTCGCCGCCGCCCTCGCCGAAGGGGTGCATCGTCGAGCCGTCGGGCAGCTCGAGCCACGACATGTTCTCCACGACGCCGAGCACCTTCTGCCGCGTCTGCAGCGCGATGGCGCCGGCGCGCTCGGCGACCTCGGCGGCCGCCTGCTGCGGAGTCGTGACGACGAGGATCTCGGCGCCCGGGATCAGCTGGGCGATCGAGATGGCCACGTCGCCGGTCCCCGGCGGAAGGTCGAGCAGCAGGATGTCCAGGTCGCCCCAGTACACGTCGGCGAGGAACTGCTGCAGCGCCCGGTGCAGCATCGGGCCGCGCCAGGTCACCGGGGTGTTGCCGTCGGTGAACTGGCCGATCGAGATGAACTTCACGCCGTGTGCGATCGGCGGCATGATCATCTGCTCGACCTGCGTCGGCTTGGCGTCGTTGCCGAGCATGCGGGGCACCGAGTGGCCGTAGATGTCGGCGTCGAGCACACCGACCGACAGGCCGCGCTGCGCCAACGCGGCGGCGAGGTTGACCGTCACACTCGACTTGCCCACGCCACCCTTGCCGGAGGCGACCGCGTAGACCCGGGTGAGCGAACCCGGCTGGGCGAACGGAATGACCGGTTCGGCGCGGTCGCCGCGCAGTTTCTTGCGCAGCTCGGTGCGCTGCTCGTCGTCCATCACGTCGAGACCGACGGTGATCGCGCCCGCGCCGGGCACGTCGGCCACCGCCGCGCTGACCCGATCGCTGATCTCGGTGCGCATCGGGCACCCGGAGGTGGTCAGATACACGACCACGTCGACGGCGCCGTCGTCGCCGACGGTGATCGACTTGACCATCCCGAGTTCGGTGATGGGTTTGCCGATCTCGGGGTCGTCGACCTTGCTCAGCGCCGCGCGGATCGCGGATTCGGAAGGGGCGGTGGTACTCATCGCCCTCCAGTCTAGTTAGCGCGCCACCCCGGGCAGGGTCGGGCCCGGCTGGACCTGGGGTCGTGCGGCATCGGGGGCCGGTCGTGCACCGCGCTCGCGCTGGCCGGCCCGGGGACCGGCGGGGGCCTGCTTGGGTCCGCCGAACTCGGGCGGCAGGCACACGATGAAGCAGTCCGGCTTCTTGGGCTTGACCTTCTTCTCGGTCTTGGCGGCATCGCCGGTGTCGACGTCCCGGCCGTCGTCGGCGGCCCGCGGGTCGTCGATCGCCTCACCGGGCTTGCGGGCGCGGTCGCCGCGTCGGCGGTCCTTCGCGTCCTTCGGGTTGTCGACCGGCGTGGCGTGCATGTCGGGAATGCCCTCGGTCGGCATCACGCCGGTCGAATACGCGGCGGCCCAGGAGAGCACGTTGGTCACGTAGGCCATCGAGTGGTTGTACCGGTACACCGCGGCGACCTTGTTGTTGCCGGCCATGATGTCGCTGACTCCCGCACACAGGTAGCGTCCGGCCGAATATGTCGAGTCGAAGATGTTCTGCGGATCGGCCTTGCCGTCGCCGTTGGCGTCCGACCCCCACGTCGCCCACGTGCTCGGGATGAACTGCATGGGGCCCATCGCGCGGGCGGCGTTGCCCTGGGAGTCCAGGATCACGGCGTTGCCGGCGAGGGTGCCGTCGAGCGCGGGGCCGTGGATCTGGGTGCGGACGTTGCCGTACTCGTCGACGTTGCCGTTGCCGGCGTGCCCCGACTCGATGCGGCCGATGCCGGCCAGCAGGTACCACGGCAGCTTGCAGGCGGGGCTCTCGGTCGCCATGCGGGTCGCCGCGAGTTTGTAGGCCTGCAGGACGACGCCGGGGATGCCCAGCGGGCCGTTGGGGATGCCGAAGGCGAGCCGGAACTGCGGGGAGATCATCGGATCGCCGGCCTTTGGCGGGGCAAAGGCGGCGGCGGCCGTGTTCTCGGTGATCGAGGCGATGCCGGCGACCTGCGTGACACTGGCCGCCTCACCGGCCCGGGCGGCCGGTCGGGCCCCGTCGGCGATGGTGCTCGAGGAAGCCGCCCCCAGTACCAACGCGCTGATGGCCGTCGTCCCCAGACCCGCAGTCAGCACGCGCACGGCTGCGCGCCCACGAGGGCGCGTCGGCCCCTGAGCGCGGCGCCAGAACGCAATGCCAGTCATGTGAATCTCACCCCGTTGTGTGCTTCCCACCCCGACAACCGGTGTGTCCTATACCACTGCACAGCATAAACGACATGGCCAGACGGGGTGCACGGACCCGGGATTACCGCTTGGGAGCCGCTTTCGGCTCCGGGGTGTCCTCGTCGTCGCCGGGCTTGTCGGCCAGGCGGTCCACGAGGTCGTCGAGAAGGTCGTCGAGTTCCTTGCGCAGGTAGTCGCGGGTGACGGTGTCGCCGACGGCGAGGCGCACCGCCGCCAATTCGCGGGCGAGGAACTCGGTGTCGGCCTTCGTCTCGGCCGCGCGCAAACGGTCCTCCTCGAGGGCGACGCGGTCGCGGTTCTCCTGCCGGTTCTGCGCGAGCAGGATGAGCGGGGCGGCATAGGCCGCCTGGGTCGAGAAGGCCAGGTTCAGCAGGATGAACGGATACGGGTCCCAGTGGTGGATGAAGCTGAGCAGGTTCAGCACGATCCACACGACCACCACGACGGTCTGGATGGCCAGGTAGCGGCCGGTCCCCAGGAACCGCGCCACACGCTCGCTGTAGACGCCGACCACGTCGGCGTCGAGCGTGAAGAACTTCGGGCGACGACGATCCGACGGCTGGTCGAGGCGGCGCCCGGCGCCGCGGCTGCTCATCGGCCGCCCCCGCTCGCGAGGTCGAGCGGGGTGTTCGGCTCGGGTTCGGTGTCGCGCCAGTCGTCGGGCAGGATCTCGTCGAGCAGGTCATCGACGCTGACCGCCCCCAGCAGGTGGCCGTCCTCGTCGACGACGGGCGCGCAGACCAGGTTGTAGGTCGCGAAGTAGCGGGTCACCGCCTCCACCGAGTCCTCCGGGTGCAGATGGCCCAGATCGGTGTCGAGCAGGTCGCCGACCAGGGTGGCCGGGGGGTTGCGCAGCAACACCTGCAGGTGGACGCAGCCGAGGTACTTGCCGGTCGGCGTCTGCGTCGGCGGGCGCACGACGAACACGATGCTGGCGGCCGCGGGGGTGATCTCGGGGTCGCGCACCCGCGCCAGGCCTTCGGAGACCGTCGTGGCCGCGGTGACGATGAGCGGTTCGGGCGTCATCATGCCGCCCGCGGTGTCGGGGGAGTGGGTGAGCAGTCGACGGACCGGCTCGGACTCCTCGGGCGCCATCAACGACAGCAGGCGCTCGGCCTCGCCCGGCGGCAGTTCGCCGACGAGGTCGGCGACGTCGTCGGGCTCCATCGCGCCCAGGACGTTGCGGGCGCGCCCGGTTCCCATCACCGCGATCAGCGACTGCGCATCGTCACTGGGCATCTCCTGCAGGATGTCGGCCAGCCGCTCCTCGTCGAGGGCGGCGGCGATCTCCTCGCGGCGCTTGGCCGGCAGTTCGCGCAGGACGTTCGCGGCGTCGGCCGGGCGCATGCCGTCGAGTTGCATCAGGATGGCCGCCACGCCCTGTCCGGGCAGGTTGAGGGCCGTCTGTGTGAGGCCCTGCACGTGCGCCCAGTCAACGACGTGGATCTCGCCGCGGCGCGGCAGGCGCATCCGGCTCGCCCGCACGGCCACGCGGGTCACCAGCCAATCGCGCGTCTTGCCGCGCTCGATGCCGAGGTCGACGACGGTGAAGTCGCCGTCGGCCACCTCGGCCAGGTCGGGATCGGTCACCCGCACGCGCGTGTCGAGGACCTGCCCGACGGCGAGGGCCTCGCCCGGGCGCAGGTGCAGCTTGCGCATGCTGACGGTTCCGGTGTTGAGCGTGACCTTGTGCGGGTCGACGCCGGTGACCCGCAGGATGGGGACGAAGATGCGCCGACGGTTGGTCATCTCCACGGCCAAGCCGAGGACGCGCGGGGGCAGGCCGGACAGGCGGATCGCGATGACCACGTCGCGGACGCGGCCGATTGATTCGCCGTCGGGGCCGAGAACGGCGAGCCCTACTAGTCTGGCTACGAAGACCTTGCTCACCGACATGGTCACTAGCCTAGTGGCCCGGTGCGCAAAGAAAGGGCAAGGGATGCAGCCACAACAATCGGGTCGCCCGGCGACCCCCGGGTTGCCGACGCCGCCGTCGGGGTGGCCGATCGGTTCCTACCCGACGTACGCGCAGGCGCAGAAGGCCGTCGATTTCCTCTCCGACGAGGGGTTCCCGGTGCAGAACGTGACGATCGTGGGCGTCGACCTGATGCAGGTGGAACGCGTGACCGGCCGCCTGACCTGGGGTCGGGTGATCATGCAGGGCATCGGCGGCGGCGCCATGCTGGGCCTGTTCGTCGGCCTGCTCGCCTCGATGTTCGTCCAGCCCGCGGTCACCGCGCTGTTCCTGGGCGTCTTGGGCGGCATCATCTTCGGCGTGGTCTCCTCGGCCGTTCCGTATGCGATGATGCGCGGTCAGCGCGACTTCGCGTCCACGATGCAGCTGGTCGCCGGGCGCTACGACGTTCTCTGTGATCCGACCACCGCCGAGCGGGGTCGGGATATGCTGACGCGGCTCTCGCTCTGACTGAGGAGTTCCGCTGAACACGCGTCGTTTCGTCCTGCCCGCAGTGCTCGCCGTCGCCGCTCCCGTGGCGGTGGCCTGCAGCGCCGCCACCCCGGCCGACACCCTCACCGCCTACGTCCCGGGCAACGACGCTGCTGCCATCGAATCGGTGGCCGCGGGCTGCACCGACGGGTATCGGATCTCGGTGGTGAAGCTGCCCAAGGACGCCGACGGGCAACGACTGCAATTGGCGCGACGACTGGCCGGCAACGACTCGTCGGTGGACATCTACACGATGGACGTGACGTGGACCGCCGAGTTCGCCGGCGCCGGCTGGGCACGACCCGTGCCCGACGACTTGGCCGCGACGCTGCGCTCCACCACGTTGGGCGGCCCGATGCAGACCGCGACCTGGCGGACCGCCGGCGACTCGTCGCCCCGGTTGTACGGGGTCCCGACGTGGACGAATTCGCAGCTGCTCTGGTACCGGCCCGACCTGCTGCGCCGCTACGTCAAACGGGACACCCCGCCGCGCACCTGGGATGAGCTGCTCGCCGACAACGAGACGGTGCGCAAGGGCGTGATCGCCGAGAACGCCGCCTCGCCGCCGCACATGCGCAAGGCGGTGCCGAGCTACATCATGGCGCAGGGCGCGCAGTACGAAGGACTGGTCGTCTGGTTCAACTCGCTGCTGGCCAGTGCGGGCGGGTCGGTGCTGGACCCGGCGGACCCCGGGCGCGTCACCTTGAACGACACGCCGCAGCACCGCGCCGCGACGGTGCGGGCCCTGCGGACCCTCAAGGCGATCGCCACGGCGCCCGGCGCGGATCCGTCGCTGTCGAACAACACCGAGGATCCGGCGCGGCTCGGAATGGAGCGCGGGCTGGCGACCTTTGAGGTCAACTGGCCGTACGTGTACTCCTCGATGCGGTCCAACGCGGCCACCGCCACCGACGCGAACCAGCAGGTGCCGTTCTTCCCGGAGATGACCGAGTTCGCCGACGTCTTCGCGCCCGACGCCGCCGAGCCCACCGGCGCCGATCTGGCCCGTGCCAACCGTGTTCTCGCGACCCGGTTCGCCTTCGCCCCGTACCCCGGGGTGGACCCGTCGACGCCCGCGCGGTCCACGCTGGGCGGGATGAACCTGGCCGTGTCGACACGGTCGGCCAAGGCAGAACTCGCCTGGCGCGCGGTCCGGTGCCTGACCAGCATCGACGCGCAGCGCCAGTACGCGCTGAAGGCGTCGCAACCGCCGACCATCTCGGCGCTGTACGACGAGCCGGCCTTCCGGGCGGCGTTCCCGATGGGCGACGTGCTGCGCGAACAGGTCAGCGACACCCGGGCCGCCTCCCGACCGGCCACCCCGGCCTACTCGACGCTGTCGACCATGCTGGCTGCCAAGCTGCACCCCGTTGGCGCGTGGGATCCGGACAAGCTGGTCGACGAGTTGGCCGATGCGGCGCGCAAGGCGCTCGTGGGCGAAGGGTTGGTGCCCTGAGATGAACGGTGACCGTCGGCTGGCCTACCTGTTGATCACCCCTGCCGCGCTGCTGATGGCGCTGGTGACCGCCTATCCGGTGGGATACGCGCTGTGGCTCTCGTTGAACAAGGTGTCGCTCACCGCGCCCGGCAAGAGCGAGTTCGTCGGGCTGGGCAATTACGCGACCGTCCTGTCCGATCGCTACTGGTGGAGTGCGTTGGGCGTGACGCTGCTGATCACGGTGGTGTCGGTGGCGCTGGAACTGGTCCTCGGTCTCGCCATCGCGATGGTCATGCACCGCACCATCGTCGGGCGGGGGACCGTGCGCACGATGGTCCTCATCCCGTACGGCGTGGTCACCGTCGTCGCCGCCATGTCCTGGTACTACGCGTGGACCCCGGGGACCGGCTACCTGGCCAACCTGCTGCCGGACGGATCGGCGCCGTTGACGCACCAGCTGCCGTCGCTGGCGATCATCGTGCTCGCCGAGGTGTGGAAGACGACGCCGTTCATGGCGCTGCTGCTGCTGGCGGGCCTGGCCCTCGTGCCCGACGACCTGCTGCGTGCCGCCCACGTCGACGGCGCCGGCGCGTGGACGCGGCTGTGGCGGATCACCCTGCCGCTGATGAAGCCGGCGATCCTGGTCGCGCTGCTGTTCCGCACGCTGGACGCCTTCCGGATCTTCGACAACATCTACGTGCTCACCAAGGGGGCGAACGGCACCGGGTCGGTCTCGATCCTCGGCTACGACAACCTGTTCAAGGCGTTCAACCTCGGCACCGGGTCGGCGATCAGCGTTCTGGTGTTCCTCTGTGTCGGCGTGATCGCCGCACTGTTCATCAAGGGCTTCGGGGCGTCGGCTCCCGGCGCCGATGCGCAGGGTCGGTGATCATGGACAAGCGCAAACTCGGCTGGTCGGCGATCAACCTGCTGGTCGTGCTGTACGCGATGATCCCGATGCTGTGGATCCTGAGCCTGTCCTTCAAGTCGAACCCGACGGACGGCAAGCTGATCCCGGTCGACCCGACGCTGGCCAACTACCGCGACGCCTTCGCCTACCGGGGCTTCACCAGTGCGCTGGTCAACTCGATCGGCGTCGGTCTCATCACGACGGTCATCGCCGTGGTCATCGGCACCATGGCGGCCTACGCCATCGCCCGGCTGGACTTCCGCGGCAAGAAACTCCTCGTCGGCGCGACGCTGCTGATCGCGATGTTCCCGCAGATCTCACTGGTGACACCGTTGTTCAACATCGAGCGGCGACTCGGCCTGTTCGACACGTGGCCCGGCCTGATCCTGCCGTACATCACGTTCGCGCTGCCGCTGGCGGTGTACACGCTGTCCGCGTTCTTCCGGGAGATCCCCTGGGACCTGGAGAAGGCCGCCAAGCTCGACGGCGCCACGAGCGCCCAGGCGTTCCGGCGGGTCATCGTCCCGCTGGCCGCGCCCGGCGTGGTGACCGCGGCCATCCTGGTGTTCATCTTCTCCTGGAACGAGCTGTTGCTCGCGCTGTCGCTGACCTCGAGCGACAGGGCGATCACCGCGCCGGTGGCGATCACCAACTTCACGGGCGTCTCGGAGTTCACCGAGCCGACCGGGCAGATCGCGGCCGCCGCCGTGGTGATCACCATCCCGATCATCGTTTTCGTCCTCATCTTCCAACGTCGAATCGTCGCCGGGTTGACCTCCGGCGCGGTGAAGGGGTAGCCCCATGGCAGAAATCGTCGCCGACGGCATCAGCAAGAGTTACCCGGACGGGTCGGTCGCGGTCGCCGAGCTGGACCTGACCATCGCCGACGGGGAGTTCCTCATCCTGGTGGGACCGTCCGGCTGCGGCAAGTCGACGACGCTGAACATGATCGCGGGCCTGGAGGACATCACCTCCGGCGAGTTGCGCATCGACGGGCGGCGCGTGAACGAGATGCCGCCGCGCGAGCGGGACATCGCCATGGTCTTCCAGAACTATGCGCTCTACCCGCACATGACCGTCCGGCAGAACATCGAGTTCCCGCTCACCCTGGCCCGCCCGAAGCCGGGCAAGGCGGAGATCGCCGCGAAGGTCTCCGAGGTGTCGGCGATCCTGGGGCTCGACGACTACCTCGACCGCAAGCCGGCGCAGCTCTCCGGTGGACAGCGCCAGCGCGTGGCGATGGGCCGTGCGATCGTGCGTTCGCCCAAGGCGTTCTTGATGGACGAGCCGCTGTCGAACCTCGACGCCAAGCTGCGCGGGGCGATGCGCGTGGAGATCGCGCGATTGCAGGCGCGGCTGCGCACCACCACCGTCTACGTGACCCACGACCAGACCGAGGCGATGACCCTCGGCGACCGGGTCGTCGTGATGCGCGACGGCTTCGTGCAGCAGGTCGGAGCACCCGGTGAGCTCTACCGGTCGCCGGCCAACCTGTTCGTCGCCGGATTCATCGGCTCGCCCGCCATGAACCTGATCGCCGGCCGGTTGACGGCCGAGGGGGTGCAGACCGACGTCGGCACGGTGCGCATCGACAACGCCCGACACGTGGAGACCAATGCCGTCCGTGCGCACAGCGACGGCACGGTCGTCGTGGGCATCCGCCCCGAGCACCTGCGCGACGCCGCACAGGGCGGCGGGGGACAGGAGATCGTCGGCGACGTCGACGTGTTGGAGTCGCTCGGCTCGGACAATTTCGCGCACCTCGCGGTGCCCGGCCACGAGCTGATCGCACGGTTGTCGCCCGAGTCGCAGATCCGACGGGGGACCAGGGCGACGCTCGTCTTCGACGCATCCGACGTGCTCGTCTTCGACGCCAAGTCCGGCGTCAACCTGTCCCGATGACGGCCGGCTGGTCGACGGAGCTGATCGCCGAGCACGTCGCCGGGCAACTGTCCCTGACGCCGCAACGCGCGTCGGTCACGTTCCTGGGGGCCGAGCCGATCGATGTGCTCCGATTCGTCGATACGGCGGCGGGGGAGCTGATCTTCGTCACCGCCGGTTCGTCCCGCCATCCGATGGCCGACCCCGCCGACCCGAACCCCGATCCGGTGCGCGGTCCGCGCGTCGAGCTCGTCATCCGGGTGCACGCCGACGCGGCGGTGCAGCTGCGGAATCTGCACCGCTCGCTGGCAACGTTGGCGGCGGCGCCGATGGTCGAGGGCCTCGTCCTGGGGGAGGACGCGCTCGTCGATCTGGGTGCCCCGCTCTGGGATGGCGCCCCGTTCACCGCGGTGCTGTTGGAGGCCGACGATCTGGCGCCGGTGCCGCTGCCCGAGCCGGCCGAGGCGGTGCGCTTTCTGCGGGCGGTGCCGGTGACCGCCAACGAGGCGGCGTGGGTGCGCCTGAAGGGCGCCTCGGCGCTGCGCGAGGCGTGGGCGGAGGCCGGCATCGACCGGTCAGATCCACGGCGGGTGGCCGCGACCCTCGGCTAGCAGGGCGGGGAAAGGCCGGTGTCAGGTGGCGAGAACGTACACCCAGCCGTGGCCGCCCGAGCGGAGCGGGACCTCGACGCGGGTGTAGTCGTCGACCTCGTAGTGATCCGCGGCGGCCAGCTGCTCGTCGTCGACCAGGAACGTCGTCCCCTCGACGGTGTCCTCCGGTGTGCCGGGGACGAGAATCGGGTGACGATCGCTGCCGCTGCGCTCGATGACCATCGGATCGGTGATGGTCAGCATCTCGCTGCGATAGCCCACGACGGCGTCCGGCGCTCCGGCCAGCTCCCGGCCGAAGGTCTCGCGCTGCACCTGCGGCAACTGCAGGGTCCCGTAGGAGAAGAGCTTGTGCATGGTCACAACCATCCGTGCTTGCGGAAGTTGCGCCAGAGCAGCCCACAGACCGTCGCCATCAGTCCGAGTGCGAGGAAGTAGCCGTAGTGCCACTCCAACTCCGGCATGTTCTTGAAGTTCATGCCGTAGACGCCGGCGATCATCGTCGGCGCCGCCAGGATGGCGGCCCACGCGGTGATCTTGCGCATGTCGGTGTTCTGCTGGATCCCGATCTTGGCCGCGGCGGCGTCGAGCATCGACGACAGCAGGTGGTCGTAGTCGGTGATGCGCTCGTTGACCGTCGTGAGGTGGTCGTTCACGTCGCGCAGGTAGTTGCGCACTTCATCGGGCAGCCACGGGTTGGGTTCGGCGAGCCGGTGGAGCGGGATCGCGAGCGGGGTCGCCGCCCGGCGGAACTCGATGACCTCCCGCTTGAGCAGGTACACCGGGTCGATGTGGACGTCGCCGGTCCCGAACACGTCTTGTTCGAGTTCGGCGATGTCGGTGTCGATCTCGTCGGTCACCGCCAGGTAGGTGTCGACGACGTGGTCGACGACGGCGTGCAGCACGACCGCGGGCCCCAGGGCGAGGATCTTCGGGCGCTGCTCGAGGGTGTGCCGGATGGAGGCGAGCTCGGTCTGATCGCCGTGTCGCACGGTGATGACGAAGTCCTGCCCGCCGAACATCATGATCTCGCCGGTGGAGACCACGTCGGCGGTGGACGCGATGGAGTCGTGGTCGACGTAGGCGACGGTCCGCATCACCATGAACATGGTGTGGCCGTACAGCTCCAACTTGGGTCGCTGGTGTGCGACGACGGCGTCCTCCACGGCCAGGGGATGCAGGCCGTAGACGTCGGCGACGGCCGTCATCTGGGCGTTGTCGGGGGCGTGCAGACCCAGCCAGACCCACCCCTCGCCGGTCTCGCGGACCCGGTCGAGCGCCTCGGCGTAGGTGAATTCGTGGGGGTCGCGGACCCCGTCCACGTAGACGGCACAGTCGACGACGGGGTCAGCGGGCACGTCTGCAGATACTAGGACATTGCTACCGTGTGGGCATGGCGAGATGGGTAGCCCTGATCGGATTGCTGTGTGCGGTGCTGGCCGGGTGCGGCGGCGGCCCGGACCCGGTGCGGATCGGCGCGTCGGCCGACCCGCAGATGCAGATGACGGCGTTCCTGTACCGGGGGGCGCTGCGTGCGCAGGGGATCGCGGTGGAAGAGCCCATTCGGATCGCCGGTGAACACGCACAGCTCGATGCGATGAGTGCCGACGACCTGGACCTCTTCCCGTCGACGGTGCCGCTGTTGCTGGGCGTCGTCGTGCCGGGAGGCCGGTCCGGCGGGCAGCCCGCCGACGTCCCGAAGCCGGGGCCGACGGAGTTTGGCGACGCCGACTACACGCTGCTGAGCCGGTCGTTGCCGGCCGGCGTCGCGGTCGGTGACCCGATGTCGGGGGCGCAGCTCGTCCCGGTGTATCGCAGCGCCCGTTTCGGCAAGCAGGACGTCAAGGCGCTCAACAAGGTCGTGGGCGAACTCAGCGACGCGGACCTGGCCGACCTGACCCGACGGTGGCAGGGCGGAAAAGACCAAGCCGCGCTGGTGAGCGAGTGGCTCGGCCAGCACGGCTTGGCGTAGTCGGTCGTCGGGCTAGCCGAAGCGCTTCATCATGCTCCCGGTGACGCGCGCGGCGATGCCCTGGTAGCCGGAGGCCACGAGGCGCACCCAGAGGTCGAGGGCCTTGGCGTCGTTGCCGACGAGCACGCGGGCGTGGTTCTTCTCCACGCCGCGCAGGATGATGTCGGCGGCCTTGCTCGCGTCCATCCGCAGCAGGTACTTGTCGAAGGCCTCGGTGAGTTTCGAGTTGCTCGCGTCGTCGGTGGAGAAGGTCGCGTTCTTGGCTATCGCGGTCTTCACGCCGCCCGGGTGCACGCAGGTGACCTTGACCGGGTGCTTGGCCACGATCATCTCCTGGTTGAGGGCCTCGGTGAAGCCGCGCACCGCGAACTTGGCCGAGTTGTAGGCCGCTTGACCGGGCTCGGACAGCAGGCCGAACAGCGACGACGTGTTGACGATGTGACCGTCGCCGGAGGCGATGATGTGCGGCAGGAAGGCCTTCGTGCCGTTGACGACGCCCCAGAAGTCGACGTCCATGACGCGGTCGATGTCCTTGAACTCCATGTGCTCGATCTCGCCGTGGTGGGCGATACCGGCGTTGTTGAAGATCGCGTTGACGCCGCCGAAGTGGTTGACGATGGTCTCGGCGTACTCGAGGAAGGCCTCGC
Source organism: Gordonia sp. (in: high G+C Gram-positive bacteria) (assembly GCF_047606305.1). Classification (GTDB taxonomy): domain Bacteria; phylum Actinomycetota; class Actinomycetes; order Mycobacteriales; family Mycobacteriaceae; genus Gordonia. Next base: position 11,358 of record NZ_JASGER010000029.1, on the reverse strand, counting down.
GCTCGGCGACGTTGAGCAGCTGGGAGTGCACCTCGGCGCCGGTGGCCTTGACCAGGCGCTCGGTCTCGGCGAGGCCGTCCGGGTTCATGTCGCTGATGGCGACCTTCGCGCCGCGCTGGCCGAGCTTGACGGCGAGTTCGCGGCCCATGCCCGAGCCTGCGCCGGTGACGACGACGACCTTGTTGCGGAAGTCCTTCATGGTTCTCTCGATTCCTTGTTCTGGGCTGCTTCGATTATGCGTTGACAAGTGGGTCCGTGTGCCGGGATGCGTGTGCCGACGTCACGCTACGTCATTTATTGACGGACGGTCAATAGCTGTTGGACGGTGAGTCAATAGTGCTACCGTGGCGGCGTGGCACCGGCGACGAAGGGAAGCGGCAAGAAGCGCACCCGGATGACTCCCGCGGCCCGGCGCGAACAGTTCATCGCGCTCGGTCGGGACCTGATCAAGCGTGTGTCCCTGGACAACCTGTCGATCGAGTCGGTGGCGCAGGCCGCCGGGGTGTCGCGGGCGCTGGTCTTCCACTACTTCTCGTCGAAGCAGGATTTCCACCTGGCGCTCGCGCAGGCACAGGCCGCCGAACTGTTGACGGTCACGGCGCCGGACGATTCGCTCGGCGAGCCAATCGACGTGTTGCGGTCGGGGATGGGTGCGTTCCTCGACTTCGTCAGCGAGCACCGGCACGCCTACACCGCGTTCCTGCGCGGAGCAGCGGCCGGTGACGACGAGATGCGGCGGATCGTCGAGGAGACGCGAACGGTCCTGGCCGATCGGATCCTCGACCGCACCGACGCCTACGGCATGGTCCGCACACCGACGGTCGAGCTGGCCGTGCGCGGCTGGATCTCCTTCGTCGAGGAGATCGCCCTGAGCTGGTTGGACCGCTCCGAACCGACGCGGGACGAACTGCTCGACCTGGTGGTGAACTCGCTGGTCGCGATCGGCGGCGTCGTCGACCCCGACGGCGCGGCGCGTCGGGTCTAGGAGGTCACCGGCGAGTCGACCTTCGGGCCGAACGCGGTGTCGATGATCTCCTGCTGCTCGACGGCGTGCACCTTGCTCGAGCCCGAGGACGGCGCCGACATCGCCCGGCGCGAGATGCGGCGCATCCCGGTGAGGATGTCGGGGAGCATGTCGGGCAGCCACAGGCCGAGGAAGGGCCACGGACCCTGGTTGGCCGGCTCCTCCTGGACCCACACGAAGTCGTCGGCATTCGGGTAGCGCTCCAGCGTCATCCGCATGCGGCGGTAGGGCACCGGGTACAGCTGCTCCATGCGCACGATCGCGATGTCATCGCGACCGTCCTTCTCGCGGCGCGCGGCGAGCTCGTAGTAGAGCTTGCCGCTGACGAGCAGCACGCGTCGCACCTTGGACCGGTCGGCGGCGTCGTCGGCGAAGGCCGGGTCGTCGAGCACCGACAGGAACTTCGAGTCGGTGAACTCCGATACCGGGCTCACCGCGGCCTTGTTTCGCAGCATCGACTTGGGCGTGAACACGACCAGCGGCCGCTCGATCCCGTCGAGTGCGTGGCGGCGCAACAGGTGGAAGTAGCTGGCCGGCGTCGACGGCATCGCGACCGTCATCGAGCCCTCGGCGCACAGCTGCAGGAACCGCTCGATGCGGCCGGAGGTGTGGTCGGGGCCCTGGCCCTCGTGGCCGTGCGGCAGCAGCATCACGACGCCGGAGGTCTGGCCCCACTTGGCCTCGCCGGAGCTGATGAACTCGTCCACGATGGACTGAGCACCGTTGACGAAGTCGCCGAACTGGCCCTCCCACAGCACGAGTGCGTCGGGGTCGCCGACCGAGTAGCCGTACTCGAAGCCGACCACCGCGTACTCCGACAGCGGGGAGTCGTAGACCATGAAACGGCCCGCGTGCTCCTCGTCCTCGCCGGGGATGTGGTTGAGGGGCGTGTACTCCGAGCCGTTGTGGCGGTCGATCAGCACCGAGTGGCGCTGGGTGAAGGTGCCGCGGCGCGAGTCCTGGCCGGACAGGCGGACGGTGCGCCCCTCGAGGACCAGCGACCCGAAGGCCAGCAGCTCGGCGAACGCCCAGTCGATCCCGCCCTCTCGCGAACCCTGCTGGCGCCGCTTGAGCACCGGGAGTACGCGGGGGTGCGGGGTGAAGCCGTCGGGGAGTGTCATGAACGAGTCGCCGATCCGCGCCAGCGTGTCGGCCGGCACCGCGGTGACCAGCTTGGACGGCAGCGACTGCTCGGCCTCCACCGACGGGCTGGGCTCGGGGGTGTACCGCTCGAGCTCCTTGACCTCGTTGAAGACGCGCTCGAGTTGGCCCTGGTAGTCGCGCAGGGCGTCCTCGGCCTCCTTGGTCGAGATGTCGCCACGGCCGATGAGGGCCTCGGTGTAGGACTTGCGGACGCCGCGCATCGTGTCGATCACGTCGTACATCGCCGGCTGCGTCATCGACGGGTCGTCGCCCTCGTTGTGGCCGCGTCGGCGGTAGCAGACGAGGTCGATGACGACGTCCTTCTGGAAGGCCTCGCGGTAGTCGACGGCGAGCTTGGCCGCCCAGACACAGGCCTCCGGGTCGTCGCCGTTGACGTGGAAGATCGGCGCGCCGATCATCTTCGCGACGTCGGTGCAGTACTCGGTGGAGCGGGAGTACTCCGGCGCCGTGGTGAAGCCGACCTGGTTGTTGACCACGATGTGCACGGTGCCGCCGACGCGGTAGCCGGGCAGCATGGCGAGGTTCAGCGTCTCGGCGACCACGCCCTGGCCGGCGAACGCGGCATCGCCGTGCAGCATCAGCGGCAGCACCGGGAAGTCGCCGGCGCTGTCGCCGAGCATGTCCTGCTTGGCGCGGACCAGGCCCTCGAGCACGGGGTCGACCGCCTCGAGGTGGCTCGGGTTGGCGGTCAGCGAGACGGTGATCTCGTTGTCGCCGAACATCTGGTAGTACTTGCCCTCGGCGCCGAGGTGGTACTTGACGTCGCCGGAACCGTGCGACTGCGACGGGTCCTGGTTGCCCTCGAACTCGGTGAAGATCTTCGAGTAGGGCTTGCCGACGATGTTCGCCAGCACGTTGAGGCGGCCGCGGTGCGGCATGCCGATGACGACCTCGTGCAGGTCGTGCTCGGCGCTCTGGTCGATGACGGCGTCCATCATCGGGATCACCGACTCGGCGCCTTCGAGGGAGAAGCGCTTCTGGCCGACGTACTTGGTCGCCAGGAAGGTCTCGAAGGCCTCGGCGGCGTTCAGCTTGCTGACGATGTACTTCTGCTCGGCGACCGGCGGCTTGACGTGCTTGATCTCCACCCGCTCCTGCAGCCAGCGCTGCTGCTCGGGCTCGAGGATGTGCGTGTACTCGACGCCGACGTGGCGGCAGTAGGCGTCGCGCAGCACCGACAGGACGTCGCGCAGCTTCATGCGCTCCTTGCCGTGGAAGCCGCCGACGCGGAAGGTGCGGTCCAGATCCCACAGGGTCAGCCCGTAGGACTCGATCTGCAGGTCCGGGTGGGCGCGCCGGGCGTCGGAGTCCATCATCAACGGGTCGATGTCGGCCATCAGGTGGCCGCGGCTGCGGTAGGCGGCGATCAGCTCCAGGACGCGGGTCGACTTGTCGACGAGCCCCGGCGGGATGTCCTGGCGCCAGCGGATCGGCTCGTAGGGGATGTGCAGCGCGGTGAAGATCTCGTCCCAGAACCCGTCGTCGAGCAACAGCTGGTGGACGCGGCGCAGGAAGTCGCCGGATTCGGCGCCCTGGATGATGCGATGGTCGTAGGTCGACGTCAGCGTCATCAGCTTGCCGACGCCGAGCTCGGCGATCTGCTCGTCGGAGGCGCCCTGGAACTCGGCCGGGTACTCCATGGCACCGGCGCCGATGATCGCGCCCTGGCCCGGCATCAGACGCGGGACCGAGTGGACGGTGCCGATGGTGCCCGGGTTGGTCAGCGAGATGGTCACGCCGGAGAAGTCCTCGGCGGTCAACCCGCCCTCGCGGGCCTTGCGGATGATCTCCTCGTAGGCCGCCCAGAACTCGGCGAAGTTCTTCGACTCGCACTCCTTGATCGCGGCGACGACCAGCGAGCGGCTGCCGTCCTTGCCGGGGAGGTCGATCGCCAGACCGAGGTTGGTGTGCGCGGGGGAGACGACGTTGGGCTTGCCGTCGACCTCGGCGAAGTGGCTGTTCATGTTGGGGAACGCCTTGACCGCCTGCACGATCGCGTAGCCGAGCAGGTGGGTGAAGGACACCTTGCCGCCGCGGGTGCGGGCGAGGTGGTTGTTGACCACGATGCGGTTGTCGATCATCGCCTTGACCGGCACCGCGCGCACGCTGGTCGCGGTCGGCACGGTCAGCGACGCCGACATGTTGCGCGCCACCGCGGCCGATGCGCCGCGCAGGACCTTGGAGGTCTCGGTGGGTTCGGCCTCGGGCTCGGGCTCGGTCACCGGCGGAGTGCCGCCGGAGCCGTCGCGGTTGGTCACGCCCACGCCGGACGCCGCCTTGGTGGCGGGCGCCTCCGTCGGCGGCGCGTGGGCGGGTTCGGGCTTGGCCGGCTCGGCGTCGAGGGTCACCGCGTTGGCGGGCTGGGCGGCCGCGGGCGCCTCCGGGGCGCTCACGGCGGGAGCCGCCTTCTTCTTCCCTGATCCCGCACCGTTCGTGGACGGCTTGTAGTCCTTGAGCACGTCGCGCCAGCTCGGGTCCACCGAATCCGGGTCCTTCAGATACTGCTGGTACATCTCCTCGACCAGCCAGGTGTTCTGCCCGTAATCAGATGCGGGGGTGTTCACAGCGGTACTTCGCCTCGATTCCCTGTCGGTGTGCGTCCCCGATGGGTGTGGGGCCGCGCCTCAAACTTGTCCACGTGCTGCATCGAGGGACGGACCCGCTCACTGTGGTGTGCGGATCACGTCCTCCACTAGGGATGCTACGCGTGCCGACGCGGGCGCGTGAGGTCAGTCTCCGCACCGGTACGGGGGAGTTATCGGGGCGTGTTCAACCGCCGCTCGGGAGCGGGCAGCGCGGCGTCGGCGACGACGTCCCCGTCGATCACCAACTCGCTCGGCCAGCGCCGCGGCGGCGGGCCGAATGCCGCGTGGGCGTTGTCGATGATCTTCTTCCCGAGTGCCCGGTTGCCGACCGCCCCGATTCCCGCGCCGATACCGGCCGGCAGGAGTTTGCCCATGATCATCGGTGCCCGCTTGATGGTGAAGCGTCGCATCACCTTGTTGAGCATCTTCTGGTTGAAGGCCGACACGTTGGCTCCGGGGATCGCGGTGCCCGCCAGTCGCTTGAGTGCGGTGTTCCGCCCGCCGCCGACGAGCTTGCCCAGCGCCGAGACGCCCTCCTCGCCGAGGGCCACGGTGAGCACGAGCGACTCGCGGCGCGGCTGGTCGGCGGGATCGATGCCGTAGACCTCGGCGATCGCGAGCGCGAGCAGCGCCGACATCTCCAAGAAGAAGACGGTCTCGCCGGCGACGGCGCCGAGTGCGGTGACCGTGCCCACGCCGGGGACCGCGGCGGTCGCGCCGACCGCACCCCCGGAGCCGGTCACCGCCAGCAGGTACTGCTTCTCCAGCCGCGCGATGATCTGCTCGGGCGATTCGTCGGGGTGGGCGGCCCGGATCCGGTTGACGTACTTCGCCACCGCTGGTGCCTGCAGGCGCTGGGCCTTGCGCAACATCTTGTCGGCCGCGTTGACCGCCTGTGCGGGCGGTTGCGGGTGCTCGAAGGTGCCGTCGGCCTGGTTGTCGTTAGCCATCGGTGGGTACCCCATTCTCTTTCGGGACGGTCTCGTCGGGTCGTGGCGGTGGCGGCGGGGTGCCGTCGCCGAACGGTCGCCCGCCGAGCTGTTCGCGGTGGTGGGCGGTGCGCCAACCCCGCAGGTCGGGACCGGCGGGCACGATGCCCGTCGGATTGATGTCGCGGTGCACGAGGTAGTAGTGCTGCTTGATCTGGGTGAAGTCGACGGTGTCGCCGAAGCCGGGGGTGCTGAACAGGTCGCGCGCGTAGGCCCACAGCGCCGGCATCTGCGCCAGCAGGTTTCGATTGGTCTTGAAGTGGCCGTGGTAGACCGCGTCGAACCGGACCAGCGTGGTGAACAGCCGCACATCGGCCTCGGTGATCGTGTCGCCGACCAGGTAGCGCTGACGGGTCAGTCGGTCGTCGAGCTGGTCGAGCCTGGTGAACAACCGGTCGAAGGCTTTGTCGTACGCCTCCTGGCTGCCGGCGAAGCCGCACCGGTAGACGCCGTTGTTGACATCGGTGAACACCGTGGCGTTGACCTCGTCGATCTCCGCGCGCAGCGCCTGCGGGTAGAGGTCCGGCGCGCCCGCGCGGTGCAGCTCGGTCCACTCGGTGGAGAAGTCGAGGGTCATCTGGGCGTAGTCGTTGGTGACGACGGCGCCGTCGCGCTCGTCGACGATTGCCGGGACGGTGATCCCCTTGGGATAGCCGGGGAAGCGCTTCTCGTAGGCGTCTTTGAGTCGCCCGATCCCCAGGACGGGGTCGACGCCGCCGGGATCGAGGTCGAAGGTCCACGAGTCGGCGTCGTGGGTCGGACCGCACAGGCCGAGGGAGATCGCGTCCTCCAGACCGAGCAGGCGCCGCACGATGAGCGTCCGATTCGCCCACGGACAGGCCCGCGCGGCGACCAGGCGGTAGCGGCCGGCTTGCACGGGGTAACCGTCGGCCCCGTCGGCGGTGATCCTCGTGTCGATGTAGCGGGTGTCGCGGACGAACTCCTTGCCGGGCTCCACGTAGGTGCCCTGCGTCGACTGGTCGTCGGCCATCGGTGCCCCTCCGATCCGTCCGTCGTGGTGAAAAGTCCGTAACACTGCCCCAACGCACGGCGGGGGCGCCGGGATTCCCGACGGCCGCTGTGACGACGCGCACAGTCCAGGTTAGCCGCCCTCGGCGTTGACAGCCCCGGCGGACCCGGCCTATATTCCACTCGGAATATTCGGAGTAGATCAATTCGGACATATCGACGGGGAGGTGACGTGGTGGAGACCGGCACATGCGGCCAGAAGCCGCTGGACCTCCTGGTCCTGAGCCTGCTCTTCGAGCGGCCGATGCATCCGTACGAGATGGCCCAATTGGCGGCCAAGCGGCATTACGACCGACTGGTCAAGCTGCGCACGACGTCGATCTACAACGTCGTCGCGCGACTGTCCGAGCGGGGACTGGTCTGTGTGCACGACGTGGAACGCGAGGGCAACCGCCCCGAGCGGACCGTGTACGAGCTCACCGATGCCGGCCGGGCGGCGCACCGCACCGCACTCGAGGAGCTCGTCGCGACACCGCCGACCGAATACCCGCAGCTGTACCTGGCCCTCGCCCAGGCGCACGAACTGTCCCGCGAGGACGCCGCGCGACTGCTGCGCCGTCGCCGGGAGGCGATGGCCGACGAGCTCGACCGGGTCAACGCCCTCATCGCCGAGTCGTCGCAGAAGGGCGTGCCGGAAGTCTTCCGCCTCGACGGCGGGATGCGCGTGGCCACACTGACCGCCCAGGTCGCGTGGCTCGACGATCTGCTCCACCGAATGGACCATCACGACATCGCCTGGCTCGACGAAGTGCTCGGCGATCCCACCTGCAACCGATTGGACGGAATGAATCCATGACCACCACTGACAACCCCACTCGGGGACCGGTCGCCGGACCGGGCACCGAGGGGCAGGACAAGAACCCATGGCTGGCGATGCTGGCCATGTGCGTCGGCTTCTTCATGATCCTCGTCGACATGACGATCGTCGCCGTCGCCCAGCCGGCGATCCAGGAGGCCCTGCACGCCGACCTGAACTCCATCGTCTGGGTCACCAGCGCCTACCTGCTCACCTACGCGGTCCCGCTGCTCGTGGCCGGGCGCCTCGGCGACAAGTTCGGGCCCAAGCTCGTCTTCCAGGTCGGCCTGGTCGTCTTCACCGCCGCCAGCGTCTGGTGCGCACTCTCGTCGTCGATCGGCATGCTGATCGCGGCCCGCGCGGTCCAGGGCGTCGGTGCGGCCCTGATCACCCCGCAGACGATGGCCATCGTCACGCGCATCTTCCCGCCGCACAAGCGCGGCGCGGCGATGGGCGTCTGGGGCATCGTCGCGGGTGTCGCGACGATGGTCGGCCCCCTGCTCGGCGGCGTGCTCACCGAGAACTTCGGCTGGGAGTGGATCTTCCTGATCAACCTGCCGGTCGGCATCATCGGCCTGATCCTCGCCCAGGTCTTCGTGCCGCGCGTGGAGACCCACGACCACAAGTTCGACTGGATCGGCGTCGTGCTCTCCGGCATCGGCCTGACCGCACTCGTCTTCGGCATCCAGGACGGCGAGAAGAACGATTGGACCGGCTGGATCTGGGGCATGATCGCCGTCGGCGTCCTGTACCTGGTGCTGTTCGTGCTGTGGGAGGCGCAGATGCGCCGTGAGCCGCTCGTGCCGCTGTCGCTGTTCTCCGACCGCAACTACTGGGTGTCCAACGTCGGCATCTTCGCGCAGGGCTTCGCCATCACCGGCATCATGATCCCGGTCATGTTCTTCCTGCAGCTCGTCGGCGGGATGACCCCGATCCGGTCCGCGCTCATGATGGTGCCCATGGCGTTGGTCAGCGGCATCCTGGCGCCGATCATCGGTCGCCTGGCCGACCGGATCCACCCGCGCACGATCATCGCGACCGCCATGTTCCTCAACGCCGTGGCGCTGTGCTGGATGGCCGTCATCAACCGTCCGGAGACCCCGGTGTGGCAGCTGCTGCTCCCGACGATCCTCATGGGCATCGCGGGTGCCGGCATCTGGGCCCCGCTGGGCGCCACCGCCACCCGCAACCTGCCGTGGCACCAGGCCGGTGCCGGTGCCGGCGTGTACAACACCACCCGCACCGTCGGGTCGGTGCTGGGCAGCGCGGGCATCGGAGCGCTGATGCAGGCGCTGCTGCGCCACGAGTTCCCCGGCTTCGACATGAAGAAGGCGCAGGAGCACGCGACCGGCGGCGGCGGGGCACATCTGCCCCAGCAGATGCACGAGGGATTCTCGGTGGCCATGGGCCACTCGATCTTCCTCGCGGCCGGGGTGGCGTTCGCCGCCGCAGCGGTTCTGTTGCTGCTGGTGCCGATGAAGGCGACGCCGGCCCCCGCGGGCGCCGACGCCGACGCGGCCGCCTGACAACAGGGATACCCCCACGACGGGAGGCGGGTTCGGGCGATGCCCGGCCCGCCTCCCGCGTTTTGTCCGGGCCCGCTCCTACGATCATCCCCGTGACCGCATCGCTGTTCGACGACGACGCGCTGGGCGTGCCCCGGCGCGCGCCGGAGCGTGCCGTCACCTTCCTGCACACCGCGGACTGGCAGCTGGGCATGACGCGCCACTTTCTCGGCCCGGAGGCCCAGGCGCAATTCACCGCCGACCGGCTGGCCGCGCTCGAGCGCATCGGCGTGATCGCCCGCGAGGCCGGTGCCGAGTTCGTCGTGGTCTGCGGCGACGTCTTCGAGGATCACCGCGTGTCGGCGCGCATCGTGAGCCAGGCCCTCGACCGCATGGCCGGATTCGGGATGCCGGTGTACCTGCTGCCCGGCAACCACGACCCCTACAACGCCGCGAGCGTCTACCGCTCGAAGACGTTCACCTCGCGGTGTCCGGCCAACGTGGTCGTACTGGCGCAGCCGGGCGTCCGGGAGGTCGCCGACGGCGTGGACCTGGTGGTCGCCCCGTGGTCGGACAAGGCCCCGACGAGTGATCTGGTCGGCGACCAGGTCGGGCGGCTGCCGCGCGGCGACCGCATCCGGATCGTGGTCGGGCACGGAGGCACCGACGCCCTCTCGCCCGGGTCCGACCCGTCGATCGTCGCCGTGTCGCCACTCGAGCGGGCGATCGACGACGAATCCGTCGATTTCGTCGCACTCGGCGATCGGCACTCGGTCACCGATCTGGGCGACAGTGGAAGGATCTGGTACTCGGGCGCCCACGAGGTCACCGACTTCGACAACGTGGAGACCGGCTCGGGCGAGGTCCTCGTGGTCGGCCTGACCCGTGGGGCCGGGCGCACGGTGTCGGTGACCCCGCACCCGGTCGGGCGGTGGCGCTTCCGGTCGCTGACCGCCGACCTGACCGGCGCCGACGACGTTGCGGCGTTGGGGGCCCGGTTGGACGAGCTGCCGGACAAGGCCACCACGGTGGTGCGGCTGGGTCTCGTCGGGACGCTCACCGTCGCCGAGCACTCCGCGCTGGAGGAACTGCTGGATACCGCCGCGGACCGGTTCGCCGCGGTTCTGCGCTGGGACTCGCGCGAGCACCTTCGCGTGGTCGCCGACCCGCACGACGTCGACGACCTTGGCCTGCGGGGTTACGCCGCCGAGGCTGCGCGTCACCTGGTCGAGCAGGCCAACGGGGAAGACGGCGACGCGGCGCGCGCCGCCCGCGACGCGCTCGGGCTCCTCGGCCGACTCGCCGCCGGGGGTGCGCGATGAAGCTGCACCGCCTGATGCTGCGCGACTTCCGCGGCATCGACGAACGGGACTGCGAGTTCGCCGACCGAGGCGTCACCCTGGTGTCCGGTCGCAACGAGGCGGGCAAGTCGTCGATGGTCGAGGCGATCGACCTGTTGCTCGACGTCCCCTCTGCGTCGAAGAGTCGTCGGGCCCAGGCGGTCCAGCCGGCCGGTCGCGACGTCGGCACGCAGGTGAGCGCCGAGATCAGCTGCGGTCCCTGGCGGTTCACCTATTCGAAGACCTTCAACAAGGGGCAGTCGACGACCCTGGTCGTGCACGAGCCCACACCGCAGCAGCTGACCGGCAAGGCCGCTCACGACCGGGTGTTGGCGATCCTCGAGCAGTCGGTGGACCTGGCGCTCTTCCAGGCCTCGCGCGTCGTGCAGGACGCCGTCGGCACGCCGGTGGCGATGTCCGACGCCACCTCGGTGACGCGGGCGCTCGACCGGGCCGTCGCCGACCACGGCGAATCCAGCGACGACGGCGAGGATGCCGATCTGCTGGCGGCCGTCGAGGCCGAGTACACGCGGTACTTCACCGTCGGTCGCGGCCGGCCGACCGGGGAGCTGGCCGCCGCCCAGCAGCGGGAGAAGACCGCTCGCACCGCGCTGTCCGAGCTCGATGCGGCGCTGACCGCCGTCGACGAGGACGCGCGGGCGGTGGAGCGGTTGACCGAGCGGCGCAAGCAGATCGATTCGGCCCGCGAGCAGTTGACGGTCGAGGTCGAGGAGGCCGAGCGCGTCCGCGCCGGGGTCTACTCGCTGCGCGATCGCGTGGCGAAGGCGGAGTCGGAGGCCGAGGCCGCGCGGCTGCGCCACGGGCAGTGCAGTGGCGAGGCACAGGCCCGGCGGCAGGCCGCGGCGAAGATCGACGAGCTCGCATCTGCCAAGGCGGCGGCGCTGGCGCAGCGCGCGAGCGCCGAT
>NZ_JASGER010000028.1:0-41668 GCF_047606305.1 Gordonia sp. (in: high G+C Gram-positive bacteria) | reverse complement strand
GCCACCTCGTCCATGGTGACCGCGGCGGCACCGCGGTCGGCGACCAGGCGCGCGGCGGCGTCGAGCAGCCGGGCGCGGTTCTGTGCGGCATCGGCCCGCTCGTCGCGCTGGGCGAGCAGATCGTCGCCCACCAGGCGCGGCGCACCGTTGTCGCTGTCGGTCACGTGATGAGCCTAACGGTTCGGCCGATCGGGGCAGTTTTTCCGACTGACGCGCGTTGTATCCAGTGGGTTCGACGACGGCGTCGCCCGCCCCCGGATCGGGCCCGCCGCGCGACACGCCGAACACGCCGTGACACGCCGGGAAAATAGGGCTCTCTGGGCCCGCGACCAGCGAGTTTCATAAATGTAATTCACAACTTCTAGTGTTCGCTGGCAATGTCAGACACAAGGTGTAGTGTTCTGTGTACCCCAAACGACATCGATGGAATTCGGAGCTGATGATGGCAATCACCGTCTACACCAAGCCTGCTTGTGTGCAGTGCAACGCCACCTACAAGGCCCTGGACAAGGCCGGTGTGGAGTACCAGGTCATCGATATCTCGGAAGACTCCGAGGCTCGCGATTACGTGATGGCGCTGGGCTACCTGCAGGCCCCCGTCGTCGTCGCCGGGGACGAGCACTGGTCGGGCTTCCGCCCCGACCGCATCAAGGCGGTCGCCGCCGCCGCGGCCACCGCTTAGCGTCGCGGGAGCGGGTCATGTCGCTGTCGGTCGTCTACTTCTCGTCGGTGTCGGAGAACACCCACCGATTCGTCGAGAAGCTCGGCCTGCCGGCAGTGCGGATCCCGGTCCACGACCGCGACGAGGCGCCGCTGACCGTGGACGCGCCGTATGTGCTGATCACCCCGACTTACGGCGGGGGGCGCAGTGCCACGACCACCGCGGGCGGCGGCTACGTCCCCAAACAGGTCATCCGATTCCTGAACGACCCCCGCAACCGATCGTTGATCCGCGGCGTGATCGCCGCGGGCAACACCAATTTCGGGCCGGAGTACTGCCGGGCCGGCGACATCATCGCCGCCAAGTGTGACGTCCCGTACCTCTACCGATTCGAACTCATGGGCACCGCGCACGACGTCGACCGCGTCCGCGAGGGGCTCGCCGAGTTCGCATCCACCGCCGGCGAACTGCTGGCGACCTAGTCCCGTCCCAGATCCACCCGAAATCCGCACCAGGAGTGTCCATCGTGTCGTCGCCCACCACCACCTCCGACACCGCGTCGGCCAGCCAGTCCGGCGTCCACCCGAGCCCGTCCGGGCACGAGCCGGGGGAGCTGGACTACCACGCGCTCAACGCGATGCTCAACCTGTACGACGCGGACGGCAAGATCCAGTTCGACAAGGACCGGATGGCGGCCCGCCAGTACTTCCTGCAGCACGTCAACCAGAACACGGTCTTCTTCCACAACCTGGACGAGAAGCTCGACTACCTGGTCAAGGAGAACTACTACGAGCCCGAGGTCCTCGAACGCTACAGCCGCGAGTTCGTCAAGGGCCTGTTCGACCACGCGTACGCCCAGAAGTTCCGCTTCCCGACCTTCCTCGGTGCGTTCAAGTACTACACGAGCTACACGCTCAAGACCTTCGACGGCAAGCGCTACCTGGAGCGCTTCGAGGACCGCGTCTGCATGGTGGCGCTGACCCTCGCCGACGGCGACGAGGCGCTCGCGACCCAGCTCGTCGACGAGATCATCTCCGGCCGCTTCCAGCCGGCGACCCCGACCTTCCTGAACTCGGGCAAGAAGCAGCGCGGCGAGCCGGTGTCCTGCTTCCTGCTGCGCATCGAGGACAACATGGAGTCGATCGGCCGGTCGATCAACTCGGCGCTGCAGCTGTCCAAGCGCGGCGGCGGCGTGGCCCTGCTCCTGTCCAACGTCCGCGAGCACGGCGCCCCGATCAAGAAGATCGAGAACCAGAGCTCGGGCGTCATCCCGATCATGAAGCTGCTGGAGGACTCGTTCTCCTACGCCAACCAGCTCGGCGCGCGTCAGGGTGCCGGCGCGGTGTACCTGCACGCGCACCACCCGGACATCTACCGCTTCCTGGACACCAAGCGCGAGAACGCCGACGAGAAGATCCGCATCAAGACGCTGTCGCTGGGCGTCGTGATCCCGGACATCACCTTCGAGCTGGCCAAGCGCAACGACGACATGTACCTGTTCAGCCCGTACGACGTCGAGCGCGTCTACGGCAAGCCGTTCGCCGATGTGAACGTCACCGAGAACTACCACGACATGGTCGAGGACAAGCGGATTCGCAAGACCAAGATCAAGGCGCGCGAGTTCTTCCAGACGCTCGCCGAGTTGCAGTTCGAGTCGGGCTACCCGTACATCATGTTCGAGGACACGGTGAACCGGTCCAACCCGATCGACGGGAAGATCACCCACTCGAACCTGTGCTCGGAGATCCTGCAGGTGTCGACGCCGTCGACGTTCAACGACGACCTGTCCTACTCGCACGTGGGCAAGGACATCTCCTGCAACCTGGGGTCGATGAACATCGCCAAGGCGATGGACTCGCCCGACCTCGGGCAGAGCATCGAGGTGGCGATCCGCGGGTTGACGGCCGTCGCCGACCAGACGTCGATCGACTCGGTGCCGTCGATCAAGCTCGCCAACGACCGCGGGCACGCGATCGGCCTGGGGCAGATGAACCTGCACGGCTACCTGGCCCGTGAGCGCATCTTCTACGGAAGTGAAGAGGGCGTCGACTTCACGAACATCTACTTCTACACGGTGCTCTACCACGCGCTGCGCGCGTCGAACCGCATTGCCAAGCAGCGGGGAACGGCCTTCGAGGGCTTCGAGCGCAGCAAGTACGCCAGCGGCGAGTTCTTCGACAAGTACACGAATCAGCTGTGGGAGCCCACGACCCAGAAGGTGCGCGACCTGTTCGGCGAGGCCGGCATCCACATCCCGACCCAGCAGGATTGGCGCGAGCTGAAGGAGGCCGTCCAGCGCGACGGCATCTACAACCAGAACCTGCAGGCGGTGCCGCCGACCGGTTCGATCAGCTACATCAACCACTCGACGAGTTCGATCCACCCGGTCGCGGCGAAGATCGAGATCCGCAAAGAGGGCAAGATCGGGCGCGTGTACTACCCGGCGCCGTATCTGACGAACGACAACCTGGAGTACTACCAGGACGCGTATGAGATCGGCTACGAGAAGATCATCGACACGTACGCCGCGGCGACCCAGCACGTCGACCAGGGCCTGAGCCTGACGCTGTTCTTCAAGGATACCGCCACCACCCGTGACGTGAACAAGGCGCAGATCTACGCGTGGCGCAAGGGCATCAAGACGCTGTACTACATCCGCCTCCGGCAGATGGCCCTCGAGGGGACTGAAGTGGAGAATTGTGTCAGCTGTATGCTGTGACCTGCGGAAACGCTGATTGTGGGCCCGATCTTCGGATCGGGCCCACACTCGTTTTCGACCCTTAATGCACTGTCGGACCGTCGCGGTAGAAACAAACCATGCCGGCCGCCAAGAATCCCGACGGGGGAGTGATCTACGGCGTCCGGCTGCGGGACTCCTTCGACTATCGCTACATCGGTCTCACCACCAAGACGGCCGAGATTCGGCTGAAGCAACACTTCAAGGCCGCAGCAAAGGGGCAAAAGACTCCGTTCTACGACTGGCTGCGCAAACACTCGCGCGACGAGGTGATCGCCGATGTCCTCGGCTGCGCTGCGACCCGGGACGAACTTGGACAGGCCGAGATCGATTGGATCGCCTACCTGCGAGCCGAGGGGCAACCGCTCCTCAATCTGTCGGAGGGGGGACTGGGCGGCGCGGATGGCGTGGTGTGGACGTCTGAGATGCGGGAGGCCGCCAGGATTCGGTCGACTGGCCGAAAGGGAGTCAGTCGCTATGGCGCGGACAACCCCTTCTACGGCAAGTCACACACCTCCGAGCAACGCGCCAAGTGGTCGGGAGGAGCCCGTCCAGGGTTCGGGAGAGGTGAGGAGAATCCAAACCATGGGAAGTTCGGCGAACAGCATCCCGGCTACGGCCACACGATGCCCGAGGAGGCGCGGCGCCGGCTATCCGAGCAGCGTCGCGGCCCCGGAAACCCCAACTACGGGAAGCGTGCGAGCCCGGAGACGCGGGCCAAGATGTCGGCGGCTCGAAAGGGGCGTCCGATGCCCTCGAGCCGGCGCAGCGCCCACACGCGCTACCACACCAACAAGGGCGTGTTCAGCGAGAAGTGCCGGTACTGCCGCGAGGATCGCGGTGATGGGCCCTCGGCTCAGTAGAGGTAGACGATCGACTGGGTCCCGCCGCGGCAGACGATGACGCTCGCGGAACCGTCGAGCGGGCCGCACGTCATCGGGACCGACGCGTGCTGCGTGGGTGCCCATCCGTTGACGACTCGGCTCTCGCCGCGCGGGCCGGCGGAGATGTAGGCGTCGCGCACGCTCACCGCGAACTCGCAGCTGGTCTTGCGGCCCTCGTGGGTGGCCAGTCCGGGGACCCTCGGGCACGGCACCGCGCCGGCGGGCAGGTTCTGCGCATCGGCGGCGGCCGGGACGCTGACGGTCGTGGTCTGCCCCTCGACGACGGTGGTGCGGTCCTGGGCCGTCGACTCCTTCCCGCCGCGCAGCAGCACCACCGCGAGCACCGCGATCAGCGCGACGATGGCGACGGCCGCGACCGCGAGCGCGACGAGGAGACCGGCCCGCCCCCGTCGCGGCGGCGGGGGCGGTGGGAAGGCGCCGGGCACGAACTGTGGATCGGGGTAGGGCGCGGGTTGCGGGTGGTTCGGCGTCATGGGCACATCCTGACAGCACCACCCGGGTTGCGCAGGGCGTTTCACCCCCGACGAGATCGACACGCCCGGCGCGTGACACGCCGGGAATCCTGAAGACACACCATCTTGTGGTGGCGGTTCGGCGATGCCGCAACGGGTAGTGTTGGGCCCACTCCCCATGGGAATCCGAATACTGGTCTTTCGAGCAACCGAGGTGTCATGTCTGCGACCGCCCACAGTCCTGCTGAAGGCGCACCGATCAAGCTGGTCAACCGCGTCAGCGCGATCAACTGGAACCGCGTCCCCGACGAGAAGGACGCCGAGGTGTGGGACCGTCTGACCGGCAATTTCTGGCTGCCCGAGAAGGTGCCGGTGTCCAACGACATCCCGTCGTGGAACACGCTCACCGAGTACGAGAAGCAGCTCACCATGCGGGTGTTCACCGGCCTGACCCTGCTCGACACCATCCAGGGCACCGTCGGCGCGGTATCGCTCATCCCCGACGCCACCACCCCGCATGAAGAGGCGGTGCTGACCAACATCGCCTTCATGGAGTCGGTGCACGCCAAGAGCTACAGCTCGATCTTCTCGACGCTGTGCTCGACGAAGGAGATCGACGAGGCCTTCCGCTGGTCGGAGGAGAACGACAACCTCCAGCGCAAGGCGAACATCGTCATGGACTACTACCGTGGCGACGACCCGCTGAAGCGCAAGGTCGCCTCGACGCTGCTGGAGTCCTTCCTCTTCTACTCGGGCTTCTACCTGCCGATGTACTGGAGCAGCCGCGCGAAGCTGACGAACACCGCGGACCTGATCCGCCTGATCATCCGCGACGAGGCGGTGCACGGCTACTACATCGGTTACAAGTATCAGCGCGGCCTGGAGACCCAGTCCCCGGAGCGTCGCCAGGAGCTCAAGGACTACACCTTCGAGCTGCTCTTCGAGCTCTACGACAACGAGTCGGACTACACCGAGACCCTCTACGACGAGGTCGGGCTCACCGAGGACGTCAAGAAGTTCCTGCGCTACAACGCGAACAAGGCCCTGATGAACCTCGGCTACGAGGCGATGTTCCCGCGCGACGAGACCGACGTGAACCCGGCGATCCTCTCGGCGCTCTCGCCGAATGCGGACGAGAACCACGACTTCTTCTCCGGGTCGGGCAGCTCGTACGTCATCGGCAAGGCGGTCAACACCGAAGACGAGGACTGGGACTTCTGATGGCCGCGGGCCCGCGACCGCCGGCGGCGGAAGGCGGTCGGGCCCGCCGAGCCACCGTCCCGCGTCGATCGTTGGCGCAGTGGGATCCCGGTGCCCGCGAGCAGGACGCGTTGGCGACGATCCTTGCGCAGGACCAGACCCGCGATCCCGACCTCGTGCCCATCCGACACGGTCGGATGGGGGCGTCGCCGTGGACCTACTACCGGGGTGCGGCGGCCGTCATGGCCGCCGACCTGGCGTCGGCGCCGAACACCGGTATCGGCGTCCAACTGTGCGGTGACGCGCACGTCCTCAACTTCGGGTTGTGGAAGACCCCCGAGCGGATCCTGTCCTTCGACCTGAACGACTTCGACGAGACGCTGCCGGGCCCCTTCGAGTGGGACGTCAAACGCTTCCTCACCGGCCTCGTCGTCCTCGCCCGGGAGAACGGGATCCGCAACCGCGAGACCGAACAGGCGGTGCGCGCCGGATTCGCCGGCTACCGCAAGTGGATCCACCGCTACGCCCAGTGGTCCGAACTCGACGTCTGGTACGACACCGTCGACGCCGAGCGCCTGGTCAAATACACCGCCGCACACGACGGCAAACTCGAGAAGCGCCTCGAGCGCCAGGCGGCGCGCAACACCAACCGCGGCGCGTTCGCCAAGCTGACCCGTGCGGTCGACGGGCGGCGGCAGATCGTCGACCGGCCGCCGTACCGCGCGCACGCGGATATCGACCTGAACCGGCTCGACGCGGTGCTGGGCAAGTACACCTCCACCGTGCCCGACCACCTCGGCGTCCTGCTGGACCACTACGACGTCGTGGACGCGGTCCGTCAGGTCGTGGGTGTCGGAAGTGTCGGCATGCGCGACTACCTGGTGCTCTGCGAGGACCGCCGAACCGGTGATCCGCTGTTCCTGCAGGTCAAACAGGCCGGGGCGTCGGTGTACGAGCAGTGGATCGGCAAGAGTCGCTATGCCGACGCCGGCGAGCGGGTCGTCGTCGGCCAGCGGCTGCTGCAGCGCGCGCCGGACATGTTCCTCGGGTGGACGACGGTCAAGGGGATGGACTTCTACGTCCGCCAGTTCCGCGACGGCAAGGTGGTCGCCGACAGCGCCCAACTCGTCCGGCGACTGCCCGAATACGCGCACGCCTGTGGCCGCGTCCTGGCCCGCGCGCACGCCCGCAGCGGCGACGCCGCGGAGATCGACGACTACCTCGGCCGGTCGCGCAAAGTCGCCGACGCGTTCACCGCCTTCGCCTTCGCGTACGACCGGCAGAACGCCCATGACCATGCGCAGTTGGCCGCTGCCATCGAAGACGGCACGGTCGCAGCAGAGCCCGGTTGGCCCTGAAGCCGCTTCGGCAACCGCTCAGTCCCGGGTGAGCCGCTCGTACAGCACCGCCAGCTCGTCGGTCGCCTCGGCGACGTCGACTGCCGCGATGCCCGTCGCCCGCAGTGCACGCCGCAACAGCGGTGCCTCGAACTCGGTGAAGGGGTTGGCGACGGTGAGCAACGGCGGATCCGGCAGGAGGGTGTCGTCGCCGTGGAAGTCGGCGACGACGGGCCCGCCCACCGCCGTCTCGACCGTATCGGCAGACCCGGGAGAGGCGTCAGAGGCGTTGGCGAGTGCCAACAGCTCGGCGAGCGGCGCGCCCATGACGGCCAGGAGCACCGCGGGGTCGCGGTCGACCGCCGCCGCCACCTCGAAGGCGGTGGCGAGCACGTGGATGCACAGGTCGTCGACCGGACACGTACAGGCCGTCGTCGCATCGGCGCTCTCGGTCGGCGCCACGAACTCGAGCAGACCGCCGGGCTGACCGCCGCGCGCGACCTCGGTGAGGTCGCCGACGCGACCGGTGCGGTGCAGCAGGCCGACGACGGTGGGCGCGTCCACGGTGCGCAGCTCGATCGTCACCGCGAACGGATCGAGTTGGCTGCCCGAGACCGACGAGGTCACGCGGCCGGCGTCGATGCTCAGCGCCTGCACGTGGCGGTCGCGGAAGTAGCCGCGCGCCTTCGTCATCCGGCGGGTGTCCGCCCCTGCGAACGCACGGAGGAAGGCCGCTCCCCACGGCGTGACGCCGTAGGCGCGGGGCGGGGCGCGCCGGGGGGAGCGGGCCATCACTCGCTCACCGCCTCGTCGCGCAGGGCGAGCAGGTCGAAGACCTCCGCGTCGCCCAGGTCGGCCAGCCAGCTCTCGCCGGTGCGGACGGTCAGGGCCGAGAGCTCCCGCTTGGCGGCGATCATCTCGTCGATCCGCTCCTCGAGCGTGCCGACGCAGACGAACTTGCGCACCTGGACGTGTTGGCGCTGCCCGATCCGATAGGCGCGGTCGGTGGCCTGGTCCTCGACCGCCGGGTTCCACCACCGGTCGACGTGCACGACCTGGTTGGCCGCCGTCAGGTTCAACCCGGTGCCACCGGCCTTGAGGGTCGCCAGCATCAGCGGCGCACCCGCGTCGGATTGGAAGTCGGCGACGAGGCGGTCGCGCTCGGCGCGGGCGAGGCCGCCGTGCAGGACCGGGATCTGTGCGCCCAGCAGATCCCCCAGCCAGGGCGCGAGCAGATGGGCGAACTCGGCGAACTGGGTGAACACCAGCATGCGGTCGCCCTCGTCGGCGGCCGTGGTCGCCAGGTCCGCGAGCAGCTCGACCTTGCCCGAACGGTGCATGCCGTCGCGCATCGCCGGCGACCCGTCGGCGAGATAGTGCGCCGGGTGGTTGCACACCTGTTTGAGCCGGGTGAGGGCGGCGAGCACCGTGCGACGGCGCAGAGCGCGCTGCCTGCTGTCGGCGAGTGCGGCCATGAGCTCGTCCACGACCGCGCGGTACAGCGACGCCTGCTCGACCGTCAGATTCGCGCGCACGATCAACTCGGTCTTGTTCGGCAGGCCGGCCACGATGTCCGGGTCGGTCTTGCAGCGGCGCAGGATGAACGGCCGCGTGATCGCGCGCAGTCGGGCGGCGGTCGTCTCGTCGCGATCCCGTTCGATGGGTTCGGCGAAGCGGGCCTTGAACGTCGACGCCGATCCCAGCATCCCCGGGTTGACCAGGTCCACGACGGCCCGCAGGTCTTCGAGCCGGTTCTCCACCGGCGTGCCGGTGAGGGCGAGGCGGTGCCGAGCCCGGATCGACCGCAGGGCCTTGGCGGCGGCGGTGGCCACGTTCTTCACGTGCTGTGCCTCGTCGACGACCAGGCGGCGCCACCCCCGGTCGGTGCCCGGCCCGGTCAGCAGGTCGCGGTCGCGCGTCGCGATGGCGAAGGTGGTCAGCACGACGTCGGCGTCGCGCGCCGCGGCATGGAACCGCTCCCCGGCGAGGCGGTCCGGCCCGTGGTGCACGACGACGCGCAGGTGCGGTGCAAAGCGCTCGAGCTCGCGGGTCCAGTTGCCGACCAGTGACATCGGGCAGACGATCAGCGTCGGGGCCGGCGGGGTCGTGCCGGCGCGCTCGTGGCAGAGCAGGGCGATGACCTGCACGGTCTTGCCCAGGCCCATGTCGTCGGCGAGGACGCCGCCGATGTCCCGGTCGGACAGGTGGGCCAACCAGTCCAACCCGCGCCGCTGGTAGGGGCGCAACCGGGCGGCGAGGGAGGCGGGCGGCTCGACCGGCGTCGGCCTCAGCCCACGACCGGTGGCGACGTCGTCGAGCCAGTCCAATCCGGGTGCGCCGATCACCGGGACCGGGAGGGAGGACTCCGCGCCCCCGCTGATCAGCGCCAGCAGGTCGCGCGCCTGGGCCGACGCGTCGGTGCCGGACCGCTGCTCGAGGATGAAGCGGGCCGCGCGGCTCAGCGCGGCGTTCTCGGCGAGGACCCACACGCCGCGCACCCGCACCAGGTCGCCCTGCTGGCGGGCGAGCTCGTCCAGCTCGCCCTGGGACAGCTGCGCCGCGCCGGGGCCGTCGCCGAGTGCGAGCCGCCATTCGAAGTCGGCCAGGTCGTCCAGGCTGACCATCGCGGCCCGGCCGGTGTTCGTCGCGACCGGTCGCGCCTGGGCGTGCAACCCCGGCCGCACGGTGGCGATGCTGCGCGGCAGCAGCACGGTGAATCCCGCCTCGCGCAGGCGGGCCGCACCGTCGGTCAGCAATTCCTCGGCGTCGGCGGTGGTGAGCAGGAAGTCCAGCGAATGCGGGTCGCTGCCCGCGGCACCGAGTCCGGGGCACACGGCCAGCGCGTCGGCCAGGGCGGAGGTGATGTCCTCCAGCTCGGCGCCGGCAGCCCGGTGGGGTTCCACGGCGACGATCGCGCCGGTCGGGTCGCGGCGGCACACCTGCAGGCGCCACGTCGACGGCAGGTCGGCCGCGGCACCGTCGGCCGGATCGTCGGGCAGGTGCAGACGGAAGAGGGCGGCCGGTTCCCCGGCGGCGGCGCTGCCCGACCATTGGCTCCAGGCGGTCAACGCCGCCGGCCCCCGATCGCCGGTCAACGGATGCGGTGGCTCCACCAGGTCGGCCAGGAGGCGGGGGTGCTCGTCGCGCAGGCGTTCGCGGCACACCGCGTCGGTCATCTCTGCGACGAAGTCCGCAATCGCGCTGTCGCGGCCGCCGCTGTGCGGATCGGCGCGTACCAACGCCTCCGGACACCGGTCGAGCATGGCCGCCAGCCACGAGCGCCAGGCCGGATTGGTGGCGACGACCTGCCAGCGCAGCAGGTGTTCGCCGTCGACGACCGCGACCGCGGGTGCCACGATCCCGGTCGCGGCGGCCGCGGTCACCCCGTGCAGCAGCCGACGGTAGTACCGCAGTTCGCCACCGACGTGTGCGACGGTCTGCTCGTCCAACGCCGCGAGCAGGTGCACGGTCGTGGTGCGGCCCAGGACGACGCACGGATGGACCGTTCGCCGCCCGTCGGGCCCGACCGACGGCAGCCGCCGCCGCGGCACCCGGTCGACGAGGAACTCGGCGATCGCCGCGGGCACCTCGTCGGCCGCCAGGGGCTCGTCGGTCGTCGACGGGGTGTCGTCGGGGCGCCACAATGCCAGGCCCAGACCCGGCTGCCACCGCGCACGCAGCACCGCGGCGCGCGCAGGAGCGGGGGAGGCGGCGGGCATACGGCAACCCTACGGCGGCGCGGTGACACCGGATCGGGCCGACGGGCTGGCTAGGCTGGATCCGTGGCCACCGACACCAAGGACTGGAGCGTCTTCGCGCAGCGCAGGTGCGAGGAATGCGGATTCGACGCGTCGGCGCCCAGTCGTGACGAGATCGCGCCAACGCTCCTGGACGCGACGGCCGACTGGGCGACGTTCCTGCGCGGCGGCGACGAGGACGAGTTGCGCGAGCGCCGATCGCCGCAGGTGTGGTCGCCGCTGGAGTACGGCGCGCACGTGCGCGACGTCATCCGGCTCTTCACCGACCGGGTCGGACTCGTCGTGTCCTCCGACGCCCCGGCCTTCGCCGGCTGGGATCAGGAGGCCGCGGCCGTCGCGGCCCGCTACAACGACCAGGATCCCGCGATCGTCGCCGAGGAGATCTCGGCCGACGGCGAGCGGTTGGGCCGGCTGATCGACGGCATGGCCGAGGACGACTGGGAGCGCTCGGGCACGCGCGACGGGCAGGAGTTCACCGCGGATCACCTGCTGCGCTATCTCCTGCACGACGTGGCCCATCACCGCCACGACGTCGAACCCGTCGGTGAGGCGGCCGCCGGCGACGAGCCGGCCGACGACTAGTACTCGGCGGAGTTCCCGGTCAACGACTCCTTGATGTCGTTCAACACCAACCATCCGGCGGCCAGGCCCGACGCCCGGTACCAAACCTCGTCGTCGACGCCCAGGACGCGCTTCCACGTGGGCGCACCCATGTCCAGCCAGCGGTCCGAGAGCAGGACCGACTTGCCGTGGTCCAATCCGTCGGGCTCGAAACTCACATAGATGAGGTCACCGTCGGCGGCGGTGAAGTTGTCCTCGCCGACGGTCAACGGCTCGGGCTGACGCTGGCGCTGCGGGCGCTGGGCGCCGACCAAGGTGAGGATCTGGCCGGCGAAGCTGCGCGTGCCGGCGATGGTCTCGGAGTCGGGGCCGAACCGGACCAGGGACACCTCGGTGTGGGCGGCGTCCTTGCGCGCGCCGATGGCGCTCGCCTCGGTGTGGAACTCGCGGAGCCTCCGGTCGGCGGCCGACGAGCGGCCCAGCGCGCCGGCGGCGGCGCGGAAGGCGGCCTCCCAATCGGACGGGTCGACGCTACTCGAACGGACCCCGGCGAACGCCGCCGCCGACGTCGCGGTGGCGGGGGTCGTGAGCACGAGGTCGGGCTTGAGCCGGGTCGCCTCGGCGCGGTCCGGGGAGACGCCGATGGCGGGCACCCCGGTGAGCTGGGGGCCGAGGTAGGCGGGGACCGATCCGGGCGCCGCGGTGACCGCGACGACCTTGCCGCCGATACCCAGGGCGCACACCGCGTCGAGCAGAGCCGGGTCGGTGACGACGATCCGGGCGGGATCGGGTCGCCCGGGGTCGGCGGGGGTGGGCGACAGGCAGGTCTTGGAGTAGTCCCGGTCCGGGTGGACCAGGTTCACCTCGGCGATCCGCGTCGTCGACGTCGAGATCGGTCGCCCGTCGGGGGTCCGCAGCACGTCGTCGCTCCCGCAGGCGGACAGGACGGTCATTCCCGCGAGGGCCGCGACGGCCGCCGCACCGGTGTGGCGAAGGATTCGATGCACGCCCAAACGCTAGCACTGCCGGGGCGACGACCTGCGGCTACGGCGCGGTGCGAGATCAATTACGACACTTCGTAGGACCCGGGGCACGAGAGGCCTTCCTAGGGTTTAGGATTGGCACTAACGCTCGCCCTCGAGGAGGAACTGTGACCGCGGTTGATCAGCCCACAACACAAGTGGCACCGGTGCGCCCGTACCCGGAGCGCTACCAGCCCAAGGGCTCGTTCCTGTACAAGGTCCTGACGACGACCGATCACAAGCTGATCGGCATGATGTACATCGTCGCCTGCTTCGTGTTCTTCCTCATCGGCGGTCTGATGGCCCTCCTGATGCGCGGCGAGCTCGCCCACCCGGGCCTGCAGTTCCTCTCCAACGAGCAGTTCAACCAGCTGTTCACCATGCACGGCACGGTCATGCTGCTCATGTACGCGACCCCGATCGTCATCGGCTTCGCCAACTTCGTGCTGCCGCTGCAGATCGGCGCCCCCGACGTCGCCTTTCCGCGGCTGAACGCCTTCGGCTTCTGGCTGTTCGTCTTCGGCTCGACCGTCGCGCTGGCCGGCTTCCTGACACCGGGTGGCGCGGCCGACTTCGGCTGGACCGCGTACACCCCGCTGACCAACGACATCCACTCGCCCGGCGTCGGCGCCGACCTGTGGATCATGGGCCTGGGCGTCGGTGGTCTGGGCACCATCCTCGGCGCGGTGAACATGGTCACCACCGTCGTGTGTCTGCGCGCCCCCGGCATGACGATGTTCCGGATGCCGATCTTCACCTGGAACATCCTGGTCACCAGCATCCTGATCCTGCTGATCTTCCCGCTGCTGACCGCCGCGCTGCTCGGTGTCGAAGTGGACCGCGCCTTCGGCGCCCACCTGTTCGACCCGGCGAACGGCGGCGTCATCCTCTGGCAACACCTCTTCTGGTTCTTCGGCCATCCCGAGGTCTACGTCATCGCGCTGCCGTTCTTCGGCATCGTGTCCGAGGTCTTCCCGGTGTTCTCGCGCAAGCCGCTGTTCGGCTACACCGGCCTGGTCTACGCGACGCTGTCGATCGCGGCCCTGTCGGTCGCCGTGTGGGCGCACCACATGTTCGTGACCGGTGCGATCCTGCTGCCGTTCTTCTCCTTCATGACCTTCCTCATCGCCGTGCCCACCGGACTGAAGTTCTTCAACTGGATCGGCACGATGTTCAAGGGCAAGTTGACCTTCGAGACGCCGATGCTGTTCGCGCTCGGCTTCGTCGTCACCTTCCTCTTCGGTGGTCTGACCGGCGTCCTGCTGGCGAGCCCGCCGCTGGACTTCCACCTGTCGGACTCCTACTTCGTGGTGGCGCACTTCCACTACGTGCTGTTCGGCACGATCGTGTTCGCGACGTACTCGGGCATCTACTTCTGGTTCCCGAAGATGACCGGCCGCATGCTCGACGAGGGCCTGGGCAAGATCCACTTCTGGCTGACGTTCATCGGCTTCCACCTGACGTTCCTGGTGCAGCACTGGCTGGGCAACCAGGGCATGCCGCGCCGCTACGCCGACTACCTGCCGTCGGACGGCTTCACCACGCTGAACATGATCTCGACCGCGGGCGCCCTCGTCCTGGGCATCTCGACCCTGCCGTTCCTGTGGAACGTCTTCCGCAGCTACCGCTACGGCGAGGTCGTCACGGTCGACGATCCGTGGGGCTTCGGCAACTCCCTCGAGTGGGCGACCTCCTGCCCGCCGCCGCGCCACAACTTCACCGAGCTGCCCCGGATCCGTTCGGAGCGTCCGGCGTTCGAGCTGCACTACCCGCACATGATCGAACGCATGCGCGCCGAGGCCCACGCGGGCTCCGACGGTCACTGACCGGTGGGGCAGCCGGGTACCCCCTCGGTCCTCATCACGGTCAGCGGTCCCGACCGCCCCGGAGTCACCTCCGTCCTGATGGGCGTGCTCGCCCAGGCGGGCGTCGAGCTGCTCGACGTTGAACAGGTCGTCATCCGCGGTCGGCTGACCCTCGGCGTCCTCGTGGCCGCCGTGCCGGACGTCGAGGACCTCACCGATCGCGTCGACGAGGCCATCGCCGCCGCGGGCCTCATCGCGGAGGGCTTCGCCGTCCACGTAGAGGCCGGTAACAACGCTGTCGCCCAGCCGCCGTCGACGCACGCCGTCGTGGTGCTGGGCAGTCCCGTCACCGCGCGCGCCTTCCGGTCGCTGGCCGCGGCCCTGGCGGCGCTGGGCGCCAACATCGACTCGATCCGCGGCGTCGCCGACTACCCGGTCACCGGCCTGGAGCTGATGGTCAGCGCCTCCGCGGACACGCCGCTCGCCGATTCCGAGCTGCGCGAGAAGCTCGTCGAGGTCGCCGGTGACCACGAGATCGACATCGCGGTCGAACGTGCCGGGATCGCCCGCCGGGCCAAGCGCCTCATCGTCTTCGACGTGGACTCGACGCTCATCCAGGGCGAGGTCATCGAGATGTTGGCGGCACGGGCCGGGCGCGAAGCCGAGGTCGCGGCCGTCACCGAGGCGGCCATGGCCGGGGAGATCGACTTCGAGGAGTCCCTGCACCGACGGGTCGCCGCACTGGCCGGGCTGGACGCCGGTGTCGTCGACGAGGTCGCCGACACCCTGGAGCTCACCCCGGGGGCACGGACGACGATCCGCACGCTGCGCCGACTGGGCTACCGCTGCGGAGTGGTCTCCGGCGGGTTCGAGCAGGTCATCGAGCCGCTCGCCCGCGAATTGGACCTGGACTTCGTGCGCGCCAACACGCTCGAGATCGTCGACGGCAAGCTCACCGGCCGCGTCGTGGGGGAGGTCGTCGACCGGGCGGGCAAGGCCCGTGCACTGCGCACCTTCGCCGAGCAGGCGGGGGTGCCGTTGGAGCAGACGGTCGCCGTGGGCGACGGCGCCAACGACATCGACATGCTGGGTGCGGCCGGCCTGGGTATCGCCTTCAACGCCAAGCCCGCGCTGCGGGACGTCGCCGACACGGCGCTGAGCCATCCGTTCCTCGATGCGGTGTTGTTCATCCTCGGCATCACGCGGGACGAGATCGAGGCTGCCGACGCCGTCGACGGCACGCTGCGCCGCGTCCCCCTCGACTAATCGCCGACCGCCGCCGACCGTGCCCGAGATCCCGCCGAGCGTGCCCAGAATTCCGCCGAGTGTGCCCGGAATTCCGCCGAGTGTGCCCTCGCGCGACGCCGTCGCCGCCAACCGTGCACGGCTGACCGGCTACCTGACCGGCGCCGACCGGGCCGACCCCGAGGACCCGGCGCAGGTCTGGGCGATGCAGATGGCCCTGCGGGTGGAGAAGGCCGATCCGCCGCAGCGCGCGCCGCTGCTCGTCGCCGCCGCACGGGCGGTCGTTCTGCTCTGTTTGGACGAGCGCAGCGCGCCCGGCGGACCGTGGGCGGCGTCGATGGATGGCTGGTGCGATGCGCGCATCCGGAAGATCGCCCGCCGCGCCCGCGGCGCCCAGTGGGCGGCGGCGCAGCAGGTGTGGGGCGTGA
This sequence comes from Gordonia sp. (in: high G+C Gram-positive bacteria), assembly GCF_047606305.1. Lineage (GTDB taxonomy): Bacteria > Actinomycetota > Actinomycetes > Mycobacteriales > Mycobacteriaceae > Gordonia. Next base: position 25,557 of record NZ_JASGER010000028.1, on the reverse strand, counting down.
CCACGGAATCGGAGGGCGAGTCGGCCCGGGCCTTCGTCCCGTCACGCGTGGGTGACGTCGACCAACGCGTCCGCAAACTGCAGATCGAGGGCACGGACGTGCCCGGTGACCTACCGGCGCAGCCGTCGGCGGGGCCGGTGGTGCTGTGGGTCAATCCAGACCTGCCGATGACGGTGGGCAAGACCGCCGCCCAGGTCGGGCACGCGGCGATGCTGGCCGTGTCGTTGTTGACCGTCGACGAGACGTACCGGTGGCTGCTCGACGGATGCCCGCTGTCGGTGTGTGCACCCACGTCCGAGGGGTGGGCGCGGCTGCTCGTCGACGCCGGTCAGGGGCGCGCGGTCGCCGTCCGCGACGCCGGGTTCACCGAGATCGCGCCGGGGTCGGTGACCGTGATCAGCTCCCGATGGAGCCCACCCACTGGCCGTAGTTCGGTTTGAGGATCGTGTTGACGTCCACCTCGCAGCCGCCGACGTACTTCTGGCCGGGGATCTGGTGGATGTGCGCCGACGGGTGCAGGTAGCCCTTCGGCGTGCCCCAGTCGTGTTGCCAGAACCAGCTGGCCAACCCGGCGTCGACCGCCCATTGGATGGTCGGGGCGTTGGCGTAGATCCCGGTCCGCCCGTGCCCGATCACCGATTCCCACCCCTTGATGTAGGGCGCGATCTTCGCGGTGAACTGGCCCCTCGTCGGGTTGTCGTCGATCGAGGCGTAGATCGGCGCATCCGCCGGTCCGCCGGCCTGCGTGTGCAGCTCCAGGCCGCGCTTGGCGTGCTTGACCCCGGCGTCATAGCCACCGAGCCAATCAGCGGTCTTGCCCTTGCCGAACTGATAGTTGGAGACGACGGTGAGGCCGGACGCGCGCATGGTGACCGCTTCGGGCGCGGTGAGCGGCTTGGCCTTCATGAACTCGGCACCGGGTCGACGATCGGACACGTAGCGCACGACACCGAGGTGGCCGGCGGCCCGGATCGCCAGCGGCGACGGCACGGCCTTCGAGTAGTCCAGCAGCGTGCCGTGGCTGGTGCCGGCCGCCAGCGACTGCGGCAGACCGGGTGCGGCCAGCGCGGGGGTCGACTTCAGCACGATGGCGGCACCGGCGCCGACGGCGCCCAGCGCCGTGCCGGCGAGGAATTGTCTACGGTTGATCGACATTTCCCAAACGTAACGGCAGTCCCACCCGTCACGCCAGTGTTGTTGGCGGTCGGTGATGCGATCTCTACCGGCTCTTAACCGGTTGCGGGGCCAGGTTGGCGAAGGTCTCCAGCCACACTTTTCGATCCGGCGCGAGCGAGGCGACGATCAACTCGTCGGCGTCGGCATGGGTGGCGAAGTCGCGCAGCTTGTCCCGCACGTCGGCAGGCGTGCCCACGGCGCTGTAGCGCATCATCTCGGCGACCTGGCGGCCGACCGGCGAGTCGACCAGGGTGTCCGCCTCCTCGTCGGTGAGTGCGCGGTGTTGGGCCACCAGGTGCTTGATGCGCTGGCGTTTGGCGTCGTCGAACTGGGCCCGGGCGAGATCGACGTCGTCGATGGCGATGGCACTGACCCCGGCCAGCACGTACGGCTCGCTCTGCCCGCCGCCGGGCAACGGCGCGGGAGTGAAGTCGCGCCGGTACAGCGCGACCGCCTCGGTGAGCGCCTGCGGTGCGAAGTGCGAGGCGAAGGCGTACGGAAGCCCCAGCGCGGCGGCGAGCTGCGCGCCGAACAGCGAGGACCCCAGGATGTAGAGGTCGACGTCGGTGCCGGCGCCGGGGGTCGCCCGCACTCCCGCGATCCGTGATTCGTCGCGCAGGTAGCCCTGTAGCTCGAGCACGTCGCGCGGGAACTGGTCGGCGGCGGCGTGCGTGCGACGCAGGGCGGCGAACGTCGCCTGGTCCCCACCGGGTGCGCGACCCAGACCGAGATCGATCCGGCCGGGGTGCAGCTCGGCGAGGGTGCCGTACTGCTCGGCGATCGTCAGCGGTGAGTGGTTGGGCAGCATGACCCCGCCCGCTCCGAGCCGGATCCGCTCGGTGTGCGCGGCCATGTGTGCGATCAGCACCGCGGGCGCGGCCGAGGCGATGGCCGACATGTTGTGGTGCTCGGCGTACCAGATGCGGTCGTAACCGGCGGTGTCGGCGAACCGCGCCAACTCGGTGGAGTGGGCCAGGCTCTCCCGGACGGTTTCACCGGGGCCGACCTGCGCCAGGTCGAGGATGGACAGGGGGACGCCGATCGGGGAAGCGTTGTCTGCGGGCACGTCAAGGTACAGCGGTGTGCCGGGTCCGGGTATTCCCTCGCCGACGGCGCGGCGCGCGAGGGCGGTACGGCGCGTCGCGCGACGATCCGGCACGATAGGGGAGTGACCACCGAACTCCCCGATCCCGACCTGCTCATCGACTTCCGCGGCGTATCGCTGGTGCGCGAGGGCAAGACCCTCGTCGGACCCGTCGACTGGCAGGTCGAGCTGGACGAGCGGTGGGTGGTCCTGGGTCCCAACGGCGCGGGAAAGACGTCGCTGCTGTCCCTCGCCGCGGCGCGCGCCCATCCGACGAGCGGCACCGCCTTCGTACTGGGAGAACGTCTCGGACGGGTCGATCTGCGCGAGCTGACCACCCGCGTCGGGATGACCGGCGGCAAAGAGGTCGAGCGCATCCCGCCCGACGAGATCGTCGAGGACCTGGTCGTGTCGGCGGGGTATTCGGTCCTCGGACGGTGGCGCGAGAACTACGACGCGATGGATCGCGACCAAGCGCTGAACACGCTCGAGTCGCTCGGCGCCGAACACCTGGCCCGGCGCACCTACGGCACGTTGTCGGAGGGTGAGCGCAAGCGCGTGCAGATCGCCCGTGCGCTGATGACCGACCCCGAGCTGCTGCTCCTGGACGAGCCGGCCGCCGGCCTCGACCTCGGCGGCCGCGAGGAACTCGTCGAACGACTGGGACAGCTCGCCGCCGATCCCGATGCACCGGCGATCGTCCTGATCACCCATCATCCGGAGGAGATACCCCCGGGGTTCACCCATGCGATGCTGCTCTCCGAGGGCGGGGTGGTCGCGCAGGGTTTGCTGTCGGACGTGTTGACGGCGCAGAACCTCTCGACCGCCTTCCGTCAGCAGATCGCCCTCGACACCATCGACGGTCGCTACTTCGCCCGACGAGCACGGCGGGCCGGTGGGCACCGACAGGGGAACTGAGATGACGTACGGACCTCCGCAGGGGCAGCCGCCCAACGGTCAACAGCCCGGTCAGCCGCAGCAGCCGTACCAGCAGCCCTATGGTCAGCAGCCGTACGGTCAGGTGGCGTATCCACCGCCGCCCGCTCCGAAGTCGAACACCACCCTCATCGTGTCGATCGTCGCGGTGTTCGTGCTGCTCGCGGCACTGATCGGCGTCGTGATCGCCGCAGTCATGTACTCCTCGGGCCGCGACTCCTCGTCCGCGGTCGAGTCCTCCTACGTCGTACCGCCGACCTATGAGACGAGCACGCCCACCGAGGATGCGCCGACGACGGGCTGCGACGCCCAGCTGGAGAAGTACAAGCAGCTGCGGGCCTCCGGCGACCTGTGGAAACAGATCCCCGAGACGGAGTCCAACAAGGTCGCGGTGCAGGCCTACCTGTACCTGCTGATCGATCTGTGCACCGCGTCGAAGTTCGCGCCCGACAAGGCCGCCGAATACGACGCGAAAGCCGCCGAATACGAGCGTCGGCTCCTCGCCCAGCAGCCGTTGGGAACCGACGTCGAGATCAAACTCAGCGGCCGGACCTTCCACTACAACGGCACGACCGGCGAGGGTGGCTACACGCCCAATTGATCAGGGTGCGGGCGTAACGTACGCATCATGACTGATACCCCCCCGTTGCGCGACGCGTCGACGGTCGTCCTGGTCCGCGACGGCGACGACGGCGTCGACGTCTTCCTGCAGCGCCGCGTCCAGCAGATGGCCTTCGCCGGCGGCATGACCGTCTTTCCCGGCGGCGGCGTCGACGAGCGCGACGCAGATGCCGACCTGGCGTGGATCGGCCCCGACGTGCAGTGGTGGGCCGAGCACTTCTCGACCACCGCCACGGGCGCCCAGCAGCTGGTGTGCGCGGCGGTCCGCGAGACCTTCGAGGAGTGCGGGGTCCTCCTGGTCACCCACCCCGACGGTTCGGCCGCCGACGTCGCGTCGCTGATGCCGGCGCGAGCGGCCCTGGAGAGCCGTGAACTGTCCTTCGCCGAGTTCCTCCGCGAGCACGACCTTGCGCTGCGCGCCGATCTGCTGCGCCCCCTCGCGCACTGGATCACCCCCAAGATCGAGAAGCGCCGCTACGACACCCGGTTCTTCCTCGCCGAACTGCCCGCCGGGCAAGACGCGGACGCCGAGACGTCAGAGGTCGAGACGGCGCAGTGGTATTCGGCGTCCCGCGCGCTCGAGGACTGGACGGCCGGCAAGCACTTCCTCCTGCCGCCGACCTGGACGCAGCTGCGCGAACTGGCCTCCTACGCCTCGGTGGCCGACCTGTTCGACGCCAAGCGGACCATCAGCCCCATCGAACCGGGCACCCCCAACGACGACTTCGAGGGCATGCGCTTCACCCACGCCGACGAGTACTTCGCCTCGATGAACCCGCAGGCGCGGGAGACGTTCTTCCGCCGCAAGCCCTAGTCGATCGGGGGCGGATCGAGGTCCTCGCGGGCGGCCCACTCCAGGAGCACGTCGATGCGATGCGCGACGTCGTCGATCTCCGCGTGCAGGTCCCCGAGGTCGGCGAAGCGCGCGGGCATCGTGGCGATGGTGAAGTCGTCGGGCACGACCTCGTCGACCTCGGTCCACGTCACCGGCGCCGACACCGTCGCCCGCGGGTTGCCGCGCACCGAATAGGCCGCGGCCATCGTGTGGTCACGGGTGTTCTGGTTGAAGTCGAGGAACACCGCGGTCGGGTCCCGATCCTTGCGCCACCACGTCGTCGTCGCATCATCGGGCAGGCGTCGCTCCACCTCGCGGGCGAAGGCGAGTGCGGCTCGACGCACGTCGGCAAACCCCCACTCCGGGGCGATCCGCACGTAGACGTGCAGCCCGTGCCCGCCGGAGGTCTTCGGGAAGCCCCGGATGCCCAACTCGTCGAGGACCTCATGCACGGTCCGGGCGACGCGCCGCACCCGTTCGAAGGGGCAGTCGGGCATCGGATCGAGGTCGATGCGCCATTCGTCGGGCTTCTCGACGTCGAACCGCCGCGAGTTCCACGGGTGGAACTCGACGGTGGACATCTGCACCGCCCAGACGACGTCGGCGATGCCCGTCACGCACAGTTCGTCGGCGGTCCGCCCGTAGCGCGGGAAGTAGATTTCGGTGGTCTCGATCCAGTCGGGGGCACCGCCGGGCAGGCGCTTCTGGTGGACCTTCGGCCCGGCGACGCCCTTGGGGAAGCGGTGCAGCATCGTCGGCCGGTCGCGCAGTGCGCGGACGATCCCGTCGGCGACGCTCAGGTAGTAGCGGGCGAGATCGAGCTTCGTCTCGCCGCGCTCGGGGAAGTAGACGCGGTCCGGGCTGGACAGCTCCACGATCCGCCCGTCGGCCTCGATGGGGAGGCGGTCGCCGCGATCAGCCACGATGCCCAGCGTATAGGGTTGTGGCCATGGCTGAGTTCGTCACTTTGGAAACCTCGGAAGACCACCCCGGCGTCGGCACCATCCTGCTGAACCGACCGCCCATGAACGCCCTGAACCGCCAGGTGCAGACCGAATTGGCCGCGGCCGCCGACGAGGCGAGCGTCCGCGACGACATCAAGGCGGTCATCGTCTACGGCGGCCCGAAGGTGCTGGCCGCGGGCGCGGACATCAAAGAGATGAACGACATGGGCTTCGCCGAGATGAACAAGGTCGCCGGCAAGCTGCAGGACGGGCTGGGCGCGATCGCGCGGATCCCCAAGCCGACGGTCGCGGCCATCACCGGTTACGCCCTCGGTGGCGGGCTGGAGGTCGCCCTGGGCGCCGACCGCCGCATCGCCGGCGACAACGCCAAGCTCGGCGTTCCCGAGGTGTTGCTGGGCGTCATCCCCGGCGGCGGCGGCACCCAGCGCCTCGCCCGGCTGATCGGACCGGCCAAGGCCAAGGACATGATCTTCACCGGGCGCTTCGTCGAGGCGGCCGAAGCCCTCGAGATTGGGCTGGTCGACGAGGTCGTCGCCCCCGACGAGGTGTACAACGCCGCGCTGAAGTGGGCCGGCCAGTTCGCGGGCGCCGCCTCGGTGGCACTGGCCGCGGGCAAGGCCGCCGTCGACCGCGGCCTCGACGTCGACCTGACCACCGGGCTGGCCATCGAGGCCCAGCTGTTCGCGGGCCTGTTCGCCACCGACGACCGCAAGATCGGCATGGAGTCCTTCGTCGAGAACGGTCCCGGCAAGGCCAAGTTCACCGGCCGATAGACTGCAGCAATGTCCACGAACACGCCGGAATCCGATCCCGCGCCGAACCCGCATGCCACCGAGGAGCAGGTTCAGGCCGCGATGCAGGACACCAAGCTGGCCCAGGTGCTGTACCACGACTGGGAGGCCGAGACCTACGACGAGAAGTGGTCGATCTCCTTCGACCAGCGCATCATCGACTTCGCCAAGGAGCGCTTCGACAAGATCGTCCCCGACGCGCCCCTGCCGTATGAGCGGGCCATGGAGTTGGGCTGCGGCACCGGCTTCTTCCTGCTCAACCTGATGCAGGCCGGCGTGGCGAAGAAGGGGTCGGTCACCGACCTGTCGCCGGGCATGGTCAAGGTCGCGCTGCGCAACGCCGAGAACCTGGGTCTGGACGTCGACGGCCGCGTCGCCGACGCCGAGAAGATCCCCTACGAGGACGACACCTTCGACCTGGTCGTCGGCCACGCCGTGCTGCACCACATTCCCGACGTGGAGCAGTCGCTGCGCGAGGTGCTGCGCGTCCTCAAGCCGGGCGGCCGTTTCGTGTTCGCCGGCGAGCCCTCGACCATCGGCGACTTCTACGCCCGCCGCATGAGCCGGGCCACCTGGTGGGCCACCACCAACATCACCCGGTTCGGCAAGCTGAAGGAGTGGCGGCGCCCGCAGGAGGAGCTCGACGAGTCCTCGCGCGCCGCGGCCCTCGAGGCCGTCGTCGACATCCACACCTTCTCACCGGCAGACCTGGAGAAGCTGGCGACCTCGGCCGGCGCCGAAAACGTCGAGACTGCCAGTGAGGAACTGGCCGCCGCGATGCTCGGCTGGCCGGTTCGCACCTTCGAGGCCGCGGTGCCGAAGGAGAAGCTGGGCTGGGGCTGGGCGGGGTTCGCCTACGGCGGCTACAAGCGGATGACGTGGCTGGACGAGAAGGTCCTGAAGAAGTTCGTGCCGCCGCAGTTCTTCTACAACGTGCTGGTCACCGGCACCAAGCCGACCGCCTGATCCACTTCGCGTGATCACCACCGACGACGTCGCCTTCCTGCGGTCGCGGCACGGGGTCAAGGCGTTGGAGAACGCCGACCGGTTGGCCCTGACGCCGGACTCGCTGATCGCCGACGTGGCGGAGCTGCGGGCCCGGTACGGGCAGCGGGCGGCCGCGCTGGCCGAGACGGTGCGCTGCCGACGGCGTGCCGTCGGTCGGCTGCGCGACCCGCAGCACTGGCTGCTCACCGATGAGGCCCTGCAGCAGGCGACGGCCTCGGTGGTCGCCGCCCATCGGGCCGCCGAGATCGCCCGACGGTTCCCGGGCGCGGTCGTGCACGACGTCACCTGTTCGGTCGGTGCCGAACTGATCGAACTCACCGCCGCCGCCGGGATCGGCGGGGTCCTGGGCTCGGACCTGGACCCGGTGCGCCTGGCCATGGCCGCGCACAACGTCGACGGGGCCACGCTCCTGCGCGCCGATGCGCTGACCCCGACCTCGACCGCCGACGTGCTGATCGCCGATCCGGCCCGGCGCAGCGGGGGCGCGCGCACCTTCCGCATCGACGGGACCTCACCGCCGCTGCTGGACGTCCTCACCCTCTATGCGGGTCGCCCGCTGGCGGTCAAGTGCGCGCCGGGGATCGACTACGGCACGCTGCGCGCCCGGTTCGGCTTCGACGGGCAGGTGCAGGTCGTCTCCCTCGACGGCGGCGTGCGCGAGGCCTGCCTGTGGACCGAACTCGACGACGGGGTGGCCCAGCGCGCCACGGTCCTGCGCGAGGTGGACGGTCGGCTGCACGTCGAAGAGGTCACCGACCTCGAGTCCGACGACGCCTCTGTCGGACCGCCCGGCACGTGGATAGTCGACCCCGACGGCGCGATCGTGCGCGCCGGCCTGGTCAAGCACTGGGCCGCGCGGCACGGCCTGTGGCAGCTCGACCCCAAGATCGCCTACCTGAGCGGCGACGCGATCCCGCCCGGCGAGCGCGGCTTCGCGGTGCTGGAGCAGGTACCGATGAAGGAGAAGCCGCTGCGCAAGGCGCTCGCCGACCGGGGCTGCGGGAGCCTGGAGATCCTGGTGCGCGGCGTCGACGTCGACCCCGACCAACTGCGCAAGCGGCTGCGCCTGAAGGGGACGACGGCACTGACCCTCGTCATCACCCGGATCGGGGCGCGCGGGGTGGCCTTCGTCTGCGAGCCGGGCGTGCGCCGGCCCTACTGACCGGGGCTACTTGCCGATCTCGGCCTTCGAGTCGAAGAAGTACACCTTGCCGATGTGCGTGCCGACGGCGATCTGCCCCTTCGGCGAGACCGCGACGCCCGTGGTGAAGCCCTTGGCGTCCGGCAGCGGAAGGGTGCGCAGCGTCTTGCCGTCCGTCGCGGAGACCTCCATCAGGGCGAGGTTGTCGTCGGCCTGGCGCACGACCGTCCACGCGGTGCCCGAGTTCGTCAGCGTCGAGAGGCTGGCGGTCTTCAGGTCGTCGCGCGACCACACCTGCTCGGCCTTGTCGCCGCGGTCGGCGAGCATCCGCAGCGGGCCGCCCAACGGGCCGGTGGGGATGATCTTGCCGTCGGGGGTGGCGGTCAGCGTTGCGAAGCCGGGATCGCCGTAGTCATAGGTCCACTTGGTCTTGCCGTCCTGGGCGTGCAGGGCGACGAGCTTGCCCAGCCGACTGAACGCGTAGACGGTCTGCCCGTCGGCCGAGACCGCGGCCGGTCCGACGATTCCGCCGGGGATGTCGGCGTGCCAGGCCTCGCGGACCTCCCGCTTGCCGTCCACCTCGCCGTAGTCGAGCGCGCGGACCTGGGAGGCGATCGCGCCCTGCGGCCAGAAGTTCAGGTAGGCGCGCTGCCGGTCGAAGTCGACCGCGGCCGGGGCGGGGATGCCGCAGCGGGGGCCGCTGACGACACAGTCGCCGAAGCCGGCCATGGCGTCGTCCGGGTTGGCGTCGGCGCGCAGCCGTACCTCGGGGGCGGCGAAGGTCGCGTCCTGTGTGTTGAGCAGCAGGATCTGTCCCTGCGTGGTGGCGAGGAAGACGACCGACGGCGCGGCGAACTTGGCCGACACCGGCACACCGATCACCGGCATGCGCCAGCGGATCGCGCCGCCCGCGGTCCAGCCGAGGAACATCGTCTGCTCGCCGACGTACGGCTGGTCGAACTGGTCGATCAGCGAGGACTGCACCTCGATGCCCGGGCGCATCCGCTTGCAGTAGTTTAGCCGGCCGGCGCGCGGATCGAGGACCATCCAGTTGCAGCCGTCGGCGGTGCTGCTGGTGACGTTGACGTTGGACTGGTTGGAGACGGTCACCGGCGACGAGATCGGGCCGCCGGTGGGGCGGGTCCAGCTCAATGCGAGGTCGTCGGGGACCTCGGGGTAGGCGAAGTTCGTGTTGCCGGCGTTGCCCCCGTAGCTCGACCAGCCGGGGCTGGCGAGCGACTTGACCTGGACCTGACCGTCCGAGCAGGCGACCAGCGCGACGGTGGTCGCGGCGGCGGCCACACTCACCGCCGCCCGCACGACGCGGCGGGCCATGGTCGGCCGGGGTCCTCGCGACATCGAGTGCTCCTTCGCATGGGGTCTGCCGACGGGGGTCCGTCGGGGTGCCCAGTGAGCCTATCGTGTCCGATTTCGCGCTCCACTAAGGTTTCTCCCATGACCACGATGTGGAACGCCTCGTACCGGGACCGGTGGCGCGCCGGGCGACGGCGCGACCCCGACCAGGTGCGGTTCCTGACCCTCGACTCGTTGCGCTGGGTACTGGCGAACCGTGCCTACACGCCGTGGTACCTGGTCCGCTATCTGCGCCTGGCCCGATTCCGGTTGGCCAACCCGCACGTCGTGCTGCGCGGCATGGTCTTCCTCGGGAAGGGGGTCGAGATCCATGCGACGCCCGAACTGTCCCGGATGGAGATCGGGCGCTGGGTGCACATCGGCGACGGCAACTCGATTCGCGCCCACGAGGGCAGCCTGCGCATCGGCGACAAGGTCGTCTTCGGCTGCAACAACGTCGTCAACTCCTACCTCGACATGGAGATCGGGGCGTCGACGCTGGTCGCCGACTGGTGCTACATCTGCGACTTCGACCACAAGATGGACAGCCTCGAGCTGCCGATCAAGGACCAGGGCATCGTCAAGGGGCCGGTGCGGATCGGTCCCGATACCTGGGTCGCGGCCAAGGTGTCGGTGCTGCGCAACACGATCGTGGGCCGCGGCTGCGTCCTGGGTTCGCACGCGGTCGTCAAAGGGGTGATCCCCGACTATGCGATCGCCGTCGGGGCACCCGCGCGAGTGGTGCGCAACCGCAAGGACGACTGGGAGGCCAACGCCGCCGAGCGCGCCGAGCACGAGCGAGCCCTGGCGGATATCGAGCGCAAGAAGAAGGCGGCGAAGAAGGTCGGGTGACCGCGGTGCGGCCGGGGGGTTCCGTCCGGCCCCGATTACGCGCACACTCGAAGGCGAGGTGATCGACGATGGCATTCCACGCCTACGTGTTCTTCAGCGGCAACTGTGCCGAGGCCTTCCAGTTCTACAACGACGTGTTCGGGGGCGAGCTGTCCCTCATGCGCAACGGTGACGCCCCGCCCGATGCCCGAATGCCCGGCGCCGGCGACTCCGTCGTGATGCACGCATCGCTCAAGGTGGGCGACGGGTTGCTGATGGGTTCGGACGACCCGTCTGGCGACGAGGGTCGCAAAGTCGGGTTCACCGTGTCCTACACGGCGCCGAGCGCGGCCACGGCCGGCGAGGTCTTCGCGGCGCTGTCCGACGGCGGCGAGGTGACGATGCCGATCCAGGAGACCTTCTGGGCGTCGGCGTTCGGCATGTGCACCGATCGGTTCGGCGTGCCGTGGATGATCGACACCGACGCCGAGCCGAAGGCCTAGCCGAGGGGCTGGTTGGGGTCCCGCTCGGGCAGTGGTCGCTCGACGATGTTCGGCCGGCCGATCGGGTGCCGGACGCGCCGCTTGGCGGCCAGGTAGACCCCCGCGGTGCGCTCGGCGACCGTGCGCCAGGAGAACTCCTCGGTGAGCCGGTCGTAGGCGCGCTGGGCGCGCTGCTCGGCGGCCGCCGGATCGTCGAGGGTGGTCCGGACCGCCGCGGCGAGCGCCGTCACGTCGGCGGGTGGGAAGGTCATGCCGGTGACCGTGTCGGTGACCGCCTCGCCCAATCCACCCGCGGTGGAGACCACCAGGGGGATGCCGGTGGCGGCGGCCTCGAGGGCGACGATGCCGAACGGCTCGTAGCGGCTGGGCAGCACGATCGCCGCGCAACGGTGCATCAGCGCGATCAGTTCGGACCGCTCCACCGGGCCGACGAAGTCGACCGCGCCGACGACGCGGTGCTTGCGGGCCAGTTCCTGCAGCCAGTCCAGCTGGGTGCCGGACCCGGCGATGGTCAGCGTCGTGCCGGGATGGGTGCGTCGGATCCGCGGCAGCGCGGCCAACAGGTCCTGCACGCCCTTCTCGTACTCCAGGCGGCCCGCGAACAGCAGCTCGGCGGGGCCGCCCTGGGCCGCCCGCGGCGAGTGCGGCCACTCGTCGACGGCGATGCCGTTGTGGATGACCTGGATCTCGGCCAACTCGGGGCCGAAGAGTCGGCTCACCTCGTCGCGCATCGACGTCGAGCAGGTGATCAGCGCGTCGGCCTCCCGCGCGAGCCACCATTCGACCGAGTGCACCTGGCGATTGGTCTTCGCGGCCACCCAGCCGCTGTGCCGCCCCGCCTCGGTGGCGTGGATGGTGGCGACCAGCGGTACGTCGAAGAACTCGGCGAGCGCGATTGCCGGGTGTGCGACCAACCAGTCGTGGGCGTGCACGACGTCGGGCGTCCACGCCTCGCCGGTCCCGTCGTCGCGCAGCAGCCGCAAGCCGGCGCGGATCATCGCGTGCCCCATGGCCAGGGTCCACGGCATCATGTCGGTGCCGAAGTCGAACTCGGGCGGATCCTCGGCGGCGGCGATGATGCGCACCCCTTCGGCGGTGGTCACCGTCGTGGGGTGTGTCATCGCGTCCGACCCGGTCGGCCGGCGCGTCAGCACGACGACGTCGTGGCCGATGGCCGCCAGCTCGACGGCTAGGTTGTGCACGTGGCGGCCCAATCCGCCGACGACGACGGGCGGGTACTCCCAGGAGACCAGCAGCAGCTTCATCCGCCGACTCCCTTCGTGTATGCCTCCGGCCCGGGCAGGCGCCGGGCGTCGAGGTCGGCGAACAGGTTGTCCGCCGCGAACCAGCCGTCGGCCAGCGACCGCGCGGTCGACTCGCGTCCCCGGGCGGCCGCGTCGGCGATCTCCCGCGTGGCGTGCGCGTGCTTGTGGGCCCGATCGGTGGCGTAGCCGCCGGCCGTGTCCTTGGACACCATAAAAGGCCAGTCGGAGGCGACCGTCATCAGGGCTTCGCGCAGGATCTGGTCGTTGACGCGGTGGCGGACGGTCGTGGGGTCGGCGTTCTTGTCGACGGCGGCGAGCGCGGTGTCCACCACCTCGGCGTTGAGGTCGACGAAGTGCTGCACCTGCGGGCCGGCCCACACCCGCCAGTCCTTGCCCGACCCCCACGACGACGCGGGCAGGTCGACCGGCTCGCCGACGAAGCCCTCCGCGCGCGCCGTGGCCAGCGAACACACGCGCACGCCGGCATCGGGGAGACGGCGCAGCACGCGGTCGAGCCAGACGGGCCCCTCGTGCCACCAGTGGCCGAACAGCTCGGTGTCGAAGGCGGCGACGACGTGCGCCGGTCGCCCGATGCGCTCGGACTCGGTGATCAGCCGGTCGCGCACCGTCGCGATGAAGTCGTCGACGTGCTTGTCGATGACCGGGTCGACGCGGTCGGGGTCGTAGGGCGCCTTGTCCGGCCCGTCGACGGTGCGACCGGTGACGCGGGCGAGTTTGAGCCCCGAGTCGTGGTCGTAGGTGTGGAAGTCGCGATAGGCGGCGTGCCCCGGGTACCCGGACTTGGGCGACCACACGCGGTAGCTGACGGTCAGGTCGCGGCCGAAGGCGACGACGTCGGTGTCGCCCACCGGGCGCCCGAGGGCGGTGTCTCCGTGCAGGGTCGGGCCGTCGACCATGAAGTGCCCGACGCCGGCGTCGGCGTACTCGTATTCCATGCCGGGGTCGAAGGCGCACTCGGGAGCCCAGATGCCGACGGGGGTGCGCCCCCAGCGACGATGGGCATCGGCGAGCCCCTCGGCGAGGGAGAACTGTCGCAGGCGCTGGTCGAGGAGCGGGGCGAACGGGTGGGCCAGCGGTCCGCCGAGCAGTTCGATGATCCCCGACGACAGGAGCCCGCGGATGGCGGGCGACGCGCCGTGGCGCCAATGCTGTTCGAAGTCCGCCAGCGCCGCGGCCGCGGCGCGGTAGTGGGCGGTGCCGGCGGCCGCGCGGACCGGGTCGCGGTCGGTGGCCAGTTCCATCGCGCGCAGCTGCCAATTCGCCAGCCACTCGTACATCGACGAGGTGCAGTGCGGGTCGTCGAGCTGGGCGGCCAGCACCGGGGTGATGCCCAGCGACATCACGTCGGTGAAGCCGTCGTCGGCGAGACCGCGCAGCACGGCGAACACCGGCTGGTAGCTCGCCGCCCACGATTGGTAGAGCCATTCCTCACCCACCGGCCAGCGGCCGTGGTTGGCCAACCACGGCAGGTGTGAGTGCAGGACCAGGGTGAACCGGCCCGGCACCTCGGCGGGGGAGGAGAGACTCACCGGCGGACTGCGATCGCGAGCAGGTCCAGGCTGGCGTCGACGTCGCCGGGGCGGATGTCGAAGTCGGCGGTGGTGACGGCGGCGACGTCGGCGGCCAGCGCGGCCGGCCACGGTTCGTCGGCGAGGGCCCGTTGGATCTGTGCGTCGATGATCGATCCGTCCCACTTGGCGTCGAGCTCGAGCAGTCGCGGCCCGTGGTGCACCCCGAGCATCCGGTCGACGGTGAACCCGCCGTCGACGAGGAGTTCGGTGAGCTCCATCGCGTTGAGCTCACGGGTGTGGAACGGGTTGACCGGGGTGTCGCTGTCCGGGGTGAAGGTGATCCGGTTCGGCGTCGACATCAACAGCCGTCCACCGGGACGCAGCACGCGGTGGCACTCGGCGACGAAGGCAGGCTGGTCCCACAGGTGCTCGATCACCTGGAAGTTGACCACGACGTCCACCGAGCCGTCGGGGAGTGGGAGGTCGACCAGGTTGCCCTGGTGGACGGTCAACCGCGGGTAGCGCGCCCTGGTGTGTTCGACCGCGGACTGGTCGTAGTCGACGCATACGACGCCACGCGCCCGGCGCGACAGCAGATCCGCGCCGTAGCCCTCGCCGGAACCGGCCTCCAGGACGTCGAGGCCGTCGACGAGGTCGCCGATGTACTCGTAGGCGACTTCGTGCCGCCGGAACCAGTAGTTCTCCTCCGGGATGCCGGGAACCGTTCGTTCCCCGGTCAACGCCAGCGTGGCGGCCGGATCGGGGGTGGTCGCATCAGATCGTGGTGATTCGCTCATCACCTGATGAGGGTAGTCGCCCGCCGCGAACTGAGTATCTCTCCCCATGTGCGCGACCCGCCGCCGTCGGCACGATGAAAGACATGACGATCACCACCGACCACACTCCCGTGCCCGCGCCGCCCCGCCCGTACCCGTATCCGCCGGTCCCGGCCCCGCGCCGCCCGATGGGGGCCGCGCGGATCGCCGACCTCGTCGCCACCGTCGTACTGAGCCTGATCGGGCTCACCGCGGCGTTGCTGGCCGCCTACCTCACCCTGTTCTTCGCAATGGCGACCGACGGGTGCTCGGCGACCAACTGCCGCACCGACCTGGTCGGCTGGGCCTACCTCGTGTCCTGGGGCGGCGCGGGCCTCGGCGTCGCCGTGATCCTCGCCGGGGTGATCGCGTCCGCCGTCCGCCGCCGGGTCATGTTCCTCTGGCCGCTGCTGGGCACCGCACTCACCGTCGGCGGCTTTCTGCTCGGGGTCTCGTTGGCCTCCAACGTCGTCTCCTGACCCCGGCCCGGAGTCGGTGTGCCCCGCGGAGGCCGTCGGGACAAACGCCCGGGCGCGACTGCGTCGAATGTGAGGTACACCGCGTTCGCGCCGCGGGGGCGACACGTTAGAGTGTTGGGCGACCCTAATGGCCTTACCCGCTGGTAAGACGCCTCACCCGATGCAGGAGGTCGACGTAGACCCATGACAAACATTGTCGTACTCATCAAGCAGGTGCCCGACTCTGGCTCGGAGCGCAAGCTCAACGACGGCGATTTCACCCTCGATCGCGAGATCGACCCGGTGATCGACGAGATCAATGAGAAGGCCGTCGAGGCCGCGCTGCAGATCCAGGAGGCCAACGGCGGCGAGGTCACCGTCCTCTCGGCGGGCCCGGACAAGGCCACCGAGGCGATCCGCAAGGCGCTGTCCATGGGCGCCGACAAGGCCATCCACATCCAGGACGACGCGCTGCACGGCTCGGACGCCGTCCAGACCGCCTACACCCTGGCCCGTGCACTGGGCACCGTCGAGGGCGTCGAGCTGGTCATCGCCGGCAACCAGGCCACCGACGGCGGCGTGGGTGCCGTTCCGGCCATGATCGCCGAGTTCCTCGAGCTCCCGCACCTGACCGCGCTGCGTTCGCTCACCGTCGACGGTGAGAACCTCAAGGGCGAGCGCGAGACCGACGAGGGCATCTTCTCCGTGGAGGGCTCGCTGCCGGCCATCGTCAGCGTCAACGAGAAGATCAACGAGCCGCGCTTCCCCTCCTTCAAGGGCATCATGGCCGCCAAGAAGAAGGAGATCGCCGTCGTCTCGCTCGCCGACATCGGCGTCGAGGCCGGCGAGGTCGGCCTGGCCAACGCCGCCACGTCCGTCTCCTCGGTGAGCCCCAAGCCCGCCAAGCAGGCCGGCGAGCGCGTCACCGACGAGGGCGACGGCGGCACCAAGATCGCCGAGTTCCTGGTCGCGCAGAAGATCGTCTAGTCCCACCCTCCCAATCGACATCTGAAACCTCAGGAGAGAAAACATGGCTGAAGTACTCGTTCTCGTGGAGCGGGACACCGAGGGTGGGCTGAAGAAGGTCACCTCGGAGCTGATCACCGCCGCGCGTGCGCTCGGCACCCCGTCCGCGGTCGTCGTCGGCGCACCCGGCAAGGCCGATGCGATCCTCGGCGACCTGGCCGCGGCCGGCGCCGAGAAGATCTACGTCGCCGAGTCCGACGAGGCCGGCAGCGTGCTGGTCTCGCCGGTCGTCGACGTGCTGTCGACGATCGCCGAGCAGGCGTCGCCGGCCGGCATCATCGTCGCCGCCAACACCGACGGCAAGGAAGTCGCCGGCCGCCTGGCCGTGCGCCTCGGTTCCGGTGTCCTCGCCGACGTCATCGAGGTCAAGGAGGGCGGCAACGCCGTCCACTCGATCTTCGGTGGCGCCTTCACCGTCGACGCCCAGGCCAAGGGTGACGTGCCGATCATCTCGGTGCGCCCGGGTGCCGTCGAGGCCGCCCCGTCCGCGGGTGCCGGCGAGCGCGTCGACATCGCGGTTCCGGCGCAGGCCGAGAACGCCGTCAAGATCACCGGTGTGGAGCCGAACGTCGGTGGCGACCGCCCCGAGCTGACCGAGGCGTCGATCGTCGTCTCCGGTGGCCGCGGCGTCGGCAGCGCCGAGAAGTTCTCGGTCGTCGAGGAGCTCGCCGACTCGCTCGGTGCCGCCGTCGGCGCCTCGCGTGCCGCCGTCGACTCGGGCTACTACCCGGGTCAGTTCCAGGTCGGCCAGACCGGCAAGACCGTGTCGCCGCAGCTGTACATCGCGCTGGGCATCTCCGGCGCCATCCAGCACCGCGCCGGCATGCAGACGTCGAAGACCATCGTCGCGGTCAACAAGGACGAGGAAGCGCCGATCTTCGAGATCAGCGACTTCGGCGTCGTGGGCGACCTCTTCAACGTCGCGCCGCAGCTGACCGAGGAGATCAAGAAGCGCAAGTAAACCGCGCGCTGTTCACCCGCCGAACCCCCGGCCGACCCCACAGGTTGGCCGGGGGTTCGCGTTGGGGGCGCAATTCACCTCGACGACTCCGACACGTCACGGTCAGGAGGCCTCGGCGTCGCCCGCCGCCGATTCCATGGGCCTCATGACAGTGATGAATGAACCCACCGTCGCCCCGGTGCCTTCGGATCCCGCGGCCACCACGACCACCAGCCGTCGCCTGTTCGCAGGCGGCGGCTTTTCTGTCTGGCTCTCCACCGACGCCGACGACGTCCTGGCGGCCCAGCGCCTGCGCTACGAGGTCTTCACCGCCGAGTCGGGCTTCTCCTCCGCGATCGGCGACCCGGTCACGCGCCGCGACGCCGACTACTTCGACGACTACTGCGAACACCTCCTGGTGCGCGACGACCAGACCGGGGACCTCGTCGGCTGTGCCCGGCTGCTCTCACCGCTGCGTGCGATCGCCGCCGGCGGCTGGTACAGCGCCGGCGAGTTCGACCTGGACGAACTCCACCCGATCGCCTCGCGGACCGTCGAGATGGGGCGGGCCGCGGTCGCGGTCGGGCAGCGCAACGGCTCGGTGACCGCGCTGATGTGGGCGGCGGTGCTGGCCTATGTCGAGGAGACCGGCCACTCGCACCTGATGGGCTGCGTGTCGGTGCCGCTGTCGACTCCGGGGGCCGAGCGGGGCAGCGCCCTGCGGGGCATCCGCGACGAACTGCGCAACCGTCACCGCGCACCCTGGCAGGTGTTCCCGCACGGGGGGTCGATCGTCGACGGGGCGCGCCTGGACCACATCGCGCCGCCCGAACGGCTCATCGTGCCGCCACTGCTGCGCGGCTACCTGCGGCTGGGTGCGCGCGTGTGTGGTGAACCGGCGATCGACCCGGTCTTCGACTGCGGCGACTTCCTCACCGTGCTCAGCTCGGACGAGGCCGATACGCGCTACCGCCAGCGCCTGCGGGACACCGTCCGCCGGCTGAGCGAGCAGGCCTGACATGACGCACCACGCCTGGTACCCGGTCGCCGAGTGCAACGGCGACTGCCTGCGGCCGCCGCGGACGGCCGCCGGTCGTCTGCGGACCGTCATGCGCGTGGTCCGACTGCTGGCCGTCGCGCTGATGCTCGCCGCGCTCGCCCCGGTCGCCTGGCGGGTGGCGCCGCAGCGCCGACACCGCCTGGCCGCCTGGTCGTCGCGCCTCATTCTGAGTGCCCTGGGCGTGACGGTGGTCGTCGACGACCGACGCTTCGGCGACCGTCCCGAGCAGGTGGATCCGCGGCTCCCGGTCGGCGGTCTCATCGTGGCCAACCACGTGTCCTTCCTCGACATCCTCGCGATCGCGACCGTGGCCCCGGCCCGCTTCGTCGCCAAGTCCGAGGTCCTGCAGATGCCCGGCTTCGGCGCACTCGCCCGCCGCGTCGGCGTCATCGGCATCCGCCGCGCGTCCCTGCGCGAGCTCCCCGCCACCGTCGACCGCGTTGCCGACGCCCTGCGTGCGGGCGGCGCGGTGGCCGTCTTCCCGGAGGGCACCACCTGGTGCGGCGCCGACCGGGGACGGTTCCGCCCGGCCTTCTTCAGCGCGGCCCACGCCGCGGGCTCGCCGATCATGCCGATCACGCTGACCTTCGCCGAGGACGACGGCCACCACTGTCCGGCGGCGGCGTTCATCGGCGACGACTCGCCGGTGGACACCCTGCGCCGGATCATCGCGGTGCGGGCGATGACCATCACCGTGACCGCCCACCCGGTGCACCTGCCCACGCCCGACCGCAGGGCCGACGCCCGCGCCGCCGAGGCCGTCGTCCTGGGTCGGGACCACCGGTCGGATTCGATTGGCGCGCAGCGGGATTGCCCGTCGACGGCGGTCCCCGTGCCGGACCGATTCACCCGAATCCGAACGCCCGCAACGGCGTCGCCCGCCTCACCGTGGCCGTGACCAAGCGGTTCGGCGAGCAGCACGGCCCCGACCTGTACAACACCGGCTTCACCCCGTGGGTGAAATGGTCGGCCCGCGATCGGTCCAACGCCGAGGTGAAGGGCCAGAACTGCCAGATCGAGATCCAGTTCCCGGGCACCACCAAGGCGACCTACAAGAGCGCCGCTTGCCAGGGTGAGGTCGGCGTGGGCGACCGCATCTACCGCAAGCCGGGCGCGTACACGATCAGCGTCGTCGACCGGGTTTCCGGCGCATCGGGGTCGAAGTCCTTCCGGATCGAGTGACCGGGACCGAATAGTTCCCCACGCCGCGCCGCGTTGCGCGCCGATCGCCGATCGGCGGGCCCGCGTGCTTGTTAGCCTCGAGCGCAGACCCGGTGGCGAGGAGGCGGACCAGAATGAAGCACAGGGTGGGCGCGGTGGTCGTGTCGGCGGCCGTGGCGATGGCCGTCGGCGCCGCTCCGGCGCAGGCGAGGTTCGCCCCGCCGTTGGGCGACTTCGGCAGTCAGGCGCCGCCGCCGGGCAAGCTCGCGCCCCGCGGGAGCGTCACCAAGGTCGTCGCCGCGGTCCGCAACATCGGCGGCTCGGGGGGATACGCACCGCTGGTGAGTTGGTCGGCGCGTAACGCGAAGGGCGCCGCGGTCCCCGGGAACCGCTGCCGGATCGAGGTGACCTTCCCCGGCCAGCGGTGGCCGATGTATCCGTCGACAGCGTGCCAGGGCTCGGCGGCCTTCCCCAACCGCCGCTACACGGTGCCGGCGAAGTACCCGATCACCGTCGTCGAACGCACGTCGGGCGCCTTCACGACCGTCACCTTCGAAATCGGCTGACCGCGCCAAGCGGCCGCCAAGGGCGCTCCAAGCGCGCCCGGACACCCTTCTCGTCGACAACACATCGACGACGAGGAGTCTTCTCATGTCCGCACCCGCGGGCCGCTTCAGCCGGTCCCAACGCATCACCCTGACGGTCGTCTGCGCCGCCACCGCGATGCTCATGCTCGACATCGCGGTGGTCAACACCGCACTGCCGACGATCGCCCGGGAATTCGACGCCGGCATGAACGCCCTCAAATGGGTGGTCGACGGCTACACGCTGGCGCTCGCGACAATCGTCCTCACCGCCGGTGCCTGGGCCGACCGCATCGGGCGCCGCCGGGTCTTCCTCGTCGGGACGGTCGTGTTCACCGTGGCGTCGGCGGCCTGCGCCGTGGCACCGGGAATGGTGACGCTCAACGCCGCCCGCATCGTCCAGGGACTCGGCGCGGCGCTGCTGTTCGCGACATCGCTGGCCCTGTTGGCCGACGCCTTCCCGGGAGCGGTCGAGCGCAGCAAGTCCCTTGCCGCCTACGGCGCGACCATCGGCGGCTCCTTCGCCGTCGGCCCCCTGCTGGGCGGCGTCCTCACCGACACGCTCGACTGGCGGACCATCTTCCTGGCGAACGTCCCGGTGGGTGCGGCCATGCTGCTGGGCACCCGCTGGGTGGCCGAGTCGCGCAGCACGGCGCCGCGCCGTGGCGACTGGGCCGGCCAATTGGCGGTGATGGTCGGCCTCGCCGCGCTGACCTACGGCCTGTTCGAGGCGAGTTCGCGCGGGTGGGACGACGGCCTCACGCTGGGCGCGTTGACGCTCGCGCTGGTCGCACTGGTGGTCTTCGTGGCGGTCGAGCGCCGGGTGGCGGCCCCGATGATGCCGCTCGGCATGTTCGCCAACCCCTCCTTCGCGGGTGCGCAGGTCGCCACCTTCGCCATCTCGGCGTCGATGTTCGCCGTGTTCGTGTACACGACGATCTACCTGCAGGGCGTCCTCGGGCTGTCCGCGATCGGCGCCGGCCTGGTCTACCTGCCCGGCACCATGGCGATGTTCGTGGCCGCCGGGATCACCGACCGCATCCTCGGTCGCGTCGCCCCGTGGGCGCTGCTGACCGGCGGCATGGTCGCCGTCGCCGTCGGACTCGCATGGATGACGACCTGTGGCACCGACAGCAGCAGCTGGGAGCTCGTCGGCGGCTTCACCCTGGCCGCGGTCGGCGCCGGTGTCTTCAACCCGGTGATGAGCGGGGTCGTGCTGGCCGAGACCAGCAGTGACGACTCCGGCTTGGCCGCCGGCATCAACGACGCCTTCCGTCAATCGGGTATCGCCGTCGGCGTGGCCGCCCTCGGCGCCTTCTTCCCGGCCCGGTCGGTGTTGCACGGCGGGTCGCCGGAGGCCTACGTGGACGGGCTGCACGTCGCACTGTGGTGCAGTGCCGCGGTGGCCCTGGTCGGCGGCGTGGTCGTCGCCGTGGCCATGCGGCGGGCCCGGGCGACGTCCGGCGAGGCGGCTGCGGGCGATGACGGCCTTGCGGCCTCCCGCGAGATCCTCGATCCCGCTTACACTTTGACGAACGTCGGGGAGTAGGAGCGTTGGTGGCGCGAGAGTACGCGGTTCTGGGTCCGCTGGAGGCGCGCTGCGAGGGGGCCGCGGTCGAACTCGGCCCACCCAAGCAGCGCGTCGTCCTCGGCGCGCTGCTCGCCGCTCGCGGCGGGGTCGTCTCGGTCGACCGCCTCATTGACACCGTCTGGCCCGACGACCCGCCGGAGGCGGCGACGACCAGCCTGCAGGCCTACATCTCGAATCTGCGGCGCCTGCTGCGCGGTGCCGCGGGAGACCGTTCGCCGATCGAACGGGTGGCCGGCGGCTACCGGCTCGACGTCGGTGACGATGGGGTCGACCTGGTCGACTTCCTGGGCCATGCCCGTGCCGCCCGCGCGGCCCGCGAGGACGGCCGCTGGGACGAGGCGCTGGCGGAGGCGGAGGCCGCGTCGGCGCTGTGGCGCGGTGAACTCCTCGGCGGCGAGGCGGACGGGGCCGACTGGCTGGCCGCCGAGGCCCAGTCGTTGCGCGAGACGATGGCGGCCGTCCGCGAGACCCACGTGAGCGCGCTGCTCGCCGACGGGGACGTCGGCGCCGCGCTGGCCGAGACCGTCGCCCTGCGGGCCGCCGAACCGTTTCGGGAGCGGGCGGTGTGGCTGCACATGGTCGCGCTGTACCGGGCCGGTCGTGCGGCCGAGGCGCTCGAGGTGTTCACCGGTCACCAGCATCGCCTCGACGACGAGCTCGGGTTGGATCCCGGTGCCGAACTCGTCGAGCTGCACGGTGCCATCCTGCGCCAGGACCCGGTGATCGCCGCGTGGCCGCGACCGGCGCACTGGTCCGGCGCGGTGCCGGTCCAATCGCCGACCGAAGCCGCCGTGCCGCCGATCGCCGCCACTCCGGGCGGCGATGCGCCCATCGCGGTTCCACTGGTCGGCCGCGGCGATCAGATGACCCTGCTGCGCGAGGCCGCCCTGCACCCGCAGACCCGGTGGGCGGTGCTGACCGGACCGGCCGGCATCGGGAAGACGCGCCTGGCGCAGGAGGTCGCGGGCCTGGCCGCCGAGGCCGGGCAGACCGTCGTCTGGGTGCGCTGTCCCGACAGCGAGGGCGTGCCCGCGTGGTGGCCGCTGCGGCAACTGTGCCGAGAGCTGGGGGCCGACCCCGAGGACGTCCTGGCCGTGCCCGAGGGCACGAGCGCCGACACGATGCGGTTCGGCGTCTACGAGCGGGTCCAGCGGCTCGTCGAGAAGTCGGCCGGCGACTGTCCGCTTCTGGTGATCGTCGACGACGTCCAGTGGGCCGATCCGATGACGCTTGGACTGCTGTCCTACCTGGTCACGGTCCTGCGCGACGTGCCGGTGACCGTCGTGGCCACGCTGCGCGACGGTGAGGGCGGGCCCGATGTCGAGCGCTACCGCGAGGCTGTGTCCCGCGGTGGAGGCGCCATGATCGCCGTGCCGAGCCTCGACCGGGACGGGATCGCGCGCCTGGTCCGCGAGGTCGGCGACGCCGAACTGGACCCCGATTCGCTGGACGTGCTCGCCCGCCGCACCGACGGCAACCCGCTGTTCGTCTCCGAGTTCGCCCGCCTGCCGGTCGAGCAGCAGCGCGCGGAGATGGTCCCCGACGCGGTGCGATCGGTCCTGGACCGACGGCTCGGCTCCCTGGACCCGGCCGTGCTCGAGGTGATCGGCCACGCGGCGGTGGTCGGCGAGGAGGTCGACGTGCCGTTGCTCGCCGCGGTGTGCGGGCGCGACCTCGACGAGGTCGCCGACATCCTCGACGAGGCCGTGGACGAACGGATACTCGTGTCCGACCCGGCCAACGGGCGCACCCGCTTCGCCCACGCGTTGCTGCGCGACCAGGTGCTGGCGACCATCCGCCCGCTGCGCCGGTGCCGGATCCACCTCAAGGTCGCCGACGCACTGGCGTCCTCGTCGGCGGCGGACGCGAAAGCCCGCCGCGCGGCACACCTGCTGGACGCCGTTCCCGTGTCCGATGCCGGGGCCGTCGTCGCCGCCTGCCGCGCCGCCGCCGACGACGCGATCCACCACTGGGACTCCGAGAGCGCCGCGCGCTGGCTCGACGCCGCGCTGCGGACCCGGGAGACCAGTGACCCGGACGCCGCCGACATCGACGACCTCCTCGTCGACCTGCTGGCCGCGCAGGGGCGGGCCGGCCACCTCCAAGAGGTCCTGCACACCGCCGAGGATCGACTCAACCGGGCGATTCGGTCGGGCACGACGACGACCGCGGGGCGCGTCGCCAGCGCGCTGATCCGGGCGGCGGGGGCGTGGCCGTGGATCGGCCCGCACGTGGACAACGAGAGCCTGCGCGCCGTGCTGGCCGACACCGTGGACTTCGTCGCCGGCGATGCGCCGAGCCTGGCGCGCGTCCTGGCCGCGACCGGGATCGGGGAGAGCTATTCCACGGATGCGGACGTGCCGGCCCGGTTGCTCGCCCGTGCCGTTGCGATCGCCGACGACTTGCGGGACGACGCGATCACCGCCGATGTCGTCCTCGCCAAACTGATCACCTACTCGGGGGTCGCCCCGTTCGCCGAGGAGTCGCTGCGGTGGGCCGAGCAGATGCGCGGCCTGACGCACCCCGGCCGCGAGGTCGACAACGTCATCGTCGACACCCTGCTCACCGAGGCCACGATGATCCGCGGCGACATCGCCGCCACCGAGGAGCTGACGCGCCGGGCGATCGTCGGCAGTGAACGATTGCGGCTGCCCATCGTCCGTGCGCAGTTGCGGTGGATGCAGGCCTCCCTGGCGGTCTGGCACGGCGACTTCGAGCTGGCCAGGGAGCAGTTCCGCACGGCGGTCGCGGTGCACGAGGACACCCAGCTCTACGTCGCCGGCAGCAGCGCCCTGGCGATGATGGCGCTGGCCACCGAGCAGGGTGTGTTGGGGGAATTCCTCGACACCGGTGACCTGTCCCCGGTGCAGTGGGCCCGAATGATCCTCGAACAGTTCACCGACAACCAGGTGATGGTCCTGCTCGCGGCCGGCGTCGCGGCCATCGCCGGTGCGCAAGGTGATCGCGAACTGGCCGAGTCGATGGTCAGGCGCTGGGTGGCCGATGACCGTGCCATGGTGTGGACCTCGCTGAGCAACGCGGTGTTGCTCGCCGGCGTGGTGGCCCGACTGGGTCTGGTCGAGTACGCGCCCCCGCTGCGCGACTACCTGTACGACTTCCGCGACTGCATCGCCATCACCGGCCACGTCGGCTGCGTGGGCCCGGTCGCCCTCCAACTCGCGGAGCTGGCGCTGTTGCTCGGCGATGTCGACGACGCGAAGGCGCAGCTCGTCCGGGCCCGCGATCTCGCGGAGAAGGGCGACGGCGTGCCGTCGATCCTGCGCTGCCGCCTCCTGGAGGCGCGGCTGGACCCCGGTTCGCCGACCTACCGCCAGACGCTCGGCGACATCGAGGCGCAGGCCCGCGAGCTGGGCATCGAGTCCGTGGTCGAGGCCGCAAGCGCCCTGCTGGCGCACTGATTCCGGTTCTCCAAGTCGTCGCCAAGTGGTCTGCAAGGACCCCGGGCGACCGTTGAGTCGCGGCCCGAGAAGGGGCTTCCCCGCCGGCGCACCGCCGCCCGCGGGCACGACCGACCAGAGAGAAGACCATGAACGATGCCAACAACGCCCCCGACCTCGACGACCTCCGCCGGCGCGTACGCGGTGAGGTGCACGGTCCCGCAGACCCGGGTTATCCCACTGTCGGCTTCAACGTTGCCGTCGATCGCCGACCGACGGCCGTCGTCGACGCCGCCGACGCCGACGACATCGCGACCACCGTCCGCTTCGCCGCGGCGCACGGCCTGACCGTCGCCGTCTTCGCCACCGGCCACGGCGGCACCCCCGTCGGCGACCGGTCGATCCTGGTGCGCACCGGTGCGCTGGACACCTGCACGGTCGACCCGGGCGAGCGCACCGCGCGCGTCGGCGCCGGCGTGCGGT
>NZ_JASGER010000027.1:0-18909 GCF_047606305.1 Gordonia sp. (in: high G+C Gram-positive bacteria) | reverse complement strand
CGACGATCACGACTTCGCGGGCTCCGCCGGCGGCGGCGGCCGCGAGCGCCGGTCGGGCGGTCCCACCGGCGCCGAGGATCACGATCGGGCCGCCGGCGGCGATGTCGGCGCCGACGGACTGCAGCGCCCCGGCCACCCCGTCGATGTCGGTGCAATCGGCCGACCATCCGTCGTCGGTGCGCACGAGGGTGTTGGCCGATCCCACGAGGCGCGCACGGTCGGTGACGGCATCGGCGTACTCGAGTGCCTCGACCTTGCCGGGCATCGTGACCGAGAGCCCGACGTACTCCTCGTCCAGGGCGTCCACGGTCTCGGCGAGTCGACCCGCGCGACACTCGATGCGCTCATAGGTCCACCCGTCGAGCCCCAGCGCCCGGTAGGCGGCCCGGTGCAAATCCGGCGAGCGCGAATGCTCGATCGGATATCCCAGCACCGCGGCTTTGCGGCTCACCGAGACGTCAGCAGCCGGTCTTGAGGAACCCGTTGTCGCACGCGATCTGCCGCTTGCGGACGTGCTCGTCGAAGTTCTCCGAGAACAGGGTCTTCCCGTTCTTGTCCACGGTGAGGAAGTACAGCCAGTTCCCCTTCGGCGGGTCGAGCATCGCCTTGAGCGCCTGCTCGCCGACGGTGGCGATGGGCGTCGGCGGAAGACCGAAGATCTTGTAGGTGTTCCACTGGGTGTCGGCCTTGTAGTTGTCCCCGTGGACGTCGATGTTGGTCTCGGCGGCCGTGTAGTTGGTCGTCGAGTCCATCTCGAGCCGCTGGTTCTTCGCCAACCGGTTGAGGATGACGCGAGCGACCTTCGGCAGGTCCTCCGGGTGGCGCACCTCGCGCTCGTTGATCGACGCGGCGATCAGCACCTCGTAGGGGCTCAGACCGCTCTTGTTCCCGGTCAGCAGGCCCCACGACTCGTAGCGCCTCGAACTGTCGGAGATCAGCTGGTTGAGGATCTCCGCCGCGGAGGCCTCCGGGTTGACGGCCTCCCAGGTGCCGGGGGCGATCAGACCCTCGAGCCGCCGGTAGTCGCCGGGCAGGGCGGCAACGCCCTTGCGGGCCCACGACGGCACACCGAGCTCATCGGCCGAGGCGGTCTTCGCCGCCTGCTCGAGCTGCTCGACGGTGACGCCGACCTTCTTGCCGTTCAGCTCGACCTCGGTCGCATCGGCGATCAGGTCGAACACACCCGGGATCGTCTTGCGGTCGACGCCTCGCTTGGCCTCCAGCTGGACGCCCTCGGGCACCACCAGACGACCGACGCGGTTGTCGGTTCCAGTCATCATCTCGACCGCCGTGGCGGCCGGGATGCCCTTGCGCATCTTGTAGACGCCGCCGGACAGCGCCTTGCCGTCGGAGGCCTTGATGAAGGCATCGACCGATCCGACGACGCCGGCCTGCTCCAGGATCTGGCCGAAGTTCGTGAGGGAGGAGTTGTCCGGAATCGTCACCAGCACGTCTTCGGTGCCGGCGGTGTTGGAGAAGTCCTTCTTGTTCTTCAGCGCATTGGTGACGAAGGACGGCAGCCAGCCCTGGCGCTTGGCGACGTAGCCACCGCCGGCCACCAGCGCCAGAACGACGACCAGCGCTGTTGCGATCTTGGCCAGTCGGCGCCCGGTCGTGCTCTTGGGCATCTCGTCGGCAGCGACGGCGGCCTGCTTCTTCGCATCCTTCTTGGCCTGCTTGGCGGCCTTCTTGTCCTCGCCCTTCTTGGCCGCGGCCTCGTCCTTGGCGCGCTTCTCCTCGTCGGCGGCCTTCTGCTTGGCCCGCTCGGCATCGTCGTGGTCGTCGTGCCAGGCCGGAGTGGCGGGCGCCGACGGTGCCTCGGTCGGGACCTCCTGCAGTGCGGCAACGGCCGCCGCGGCGTCGGCATCGGCGATCGGGTCCGCGGGCGCCGGTTCCGGCTCGGGTGCCGTCGGTGCGGGCTCGGGCTCGGCGGCGACCACCGGTTCCGGTTCGACCTCGGGCTCGGGTTGCACGGGGGCGGCGACGGCGGGCTTCTCCTCGGCCGCCGGGCGCTCGACCCGCTTGACGACGTTCGGCGTCACGTTCGGGGTGTCCTCATCGGCCGGCTTGGCCGCCTCATCGCCCACCGCCGGAATCTCGCCCGTCATCCACGCCGGCGCACCGGAGTCGCCCGTCGACTGCCCGCGGCGGGTGCGATGTCGCATCGAGGGCGCAGGCTGGTCATTCTTGTCATCGGAGCCGGTAGCTCCCACGTCATCGCTCACGCGCCTCTTCCCTTTCGTCGTTTCGTCCATGTCCGAATTGCCGGTTCCGCCGACTGTATCGCCTGTGCGACGGCGGATGTTTCGGCGAGGCCGGTGGCCGTACGGCCCGCGTCGACGGCGCCCGGACTACCGGACGCCATCCAACCATCCTTGCAGAATAGCGACTGCGGCGGCCTGATCTATGACTCCCCGCGCGCGCCGCGAATCGTGTCCCGCCTCACGCAGCGCCCGACCAGCGCTCACCGTGGTCATCCGCTCGTCGACGAAGATCAGCGGGACCGGCGCCACCGCCGCGGCGAGTCGCTCGGCGAATTCCCGGACGCTCTGTGCCGCCAGGGCCTCCTGCCCGCGCAGGTCGCGCGGGAGTCCGACGATGATCTCGACCGCCTCGTACTCCGCGGTCAACTCCGCCAGTCGCGCCACCGCGGCCGTGTCCTGCGCGGCGGTCGGCCGTCCGGCCTTCGCGCGCGCCACCGTCTCGACGGGTGTCGCGAGGATCCCGTCGGGATCGCACACGGCGACACCGATGCGAACGGTGCCCACATCGACCGCCAGCCGCCGGCCGCGCGGCTGCAGCACTTAGGCGCTCCCCCGCACCAGCTCCGCGATCCGCGCCATCGCGGCGTCGATCCCCGCGGCGTCGGACCCCGATCCCTGCGCCAGGTCGGGCTTGCCGCCGCCGCGGCCGCCGATCAGCGGGGAGATCTCCTTGACGATGGCACCGGCGGCGATGCCCGCATCGCGGGCGCCGGGCGTGGTCGCGACGACGAAGGGCACCTTCGTCGCGTCTCCGTCATCGGCGGGCTCGGCCGAGAACAACGCGACGACCGCCTTGTCGGACTTCGCCCGGGCACGCAGGTCGGCGGCCAATTCGCGCAGTTCGCCGCCGCCGAGGCCGTCTGCCACGCGGCCGCCGATCACGTCGACGTCACCGACGCGCGAGGCCGAGTCGACCAGTCCGACCGTCGCGGCACGGGCCTGCTCGGCACGCAACCGCGCGACCTCGCGCTCGGCGTCCTTGAGTCGGGTCACCAACTGCTCGACGCGCCCGGGCACCTCGGCACTGGGCACCTTGAGCGAGGAGGCAACACCGGCGAGCAGCGCCCGCTCGGTGGACAGGTGGCGGAAGGAGTCCATGCCGACGTACGCCTCGACGCGACGGATCCCCGATCCGACGGAGGATTCGCCGATCAGGGTGATCGGTCCGATCTGCGCCGACGAACCGACGTGCGTGCCGCCGCACAGCTCCATCGAGAAGGGGCCGCCGATCTCCACGACGCGCACCACGTCGCCGTAGTTCTCGCCGAAGAGGGCCATCGCGCCCATCGCCTTGGCCTCGTCGTAGCCGGTCTCGAAGGTGTTGACCGGATGGTTCGCCTCGACGGCCCGGTTGGAGATCTCCTCGATCTCGTGGCGCTGCGCGTCGCTCAGCGGCCCGCTGGCGTGGAAGTCGAAACGCAGATAGCCGGGCTTGTTCAGCGATCCGGCCTGCGTCGCGGTGGGGCCGAGGACCTCGCGCAGCGCCGCGTGGACCATGTGGGTGCCCGAGTGGCCCTGCGTGGCGCCGTGCCGCCAGGCGGGGTCGACCGAGGCGATGACCTCGTCGCCCTCGGCGATCTCGCCGGCCTCCACCCGCCCGCGGTGCAGCCACACCGCCTTGCCGACCTTCTGCACGTCGGTGACGGCGACCCGCACCCCGGCGCTGGTCGTGAGCGTGCCGACGTCGGCCAGCTGGCCGCCGCCCTCGGCGTAGAGCGGCGTGCGGTCCAGGATCACGTCCACCTCGGTCCCCGCCCCGGCGCGACCGATCCGCTCACCGCCGCCGAAGACGCCCAAGACGCGCGCCTCGGTGACCAGCTCGTCGAAGCCGACGAACTCGGTGGGGTGCCCGTCGATGAACTCGCGGTAGGCGGACAGGTCGGCATGTCCGCTCTTGCGCGCGTTCGCATCGTCCTTGGCCCGCTTGCGCTGCTGGGCCATCAACTCGGCGAAGCCGTCCCGGTCGACGGAAAGGCCCGCCGACTCGGCCATCTCGAGGGTCAGGTCGATCGGGAATCCATAGGTGTCGTGGAGCGTGAACGCCGCGGTACCGGTGATCTGGTCCGCACCCGCGGACTTGGTCTGGGCGGCCGCGTCGGCGAACAGCGCCGAGCCGGCGGCCAGGGTCTTGGAGAAGGTCTCCTCCTCGCCGACGGCGACGGTCAGGATGCGGTCGCGGTCGGCGGCCAGCTCCGGATAGGACGGCGCCATCACGTCGATCGCGGTCCCGACGAAGTCACCCATCGTCGGACCGGTCGCGCCCAACAGGCGCACCGAGTACACGACGCGGCGCAGCAGGCGGCGCAGGATGTAGCCCCGGCCCTCGTTGCCCGGCAGCACGCCGTCGCCGATCAGCATCGTCGCGGTGCGCGCGTGGTCGGCGATGACGCGGAACTTCACGTCGTCGGCCGCCCCGTCGCCGCCGCCGGCGCCGTATGCGCGACCGGT
Source organism: Gordonia sp. (in: high G+C Gram-positive bacteria) (assembly GCF_047606305.1). GTDB lineage: Bacteria > Actinomycetota > Actinomycetes > Mycobacteriales > Mycobacteriaceae > Gordonia. The sequence continues at coordinate 14,197 of NZ_JASGER010000027.1, read as the reverse complement.
CAGCTCGACGGCCCGGTCGATGATCGGCTTGAGCAGATCGGTCTCGTAGACGTTGTCCACGCCCTGCAGGATGCACGCGACGCGCTCGATGCCCATGCCGGTGTCGATGTTCTTCTTCGGCAGCGGCCCGAGGATCTCGTATCCCTCCTTGGCGCCGCCCTCCCCGCGCACGCTCTGCATGAAGACGAGGTTCCAGATCTCGATGTAGCGGTCCTCGTCGACCTCCGGACCGCCCTCCTGCCCGTACGCGGGTCCACGGTCGTAGAAGATCTCCGACGACGGCCCGCACGGACCGGGCACGCCCATCGACCACAGGTTGTCCTTCATGCCGCGACGCTGGATCCGCTCGGCGGGCACACCGATCTCGTCGCGCCAGATGGCCTCGGCCTCGTCGTCGTCGAGATAGACCGTCGGCCACAGCCGCGTCGGGTCGATGCCGTAGCCGCCGTCGGCGACCGGGTTGGTCAGCAGCGTCCAGGCGAATCCGATGGCCTCGCGCTTGAAATAGTCGCCGAACGAGAAGTTGCCGGCCATCTGGAAGAAGGTGTTGTGGCGGGTGGTGATGCCGACCTCTTCGATGTCCAGGGTGCGCACACACTTCTGCACACTCGTGGCACGGTGGAACGGCGGGGTCTGCTCACCCAGGAAGTACGGCTTGAACGGCACCATGCCGGCGTTGACGAACATCAGGTTCGGGTCGTCCAGGACGAGCGGCGCACTCGGCACCTCGGTGTGCCCGTTCCGGATGAAATGGTCCAGGAACCGCTTGCGGATCTCGTGCGTCTGCACTGGGTGGCTGTCCTTCGTCGGGTGGATCGGTCGGTGCCGGCGAGCACCAAAGGTCCAGTCTACCGGCGACGATCAGGACCGCAGGCGGCGGATGATGGCGCGCAACCGCGGCAGCCGTGCGGCCAACTCGCGCTCGGCGCCGCGCTCGGTCGGTGTGTAGTAGTCGACGCCGACGAGTTCATCCGGCGGGTATTGCTGGGGCACCACCCCGTCGGGGTCCTCGTGGGGGTACTTGTAGCCCACCGCACTTCCCAGATCCTTCGCCCCGGCGTAGTGGCCGTCCCGCAGGTGCGGTGGCACCGACCCGATCCTGCCGGCGGCGATGTCGGCCATCGCCGACCCGATCGCCGACACCACGCCGTCGGACTTGGGTGCGGTGGCGAGGTGGATCGTCGCCTGGGTGAGCGCCAGCTTCGCCTCCGGCATGCCGACCAGCGCGACGACCTGGGCGGCGTTGACTGCCGCCGTCAGCGCCGTCGGATCGGCCATCCCGATGTCCTCGCTCGCGTGGATCATGAGCCGACGCGCGATGAAACGCGGATCCTCCCCCGCGCTGATCATCCGCGCCAGGTAGTGCAGCGCCGCGTCGACGTCTGATCCGCGAATCGACTTGATGAAGGCGCTGATGACGTCGTAGTGCTGGTCGCCGTTGCGGTCGTATCGCACGGCTGCCTGGTCGATGGCCGCCTCGACGTCGGCCACGGTCAACTCGACGGGGCTCTCGCCCTCCTCCCGGTCGGCGGCCCCCGCCGCCGCGGCCTCCAGGGCGGTCAGCGCACGGCGCGCGTCACCCCCGGCGACCGACACCAGATGGTCCCGCGCGTCCTCGCTCAGCCGCACCGTCCCGGCCAACCCGTTCTCGGCTCCGACGGCCCGGTCCAACACCGTCCCGATCTCCTCGTCGGACAGGGGCTGCAGAGCGAGCACCAGCGACCGGGACAGCAGCGGGGCGACGACGGAGAAGGACGGGTTCTCGGTGGTCGCGGCGACCAACAGGACGATGCGGTTCTCGACGGCGTCGAGCAGGGCGTCCTGCTGGTTCTTCGAGAACCGGTGGACCTCGTCGATGAAGAGCACCGTCTGTTCCCCGGCCACCAGGCGCCGACGGGCGAGGTCGATGACCGCGCGCACCTCCTTCACACCGGCACTCAATGCGGACAGCGCCTCGAACCGTCCGCCGGTGGCGCGCGAGATGAGCGAGGCCATCGTGGTCTTACCGGTGCCGGGCGGCCCGTACAGCAGCACCGAGGCGGCGCCGGAACCCTCGATCAGCCGGTGCAGCGGCGCCCCCGGCCGCAGGAGGTGCTCCTGGCCGACGACCTCGTCGAGCGACTGCGGGCGCATGCGGACCGCCAGTGGAGCCGAGGGCGGCGGTGCGGACGGCGCCGGCTCGCGGTCGGGCGGTGAGTCGAACAGGCTGTCCATGTCGGGGACTAGGACAACCAGTCCCGGCGCAGCGCCGCGGCGAACCCGGTCGCGAAAGAGGCCAGCTCGGTCAGGCTCGAGTCCGCCCCCGCCCAACGGGTCGCCGCCTCGGCCAGCTCGATCCACCGGTCGCACGCAACCGCCGGGTCGGTGGTCGTGATGGCCCAGTCGTGGGTGAGCATCGCCTCGTCCGCCGCATCGGTCGGCCCGTCGTCGCCCGCCCCGACGAACACCACGGTGGACAGCCACGTCCAGAGCAGGCGCGCCGAGGCGATCACGTCGTGGACGGCGGCCCGATCGCCGAGCGCGGGCCACATGGTCTCGGCCTCCGAGCGCCACGCGTCGATCAGCGCGGTCTCCAGCTCGGCGCGCACGGACGGCGACCGCGAGCCCAGGTGCTCGGGGAAGGTGGCCAGACCATAGGCGACGTCCAGGGTGGCATCGCGGAAGCCGCCCCACTCGTAGTCCATGAAGCGGACGCCGTCGGCGTTGATCAGAATGTTCTCCGGTCCGACGTCGGACGGGCTGAAGGCGCGGAAATCGCCCTCGGCGAACAATCGCACGGCGTGGTCGAGTCGGGCGATCACCGAGTCGGGAACGGCGAGGCCCAACGACTCCGCGACTCCGGGGAGGTCGACCGCCACGCGCCGCGCCCACGCGGTCGGCACGCCTTCGACCGAGCGCGCGCTCGAGCGGCGCAGCAACGCGTTGAAGTCCTCCTCGCCGCCGAAGGTGGCCGCGTGCATGCGCCCCAGGGCCTGGCCCCAGGCGCTCACGGCCCGCGAGACCTCTTCGATGTCGGTCCCCGCCAGCAGGTCGGTCATCGCTCGACCGGTACCGAGGTCGGAGAGCACGATGACGCGCCGGACCGGGTCGTGGGCGATGAGCTGCGGACCGGGCCGACTCTCGCTGGGCAACGCGGTGGCGTACTGGTACGCGGTCACCTCGCGGTGGAAGGACTCCGGATCGTCCTCGGCGCCGAGCGATTTGATCACCAGCGTGCGATGCGTCGACACCGGGTTCCGCGACACCCGCGCACGTGCGACGACACTGCGTCCGCTGCCGCCGAGATCCTCCGGGTCGGTCAGGGTGACCGCCGTTCCGGCCCGCGCCGACAACACGGTTTCCGCCGTGGTCAACGCGCCCTCGATCGGAGTCTCAACGATGGCCGTCATGATCAGTCCAACCTACCCAAGAATGGGATCGGCGTCACTTGTCCGACTGGGCGGGGACCTTCGACTCCGCGGCCGCCGCCTGCGGCTTCGCGTCGATCCCCGATTCCTTGCGCTGGGCGGCCGTGATCGGCGCCGGAGCATCCGTCAACGGGTCGACGCCGCCACCGGACTTCGGGAAGGCGATCACCTCGCGAATCGACGGTTCACCCGCCAGGAGCGACACGATGCGGTCCCAGCCGAAGGCGATGCCACCGTGTGGCGGCGCGCCGAAGGCGAAGGCGTCCAGCAGGAAGCCGAACTTCTCCTGGGCCTCCTGCTCGTCGATGCCCATGATGGCGAAGACCCGCTCCTGCACGTCCCGGCGGTGGATGCGGATCGAACCGCCGCCGATCTCGTTGCCGTTGCAGACGATGTCGTAGGCGTAGGCCAGGGCCGCCCCCGGGGCGGACTCCAGCGACTCGAGCGATTCGGGTTTCGGCGAGGTGAAGGCGTGGTGCACGGCCGTCCAGGCGCCCGAGCCCACCGCGACGTCGCCGGAGGCGGTGGCGTCGTCGGCGGGCTCGAACAGCGGCGCGTCGACGACCCACGTGAACGCCCAGTCGCCCTCCTTGATGAGGCCCAGCTTGTCGGCGATCTCGCCACGGGCCGCGCCGAGCAGCGCCCGCATGCTCTTGACCGGGCCCGCGGCGAAGAAGATGCAGTCGCCCGGCGTGGCACCGACGTGGTCGGCGAGACCGGCCAACTCGGCGTCCGAGAGGTTCTTGGCGACCGGTCCGGTCAGCGTGCCGTCGTCCTGCACCAGCACGTACGCCAGCCCCTTGGCGCCGCGCTGCTTGGCCCACTCCTGCCAGGCGTCGAGCTGACGGCGGGGCTGCGACGCGCCGCCGGGCATCACGACGGCGCCCACGTACGGGGCCTGGAAGACCCGGAACGGGGTGTCGGCGAAGTATTCGGTGCACTCGACCAGTTCCAGGTCGAAGCGCAGGTCCGGCTTGTCGCTGCCGAAGCGTCGCATGGCGTCGGCGTAGGTCATCCGCGGGATCGGGGTGCTGATGTCGACGCCGATCAGTTTCCACAGGGCGACGAGGATCTCCTCGGCGAGGGCGATCACGTCGTCCTCGTCGACGAAGCTCATCTCGACGTCCAGCTGGGTGAACTCGGGCTGCCGGTCGGCGCGGAAGTCCTCGTCGCGATAGCAGCGGGCGATCTGGAAGTACCGCTCCATCCCGGCGACCATCAGCAGCTGCTTGAACAACTGCGGGCTCTGCGGCAGGGCGTAGAAGGAGCCCGGCTGCAGGCGTGCGGGGACCAGGAAGTCGCGGGCGCCCTCCGGCGTGGACCGGGTGAGCGTCGGCGTCTCGATCTCCAGGAAGTCGTGCCCGGCAAGGACGGCCCGCGCCGCGGCGTTGGCCTGGGACCGCAGGCGGATGGCCGCCGCCGGCCCCTCCCGACGCAGGTCCAGGTAGCGGTACTTGAGGCGCGCCTCTTCGCCCGGGTGCTCGTCGAGCTGGAACGGCAGCGGGGCCGATTCGTTGAGCACCTCCAGCTTCGCCGCGCTGATCTCGATCGCACCCGAAGCCAGGTTCGGGTTCTCCGAGCCCTCCGGCCGGATCTCGACGACGCCGGTGACGGCGACGCAGAACTCGGCGCGCAGCCGGTGCGCGGCCGCGGCGACCGCCTCGTCGCGGAACACGACCTGCACCAGCCCGGACGTGTCGCGCAGGTCGATGAACACCACTCCGCCGTGGTCGCGGCGACGGGCCACCCACCCGGCGACCGTCACGGTCTCGCCGGCCGACTCACGGCGCAGCGAACCTGCGAGATGCGTGCGCAGCATCCGATTCCTTCCAACTGTTTGTGAAAGAGCGCGACCGCCGGAGAACCCGGGTCATCGCGAAGAATTCTCGTCCGCGAAGTCTACACACCGGCGATCGGCCCGAGAACGCGCCGCATGGCCATCCGTGCGCCGACGCGCACCAGTTGTGGGAGTATGGCGCTATGACTTTTCAAGGCAGTGGGCAGCTCGAGGGCGGCCACGTCAGTGCGGGTGGTTCCGGCGGCGGATTCGGTGGCGGCTACGGCGGCGGCGGCGGTGACCGGATCGCGATGGGCGGCGGCGCCGGCCTCGTCCTGGTCCTGATCGCACTTCTGCTCGGCGTCAACCCGGGCCAGATCCTCGGCGGCACGGGTGCGGCCCCCATGGGCGGCGGCGCCGGTGGCGGTGCCGATCAGGCGGCGATCCAGCAGAAGCTCGACTCCTGCACCGTGGAGATGGCGAACACCGATTCGATCTGCCGCATCAAGGCGACGACGATCAGCGTGGACAAGGTCTGGTCGCACCTGCTGCCCGGCTACACCTCCCCCAGCACCACGATCTTCTCCGGCGCGGTCAACACCGGGTGCGGGCCGGCCCAGTCGGCGATGGGCCCGTTCTACTGCCCCGCCGACAAGACCGCCTATTTCGACCCGTCCTTCTTCGACACCCTCAAGCAGATGGGTGGCAGCAACGGTCCGCTGTCGCAGATGTACGTGGTCGCCCACGAGTACGGCCACCACGTGGAGAACCTCCTCGGCGTGCTGCAGAAGGGCAATCGGATGGGCAATGCCGGTTCGGTCCGCATCGAGCTGCAGGCCGACTGCCTGGCGGGCGTGTGGGCGTCGAATGCCGACAAGGGCCCCGACGCCATGCTGGCGCCGATCACCCAGGATCAGATCAGCTCGGTCATCCAGACCGCCAAGGCGATCGGCGACGACACCATTCAGGGTTCGAACTCGAACCCGGAGGGTTGGACCCACGGTTCGGCCGAGCAGCGCTCGCGCTGGTTCATGACCGGCTACCAGTCCGGCGACATGCGCCGCTGCGACACCTTCGCCACCAACGACCTCTGAGTCGGGTCCGACTACTCGAGTTCACCGACGAGTAGTCGGATCTCCTCGACCGCGTTGGACAGCGACACCCGTTCCTGGGTGCCGGTCTTGAGGTTCTTGACCTCGATGCCCTGCTCGGCGAGTTCGCGCTCGCCCAGGACGAGCGCGAACGTCGCACCGGACCGGTCGGCGGCCTTCATCGCGCCCTTCACACCGCGATCGCCGTAGGCGAGGTCGACGGCGATGCCCGCGGCGCGCAATTGCGCGGCGATCGCGACCAGCTCGGCCTTGGCCGTCTCCCCCATCGGCACCCCGAACACGGTGCACCGGGCCGGCTCCTCGGTCGCCACACCCTCGGCCTGCAGCGCCAGCACGGTGCGGTCGACGCCGATGCCGAAGCCGATGCCCGAGAGGTCCTGTTTGCCGCCGAGCTGGCGCATCAGTCCGTCGTAGCGCCCGCCGCCGCCGATGCCCGACTGGGCGCCCAGGCCGTCGTGGACGAACTCGAAGGTGGTCTTCGTGTAGTAGTCCAACCCGCGCACCAGTCGCGGGTTGATCTCGTAGGCCACGCCCAGGCGGTCCAGGTGCGCGCGCACCGCGGCGAAGTGCTCCGCGGACTCGGTGGACAAGTGGTCGAGCAGCAGGGGTGCGTCGGCGGTCATCTCCCGCACGTGCGGCCGCTTGTCGTCCAGGACGCGCAGGGGGTTGATCTCGGCCCGGGCGCGGGTCGCCTCGTCGAGGTCCAGGCGGCCCAGGAAGTCCTGCAACAGCGCTCGGTACGCCGGTCGATCCGCGGCGGTGCCGAGCGAGGAGAGTTCCAGCCGGTACCCGGTCAGGCCGAGTCGACGGTAGGCCTCGTCGGCGATGGCGATCACCTCGGCGTCCAACGCCGGGTCGTCGATGCCGATCGCCTCGACGCCGACCTGCTGCAGCTGGCGGTATCGGCCCTCCTGTGGCTTCTCGTAGCGGAAGAACGGGCCGGCGTAGCAGAGCTTGACCGGCAGCGGGCCGCGGTCCAAGCCGTGTTGGATCACCGCGCGCATCACGCCCGCGGTGCCCTCCGGCCGCAGCGTGACACTGCGCTCGCCGCGATCGTCGAAGGTGTACATCTCCTTCGACACCACGTCGGTCGACTCACCGACGCCGCGCGCGAACAGTCGGGTGTCCTCGAAGACGGGAAGTTCGATGTGGCCGTATCCCGCCAGTGCCGCGGCGGTGGTGAGGGTGCCGCGCACACGCGTGAAGTCCGCCGAGCGCGGCGGGTAGTAGTCCGGGATGCCGCGCGGCGCCTGGAATTCGCTCACAGTCCGTAACGTCCTTTCCGGTCGCCGCCGCCGGCGCCGCCGATCCCGGCCAGGAACGGGTTGCCCGCACGCTCGGCGCCGATGCTGGTCTGCGGACCGTGTCCGGGCAGCACCAGCGTCTCGTCGGGCAGGGGCAACAGCTTCGCGGCGATCGAGTCCAGAAGTTGTTGATGGTCGCCGCCGGGCAGATCCGTGCGCCCGATCGACCCCTGGAACAATACGTCGCCGGAGAACACGACCGGCACCGGCTCGCCGTCGTCGCCGGGCGCCTCGATCCCCAGCAGCACCGACCCCTGGGTGTGCCCGGGCGCCAGATCGACCGAGAACCGCAACCCGGCCAGGTCGATCTGCTCCTCGTCGGCGAACTCCACCACCTTCTCCGGCTCGTGGAAGGTCAACACGCCCACGACCGCGCCGAGCGTGCGGCCGATCCCCTTGGACGGGTCGGTCAGCATCGGCCGGTCGGCGGGGTGGATGTAACAGGGGATGCCGTAGCGCCGGCACACCTTCTCCGCGTTCCAGGTGTGGTCCAGGTGGCCGTGGGTCAACAGCACCGCCACCGGGTTGAGGCCGTGTTCCTCACAGAGCGCGACGATCTGCTCCTCGGCGTCCTGACCGGGGTCGATGATCACCGCGTCGCCGCCGGCACCGCCGGGCGACGCGTCGGCCGAGACGAGGTAGCAGTTCGTGGCGAACATGCCGGCGGGGAATCCGGTGATCAACATGAGGGCCATTCTCCCAGAAATCCCCCGGGTCCCGCCGACCCGGCCGACACCCGGTGTCGCCGCACTCGGGCGGGAACTGGCACTATGGCACGAGAACTTCGATCACGCCGAGGAGAACCGCCGCCCGTGACCAGCAACGACGCGAACCAGACCAACGAGGATCGGCGTCTGGCCGCCAAGCGAAAGCTTGAGGCCAGGCTGGCCGCCGAGCGCGACCGCAAGCGCCGCAGCCTCAACATCACCATCGCGATCCTGACCGTGCTGGCATTGATCGTCGCCGCCACCGTCGTCTGGCTCGCCGAGACCTTCATCGGCACGGTGAACTGCCAGTGGACCAAGCCGGACACCACCTTGGCCAAGACGATCCAGGGCCGGGACAAGATCATCAACGAGCAGCCGCCGGAGCGGCGCGCCGAGGCCGCCAAGTATATGGACGAGTTGGCGGCGGGCGTCCCCAAGGAGCGCAACGCGGCCGAGCCGTCGTCGAATGTGCCGCTCCCCTTCCCGGGCACCCACCGGTACGTCAAGACCGGGTCGTGGCTGGCCGGGTCGACGACGCCGATGACGCTCACCACCAACCGCGGTGACCTGCCGATCACGCTCGACCACGCCTCGGCGCCGTGCAACTCGGCCGCCATCGAGTCGCTGGCCAAGGGCGGCTACTACGACGGCACCGACTGCCACCGCCTCACCAACAGCGCGAACCTCAAGGTCCTCCAGTGCGGTGACCCGACCGGTACCGGCATGGGCAACCCCGGCTGGAACAGCCCGGACGAGGCGCCCACCGACCTCAAGCCCGTCGCCGGCGCCCAGGCCAACCCGATGATGCCGGGGTCCGGTCCGGTCACCTACCCGCGCGGAGTCGTCGCGATCGCCAACTCGAACAACGCGATGCTCGGCCGGGCCAACACCGGCGGCGCCCAGTTCTTCATCGTCTACTCCGACTCGCAGCTGACCCCGGACTTCGCCGTGGTCGGCCACCTCGACGAGGCCGGCATGAAGACTCTCGACGACATCTCCAAGACCCCGATCGTCCCCGGCCTCGACGGTGTCAAGGAGAGCGGCAAGCCGAAGACCCCGGTCACCATCAAGTCGGCCAAGGTCGGCTGAGCCGCAGGTCACACGGCCACACTGCCACGCGGCTGGTCAACGGCCGGCTCCGCGGGCTACGCGGCTGAGGTGACCCGGTAGACGTCGTAGACGCCCTCGATGTTGCGCACGACGTTGAGGACGTGGCCCAGGTGGGTCGGATCGCCCATCTCGAAGGTGAAGCGGCTGACCGCGACGCGGTCGTTGTTGGTGGTCACCGACGCCGACAAGATGTTGAGCTTCTCATCGGCCAGCGCCTTGGTCACATCCGACAGCAACCGGTGCCGGTCGAGTGCCTCCACCTGAATCGCGACGAGGAACACCGACGAGTCCGATGGCGCCCACACCACGTCGATGAGCCGCTCGTCCTGCTGCTGCAGGGACTCCGAGTTGGGGCAGTCCGTGCGGTGGACGCTGACGCCGCCACCGCGGGTGACGAAGCCGAGGATCTCGTCCCCGGGCACCGGCGTGCAACACTTCGCCAGCTTGATCAGCACGTTGTCGACGCCCTCGACGACCACGCCGGCATCGGCCCCGGCGCGTCGGCGCGGTGGAATCGTCGACGGGGTGGTGATCTCGGCCAGTTCCTCCTCGGCGCTGTCGATGCCGCCGAGCTGGGCCACCAGCCGCGTCACGACCCGGTGTGCCGTGACCTGGTTCTCGCCCACCGCCGTGTACAGCGCGGTGACGTCCGGATAGCGCAGCTCCGCGGCGACGGCGCTCATGTTCTCACCCGTCATCAACCGCTGCAGCGGTAGCCCGCCGCGCCGCACCTCCTTGGCGATCGCCTCCTTGCCCGCGTCGAGGGCCTCCTCGCGCCGCTCCTTGGCGAACCACTGGCGGATCTTCGACTTGGCCCGCGGGGACACCACGAAGTTCTGCCAGTCCTTCGACGGGCCGGCGTTGGGTGCTTTGGAGGTGAAGACCTCGACGACCTCGCCGTTGTCGAGTTTGCGCTCGAGTGCCACCAGGCGGCCGTTGACGCGCGCACCGATACAGCGGTGGCCGACCTCGGTGTGGACCGCATAGGCGAAGTCGACCGGCGTCGAACCCGTCGGCAGGGTGATCACGTCGCCCTTCGGGGTGAAGACGAAGATCTCCTTGACGGCCAGGTCGTACCGCAACGACTCGAGGAACTCGCCGGGATCGGCGGCCTCCCGCTGCCAGTCGAGCAGCTGCCTCATCCAGGCCATGTCGTCGATCTCGGCCAGTTCGGCCCGCTTGTGGCCCTTCCGGTCGCGGTACCCGCCTTCCTTGTACCGCCAGTGCGCGGCGATTCCGAACTCGGCCGTGCGGTGCATGTCCGACGTTCGGATCTGCACCTCCAGCGGCTTGCCCTCCGGTCCGATCACCGTCGTGTGCAGCGACTGGTACACGCCGTACCGCGGCTGGGCGATGTAGTCCTTGAAGCGGCCGGCCATCGGCTGCCACAGCGAGTGCACGACGCCGACCGCCGCATAGCAGTCGCGCACGTCGTCGCACAGGATGCGGATGCCGACGAGGTCGTGGATGTCGTCGAAGTCGCGGCCCTTGACGATCATCTTCTGGTAGATCGACCAGTAGTGCTTGGGCCGGCCCTCGACGACGGCCGACAACCGCGCCGCCGACAGCGCCTGGTTCACCTCGTCGCGGACCTTGGCCAGGTAGGTGTCGCGCGAGGGCGCCCGATCGGCGACGAGCCGCACGATCTCCTCGTAGCGCTTGGGGTGCAGGATGGCGAACGCCAGGTCCTCCAGCTCCCACTTCACGGTGGCCATCCCGAGGCGGTGCGCGAGCGGGGCGATGACCTCGAGGGTCTCGCGGGCCTTGCGCGCCTGCTTCTCCGGCGGCAGGAAGCGCATCGTGCGCATGTTGTGCAGACGGTCGGCGACCTTGATCACCAGCACGCGGGGGTCGCGGGCCATGGCGATGATCATCTTGCGAATCGTCTCGGCCTCGGCGGCGGTGCCGAGTGCCACCTTGTCCAACTTGGTGACACCGTCGACGAGGTGGGCGACCTCCGGCCCGAAGTCGTCGGTGATCTGCTGCAGGGAGTAGCCGGTGTCCTCGACCGTGTCGTGGAGCAGCGCCGCCACCAACGTCGTCGTGTCCATGCCGAGGTCGGCCAGGATGGTCGCCACCGCCAGCGGATGGGTGATGTAGGAATCCCCCGACTTGCGGAACTGGCCCTCGTGCTGGGCCTCGGCGATGTCGTAGGCGCGCTGCAGAAGCGTCACGTCGGCCTTCGGGTACACCTCGCGGTGCAGGGCGGCCAACGGCTCGAGGACCGGGCGCACCGAGGAGCGCGTCGAGGTCATCCGACGGGCCAGGCGGGCGCGCACCCGGCGCGTCGCCGACGATTGGGGCTCGGCCTGGGGCGAGGCCTCCGCGGGCGTCGACGGCTCGGGGACGTCGGCGGCGTCGATCGCGACGTCGGTCTTCGACGTGTCGTCCATCAGACCTCCCCTCGCGCTGCTTCTCCCAAGTCTAAACGCGCGCTCGGCGGATCTGCCTCCCTCACGCGCTGGTGATCGTCCGGATCGGCGTCCCGCGCGGGAGCGATCGCTCCACCGCGGCCCGGCCGCCCAGCCCGGTCAACTCCATCGCCACCGCCACACCGACCACCCGGGCGCCCGCCTCGTCCAACAGCCCGGCGGTGGCCGCGATCGTGCCGCCGGTCGCCAGGACGTCGTCGACGATCAGTGCCCGCCGGCCGGCGAGGTCGAGCGAGTCCGCGGGGATTTCCAAGGTGGCGGTGCCGTATTCGAGGTCGTAGGTCCGGGCGAGGACCGGTGGCGGCAGCTTCCCCGACTTGCGCACGGCCAGGACACCGACACCCAGGTGTTGGGCCACGGCCCCGCCGAGGAGGAATCCGCGGGCGTCGATGCCGGCGACGACCTCGACGTCCGCGCACCCGTGCGCCAAGGCGGCCACGACCGCCGCGAATCCGGAGGCGTCGGCCAGGACGGGCGTGAGATCGCGAAACACGATGCCGGGCGCCGGGAAGTCGGCGACGGTGCGCGACAGCGAGGAGATCGCCGTGCGCGCCCCGGCCAGGCTCACTTCCGCGACCACCGATCCATGTTCCACCCGGTGCCGTTGCGCGCACGGCCGCCGATGACGCCGTCGAGCTTGCCGGACCACTGTTGTTCGCGCGGGGTCGCGAACAGCGGGATGGCCGCGAGATCGCGCCAGGCGGCCGCCTCCATCGCGCGCGACTGCGCGAGCTGGTCGCCGGCGACGGCCGTCAACGCGAATGTCGACACGGCGTCGGCGGCCGCCGGGTCGGCGAAGTCGCCGATGTTCAACGGATCGCCGCGGTACAGCCCGTACGCGTCGCGCACGACCTCGGCGGCACCGGCGGCGGCGAAGCTCGACCCGGTGTTCAACAGGAGGGCGTCCAGGTCCCCCGCACGCAGCGCACCGACCTTGACGTCGGGGCTCGCCGCGTCGAGCACCTCGATCCCGGCGCGTCGGCACGACGAGGCGATGTCGGCCACCATCTGCTGGCGCCGCGCATCGGGGCCGAGATAGCCGATCCGGACCTTCAACGGTGGCGGTGGCGCACCGTTCGGCGCCGGGGGCCGCTGCTTGGCCGTCTCGCGCGCACGGACGACGTCGGCCCGGGCGTAGCGCTGCCCGAACTGGCCGTTGATCGGGTCGGCCAGATCACTCGCCGGGGTCAGGACGTGCAGGTTCCATGGCTGGGAGCCGAATCCGTACCCGCGGGCGAGCGCGTCGCGCGGCACGCAGGAGCCGAAGGCCTGACGGGCTTGCGGTGTGGCCAGCGCCCCTCGATGGGCCAGCACGATCTGCTCGGTCGACAGTGCGCCGGAGGACGGTGCCACCTGCGGCGGGGCCGCCTGGCTTCCCGCCGGCACGTCGGCGAGACCGGCGGTCGCGTCGGTGACGTCGAAGCCGCCGGCGCCGCTGCGCGCCGCGAGGTCGGTGTTGCGGCCGAAGACGACGATGCTGGCCAGAGTGGCCGGCTGCCCCCACCACTTCTCGTTGCGCACCAGCCTCAGCCCGGTCTTCGGGTCGAAGGACTCGGCGCGGTACGGGCCCGAGGACAGGAAGCGCTTGGGGTCGAGCGGTCCGGTGGGCAGGGCGAAGCCGGTGTTCCACGACTTGGCGATGGCCGCCAGGCCCGCCATGTTCTTGGTGCGGACGGCGTCGATGACGTTGGGCAGGCCGGCGTCGCGGGCCACCACGTGTGCCGGCAGCAGGTCACCGGCACCGAACAGGTCGCGCCAATCCCGATAGTCGCGGCCCTTGGCGAAGCGGACCGTCGCGGTCTTGTCGCCCGGCGTGCACTCGACGCGGTCGATGTCGCGATAACCGGCGGTCGTCGCCGGCTCGAAGCCGCGGAACCGACCACTCTGCGCCACCCAGGACAGGACGATGTCGTCGCAGGTCATCGGCGTGCCGTCGGAGTAGACGGCCTTGGGCGAGAACGTGTAGCGCAGCGTCAACGTCGGACCGGGCGCGAGCGCCACCTCGCCGATGTCGCGGTCGGAGATCGTCTGCCCCTGCGGGCCGAGGGTGCTGAAACCGCCCTGCACACGGGTGAAGGCCATCAGCACGCCATCGGAGTTCCCGTCGACTCCGGCGGCGTTGTACGTGCTCAGCCGCGCATCGGTCCGGTAGTAGAGCGGGGCGTTCTGGTCGGCGCCACAGGCCGTGAGCAGCCCCGCACCGACGACCGCCCCGACCAGCAGCGCGCCCAGCGTCGTGGCCCTGCGCATGAGTTTTCGCACGGTCGCAAGACTAGCGCGAACGGCGCCGCTTCCCGGTGGGGCGCGCGGCGTCGTGCCGACCGCCGTCGTCGGGGGCCGCGGGCCGG
>NZ_JASGER010000026.1:0-15869 GCF_047606305.1 Gordonia sp. (in: high G+C Gram-positive bacteria) | reverse complement strand
GCCCGGCCGGACGGCCCTGCGGCCCACCGGGGGGCGGAACCGGTTGCGCCCGCGGCGGCACCGGGCGGCCTTGAGGCGGGGGAACGGGACGGCCCTGAGCGGGACGACCCTGAGGAGGAGCGGGACGACCCTGCGGCGGCGCACCCTCGGCCGGGCGGGGCGGCATGGGTCGGCGACCGGCGGGAGGCCCCGGCGGCGGAGGGATCGGACCGCCCTGCTGCGGGGGGCGAGCAGCACCGGGCCACGGGGCCGGTCCGGGCGCAGGACGGCGGGGCGGGGGTGGTCGGTTCTCGCCCCCGTCCTGCTGGCCCTGTTCCTGGCGTCGGCGCCGCAGATTCGGCTCCTCGCGCGGGTCAGTCACCCGACCAAATGTACGCACCGTGGCTGAGGTGGTGCTGAACCAGGATTGGGTAAGTCAGCGGGTGACAATTACATCGGTTAATGGCACAGTTGTCATTGAAGCTCCCAACACGCGATCCGAGTGTGGGAAGCCACAACGAGGAGGGTGAACCATGACCGTCGTGAACGACGCCCCGAAGTCGAAAACCCCAGCCGATAGGCCCGAATACGACCACGCCGGCCGGACGGCGATCGCCAACCGCCTCCTCAAGGGGTCGTCGGCGCGATCGTTCGACCCGATCGTGGAGCTCGACTGGGACGCGCCGCTCGAGGAGGGCAAGTACTTCCTGCCGCCGAAGGTGATCTCGCTCTACGGCACGAAGCTGTGGGACGAGATGAGCGAGGAGCAGCGGATCGAGCTCTCCCGGCAGGAGATGGCGAACGTGCTGTCCGTCGGCATCTGGTTCGAGAACCTGCTCAACCGTGCCCTTCTGATCCGCCTCATGCGCGAGGATCCGGCCGCCGCCACCTCGCACTACGAACTCACCGAGATGGGCGACGAGTGCCGGCACATGACGATGTTCGGCAAGGTCATCGAGCGCAGCGGCGCCCGGCCGTACATGATGCGCCCCTGGGAGCGCTGGGCCATGCTGGCATTGCCCGCGGTGATGCGCGGAACCTTCATGTGGGTGATCACCCTCGTCGGCGAGGAGCTGTTCGACGCCCTGCAGCGCGAGATGCGCAACGACCCGCAGCTGCAGCCGATCGTCGCGCGCCTGATGCAGATCCACGTGACCGAGGAGTCGCGGCACATCGGCTTCGCCCGTGACGGCATCATGCGGCGCAAGCCGATCCGCTCGCGGTGGGAGACCGTCACCGCGGCCAACCTGCACGGTCTCGGCGGGCCGGCGTTCCGGCGCCTGTTCACCAACCCGCAGATGTACAAGCGGGCCGGTATCGCCAACCCGCGCGAGGCGGCGCGGATCGCCCGCAAGAACCCGAACTTCCACGAGGTCATGATCAGGTCCTTCGAGCCGCTCTCGGCCTTCCTGCGGCAGGCCGACCTGATGGGCCCGATCGGCGAGCGCCTCTGGCGTCGCGCGGGATTCCTGCCGTGACCACGATCGCGCTCGTCGGTTCGTCGGACGCGATCACCTCGACGCGGCGCAAGCTGGAGCAGTCGCCGCTCGAGTTCGCCCTCGTCGACGATCCGAGCGGCGCCGACCTGGTCGTGACCGACGAGGACGCCCCGTCGTCGAACTACCTGACCGTGGCCGCCGAGCAGACGCCCAACCGGTTCTACTGCCGCGACGAGTCGGTCGACTACGTGGTCGCCGCGCTCACCGAGGCCCAGCTCGCCGGTGCGCACGGTGTGCGGGTGCGCCCGACGGTGCAGCACAACCCGCCGACGGCCAGGCGTCGCCGGTGGCGGCGACCGATCGACCCGCTGCACTCCTTCAACCCGATCGACTACGACTGGTTCACCGAGGAGACGGTCGAGGCGGCCGTCTTCGACGACGAGGTGCGCATCAGCGGCGACGGCGAGGAGTTCACCGCGCGGCTGCGCGCCCGCGGCCACATCGACGGCAACGACGGCCAGTACCACTGGGCCGGCATCGTGCACGGACAGCAGGCCCACGACCTCTTCGAGGCGGGGACCAAGCGGGTCGAGGTCTCCCACGGCGATCGCGCGCCGGTCACCGCCAAGCTCGCCGAGCTGACCCAGTGGGGGTCGGTGCGCATGACCGGCGTCGGCGCGCCGCCCTGGCTGGCCGACTGACCCCGCCCACTTCCCACACGGCGCAACAAGATCCAACACCCGACCGTGGTGGATCCTGTACCGCGGTGTTGGACCCTGCCGGGCTTAGGGTGGCCGGGTGAACATCGATCCGGTCACCGACCCGACGCAGCGCCGTGCGCTGTGGATCGAGCTCGCCATCGTCGGGGTGCTCACCTTCGGGATGTCGGCGGTACTGGCCGTCCTCTCGCTACTCGAGGCCCAGCTGACCGGCGGGATCGACAAGTCGACGGTCGCGCTGAACCCGTCGCGCTCGGAGATCGGGTGGATCGACGCCGTCCGACAGTCGCTGTCCGCGGTGCGGCTGCTGGGGATGGCCGCGCTCGCCGCCTACCTGTTGTGGCGCAGCGGGATCCGCCTGACGGCGGTGGGCCTCACCCGCCGACCCGCCCGCGGCGACGTCCCGGTCGGACTCGGGCTGGCGGCGCTCATCGGGCTTCCCGGGTTGGCCCTCGTCTTCGCGGCACACCACCTCGGTCTCAACGCGGCACTCGTCCCCAGCGACACCGGCGGTCCGTGGTGGCAGACGCCGGTCCTGGTCGCGGTCGCGATCGGCAACGCCGTCGCCGAGGAAGTCGTGGTCGTCGCCTACCTCCTGGTCCGTCTGCGACAGCTCGGCGTGCGCGACCATTCTGCGCTCGCGGCCAGCGCCCTCCTGCGCGGCGCCTACCACCTGTACCAGGGGATCGGCGGCGGCCTCGGCAACGTCGTGATGGGACTGGTGTTCGGCCGATTCTTCCAGCGCACCGACCGTGTCTGGCCGCTGGTGATCGCGCACGCGGTGATCGACGTCGTCGCCTTCCTCGGCTTCCTCTATCTGGGTGATCGGCTCGGTCTCGCGCACGTCCGCACGTAGCCGCGCGACGGGACTACCCTCGTCGCATGGGACGACTGGTCTACGCATCCATGACGGTCTCGCTCGACGGCTTCTTCACCGACGCCGACGGCGGTATCGGCTGGTCGGCGCCCGACGACGAACTGCACCGGCGCTCCAACGAGCAGGTTGCCGAGCTCGCGGCCATCGTCATGGGCCGGCGCCTCTACGACGTGATGGTCCCCTACTGGCACGACCTGCTGACCGACGACTCGGCACCCGACGTCGAGCGGGAGTTCGCGCGGGTGTGGGCGGCACTGCCCAAGTTCGTCGCCTCCCGCACGCTCAGCGAGGTGCATCCCAGCTGCGAGCTGATCGAGGGCGACGCCGTCGAATGGATCGCCCGCATGAAGGCCGAGACCGACGGGGACATCGAGATCAGCGGCGTCGACCTGGCCGCGCAGGTCGAGGAGGCGGGGCTGATCGACGTCTACCGCCTCAACGTCGCGCCGGTCCTGCTCGGCAGCGGCAGGCCGCTGTTCCACGACCGCCCGACCCCGCGCGACCTCGAGCTCACCGACGTGCGGCGGTTCCCCGGCGGGACCGTCGCGCTGGAGTACTCGGTCAAGCAATAAATGAGATGTGCCCGCCGCCGGCCGTCGCTAGGCTGGGGGCAACCGTGACAGACCCGCAGGAGGTGAGACCCGTGAACGTTTCCACGATGTCGGTGCTCCCTCCGATCTCACGGTCGATGTAGGTGTCCACACCGGGAGCGCCGCGCACGGCACTCCCGGAAGGCACCACCATGAACGATTCCCCTCTCACCCTGCAGCGCGCAGATGACGGCGACTGGCTCGCCGTCGACGACGAATCCCGCACGATCGGCCGGGGCGGGCTCTCCCACCGGCCCGGCTACATCAGCGTCGACGCGTGGACCGCTCCCGCGTTCGACCTGATCGCAGCGGCGCTCCTCGACGACCTGCCGTCGCCGCTGCACACCGTCGCGGTCGCGACCGACGACCAGCTGATCGCCGCCTGGCGGCGACACGGATTCACCGAGCAGCGGCGATGGACGTGTTACCGCATCCCGCTCGGCGCACCGCCGACGGCGCCACCGCCGGGCGTGCGGAGCGTGTCGCTCGACGGCGCGCGAATCATCCTGCGCGGACCTGACGCGCCGTTCCTCGCGGTCGACGTCGAGGACACCGACCACCGGCGGGTCGCGGTCATCGAGGCCCTCGGCGGCCGCGCGGTCGAGACCAACGTCGAGTTGGTCCGACGATGAGCACCGCACGCGGCATCGAAGCCGACGGCACCGTCCTGGAAGCACTCCGCAACGCCACATTCCGGGTGGAGCTCGACAACGGGCACGTCGTGTTGGCGCACATCAGCGGGAAGATCCGGAGGAACTACATCAAGATCGTCCCGCTCGACCGGGTGCTCGTCGAGATCAGTCCCTACGACCTCACGCGGGGGCGGATCGTGTTCCGGTACCGGACCTGACCGCTACGACGCGGGCGGCACGACGAGGACCGCAAGACCGTCGTCGAGCAGATCCTGCAGCAGCGACCGCCGTGTGACGCGGGACAGCAACCCCGCGACCCCGTGCCGATGCGCGCCGATCACCACGATCGACGAACCCGATTCGTGGGCGACGCGGTTCAGCACGGCGGCGGCGCTGCCGCGGGCGCTGTAGTACGTCCACCCGGTGTGCAGGCCGCGCAGCTGACTGCGCAGCCACCGGGCGGTCTCGTCGGTCAGCGCCTTCGTCTGCTCCTCCCACGTCGGGGAATCCGGGTCGATGCCCAGGTCGGAGTCGTCGGCGATGTGCGCGATGTGCAGATGCGCCTGCAGTTTGCCGGCCAGGACGACGGCGACCCCGAGGGCGGCCTGCGCCGCCGGGGTGCGGTCCCACCCGACGACGAGGTTCTCGCCGTTCGATTCGCCGTGCCCGGAGAAAGATCGGATGTTCATGATCACTCCTAGTTCCCGTGGATCAGCCAGGCGAGCCACATGCCCGCTCCGCATGCGGCGACGGAGGCGAGCCAGGTGCCGACCGCGTTGACCGCGGCCAACCCGGTCTCGCCGCGGCGCGCCAGTGCGACGGTCTCGAAGCTCGCCGTGCTGAAGGTCGTGAAGCCGCCGCAGAAGCCGGTGCCGGCGACCAGTTGCAGCGTCGACGGCGAGCCGGCGAAGAGCACCAGCCCGGTGATGAACCCGAGCAGCGCCGAGCCGACGATGTTGATGCCGATCGTCGCGACCGGCAGCTGGGCGCTGACCCGTGCCTTGACCGCGGCGTCGACGACGTAGCGCGACAAGGCCCCGACCCCTCCGGCGAGATAGGCCGCCGTGGTCCAGCCGTTCATCGGTCCACCCCCGAATCCGGATCGATGTAGTCGGGTTCGGCGGGTTCGCCGGGTGCGAGTCGGGCCCCTATCGCCAACCCCGCGATCGTCCCGATCGCACCGCACAGCAGTGTCGCGACGCCGTACCCGAGGGCGATGGGCAGGTGCCCGTCGCGGATGAGTGCGACCTGCTCGTCGGCGAAGGTGCTGTAGGTGGTGAAGCCGCCGCACAGGCCGGTGCCGCCGAACAGGCGGATGCGACGGCCGACCTCCTCGTCGAGCCGCGAGGACGCGAGGTATTCGAGCAGCGCGGCCAGGATCAGGGCTCCGACGACGTTGATGGCCAGCGTGCTCAGCGGCCATTGGCCGGACTCGACCGGCAGGGCGCGGCCGAGGTGCAGCCGGGCCGCGGTGCCCGCGATGCCGCCGACGAGCACCAGGATCAGACCCGGAGCGTCGCGCAGGACGGGGGTCAGACGGTTCATGGGAGTGAGTTCCTTTCACGGTCACGGGCGATTCCGCGCAGGCGGAACCAGAGGTTGACCAGGAACTATCAGCCGAAACGGCGGGTCGGGCGTCGAGCGCCCCGGCGAGATCCATCGCCTCGGCGGCGCGTGGGCACCACCGCGGTCAGTATACGGCTAACCTGACATCGTGCCCGTCATCGCCTACTTCGGACCCGCCGGAACCTTCACCGAGATGGCGATGAACCGTCTCGTCGACTCCGGTGCCGGTCCGCTCGCCGCGGTGCCCCCGGACGGCGTGGAGCGGCTTCCGGTCGGGAGTCCGACGGCCGTCATCGAGGCGATCCGCGACGGTGGCGCCGACTACGGGGTCGTGCCCATCGAGAGCTCCATCGAGGGGTCGGTGCCGGCGACGATGGACGCGCTCGTCCCCGCCTCCGACGCCGACCGGGTGCAGGTGTTCGCCGAGACCGCCCTGGACATCGCGTTCACCATCGCCGCGCGCGACGCGACGACCGACGTCCGCACGATCGCCGCCTACCCGGTGGCGCAGGCGCAGGTGCGCGAGTCCGTCGCCAAGCTCTTCCCGACGGCCGAGTTCGTCCTCGCGTCGTCGAACTCCGCCGCCGCCGAGGACGTCGCGCAGGGTCGTGCCGACGCTGCGGTCACGACGCCGGTCGCCGCGCGGGCGCAGGGGCTGCGCGCCGTTGCCGAGAACGTCGCCGACAGCGGTGACGCGGTGACCCGCTTCGTCCTGCTCGGCCGCCCCGGACCGGTGCCGGCGCCCACCGGCAACGACCGCACGTCGGTGATCATCGACCTGGCGAACGAACCGGGCAGCCTGCTCGCGGCACTCGACGAGTTCGCCGCCCGCGACATCGACCTCACCCGCATCGAGTCGCGCCCGCGCCGCGGGGCGTCCGGGCCCGGTTTGGAGTACCGCTTCTTCATCGACGCCGTCGGCCACCTCGACGACGCGGCGATCGGCGAGGCACTGCGCGCGCTGCACCGGACGGTCGAGCAGGTGGTGTTCCTCGGGTCGTGGCCCGTCGACGGGCAGGGCGGCACCCCGCCGCCCGACCACGGGGAGAGCGAAACCTGGTTCACCCGGCTGCGCGGCGGGGACCCGGTCTGATGGCGCGTCTGTACCTGGTCCGCCACGGCGAGACCACGTCCAACGTGATGAAGCGCCTCGACACCGCAATGCCCGGCGCCTCGCTCACCGACTTCGGCGTCCGTCAGGCGGCCCGGTTCGCCCTGGACCGCTCCGGGGATGTCGAGCGGCAGGCCGTCCTCGTCAGCTCGCTCGCGCGTCGGGCGCAGCAGACCGCGGAGGTCATCGGCGGCCTGTGGGGCGTCGAACCGCAGGTGTCCGAGGGGCTGCACGAGGTGCAGGTCGGGGAGTTGGAGGATCGCTCCGACGAGGAGGCGCACAAGGCCTTCGCGGGGGTCGTCGAGCGCTGGCACCACGGTGAGACGTCGGTCGAGATGCCCGGCGGCGAGTCGCTGGACGCGGTCATCGAGCGCTACGTCCCCGTCGTCGACGACATCGCCCGACGCCACCTCGTCGGCCCCGATGCCCGTGACGTGTACGTCGTCAGCCACGGCGCGGCGATCCGGCTCATCGCCGCGCACCTCGCGTCGATCGACCCCAAGTTCGCGGTCCGCAACTACCTGCCCAACACCGGGCTCGTCGAACTGAGCTACACCCCCGACGAGCCGGACATCACCTGGTCCGCGCATCGGTGGGGAAACCGGGTTGCGCCCTTCCTCTCCGACGACGAGAAGTCCCCCGACGAGCCGATGGGCTGAGCCGGCCCCTCGATATTCCAAATCGGTGGTCGAGTGAATCGCGAGCGAAGCGAGAGATTTGTATCGAGACCCCCGCAAGCCGACGTCGACTCGCGACCACACTCCGGCCTCACCTATCACCGCTATCACCGAAGGACTTCGTCGCCAGGCCCGGCAGCAGCTCGTATCGCCCGTCGATGAGCGCCTGTCGCTTCGCCCGTGACCATCCCTGTACCTGCTTCTCGTAGCCGAAGGCCTCGACTATGGAATCGAACTCGGCGACGTAGGCGAGCTCGACCGGTCGGCGACCGGGCCGGCGGGTGTACGCAGCGCCCTTGCCCTCATTGTGTTGGAAGAGCCGTCGCTCGATGTCTGTCGTGCTGCCGACATAGAAGCTGTCATCGGCGCACCGCAGGATGTACATGTATGCCCCCATACCCCGATGATGCGGTGCCGATGTCGTCCGTCGAGCCCATCCGGTGGGTATCCACAGGGCCGGTATCGCGTGTGGATAGTGGGCGAGTTTCGATGTCGGCTTGCGGGGGTCTCGATACACCGGCTCGGCTAGCGCCTCGCCGGCACTCGACCACCATTGGGCTCGGTTGGCGCTTTGCCGGCCGGCACTTGACCACCGTTGGGTTCGGTTGGCGCTTTGCCGGCATTCGACCACCGAAGGGACACCAAGTCGGTGGTCGAGTGAATCGCGACGAAGGAGCGATTTGTATCGAGACCTCGCGAGCCGAACTCGGTACGTCAGGCCCAACCGTGCTCGTGGAGCCAATCGTCGTCGATGCCGAAATGGTGGGCGACCTCGTGGATCACGGTGATGCGGACCTGCTCGCGGACCTCGTCGCGCGTACGACAGATGCCCAGGATCGCGTCGCGGTAGATGGTGATCGTGTCGGGCAGGAAGCCGCCGTACTCACTGGTCCGCTCGGTGAGCGCGATGCCCTCGTAGAGCCCGAGCAGCCCGGGGCCCTCCGGGTGCATCGGCTCGACGAGGATCACGACGTTCGACATCTCCCGGGTGAGTTCCTCGGGGATCTCGTCGAGGGCGTCGGACACGAGTTCGTCGAACTCGCGCTCGGACAGGTGCACGATCAGCCGGCCGGGGCGGGCTCTTCGGCCGGGTTCGGTGCGATGCCCGGGGGCATCGGCACCGGCGTCGGCAGGGCGCGGCCCGGCGGAGCGGCCGGCGGCGGCGTGGGGATCTTGCCGTTGATGAGCAGCGACGACCGGGCGTCGCCGACGAGCGTGGCGAACCCGCCCTTGTACGGCAGTGCCATGTAGCAGACGGCCTTGCGGCTGCCGGCCAACCAGCCGATCTCCGACACCGTCGACCACTGGATGTTCAGGGTCGTCTTGTCGAACTTGTTCTTGCCGCCCATGAAGCGGTGCGCCTGCACCGGGCAGATCGGCGTGAGGAACTTGTTCTGCGCGTCCAGACCCGGCCACGGCTTGCCCGACGTGCGGTTGCCGAAGCGGGCCGACATGTCGATGATGCCGGTGGTCTGGAAGGCGTGCGGCTCGGCGCAGCTGACCGGGAACGTGGGCTGGCGGGTGCGCTGGTCGATGCCGACGCAGGTCCCCGGCGGCCACTCCGGCGACTGGTCCAGGTCGGCGACCTTGCCGGTTATCTCGACCTCCTGGCCGCCGGTGCCCTGCTCGATGAGCCCGCAGCGCAGGTCGCGCTGACCGTGGTCCCACTGTGCCTGCGACGGGTACATCAGGTTCGGCACGAAGCGGCCCTGCGGGTCGTAGCGCCCGTGCAGGTACGACGACACGAGGACCGGGCAGTGCTCGGCGCGCAGTGCGCCGAACCGCTCCGGGCCGGGCCACTTGGCCGTCGCGCTGAACTCGCCGCCGGGCAGGACCTTGCCGTCGACGGCGGCGGCGACCTCGAAGCGGTGCGGCTCGTCGCAGGACACCTTCGACGGGGTGCCGGGCTTGCCGGCCGGCCACTGCAGGCAGTCGCCGGCGACGGACTGGGTGAAGGCGTCCTGGGCGACGCGCTGGCCGACGCCGATCTTGGTGCTGCCGGCCTTGCCGGCGCTGTTGCCGACGCCCAGCACGAAGGCGGTGACCATGATGGCCACGGCGCCGATCACGCCGGCCGACAGCACGACCCGCAGCGGGTGGGTCACCATCGCCGTGCGCAGGCGGGCGGCGCGGCCGTCGGTCGTGTCGGCGGCGGTCGCCGTCGAAGTCTGCTTTCCCGCGTCCACGACCTTCTCGTCGGACACCGGGATCTCGTCGTCGGAAGTCATCCCCTCCATAATGCCCGCTCGGGGTCGCATGGGTAGGCTCTGGGAGGTGATCGACCTCAAGACTCTTCGCGACGACCCTGATTCGGTCCGCGAATCGCAGCGCATCCGAGGCGAAGATCCCGCCCTCGTCGACCAGGCCCTCGACGCCGACGCACGCCGTCGCACGGCAATCGCCGACGCCGACCGGTTGCGGTCGGAGCAGAAGTCGCTCGGCAAGCTGGTCGGCAAGGCCCAGGGCGACGAGAAGCAGGAACTGCTCGCCAAGGGCAAGGAGCTCGCCGAGAAGGTGAAGGCCGCCGTCGCCGAGCAGAAGCAGGCCGACGAGGACAGCGAGAAGGCCCTGCGCGCCATCTCCAACCTCGTGCAGGGCGCGCCCGCCGGCGGCGAGGACGACTTCATCGTGCTGGAGACCGTCGGCACGCCGCGGGACATCCCCGACGCCAAGGACCACCTGGAGCTGGGCGAGTCGCTGGGCCTCATCGACATGGAGCGCGGCGCCAAGGTCTCCGGCTCGCGGTTCTACTTCCTCACCGGCAACGGCGCGCTGCTGCAGCTGGGCCTGCTCAACCTGGCCGCGCGCAAGGCCGTCGAGCACGGTTTCCAGCTGATGATCCCGCCGGTGCTGGTGCGCCCGGAGATCATGGGCGGCACCGGCTTCCTGGGTGCGCACGCCGACGAGATCTACCACCTGCCCGACGACGACCTGTACCTCGTCGGCACGTCGGAGGTCCCGCTGGCCGGCTACCACAGCGACGAGATTCTGGACCTGTCCGAGGGGCCCAAGCGCTACGCCGGATGGTCGAGCTGCTTCCGTCGCGAGGCCGGCAGTTACGGCAAGGACACCCGCGGCATCATCCGCGTCCACCAGTTCGACAAGGTCGAGGGCTTCGTCTACTGCCGCCCGGAGGAGGCCGACGCCGAGCACCAGAAGCTGCTGGGCTGGGAACGCGAGATGCTCGTGGCGATCGACGTGCCGTACCGCGTCATCGATATCGCCGGTGGCGACCTGGGCAGCTCGGCGGCCCGCAAATTCGACTGCGAGGCCTGGGTGCCGACGCAGAACACCTACCGCGAGCTGACGTCGACGTCGAACTGCACGACCTACCAGGCGCGCCGCCTGTCGATCCGCTACCGCGACGAGAACGGCAAACCGCAGACCGCGGCGACCCTCAACGGCACCCTCGCGACGACGCGCTGGATCGTCGCGATCCTGGAGAACCACCAGCAGCCCGACGGCTCGGTGGTCCTGCCCGACGAGCTCGCCGCCTCGGTGGGCGTGAAGGTGCTGGAGCCGAAGAAGTGAAGACCCGCGGCTACGCGCTGGGCGCGGCGATCGCGGCGCTGATCGCCGGCGGCATGACGCTGCTGCCGTGGGTGTCGCTGGA
This sequence comes from Gordonia sp. (in: high G+C Gram-positive bacteria), assembly GCF_047606305.1. Classification (GTDB taxonomy): domain Bacteria; phylum Actinomycetota; class Actinomycetes; order Mycobacteriales; family Mycobacteriaceae; genus Gordonia. The sequence goes on along the minus strand of NZ_JASGER010000026.1, from coordinate 4,666 downwards.
GGATCGCGGCCTGCCGATGAAGTGGGCCGGACTGGGCATCTACTACGGCGACGACATCGGCATGGCGCCGCCGTCGATCAACCCGCTCGGCTGGGCCGTGGTGGTCGTCGCCGTCGAGGCGCTGGTACTGCTCGGCGTCGAGTTGTTCGGCGGACAGGCGCAGACGGCGCTCAAGCGTTGGCTGTACCTGGCACTGGCCGGACTCTCGGCGGCCGTCGCGGCGCTGATGGTCGTGGTGCTGGCCGCCCCGTCGATCCTCTACGGCGGCATCCTGGGCCACCTCGGCAAATTCGTCGGGGAAGAAGACGTCCAGGGCGGGCGCGACGTGCTGAACGTGTCGACGCTGAGCGGAGTCATCCTCTGGCTGGTCGTCGCGGCACTCGTCGCACTCTTCGGCTTCCGCGCGACGAGCCGCGTCACCGCCGGCTGACGACATGGCACTCGGCCTCGCCGCGGCGATTCTGGCAGCGCTCGGCTACGGCCTGGCGACGGTCTTCCAGGCGCGCGCCGCCGCGGCCCAACGACCGGCCGACGATGCTTCGCCGACGCTCCGCTCGACCATCGCGACGGTCCTGAGCGCGACCTTCGTCTTCGGGATCGCCCTGGACGCGATCGGGTTCATCGGCAACCTCGTGGCCGCGCGGGAACTGCCCCTGTACGTCGCGCAGCCGATCATGTCGGCGAACCTGGCGGTCACGGCCATCGCCGCCGCGCTGCTGTTGGGGGTGGTGCTCGCACCGCGCGACCGCGTCGCGATCGTCGCCGTCGTGTTGGCCCTCGTCGCCCTCGGCGTCGCCTCCGGGCAGGAGGGCGGCCCGACGTCGGGTTGGGCCGGTGCTCATCGCGACATCGCGCACTGGGGCGTGCTGGTGGTCGCGGTGGTGCTGCTGGTCGTCGGACTGGCACTGGTGCGTATGGCGCGCGGGATCGCGGTGTCGGCCGCCGCGGGACTGCTGGCCGGTGCGCTGTGGGGGGCCATGGCCATCGCGGTCCGCATCGTCGACGGTCTCGACCCCTTCTCGCTCGGGCAGCTGCTGGCCGACCCCGCGGCCTACGCCGTGGTGCTCGGCGGGGTGGGCGGCTTCTACCTGTTCACGGTCGCGCTGCAGACCGGCTCGGTCAACGCCACCGCGGCCGCGCTCGTCGTCGGCGAGACGGTGCTGCCGAGTGCGATCGGCCTGGCGCTGCTCGGCGACCACGTGCGACACGGCTGGGGAGCAGTCGCGGTCGTCGCCTTCGCCGTCGCGATCGTGGGCGCGGTGACCATCGCACTCGGCGAGACCGCGCGCATCGAGTAGGCCTCGCGCGAGGGGATTGTCGTCACGCGGTGACGATTGCGTCCGCGCGAGGACAATTCGTACGCGCGACTAGACCAAGTCGGGGTGGTGGCGCGCTGCGACGTCGGGATGGGCGCGCAGGCGGGCCTTGAGGATGTTGTCGCCGAAGGTGCCCGAGATCGGGTTGGCCGGATCCTCGGTGACGCCGTCGGCCTCGGCGGCGAACTCCGGCGGCAACTCGAGGCGCGGCATGGTGGCCGAGAGCGCCGGGTTGAAGAAGAACGGCACCGACAACCGCTCGGTGCCCGGCTTCGGCGACTCGACGCGGTGCATGGTCGCCTTCAGGTACCCGTCGGTGGCGAACTCCATCGCCTCGCCGATGTTCACGACGAAGGCGTCCTCGATCGGCGGGGCGTCGATCCACCCGTCGCCGTACTGCACCTGCAGCCCGCCCTTGCCGGGCTCGACGAGCAGCAGCGTCAGAACGCCCGGGTCCTTGTGCGCGCCGACGCCCTGGCGGTCGGCGGACTCCTCGCGCCCCGGGTAGCGGACCAGCTTGATCAGCGTCGACGGGCGCTGGGCAAAGGCCGGGTCGAAGACGTCGCGCGACGAGCCGAGGCTGACCGCCCACTCGCGCATGAGTCGCAGACCCAGCGCCGAGCAGCGCTCCTGCCAGTCCGTGATGACCGCGCGCAGCCCGGGCAGTGCCGTCGGCCAGAGATTGGGACCGTCCAGGCGCAGATAAGCGGGTTGGTCGCCGAGCGGCTCGTACTCGGCGGCGAGGTCGATCTGCTCGCGCCAGTCGACGGACCCGGCGGTGTACTCGCCGCCGAAGCGCGTGTACCCGCGGAAGTGCGGTGACTTGAGCATCTCGACGTCGAACTTGGCGTCGTCGGGCAGTGCGAAGAACTCCCGCGCGGTGGTGAACAGCCGGTCGCGCACCTCGCGGGAGATCCCGTGCCCGACGAGGTAGAAGAACCCGACCTCGTGCGTCGCGGTGCGCAGCGCGTCGCGGAACGCCGCCCGATCGGCCTCGTCGCCGTCGAGCAGCGACATGTCGACGACGGGCAGCGTGGCCGGGGCCTGCGTCATGTCAGCTCTCGGTGGCGAGCTTCTCGGCGCGGATCTCGTGGCCCTTCGACGTCAGGCAGCGGCCCGACTCGAGGTCCCACTGCCAGCCGTGCAGGTTGCAGGTCAGCTTGTTGCCCTCGATGACCCCGAACTTCTCCAGGTCGGCCTTGAGGTGCGGGCAGCGGCGCTGCATCTCCCAGCCGTCCTTGCAGATCGACGCGGAGTCGTCGTGCGCCTCGGCGAACCAGCCGTCGGCGTAGTGGATGCGCTCCTCGGTGAGGCACTTGAAGAACGTGTAGAGGAACTCGTTGTAGCCGCCGATGCGCCAGGTCGTGAACCGGGTGGAGAGGAAGATCGTGTTGACCCAGTCCGGCTCGTTGTCGCGCAGCACGGTGCGCACCAGCTCGGGGGCGATGCGGAAGCCGTAGCGGTACTTGCCGTCGCCCTCCTCGCGCATGCGGACGGTGCGGTTGGGGAAGTCGAGCACGAAGGTCTCGTCGCCGACGACCAGCCCGACGGGGTAGCCGATGCCGTCGGAGATGAGGTCGGAGTCCTTCATGATCGGCTCGAAGGTCGCCTTGAGCTGCGGCAGCAGCGGCTCTCCGTCGGCGGGGGCCCAGGTGGCCTTCTCCGCGGCGATGATCGGGGCGAACTTCTCCTTCATCCGATCCAGGTACGGCTTCTTGTTCTCGCCGAAGACCTCTTCGGGCGGGTACGGGTGGTTGATCTCGACCAGCTCGGAGCCCTTGAGCTCGACGGTCGACCCGGACACCATCATCAGGCCGCGGTGCTTGCGGCCGTCGTCGGTGCCGTGCGTCTTCATCTGCTCCAGGAACTCGGCCTGGTCGGGGAAGATGCTGGCCTGGTCGGCCTCGCTGCCGGTGTTGAAGTCGTTGACGCCGTACAGCTCCTCGTCGAGGAACATCGGCGGACCGGCCGACGGCACGACCCACGTCGCGCCGACCTGCTCGATGTAGGAGCGCGCCCGGTCCATGCCGCGCTGGCGCTTCTGCTTGGCGAAGTTGGCCTTCGACTTCTTCGGGATGTCGTAGACCATCGGGTACCAGATGGCGCCCGAGTACTGCAGCAGGTGGATGTCGACGTGGCCGAACTCCTCGCCGACGACGTCGAGGTCGATCGGGCGGGCGTCGTTCATGTTGAAGCAGGTGGTCTCGCCGTCGGAGACGATCAGGCCCGAGTCGCCGATCGGACCGTCGGCGGGGGCGCGCAGCGCGATGATCATGACCTCGAGGTCGCCCTTGGGGCCGGACACCTTGTGCTTCGTGGAGTCCTCGGTCTCGACGAACTTGGTGAAGCCGATCCGCTCCAGGTCGCGCTTGAGGTCGGGCACCGGGTAGTCCGGCAGCAGGACGGTCGCGTTCTTGTTGACGTTCTCGACGAGGTTCTTCTCGTCGTAGTGGTCGCGGTGCAGGTGCGAGACGTAGAGGTAGTCGCAGTCGCCCAGCGCCTTCCAGTCCAGCTCGGTGTTGTCCGGGAAGGGGATCCACGACGCGAAGTAGGCGGGGTTGACCCACGGGTCGCACAGGATGGAACCGGCCTTGGTCTGGATGTGGAATCCCGCGTGGCCGACGCTGGTGATCTGCAACTGATTGCCTTCCGAACTTCAGAGCTGTGTCCGCGCCGCAGCGGCGGGCGTGGCGCATCCCTTCCAGGATAAACGTCCCCCCGCCCGGAACTCGATTCCAGGCGGGGGGGACCTTTGTCTGACGGTCGGCGTCAGCGAACCGGGTGTCGGTGCGGGGCCTTGCGGTGGGCGGGCTTGGCACTGCGCTTGACCGAGGTGCCCGGCTTCACGACGCGCTTGGCGGCCTGCTGCTGCGGCACCGGGATGCCCAGGGCGCCGGCGAAGGCGCGCTTGGCATCGTCGACGGCCTTGTCGGCCTGCGGCGGCAGGGCCAGGCCGGTGGCCTGTGCGGCGGTCGGGGTGGCGAGGGCGGCCAGCGACGCGCGGACCTGTCGGGTCACCGGGTCGAGCGTCAGCGTCTGATCGGAAACCGGTGCGACGGTGGGCTTTCCACCGTTCTTGCGGACCGCGTCGTTGTGCCAGCGGGCGTTCTGCAGGCCCTCGTTGTAGCCGTTGACCGCGCCGGAGACACCGCCGATGGTCGCGCCGATGCCGGCACCGACCGCAGCGCCGACGGCCGCGCCGCCGAGGCCGCCGACGATGATCCCGCCGACGGTGCCGATGCCCGGTGCGGCGGCGGTGAGCGCCGCGCCCAGGAGGATGGCGCCGCCGATGCCGCCGATGACCGCACCGGCGACGGCGCCCCACACGGCGGCCGTGCCGGCCTGCTGTG
>NZ_JASGER010000025.1:0-46615 GCF_047606305.1 Gordonia sp. (in: high G+C Gram-positive bacteria) | reverse complement strand
GTTCGCCGACGGGTGTGCGTGGTGCGGCGCGGGCGTCGTTGGCCAATCCGCATATCGCCCAGCCGTGGGACAACAAGCCGAAGAAGGATCCCGACCGCCTCGACCTCAACCCGCTCGCGTGGCAGCTCGCGTGGCTGCTCGGCGTGCACCCGCGCTGAGCGCGGATCGTCAGTCGGCGGCGAGGAACGGCCGGACGAATTCGGGCGTCGACTCGACCATCACCGCCGCAGCTGCGTCGTCGGCCAGGTCCACCATCGGATAGGCCTCGGCACCGGCCGCGGTCGCCAGGATCAGCGTGGCGACCCGTTGCCGACGCTGGAACGGCGTCGCCCGCAGCTGCCAGCCGACGATGCCGTCCCGCTCGACGAGGAACCGGTGTCGGGCGATGCGCGGGGGCCCGATGATCAGCAGTCGGTCGGTGACGCGGGTGCCCAGGTGGCGATAGCGGACCGTGGCCACCGCGGTCATCGCCACGACGGCGACACCGGCCAGTGCGATCGAGGCCGCCGGCCCGATCCACCCGGCGACGCCGGCGGCGAGGGGCACGACGGCCAGGACCAGGCCGGCCAGCGCGGCCCGGGTGAACCGGCGACGGCGAGCGGGCCGACCGTGTCCGACCAGGGGTACCGAGAGCTCGTCGGCGCCACTGGCGACGGCACCCGCCACCGCCGCCGCTTCATCGCGCGGGGCCGGCGGAAGCAGGAGTGGGCTCTTCGACGACCCCGTGGCGATGGCCGACAGGCGCGCCCCGCCCAACGGTCGCATCAGCACCGGTTCGTGCAGGTGGACGCCGCGCACCCGAACCTCGTCCAGGCTGGTCGCAGAGGTGGTGAGCAGCCCCCGCGACACGCGCAGCGTCGCATCCGGGTGACGTGCGAGGGTGAACCCCCAGTAGTTGAGGACGTATCCGCCGACCGACAGCACCGCACCGCTCACCAGCACCGCCGCGGCGGCGATACCCGCCACCAGGCCGAGCGGAGCGTCGGCGAGCCGGGACAGCGCGGCGGTGCCGGTCCGCTCGAAGCGGTCGAGGAGATTGGCCTGCATGGCGAATTGCACGGCGAAACCGACGATGGCCGCCGCGGCCGCGAACCCGCCCAGCGAGAATGGCGCGAAGCGCAGCCAGTCGGTGCGGAACCGGGCCAGGACCTGCGGCGGGTCGGCGACCGCGACCGTCGTGGTCGGATCGGTCGATGCGGGTGAGCCGGTCGGCATCAGGTAGTCGTGCAGGGCGCGGGCGTACGGCGCGGGCACACAGTCGAGCTCGACCTTCCCCTCGTCGCTCCCGGTGCCGACGACGACCTTCTCCAGCCCCAGCACCCGGTGCAACGCGGGCGCGGTCAGGTCGACGCTGCGGATGCGGTCGCGGCGAGCGGTTGCGACCTTGCGGTTCAGCAACCCGGTCCGCAGCCGGACGTGCTCGTCGGTGACCTGGTACTCGGTGGTGAGCCACGGCAGCACCGACAGCACCACCAGCGCGAGCATCGTCGCGCCCAGCGTCATCAGCGGAGCCGCGCTGCCCGCGACGAACACGGCGATGGCCACCGGAATCAGCTGCGGCAGCTGCTTGATCGGGCGCAGCACCATCATCCAGGGGGACTGGTGGTGCCACTCGTCGGCGCGGTCGGCGCGCGGCGCGGGCTCAGGTCGCGTCACCGGCATGTGCCTGAGTCGCGGTGGTCAGGTCGGCGGCGATCTGTCGGGCCCCCTCGGCGTCGAGGCCGACGATGTGGATGGTCCCCGCCGACGACGCCGTCGTGACGGTCAGCGTCGCGAGTCGGAGGAGCTGCTCGAGCGGTCCGGCCTCGGTGTCGACGACCTGGATGCGGGCCACCGGGATGATCACCGACGTGCGGGTGAACCAGCCGGACTGGGTGTAGATCGCCTCGGGCGCAACTTCCCAGCGGTGGAACCGATAGCGCCACTCGGGCACCACGACGGCGAAGAACACCGTGACCAGCACCGCGACGACTGCGACGGCGGCCGCCTGCCAGCGGATGTCGGGGACGGCCAGCGCCACGACGGCCGCGACGATCGTGACCGGAACGCCGACCAGCAGCGGAGGGATCCGCCACAGCGTCTTGGCGCGCGCCTCGACGCGATTGACCGGCTCGCGCAGCGTCAGATTTCGGGTTTCGTGAGTCATCCCCGCCAGTATGGCAGTGGGCGGTTTGCGCGGTTCCCCTCGGACGGCGGGGCGCCGCCGCTGCCCATAGACTGAGCGCCATGGCGACAGAGAGCACCGACAACGTCCAACACTCCGAGGCGTTCGACGAGGACTACCAGATGGCCGACCCGGGCCAGATCGATGTGACGCCCGAGATCGACGAACTGGCCGAACTGCAGCGGGCCGCCAAGAAGCAGCCCGCCGACGACGGTCCCGACGCCCCCTGGCGCCAGGGCTACCCCTACGACAAGAAGATGTCGCGGCGCACCTACGAGCGGGAGAAGCGCCGCCTCCAGATCGAGCTGCTCAAGCTTCAGGCCTGGGTGAAGGAGTCGGGGGAGAAGATCGTCATCGTCTTCGAGGGTCGTGACGCGGCTGGGAAGGGCGGGTCGATCAAGCGCTTCACCGAACACCTCAACCCTCGTGGCGCGCGGGTCGTCGCGCTGGAGAAGCCGACCGACCGCGAGCAGACCCAGTGGTACTTCCAGCGCTACGTCCAGCACCTGCCCGCCGCCGGGGAGATCGTGCTGTTCGACCGGTCCTGGTACAACCGCGCCGGCGTCGAGCGCGTGATGGGCTATTGCACCCCGCAGCAGTACCTCGAGTTCACCCGGTCGGCGCCCGAGTTCGAGCAGATGCTGGTGAATTCCGGCATCCACCTGATCAAGTTCTGGTTCTCGGTTGGCCGCGCCGAGCAGCACGCCCGCTTCGTGTCGCGTTCCACCGACCGGGTCAAGCAGTGGAAGCTGTCGCCGACCGACCTCGCGTCGCTGGACAAGTGGGAGGCCTACACCGAGGCGAAGGAGGCGATGTTCTTCTACACGGACACGCCACACGCGCCGTGGACCGTCGTGAAGTCCAACGACAAGAAGCGCGCCCGTCTGGAGGCCATGCGTTGGGTGTTGTCGCAGTTCGACTACCCCAACAAGGACTTCAAGGTCGTCGGCAAGCCCGATCCGAAGATCATCGGCTCGCCGAAGGACGTCTACGACGAGGGGGAAACGCCGTCGGGCACCTTCCCGGTCGTCGATCCGGGCTAGGGTGCTCCCCATGAGCGAGCAGCCCGAAACCATCGTGCGCATCGAGCGCCGCGAGCACGTCACCGTCCTGACCCTCGACCGCCCGAAGGCCCGTAACGCCGTCAACCGCGACGTCACGGTCCAGCTCGGCAACGCCCTTGCCGAGTTCGCCGGCGACACCGATCAGTGGGTCTGCGTGATCACCGGGACCGGCGACGCGTTCTGCGCCGGCGCCGACCTCAAGGCGATCGCCACGGGACAGGGCATCGACGACCCGGATCATCCCGAGCGCGGCTTCGCCGGCGTCGTGCAGCACGTCATCGACAAGCCGATCATCGCGGCGGTCAACGGCTTCGCCCTCGGGGGCGGCACCGAGATCGTCCTGTCCTGCGACCTTGTCGTGGCCGCGGAGAGTGCGACCCTCGGACTGCCCGAGGTCAAGCGCGGCCTCATCGCGGGCGCCGGCGGTCTGCTGCGCCTGCACAAGCAGGTGCCGCCGAAGATTGCCGCCGAGATCGTCCTGACCGGTCGGCCGATCACGTCGGCACAGGCGCTGCAGTGGGGGATCGCCAACCGCGTCGTCCCCGACGACAAGGTCCTCGACGCGGCGATCGAACTCGCCGACGAGATCGCCAAGAACGCACCGCTGGCCGTGCAGGCCAGCAAGCGCCTGATGCGCGAGAGTGCGTCGGAATCGGACTGGGCCGACCCGATCTGGCAGCGCAACGCCGAGGAGTTCATCGGACTCGCCGGCACGGCCGACTTCCTCGAGGGCCCGATGGCCTTCGCTCAGAAGCGTGATCCGGTCTGGACCGGGCGCTGACCGCCGTAGTCTTGAGCCATGACCACCTCTGATCGTGTCGCCGAGGCGGGCGCCTGGCTGCTGGAGACCGGCCACCGGACACTGCTCACCGTCACCGGCGGCCGGTTCCCGAAGTCGGTGATGGGCATGCTGCCCGTCGAGCTGCACACCGTGGGCCGCAAATCGGGCAAGCCCTACGCCAACCTGCTCAGCAGTCCGATCCAGGAGGACGGGACGATCATCGTCGTCGCCTCCAAGGGCGGGCACAGCGATCACCCCGACTGGTACAAGAACGCGTTGGCGACCCCCGACGTGAGTGTCACCGTCGACGGGGAGACCAAGCCGTTCCACGCGCGGACCGCGACCGCCGACGAGCGGGCGACGCTGTGGCCGCGCGTGGTCAAGGTTTACCGCGGCTATGCCGGCTACCAGCGCAACACCGACCGACAGATCCCGCTGTTGATCTTGGAGCCGCGTTAGTCCGACGCGCCGAGGGCGTTGATCTCGGCGGCCAGTTTCGGCAGCAGGGTCCTGTCCCACGACCGCTCGATGCCGTTGCGGGCGAAGCGTTGGTATTTGTCCTCGATGTCGAAACCGCTCATATGCCACATCAACCGCGTACCGCGGCCGTGCGGGTGGAGCTGGTAGTCGATCAGCCACCGTCGGGGCGGGTCGCCGCGCAGGTCGGTCCAACTGTAGGTGAGCTGATTGGGCTCGTCCGCCGCGAGGATCTGGCAGGCCATCTCGGCGGCCGGTTTGTCCGGCACCTCGACCTGCACGATGAACGTGGTCCCGACGACGGGCTCGAAACCGATGGTCGGCGAGAGCCACCGCGCGAGCGACTCCGGCTGCGTCAGGGCCCGCCAGGCGACCTCCGGCGGCTGCTCGACGAAGATCCCCAGATCGATCACCGACGGGTCGTGCTCGGGCTCAAGCATGGCCCCACCGTAGCGAAAAAGGCCCCTCACCGGGCGTGTGCCTGGTGAGGGGCCTTTCCTCGTAGCGGGGACAGGATTTGAACCTGCGACCTCTGGGTTATGAGCCCAGCGAGCTACCGAGCTGCTCCACCCCGCGTCGGTGAACACCACGTTACCGGCGAGTCGCACGGGCGTGCAAATCGGTTACCGGTGAAGGAAGTCACAAGCCCTCGGCGCGCGCCGTCAACCGCTCGAGCGTCGCGCGCATGTGCTCGGCATTGGCGGTCTCCCGGTCGCGGATCCCGGTGAGCAGGTGGGCGGTGTGCGTCAGGAATCCCGGTCGTCGGTCCCACATGCTCTCCACGACCGTGCAGCCGCCGGAGGTGGGGGTGATGTCGTAGCGCCAGCGGGCGATCGGCAGCCCCAGGCTGGTGACGTCCCAGGCGAACACGCTGGTCGGAGCCGCGTCGGTGACGGTGCACGTCGTGCTCCACCGGTGTCGGCCGTTGCGGTTGCGGCCGCGGAACACGTTGCCCACCGCCGCCGAGTCGCCGCGGATCCAGCGCATCTCGTCGATCTCCTCACCGAGTTCGGCGAGCGTGGGCAAATCGGTCAGGAGGGCGTACACGGTGTCGGCGGACGCGTCGATCGACGTCTCCACGGATACGGTGGGTGCAGTGCTCGACATGGCCGCAGGTTATCAATCCTGAAGATTCCTTGAGGGATTAGTGCACTTCGCCGGATTTGCGGGCATTGTGGAAATTGCACTTCAGTGAGAGGAAGCGTCTATGACCGACAAGCCCACCAAGAAGACGGCCAAGAAGGCCGCCGACAAGGCTGCCGCAGCTGCGGACACCGCCGCCACCGAGGCCACGCAGGCGGCCACCACGGCCACCACGACCCCGCCCGCCGCGGCCGCGCCGACCGCGGAGATCCCGCAGCCGGTCACGGCCCCGCTCGCCGGGCACCAGGTGCCGCCGGTCGCTGGAGCGGCTGAGCCCAAGGGCAACTGGTGGAAAGAGCACCTCGCGTCGACGGTGATCGCGGCCTCGCTCCTCAGCCTCGTGATCGGTCTGGGCGGGGGCTTCGCGCTCGGCTACTTCGGCACGTCCGGATCGGACGACGGCGGCTACCGCCCCGGCCACCACAAGCGGTGGGACGACGGAGACCGCAAGTGGAACCGCGACCGGTACGGCGATCGCTATGGCGACCGGTACGACCGTGACGACCAGTGGTGGGGCCCGCGACGCGGTCCCGGCGGCGACGACGGCGACTGGGGTCGCGGCTACTGGAACGACCGTGGTCCGCGCAGTGGCGGTGGCAGTGGCAACGACGGCGTCGTGCCGCCGTGGCTGCGCACCCCGCGCCCGACCACGCCGGGCCTGCAGACCCCGGGTGTTCCGACGCCCGGTCAGCAGGCACCGGGACAGCAGGCGCCCGGTCAGCCGACCGGCGGCGACCTGCCCGCCTGACGCACCGACCACGACGAGGGGCCGGGAGATTGTTCTCCCGGCCCCTCGTCGTTTGTCGCTAGCTCACTTGAGTTCGGCGCTGCTCTTGTCGAGCAGGCGGCGCGAGATGATCAGCTGCTGGATCTGCTGGGTGCCCTCGAAGATGTCCAGGATCTTCGAGTCGCGGGCCCACTTCTCCAGCAGGGTCCGCTCGGAGTAGCCGAACGTGCCGGCCAGCTCGACCGCCTTGTTGGTGATGTCGTTGACGCTGCGGCCGGCCTTGGCCTTCGACATCGACGCCTCCATCGAGTTCGGCTGCTTGTTGTCGGCCATCCAGCCGGCCCGCAGGGTGAGCAGGTACGACGACTCGTACTCGGCCTCGAGCCGGATGAACTCGGCGGCCGCGGCGGGCTGGTCGATCGCGGGACGGTCGTAGTCGATCTCGATCCCGTTCTCCTCCAGGATCTTGCGCAGCTCCTCCAACGCGGCGCGGGCGACGCCGACGGCCATGCCGGCGACCAGCGGACGGGTGTTGTCGAAGGTCTGCATGACCCCGCCGAAGCCCTTCTTGACGTCGACCTCGGGGGAGCCCAGCAGGTTGTCCTTGGGGATGCGGCAGTTCTCGAAACGGATCACCGCGGTGTCCGACGCACGGATGCCGAGCTTCTCCTCCAGGCGCTCGATGGTGACGCCGGGGTGCTCGCGCGGCACGACGAACGACTTGATCGCGGCGCGGCCGAGGCTCTTGTCGACGCTCGCCCACACGACGATGTGGGTGGCGCGCGAGCCCGCGGTCACGAAGATCTTCTCGCCGTTGATCACGTACTCGTCACCGTCGAGGGTGGCGGTCGTGGTGACGGCGGAGGAGTCCGAGCCGAAGCTGGGCTCGGTGATGGCCATGGCGGCCCACACCTTGCCGAAGCGCTCGAGCTGTTCGTCGGTGGCGACCGCGGCGATCGCCGAATTGCCCAGACCCTGGTACGGGATGGACAGCATCAGGCCGACGTCGCCGTACGAGGCCCAGATCGAGTTGAGGACCGCCGACATGTTGCCGCCGTTGACGACGGCGCCCTCGGGCACCTGCTTCTTCTCGTCACCGCGACCGCCCGCGGCACCGGCACCGGCCTGGCCGGCGGCGGCGAGGCCGTCGTACAGGGCCGCGATGGTGTCGAGTTCGACCGGGTAGGAGTGCTCTGCGCGGTCGTACTTGCGCGAGATCGGTCGGAAGACCTCCAACGACGCCTGCTTGGCCTGGTCGATGTTGGCGGCGAACTTCTTGGGGAGTTCGAGACTGATAGCCATGGGTTGTTCCCTCTGTCCTGATCGTCGTCCTTAGAGGACGACGATCCCCTCGCCGAGGCCGGCGCCGCGCAGGTCGCGGTACCAGCGCTCCACCGGGTGCTCCTTGGTGAAGCCGTGGCCGCCGAGCAGCTGGATCCCGTCGAGGCCGATCTGCAGGCCCTTGTCGATGGTCAGCTTGCGGGCCAGGGCGGATTCGCGCGCGAAGGACAGGCCCTGCTCGGCGCGGGAGGCGCCGCGCAGGGTGACCAGGCGCAGACCGTCGAGCTCGGTGGCGATGGTGGCGACCATGAAGGCGACCGCCTGGCGGTTGGAGATCGGCTCGCCGAACGCCTCGCGCTCGTTCACGTAGGGGATCACGTAGTCGAGGACCGCGCGGCCGGTGCCGGCGGCCAGTGCGGCCCAGCCCAGGCGCGAGAGGCGCACGACGTCGCGGTAGGCGGCGAAGGCCTCGTCGCCCTCGGTGCCGCCGATGATGGCGCTCGACGGGACGGCGACGTCCTTGAGCAGCAGGCGGCCCATGCCGGCGGCACGCAGGCCCATGCCCGGGTCGGCCTCGACGGAGAGGCCCTTGGTGTCGGACTCGACGACGAACAGGGCCGGACGACCGTCGAGCTCGGCGCCGACGATGAACAGCTCGGAGGAACCGGCGGCCGGCACGAAGGACTTCACGCCGTTGAGCTGGTAGCCGCTGGGCACCCGGGTGGCCTTGGTCGAGAGGCTGAACGCGTCGAAGAGCGGCTTGGGCTCGGCGATGACCACGGCCGACTGCGGCACGTTGTCGCCGGCGAAGTCGGGCAGATAGGTGGCCTGCTGCTCGTCGGAGCCGAAGTTGGTCAGCGTGGTGGCGACGCCGCTGGGGGCCAGCAGTGGCACGGCCAGACCCATGTCGCCGTAGGCCATCGCCTCGGCGACGAGCGCGTTGGTCACGACGCCGCGCTCGGCGGCCGCACCGTCGTACTCCTCGGGGACGTTGATCATCGTGATGCCGAGCTCGGCCGAGCGCTCGAGGATCTCGGCGGGTGCCTCGGCCTTCGCGTCGGCCTCGTAGGCGGCCGGCCGCACGACCGAGGAGGCGAAGTCCTTCACCGTGTCCGCGATCATCTGCTGCTCGTCGTCGGGGGTCAGGTTGAACAGGCCCTTGCCGGCGACCGCGGGGCGCTTCGCCTTGCCGTCGCCGGTGGCCTTGGTGAACGCGCGGTTGGCGGCGCCGAGGGTGCGGAATCCGGTCTTGGTGCCCTCGTAGGCGACGCGGTTGAGCGGTTCACGGAGGCCGAACTTCTCGGCGATCTCAGATCCGGTGACCTTGGTGAGCGCACCCATGGCCACGCCGATGGGGGTGCGCTTGTGCTTGCCCTTGCCGACGGAGGAGGTGTCGCGGGGTTCAGTGTTCGTCATGAATCGCTGCTACCTGTTCTGGAGGAACTGTGAACGACCCCCGTCGGACGTACCGGGGCGGCGGCCGCTTAGCGGGCTTCTTACTCGCTAGTAAGAACAGACCTTACTCCAGGGTAAGGAGTGTTGTCGACAGGGGGCGGTACCCTGGTCGCATGACCGCTCCCAGTGCCCCGGCGCACGTGCACGCGCATGCCGTGCCGGCACCGTCCGGCCTGCGCCGACGGCTCCCGGCGATCGGCGTCGCGGTCGGTGGATCGGCCGTCTTGGGCCTCGCCGCGGCGTGGTCGACGACGGGCGTCACCAGCGGTTCGGGCACGTGTCTCTTCCGCCATCTGACCGGCCTGCCGTGCCCCGGCTGCGGCCTGACGCGCAGCTTCGTGATGCTGGCGCACGGCGACGTGTCGCAGGCCTTCGGCTACAACCTGGTCGGACCCGTGCTCTTCACGGCGCTGGTCGCGACGGTCGCGATCGCCCTGTGGGTCATCGCGACCGGTCGAAGTCAGGCGTTGAGTAGATGGTCCGACATGCTCACCAGCAAGCCGGTGCTCGTCTTCGTCTTCGCCTGGGTGGCCTACGGCATCGCGCGGATGATCTCCGCCGGCGCCGACCTGGGCTGGTTCCCGACCATCACCTGACCCATGAAGATCACCTCCTTCGGGCACTCCTGCTTCCTCGCCGACCTCGACGGGACGCGCATCCTGTTCGACCCGGGCAACCTCTCGTCCGGTTTCGAATCACTCACCGGACTCGACGCCGTCTTGATCACCCACCAGCACCCCGACCACGCAGATGTCGCCCGGTTGCCCGACCTCGTCGCGGCCAACCCCGACGCCCAGCGCTGGTGCGATCCACAGACGGCCGCGCAGCTGGGCGCCGACCCGCGGTTCGGGAGCTGGCAGGACGCGCACGCCGGGCAGCGCTTCACGGTCGGTCCGCTGACCGTGCGGGCCACCGGCGGGCGACACGCGGTCATCCACCCGGAGCTGCCGGTGATCGACAACATCGCCTACCTGGTGGGGACGCAGGACCGGCCGGGGATGCTGCTGCACCCGGGTGACTCCTTCTACCTCCCGTTCACGAAGGTCGAGGTGCTGGCGCTGCCCGCGGCCGCGCCCTGGATGAAGCTGTCCGAGTCCGTCGACTACCTGCGCGGCGTCGAACCAGCCGCGGCGTTCCCGATCCACCAGGGCGTGCTGTCGCCGGCGGGGGCCGGGATCCACAACGCGCGACTGGCCGAGATGCGCAAACCCGGCACCGAGTTCACCGTCGTCGAGCCGGGGGCGACGGTCGAGTTCTAGAACCAGGCGGCTAGAGGGCGTCGGCGATCGCGGGCAGGGCGACGGCCGCGGTCGACCGGATCGAGTGTGACGCCAGGGCGCTCAGCCCGGACGGCTCCGGATTGACCTCGATGATCGGCACGCCGCGCCGGGCGGCCTCCTCGGGCAATCCGGCCGCCGGATAGACGATCCCGCTGGTCCCCACGACCAGCACCAGGTCGCACCGGTCGAAGGAGTCGAGCGCCGTACGCCACTGGTCCTGCGGGAGCATCTCGCCGAACCACACGACGCCCGGTCGCACCGCACCCCCGCAGACGGCACAGGTCGGGGGCGACAGGCGCAGCGAGTCCGGGGAGTCGTCGAACGGCTCGCCCTGCGGGCGCGCGACGGCCCCGTCGTAGGGCGCCCGGCACACCGAACAACGCAGCGCGTCGATCCGTCCGTGCAGGTGGCTGACGACCGTGGATCCGGCGCGTTCGTGCAGGTCGTCGACGTTCTGCGTCACGACTTCGACGGTGCGCTCGGCGGTGGCGAGGTCGGCCAGTGCACGGTGACCGTCATTCGGCTCGACGTCGCCGAGCTGCCCGATCCGCCAGGCGTACCAGCCCCACACCAGGTCGCGGTCGGCCTCCCAGCCGTCGATCGAGGCCAGCATCATCGGGTCGAAGCGCCCCCACAGGCTGTCGTCGGAACCGCGGAAGGTCGCGATCCCACTCTCGGCGGAGACGCCGGCGCCGGTGAACACGGTGATGTGCGCGGCGTCGCGGATGAGCTCGGCGACGTCGGCGGGGATCTCCGGCCGGTCGGTCATGGTGCCGAGTCTGCCCGACGCGCACGCTACGGTGGGCGCGTGACCGAGAACGACGTGACCACCGCCCAACCGCTGACCGTGCCGATGTGGCGCTATCTCTGGTGGTTCCTGGGCGCGTCGATCGTCATGAACATCGTCGTCGGAATCCTCGGTGCGGTGATCGGCGGCAGCGGTCTGGGCAGCGTCAGCATGTTGGTGCCCTACTTTGCCGCGATGCTCACCGCCGACCGCTTCATCGGTGACCACCTGCGGGTGCCGACGCGCGACGAGAAGTGGTGGCTGATCTGGTGGTCGTTCGGGGTCACGGTGGCCTGGGCGGTCGTCGCCGGCGGCATCCTGCTGCTCGCATCCGGCGGGGACCCGGGAGGGTTCCTCGACGAGATCGGAGTGGGTGCGCTCGCCGCCATCGCGGCCGTCACGCTGATCGTGTCCTTCGTGCTGCTCCTGGCCGCCTACTCGTTCTGGCCGAAGCGCTCACTGCGCAACCGCCTTCGTCAGCAGGAACGTCTCGCGGCCAAAGAAGCCGAGAAGGCCCGCCGACAGGACTAGTCGAGGTCGAGCTCCTCGGCGTCGATCGGCTCGATCAGGTCGGCGACCTCCACCGGGTCGAAGGTCTCCGGTGAGGCCGTCACCCAATCCCGGTGCCATGCCGCCGGCGGGTGGGTGATCAACTCGCGGTGCTCGAGCCACTCGTACAGATCCTCGTAGCGCATGGTGACCTGCGGGTCGACGCGGCGGAACAGGCGGCGCGGGGTGAGCTGGTCGAAGGAGTCCAGGCCCATCGACGCCACGAGTTGCATCGCGGAGTTCACCGTCCGGTCCTGGTACTGGTAGACGCGCTGGATCTTGTCCTCGACGACGAGCGCGCGGGCCCGCGCCGGGTCCTGCGTCGCGACGCCGACCGGGCACGTGTTGGTGTGGCACTTCTGGGCCTGGATGCAGCCGATCGCGAACATCATCGCCCGCGCCGACATGGTGAAGTCTGCGCCCTGGCAGATGCGCTTGACGATGTCGATGCCGGTGGCGACCTTGCCGCTCGCGCCGATCCGGATCTGCTCGCGCAGGCCGACTCCGACCAGCGAGTTGTGCACGAACATCAGCGCCTCGGTCAGCGGCATGCCCACGTGGTCCTCGAACTCGACCGGTCCGGCGCCGGTGCCGCCCTCGGAACCGTCGACGATGATGAAGTCCGGTGTGATGTCCGTGGCGAGCATGCCCTTGCAGAGCGCCAGGAACTCGCGCTTGGAGCCGATGCACAGCTTGAAGCCGACGGGCTTGCCGCCCGACAGTCCGCGGAGCTGCTCGATGAACTCCATCAACTCGATCGGGGTGTGAAACGCGTTGTGTGCCGGCGGGGACACGACCGTCGTCCCCACCTCGACGCCGCGGGCGGCGGCGACCTCGGCATTGACCTTGGAGCCGGGGAGGAGCCCGCCCAGCCCCGGCTTCGCGCCCTGCGAGAGCTTGATGTTGATCGCCTTGACCTGGTCCAGTCGCGCGCGCTCGGCGAACTTCTCGGGATCGAAATGCCCGTCGGGGGTGCGGCAGCCGAAGTAGCCCGAGGCGACCTCCATGATCAGGTCGCCGCCGTGTTTGCGGTGGTAGACGCTGATCGACCCCTCGCCGGTGTCGTGGGCGAACCCGCCGAGCGCCGCGCCGCCGTTCAGGGCCTCGATCGCGTTGCCCGACAACGAGCCGAAACTCATCGCCGACACGTTCATCAGCGCGATGTCGTAGGGCTTGGTGCAGCGCGGCCCGCCGAGCCGGACCCGCGGCTGTGGTCCGTCCGGCTTGGGCTTGGCGCGCAGCGAGTGGACGACGAATTCGTAGCCGACGGCGTTGACGTCGCGCTGCGTCCCGAAGGGCTCCTCGCCGTGGTTGCCCTTGGCGCGGTCGTAGACCAGGTCGCGCAGCTCGCGGTCGAAGGGCCGGCCCTCGATGTTGGACTCGATGAAGTACTGCCGGACCTCCGGACGGATCTCCTCCAGGAGGAACCGCATGTGTCCCAGGATCGGGTAGTTGCGGGTCACCGAGTGGGCCGTCTGGAGCAGGTCGTAGACCCCGAGCCCGCCGAGTGCGGCCACCCCGCCGGATACCACCCACCACGGCCATCCGTGGGTCAGCCAGCCGAGCACGGCCAGCCCGACGGCGACGACGAAAACAGCGAAGACGGCGAGCCACCTCATGAAGCCCAATCGTGGCACCGCCGATGGGCCGCGTCAGCCGAACACGCAGATCAGCGCAGTTTGTTCAGCACCTCGTCGTGCAGAATTCCATTGCTCGCCACGGCACTGCCGCCGCGCGGGCCGGGCGTGCCGTCGAGGTTGGTGAACCGCCCACCGGCCTCGCGCACCAGCACGTCGACGGCGGCCAGGTCCCACAGGGAGACCTCGGGCTCGGCGGCGATGTCCACCGCGCCCTCGGCGACGAGGCAGTAGTTCCAGAAGTCGCCGTAGCCGCGCACGCGCCAGACGTCGTCGGTGAGGCCGACGAACTGCTCGCGCAGGCCGCGGTCGGCCCAGCCGGAGAGGCTGGAGAACGCCAGGCTCGCATCGGTCAGCGAGGCCACCGACGACACCGTGATGCGGCGCGGCTCGTCGTCGCCGGGACCCTGGGTGAAGGCCCCCGCCCCGGCCGAAGCCCACCACCGGCGACCCAGGGCGGGTGCCGAGACGACGCCGACGATCGGGACGCCGTCGTCGAGCAGCGCGATGAGTGTCGCCCACACGGGCACGCCGCGGACAAAGTTCTTGGTGCCGTCGATCGGGTCGATCACCCACTGGCGGCCGACGGCCATCGCGTCGCCGCCGAACTCCTCGCCCATGATCCGGTCGTCGGGAAGGGCGGTGCTGATCCGCTCGCGCAGCATCGTCTCGCAGGCGAGGTCGGCGTCGGAGACGGGTGTGAGGTCGGGTTTGGTGCTCACCGACAGGTCGACGGCGCCGAAGCGGGGGAGCGTGAGGGCATCGGCGGCGTCGGCGAGTTCCAAGGCGGTGGCTAGGTCGGCCATGAGGACCTAGGGTATCGGTCATGGTGTTCGCCTTGCTCGCTGCGGCCGTGATGGCGGCGACTGTTGTCGCCCTGGTGATCGGAATGCGGGGGCGCGGACCCTCTGCGGCCAAGCTGGCCGAGATGAGCAGCGGCACGATCACCGTGACCGGGGTGAGCGAGCGCCCCGCCCAGGCCGACGGCGCCGGAAACGTGTTCATGACGCTCTCGGGCACCATCATGGGCGCCGATATCGCGCCGACCGAGGTGTACGGCCAGTTCACCCAGCAGTTCAGCGCGCCCTGGCCGCAGATCGGCCAGGACCTGCCGGTGCGGTACAACCCGCGCAAGCCCGCCGAATCCTGGGTCCTGCTCGCCGAGGGCCGATAAACCCGGGGCGGTAGGCTGGTTTCCCGTGCAGCCCGATGTAACCGCCGACCTGGAATCCCTCGACGCGACGTTGACGACGGTCGAGAAGGTCCTCGACCTCGACGAGCTGCGCAGCCGGATCGACGAGCTGGAGCAGAAGGCCTCCGATCCCGAGCTGTGGAACGACCAGGACCACGCCCAACAGGTCACCAGCGCCCTCTCGCACGCCCAGGCAGAGCTGCGCCGGGTCAGTGAGCTGCGCCAGCGCCTGGACGACCTGCCCGTCCACTACGAGCTGGCCGACGCCGAAGAGGGTGACGACAAGACCGCCGCCCTGGCCGACGCGGACGCCGAGCGCGCGTCGCTGCGGGCCGACATCGAGGCGATGGAAGTCAAGACGATGCTCGCCGGGGAGTACGACCAGCGCGACGCCCTGGTGAACATCCGCTCGGGCGCCGGTGGTGTCGACGCGGCCGACTGGGCGCAGATGCTGATGCGCATGTACACCCGCTGGGCCGACGCGCACGGCTACGGCGTCGAGGTCTACGACACGTCCTACGCCGAAGAGGCGGGCATCAAGAGCGCGACCTTCGCGGTCAAGGCGCCCTACATGTACGGCACGCTGTCGGTCGAGCAGGGCACCCACCGCCTGGTGCGCATCAGCCCCTTCGACAACCAGGGCCGCCGTCAGACCTCCTTTGCCGAGGTCGAGGTGCTGCCGGTGGTGGAGACGACCGACCACATCGACATCGACGAGAACGACCTGAAGGTCGACGTCTACCGTTCGTCGGGTCCGGGCGGCCAGTCGGTGAACACCACCGACTCGGCGGTCCGCCTGACCCACCTGCCGACCGGGATCGTCGTCACCTGTCAGAACGAGAAGAGCCAGCTGCAGAACAAGGCGTCGGCGATGCGCGTCCTGCAGGCCAAGCTGCTCGAGCGCAAGCGCGCCGAGGAGCGCGCCGAGATGGACGCGCTCAAGGGCGACGGTGGGTCGAGCTGGGGCAATCAGATGCGGTCGTATGTCCTGCACCCGTACCAAATGGTGAAGGACCTGCGCACCAACGTCGAGAACAACAACCCCGCCGCCGTCCTCGACGGCGACCTCGACTCGTTCATCGAGGCCGGGATCCGCTGGCGCATGGCCGGCGGGGACAACGCCGATGAGCAGTGATCGGCTCTCCCACACCGCGTCGCGGTCGCTCGAGCGCGTCTGGCACTGGCTGACCGACAGCGGCGTGCCGATCGCACTCTGGGTGATCGGCGGAATCCTCGTCGCGCAAGCCGTGAACTGGGTCCTCGGCCGGATCGAGCACCGGGTCGCGACCAAGGCCAAGGGCGGCGACGCCATCGTGCTGGCCGAAGAGGCCAAGCACCTGCGTGCGGTGCTGCAGGTCGTCCGGTGGGCCGTGATCTCGGCCATCGCCTTCATCGTCGGCCTGCGGATCCTCGCCCTGCTCGGCGTTCCCGTGGCCGGGCTCGTGGGGCCCGGCGCCGTGATCGGCGCGGCCGTCGGCTTCGGTGCACAGCGCGTCGTGCAGGACCTGCTGGCCGGCTTCTTCGTCGTCACCGAGAAGCAGTACGGCTACGGGGACCTGGTCCGTCTCACCCTGACCGGGGGAGTCGTCGCCGAGGGGCACGTCGAGGACATCACGCTGCGCGCCACGCGCCTGCGCACCACCGACGGCGAGCTCGTCACCGTGCCCAACGGGCAGGTGATCTCCGCCACCAACCAGTCGCGCGACTGGGCGCGCGCCGTCGTCGACATCGCCTTCGCACAGAACGCCGACCTGACCGTCGTCAACGAGAAGCTCGCCGCGGCGGGCGAGGCCTTCCGTGCGGACAAGCGCTACGGGAAGCTGCTGTTGGACGCGCCCACGCCCCTCGGGGTGACCGCGATGGCCGACGACACCTACACGGTCCGCGTCGTGGCGCGCACGCTGCCGGGCAAACAGTTCGAAGTGACCCGCGATCTGCGGGTTTACCTCATCGAGGCGTTGCGCAAGGATGACATCGGGGTGCGGGCCGGTTACCGCCCGGACGCCCCGGAAGGGGAGGACGCCTGATGTCGCCGCGCTACGCCAAACGGCTGACGACCGTTCTGCTGGTCGTCGCGTTCGTGGTCCTGCTCTTCGTCTACCTCTCCGGCGGCGTCGACGACGAGAGCGACGCCCCGCCGAACCCCACGGTCACCGTCGAACCGGCGCCTTCCGCACCCGCCCGATAGGGCGGCGCGCCTGAGAGGCGCACTCAGTTCCGCTGGCTACACTGGCATCCCGTGATCAAGCTGGAGAACGTCACCAAGCAGTACAAGGCCTCGACCAGGCCTGCGCTGTCCAATGTGAGCCTGGAAGTCGAGAAGGGCGAGTTCGCCTTTCTGATCGGCCCCTCCGGCTCGGGCAAGTCGACTTTCTTCCGGATGCTCCTCAAAGAGGACAAGCCGACCTCCGGCGACATCTGGGTCGGTGACTTCCACGTCAACTCCCTGCGCGCCCGCCAGGTGCCCAAGCTGCGCCAGTCGATCGGCTGCGTGTTCCAGGACTTCCGGCTGCTGCAGCAGAAGTCGGTGGCCGAGAACGTGGCGTTCGCGCTCGAGGTGATCGGCAAGTCGCAGGAGACCATCAACCAGGTCGTGCCCGACGTGCTCGAGTACGTGGGTCTCGGCGGCAAGGCCGACCGCATGCCCGACGAGCTGTCCGGCGGCGAGATGCAGCGCGTGGCGATCGCTCGCGCCATCGTGAACCGGCCGCTGGTGCTGCTGGCCGACGAGCCCACCGGCAACCTCGACCCGATCACCAGCCAGGAGATCGTCGAGGTGCTCGACCGCGTGAACCGTCGCGGGACCACCGTCGTCATGGCCACCCACGACCGGCAGATCGTCGACGCCATGCGCCGACGGGTCCTCGAGTTCGACAACGGTCACCTGGTCCGCGACGACAAGCACGGCGTGTACGGCATCGGCTGACGCACCGCATTCGAGGGAGAGCAGCAAAACTATGCGCGCCAATTTCATCATCACCGAGGTCCTCAACGGGCTGCGGCGCAACGTGACCATGACGGTCGCGATGATCATCACCACCGCGATCACGCTCGGCATGCTCGGCGCCGGCCTGCTGGTCATGCAGATGGCCAACAAGAGCCAGGAGATCTTCTTCAACCGCGTCGAGATGCAGATCTTCGTCAACCACGCCGTCGCCAGCGCCGACCCGAACTGCGAGCGGGTGCCGTGCACGCAGCTGCGCGACGACCTCAAGAACGAGCCGGGCGTCACGAACGTCACCTGGGTGAACCTCGACGACGCGTACAAGCGCGCCAAGGAGGTCTTCAAGAACACCCCGGAGATGGCCGAGGCCGTCAACCCCGACACCATGCCCGCGTCCTTCCGCGTCAAGGTGAACGACCCGGAGAAGTACGGCACGGTGATCGACAAGTTCAAGGGCCGCCAGGACCTCGGCGTCGACGGCGTGCAGGACCAGCGACAGCTGGTCAGCCGCCTGTTCAGCGTTCTCGACGGCGCGCGCAACGCCGCCTTCGTGTTGTCGCTGATCCTGGGTGTCGCGGCGGTGCTGCTGATCGCGAACACCGTCCAGGTCGCCGCGTACACGCGGCGCACCGAGGTGTCGATCATGCGACTGGTCGGCGCCACCCGCTGGTACACCCAATTGCCCTTCCTGATCGAGGCGGTGGTCGCGGCGGTGATCGGCACGGTGCTCGCCGTCGGCGGCCTGATGATCGGGCGCAAGTACTTCTTCGACGAGGCGCTCAACGACCTGTACCGGGTGAACATCCTGGCCCGCGTCTCCAGCGCGGACGTCCTGTTCATCTCGCCGTGGCTGCTGCTCACCGGAATTGTGTTGGCGGGAGCGACGGCATATGTCACCCTGCGGTGGTACGTGCGCGAATAACCGCGCACCCCGCGGGAAGGACAGGCAGTGAAGGAAAAGGGTCGCAAGGTGATCGCGACCAACCGCAAGGCGCGACACAACTACGCGATCCTCGACACCTACGAGGCCGGCGTCGCGTTGCTCGGCACCGAGGTGAAGAGCCTGCGCGACGGCAAGGCCTCGCTGGTCGACGCGTTCGCGACGATCGACGACGGCGAGGTCTGGCTGCGCGGGCTGCACATCGCCGAATACGGGTCGGGGTCGTGGACCAATCACGCGCCGCTGCGCAACCGCAAGCTGCTGCTGCACCGCCGGGAGATCGACAACCTCGTCGGGAAGGTCCGCGACGGGAACCTGACCCTCGTGCCCCTCTCGCTCTACTTCAACGACGGCCGCGTGAAGGTCGAGTTGGCGCTCGCCCGCGGCAAGCAGGCGCACGACAAGCGCCACGACATCGCCAAGCGCACCGCCCAGCGGGAGGTCGAGCGCGAGCTCGGCCGTCGCGTCAAGGGCATGTAGCGCCGGTGGCGCACGTGCGGGTCGCCGCGGCGTCGACCGTCCTTCTCGGCGTCGCGCTGACCGCGTGCGCGGTCAATCCGCCCACCCCGCCGATACCCCAACCCCATTGGCTCGGCCGCGTCGGCTGCTCGATCGGCGACGTGCTGCCGGTCGTGGACGGCCTGGTCCGCAGCGGACTCCGCGACGCCGGCTACCGGCACCTGATCGTCGAGGCCTGCGCCGACGCGCCGTCACGCGACGCGGTGGCGACGGCGGCCGCTGATCGGGGAGTGGTCGTCGTGACCGCCCGTCCCGATCGCGGGCTCGACATCCCCGCGACACCCGATCCGGCGCGGTTGCGCTCCGACCTGACCGCCGCGGTGATGGCGGCGCGGCCCATCGTCGTCGACGGGGATCCACGGTCGTCGGCGCCGGGCGTTGGCGAGGTCCTCGCCAACCGTGACGTGCTGGAGCTGGCCGCCGACGAACGCGTCGGGGTGGGTGGCCCGGTCCCGCGCGGAGCGATCCGCGTCGACCCCGACGGCGAGGTGCCCGAGGTGTCGTCGAGGGCCATCGGCCGGAAGGGGCTGATCGTCGCACTGCACAATCCGCGGTCGACGACGGCGACGATCGACGTCGCCACCGCGGCACTGGGACTGGCCGGGACGATCCACGGCGTCGACGCCTGGACCGGACGCGAATACACCTCGAGCGGCGGTCGGCTCGGTGGCCCGATCGGCCCCGGCGACACGCTGCTGATCCGAATCGTCTGAGCTCCACGGCATCTGGTTTGATCTAGGAATGCTCAAACGCCTCTCCGGGATCCTCCTCGCGGCCGTGGCCGCGGTGACCGTGGCCCAGGCACCGGCGGCCAACGCCGCGCCCTACGTGCAGAAGATCAACCGCGTCGACGGCCAGCTCGTGTTGGTCAGCGTCTACTCGCCGTCGATGCGCAAGGTCATCGTCAACGAGGTCCTCAACTCCGGCGGCGGCGCCAAGCCGGTGTTCTACCTGCTCAACGGCGGCACCGGCGGTGCCACCGGTGACAAGTGGCGGACCTACACCAGCTACCGGCAGTTCTTCGCGAACAAGGCCGTGACGGTCGTGTCCCCGGTCGGCGGCGGCTTCGACTACTACGCCGACTGGCGCTACCCGGATCTGGCGCGCGGCATCAGCAAGTGGCAGACCTACCTGCTGCACGAGCTGCCTGCCGCCCTCGCATCGGTGTTCCCGACGACCGGCCGCGCGGCGATCGCCGGCGTCTCACAGAGCGCCGGCCCGGCACTGGACCTGGCCGGACGGTCGCCGGTGTACCGCGCCGCCGCCTCTTACAGCGGCTGCCCGGCGTCGACGAGTCTGCCCGGCTTCATCTCGACGTGGGCGTTCACGCTCTACGGCGGCGGCAACCCGATCAACATGCGCGGGTTCTCCCACGATCCGGCCTGGTACAACCACGACCCGGCCCGCAACCCCGGACGCCTGCGCGGCAAGGCGGTCTACCTGGGCACCTCGACCGGCATGCCCGGCGAGGTCGACAAGGCCACCCCGCTGGCGGCGCTGCTCGTCGGACCGGCCGAGGTGGAGGCCGTGACCCATCTGTGCACGCAGATCATGCACGATTCGCTCAACCGGGCCGGTGTGCCCAACACCTATCGGGTGATGCGGTACGGCGCGCACACATGGAAGCTGTTCGAGAAGCAGATGATGGATTCCTGGGCGCAGATCGGGCCGGCCATCGGGGCCTGACCGGCAGCGTGCGGCACCCCGGAGGTTTATCGGGATGATTTGTCCGACTGTCACGGTTACACTTGACTGTCCACCGTGAAAGCGGTGGAACCCACTCGGGGCTGATCGGTTTCGACTCTGTGCGTCGAGTTGGGGGAAGCGTGTCGGTGCAGGCTAGAGACCACCGTTAAGCGTCGCAGCAACCAATTAAGCGCCGATTCCAATCAGCGCGACTACGCTCTCGCTGCCTAAGTAGCGAAGCTAGTCTGTCGGCCCGGGTGGCGTTCCCACACCCGGATGCCGGCATCAGCTTAGGGAACTCACCGACTCCGCCGGTCGCGGACGGGGTCGGGAAATCAAACAGCGACTGGGATCGTCATCTCGGCTTGTTCGCGTGACCGGGAGATCCGAGTAGAGACACAGCGGACTGCACACGGAGAAGCCCCAGTGAAGCGGCGGAGGACCCGGGTTCAATTCCCGGCAGCTCCACTCAACGACAAGGGCCCCCTGATTGAGCTGGTCAGGGGGCCCTTGTCGTGCTTGGGCACCCCTACATCGGCCGCTGTGGAAGCGGCGGACTGCTAATATGTTTTTATGCGCACAACGGTGGACGTACCGGCCGACCTTATGCGGGCCGCGAAGATGGCGGCCGCCGACCGGGGGATCAGCCTCAAGGAGCTGTTCATTCGCGCCTTGTCGCAGGAGGTCGGGGGTTCGACCGGCACTCCTGGCGGCCGGGTTGTGTTTCCGCTGGTCGGTGCCCGCGGAGCAACGCCGCGGGTGGACGTCACCTACCCGGAGATCGAAGCGGCCTTCGACGCCGAAGAGGCAGCGCGGTACACGTCGTGATCCTGGTCGACGTCGGCGTCTGGTTGGCCGCGGTGTGGGCGCGGCACATCCACCACGAGGTCGCCGCGGGATGGGTCGATCGGCAATCCGACGACCTTGCCTTCTGCCGTGTCACGCAGACGGGATTACTTCGGCTTCTCTCCAATCGCGCCGTGATGGGTGCGGATGTGCTCGAGCGAGCAGCGGCCTGGGACGTCCTTGACGCGCTGACCGCCGACGAGCGAGTCGTATGGCGGGAGGAGCCGGCGGGGCTCGACACCTTGTTCCGCGCGTTCTCCGCGCGTTCAGATGACAGCCACAAGCTCTGGACGGACGATTACCTCGCGGCGTTCGCGCAGTCGAGCGTGGCGCGTCTGGCAACACTCGACCGACGCATGGTCGAGCGATACCCCTCGGTTCGGGTCATCTCCGTGCAGTGACAACAGATCAACTGTCGCTCCGTATCCTCACACCACTCTTCCAAGGAGATCGCCATGCACCGTAAGACCGTGTCGGTCGCTTCCGCCCTCTTTGTCGTTGCACTCGGCGCGGGTGCGTGCGGCGAGCAGCAGCCGCAGGCATCGACGCCGCCCTGCGCGGGCGAGGCAACCGCCGAGTACGGGCTCGGTAACGCGATCCACGCGGCAGCCGGTGGCCTCGCGTCGCTGTCGCCGCGGTTCAGCACGGGATCCGCGACTGTCGTCCCCGCGCCGGGTACGGGTCGACTCGTGGTCGAGGTTCACCTGTGTTCGCTGGGCGCCGGCCTTGACGCGACGAAAGACGCCGCGACGGTGATCGCGCATCAGATCGCCGACGCGGCGTCTCTCGGCAGTCGGGTGGCAAGGGTGGTCGTGGTGAATCCGCCGACCGGCGGACGGATCGTCGCCGACCCCTTCGACGCGGCCGCCTTCGCTGCTGTCGGCGCCCCGGCGTCCATGCGCAGCACCTGGCGCTAGCGCCTGACGGCGGCCACTTCGCCGTTACCCGATTGTGACCTTTGGCGGTTTTATGCGTACAGTCTTTTCGTCCGCCGTCGCAAAGACGGACTTTCGTACGAGGAGATTCACCTGATGAGCATCACCAAGCTCGCCATCCGCGCCGCTGTCGCCGGCGCCCTGACCGTCGCCCCGCTGGTCGCCATCACCGGCACCGCCAACGCGGCCGGCCACAACTGGGACGCCGTCGCGCAGTGCGAGAGCGGTGGCAATTGGGCCATCAACACCGGCAACGGCTACTACGGCGGCCTCCAGTTCAGCCAGAGCACCTGGCAGGCCAACGGTGGCAGCGGCATGCCGCACCAGAACTCGCGCGAGGCGCAGATCGCCGTCGCCGAGCGCGTCCTGGCCCGTCAGGGCATCGGCGCCTGGCCGTCGTGCGGTGGCCGGCTCTACAGCTAGTCGACCGGTTCGACCGACACAGTCCCCCGCCCGAATGGGTGGGGGACTGTTCGCGTTCTAGCGCAGGTCGCGCAGCAGTTCACCGACGAAGTCGATCGCCGATCGCTGCCAGGTGCCGACGTGGTCGAGCATCGGGTGCTTGCCGCCGGGGATCTCGACGTAGGTGGCGTCGACGCCGCGATCGCGCAGCTCGGCGATGCCCTTGGCGGTTCGTCGGGCGAGGGTGACGGTGTCGGCGGTGCCGTGCAGTGCCAGGACGCGGGCGCCGCCGTGGATCTGACGCCAGTCGGCGAACTGCCACCACGGCGCCAGGCCAACTACCCCGAGGACGCGACGGTCGCCGCCCAGTTGCGCAGCAACGCGGCCGCCCATCGAGTGGCCGATCACGACGATGGGGATACCGGGGTGCTTGCGCGCCATCCGCTCGAGGGCGGCGCGGGCGTGCCACATCGGGCTGGCCTGTCCGCCGTTCCACCCGTACACGCGGTAGCGGACCTGCTCGACCACGACGTCGCCGGGGAAGCGCGCACGCAGCGACCAGGTGAACGGGTACATGCGCAGCGCGGAGTCCTGCCACGGGGAGAACGGTCGGTAGGAGAAGTCGGTGCCGCCGGGCAGCACGAGAACCCCGAGTCGAGGTGCCATGGGGCGAGAGCCTCCCGAGGGTTGGGCGCGGTTTGTCACCGCACAGGATAACTTGGGTTCATGGCCGCCCACCCCCGCGCCGGTACGCCGGCGACCGCCGAGGACCTCATCGACGTCGACGCGGTCGAACGGGCCTACTACGACCTGGCCCCCGACCCGGCAGACCCCGCCCAACGCGTCGTGTTCGGCACCTCCGGGCACCGCGGATCGAGCCTGGACGGGGCGTTCAACGAACCGCACATCCTGGCGACGACCCAGGCCATCGTCGAGTACCGCGCCGGTGCGGGGATCGACGGTCCGCTGTTCATCGGTTTCGACACCCACGCGCTGTCGGTTCCCGCGTGGCGCACCGCACTCGAGGTGCTCGTCGCCGGTGGCGTCGACGTCCGCACGGCAGTCGGCGATGCGGTCACCCCGACCCCCGCGGTCAGCCGCGCGATCCTCGCGCACAACTCGGGTGGGGGAGCGCGGGCCGACGGCATCGTGGTCACGCCCAGCCACAACCCGCCGCGCGACGGCGGCTTCAAGTACAACCCACCGTCGGGTGGACCGGCCGACTCGACCATGACGACTGCGATCGCCGATCGGGCGAACGAGATCCTCGCCGGTGGGCTGCGCGACGTCCGCCGCATCCCCTTCGAGCAGGCCCGCTCCCGGGCGACCGACTACTCGTTCCTCGACACCTACGTCGACGTCCTCGACACGGTGGTCGACCTGGCTGCCATCGCCGACGCGGGCATCCGGATCGGTGCCGATCCACTGGGCGGGGCGTCGGTGGACTACTGGGCGGCGATCGGGGAGCGGTACCTGCCGTCGCTGACGGTGGTCAACGCGACCACCGACCCGCGGTTCGCCTTCATGACGCTGGACACCGACGGCAAGATCCGGATGGACTGCAGCTCGCCGAATGCGATGGCCTCGCTGATCGCCGCGCGCGACCGCTACGACATCGCCACCGGCAACGATGCCGACTCCGACCGGCACGGCATCGTCACCCCCGACGCCGGGCTGATGAACCCGAACCACTACCTTGCCGTGGTCATCGACTACCTGTTCACCCATCGCAGCGGGTGGGGCGCGGACGCGGCGGTGGGCAAGACGCTGGTCAGCTCGTCGCTGATCGACCGGGTCGTCGCAGGTATCGGTCGACGACTGATCGAGGTTCCGGTCGGCTTCAAGTGGTTCGTCGACGGACTGCTCGACGGAACGATCGCCTTCGGTGGGGAGGAGAGCGCCGGCGCCTCCTTCCTGCGCTTCGACGGCAGTCCCTGGTCCACCGACAAGGACGGCATCATCCTGGCCCTGCTCGCCTCGGAGATCCTCGCCGTCACCGGACAGACCCCCAGCCAGCGCTTCGCCGAGCTCTCCGATCGGTACGGCACGTCGGCGTACGCGAGGATCGACGCCCCGGCCGACCGGGAGCAGAAGGCGGTCCTGGCCGCCCTGACCCCGGACAAGGTGAGCGCGAGCGAGCTGGCCGGCGAGGAGATCACCGCCGTGCTGACCCGGGCACCCGGCAACGGCGCCCCCATCGGCGGCCTCAAGGTCACCACTGCCAACGCGTGGTTCGCGGCCCGACCGTCGGGCACCGAGGACGTGTACAAGATCTACGCCGAGTCCTTCCGCGGCGAGGACCACCTGCACCGCGTGCAGCAGGAGGCGCAGTCCGTCGTCGACGCCGCGCTGGCGCAGGGGTGAAGTCTTAGCGGCATCTCAGCGCCGCTCGGGTAGCGTTCTACCCAATCCAGACACAGTCACGACACAAGGAGCCACCACGTGAGTGCCAAACAGGGCCCCGCGATCCCCAACGTCAAGGGCGGTTACAAGCCCCAGTCCTCGTCGAAAGCCCTCACCTACGTCCTGGTGTCGCTGTCGGTGATCCTGGTCGCCGCGCTGGTCATCGCCGGCGTGGTGTGGGCCGCCAACCACGAGAAGGCGGCCAAGGCCGACAGCGACTTCAAGATCGACCTCAATGGGCCGGTCACCCCGGGTGTCACCGACATGACGTTCGGTGCCGCCGACGCCCCCGTGTCGATCGAGATCTACGAGGACCCGCTCTGCCCGGCGTGCGGCGCCTTCGAGCAGACCGACGGCGGCAAGGTTGCCGACGCCATCCGCGGCAACAAGCTCCGCGTGCGGTTCCGCACCCTGAACTTCCTCAACGAGTCGTCGCCGTCGGGCGACTACTCCACGCGTGGCGGTGCCGCCCTCGAGTGCGTTGCCGGCGAGAAGAACCAGGACCTGTTCCTGAAGTTCCACAGCACCCTGTTCGCCGATCAGCCGATGGAGCACGGCAAGACCGACCACAGCAACCTCGCCCTGGCCGAGATGGCTTCGAAGGTCGGCGCCAAGGTCGAGACCCAGCGCTGCATCGCCAAGGGGGCGCAGGTTCCCGCGGCCACCGCGTCGGCGAAGGAGTCGCTGGATCTGCTGACCAAGATCTCGAACGGTCAGGTCAGCACGCCGTCGATCACCCGCGACGGGAAGCTCGTCGAGCGCACCAACGCCAACTGGCTGCAGCAGCTGCTCGGCGCGTAGAAGACCCGCTGCGACCGCCGCCGATCGGATTTGTAGGCGGTTGCGGCGATGGTGTAGTTTCGCTAATGCGCTTGCGGCGGATTCCGCCGATGAGCACAACCGCAAAACTGCACACGGGGCTATGGCGCAGCTGGTAGCGCACCACACTGGCAGTGTGGGGGTCAGGGGTTCGAGTCCCCTTAGCTCCACCGTTTATGGGGGTCAGCGCCTCGTCAGGATCACCCTGGCGGGGCGCTGACTCCATTTCACCCACGAGAAGGTCGACGGAACCATTCGCGCCTGCTCAATCGGTTGCTCGTCGGTGGGCAAATGCTGCGAGGCCCAATACGACGTACCAGGCAAAGATTTCCATGACGAGGATGCGCTCCCAGCGCCCGAGTGTCCCGCCGCCTGCAACGGTGCGGATGTCCTCAAGCGGTGCGCTGGTGAGATAGGCCGCTAGCGCGAGTGCGGTGAGGATGCTTGCAAACACGAGCGCGACGCCGAGACGGCGGTGGTCCGGCGTCTTCCAAAGCAGGATGCCTGAGACTGCGAAACCGATGACCGGGAACGAGCAGGCGATGTTTGCGCCGATGATGTGCATGAACGACGCGGAACTATCGAACGGGAAAGCGCCGCAGATCACCATGCCGAGTAGCGGGATTGACAGCAGTACCGTCACGGCCACGCGGATGCCGGGTGAGAGGTCGGCCAGGAGTGTCCGGCTCAGCCCGAGTAGTCCGACGAACATCAGTGTGGCCGCGACGACGAAGGCGATATCGAGCGCGATCCCACCGGGTGCGGCGGCGAGCACGCTGATCTGTTGACGGACCGGTGAATAGCCCGGCCAACTGGCAGCGAGTACGAAGAAGGTGCCGGTGAACACAAGCGGACCGATCACCGCGCCAAGCGGTGTCCAGGCCAGGGGTCGGGAAGTGGTCGGCAGTTGTGGTGTCTTGCTCGCCATGCGTCATATTATGACTTTATGGTCGAGAAGCGGCAACACGATGGGGGCCTGCCCGTGCCTGGGCGCCGGAGCCCATTGGCCCTGGTGCTCCTCGCTACTCTTGTACGCGGGCCGCTGAATGCCTACCAGATGCAGCAGACGCTGATTGCGCAGGACAAGGGCAGTGTGGTGAACGTCGGTTCCCGCAACAGTCTCTACCAAGTCCTAGAACGGCTGGAGCGCGATGGCTTGGTCACCCCACTGTCCTCTGACAGTCGAGACAGGCCGTACCGACTCACCGACGCGGGCTGGACCGCCCTGCACACATGGCTCGCAGATACCTTGAGCGCGCCGCGCAACGAGTACCCGACGTTCCCAGCGGCACTAGCCACCGCGTCTCTACTCACGCCCGCGCAACTTGCCGCACAGCTTGAACGTCGCCAGGAGTGGATCGAGGCGACACTCGCGGAACAAGAACGCCAGACCATCGCTATCGGGTGTGGCTTAGACCGAATCTTCCTGATCGAGGAGGAGTACCGCCGCGCAATGCTCACCGCCGAGCACGAATGGCTCAGGGAGACCATCGCGGAACTACGCGACGGCACCTTCACCTGGCAGCCTGAACCTTACGTGAGGCGGCCAACCGAGTAGTCGATCCCGCCTCCGAGCCTGAGTCATGGCGAGGCGGGGCGGGTTCGGTGTTCGATTCTGGCGAGCACAATCGTCGGGACCATGGCGATGATCGTGATGACGAGTACCCATGCGAACGTGGCCCCGAATCCGCTGGCCTGCCCCGCAAGGGTTGTCGTGTGGCTGAGCTGGCCAGTCAGGGCGACGGTGAGCATCGCGGTGCCTATCGCGCCGCCGACGCGCTGGAGGGCATTGAGCTGGGGGGTGGCGTCGGGAATCTGGTCCGGTCGCAGAGCCTGGTAGGCGGCGGTCATCGTCGGCAGGATCGACAGGCCGAAGCCGATGCCGCGCACGACCATCACCGCGCACAGCAGCCAGTACGACGTGGTGGTGGTCAGGAACAAGAACGGGACGGTCGCGACGGCGAGGATCGTGGCACCGACGAACGAGGTAATCCCGGCACCCCACCTGTCGGTGAACGGTGCGGACAGCAGGGCCCCGATGGCAGTGGGTGCGACCAGCAGTCCGGCCATGATGACACCCTCGCCGCGGACACTTTGGAGGTAGAGGGGCATGAGGATCATGCCTCCGTAGTTCGCGGCTCCCAACGCGAACGTGGCGATCGAAGCCGCGGTGAACTCTCGGCTGGCGTACAGTCGCACGTCCAGCAGTGGCCTCTTGGTCTGGAGCGCGTGTACAACGAACCCGGCCAGGGCGAGCGCTCCAACCAGCAGCCCGATGACCGCAGCGGAGTCCAGTCGACCGGCGACGCCTATCTCGGCCAGGCCGTAGGTGATCCCGACTATGCCGGCCGAGGCGAGGATCAGGCCGAGCACGTCGAACCGTCCCGCGTCGCCGCCGCGTTCTTTCGGCAGTAGCCGCAGGGCGAGGATGATGCCGGCGAGGCCGATGGGGAGGTTGAGCCAGAAAATCGCCTGCCAGTTGATGACCTGGATGAGTAGACCGCCGAGGACGGGGCCGAGTGCGGGGGCGAGGATGACCGGGATCGCCATCAGCGCGATCACCTTGCCCATCTGCGCCTTGGTGGATTGCGCGGTCCAGATGATCGTCCCTACCGGCATGAGCAGCCCGCCCCCGATGCCCTGCAGCGCCCGGGCGGCGACCAGGATCCCCAGGTTTGGGGAGCACGCGCACAGCACCGACCCGATCGTGAACACCGTCAGCGCGACCACATACACCCGCGCGGCGCCGAACCTGCGGGCAGCCCACCCGCTGAGGGGGATGACCGCGGCCAGGGCGAGCAGGTAGGCGGTGACCACCCACTGCACCGCGTTCAGACCCTCGTGCAGATCGTCGGAGAGGCTATGCACCGCAACGTTGACGATCGTCGTATCCAGGAACGACAAGGTCGCGCCGATCATCACCACGCTAACCGCCCGGCGCAGGGCGGGGGAGAACGGCTCCGCCCCGGACTCGGTCACCACATCATTCATCAGGCATGCACTTCTCTCAGCCGGGACAACATTAGGCATACCTAAGCTAGGCTGTCCGTTGTGCGCGCGCAGGACAACCAATACCCCGGACCGGCCAACCCGGGCGAGCCGCCCTCGCGGGTCCTGAGCATCGACCGAGACACCGCCCAAGACCATGAGCGGCTGCATCTGCATGCGCACCCCGAGCCAATGCTCACCTGGAGTTCGACCGCAACCCTGGTGGGCACCGTCGCCGGCCGGGACTGGCTGATTCCGCCCGGCTACGGACTGTGGGTGCCCGGCGGAGTCGAGCACTCCGGCGCCGTGCTGCACGCCGGGGAGATCACAACGATCGCCTTCCCCGCCGGCCGCTTCCCCCTCGCCTGGACCGAGCCCACCAGCTTCGCCGTCGGCCGACTACTGGGAGAGATCATCACGCACCTGCATCGGATCGTTCCCGACGATCCCACCCGCCCAGCGGCCGAGGAGCTGATGTTCCAGCTACTCACCCCGCTACCGGCGTATCACATCCAGATCACTATGCCGGCCGACAGCCGGGCCCGCGCGATCGCCGAACGGCTCATCGCCCACCCGGACGACCGGCGCGAGCTCACTGCGTGGGCCGATCACGTCCATGCCAGCGTGCGTACTCTGTCCCGGCTGTTCCGCACCGAAACCGGACTCACCTTCGCCACCTGGCGCACCCACGTCCGCATCCGTGCCGCCATCCCGATGCTTACCAGTGGCACCTCGGTGAGCACCACCGCCCGGAAAGTCGGCTACCACAAGTCCAGCTCGTTCATCGCAGCCTTCCACCGCGTCACCGGCCACACGCCCGGCACCTATCTACCCCAACAGGAGTAGGCCCTGACATCTGCGATGGTGTTGACCCGCGTCAGGTCAGTGGGGACAGGAAGGACCACAATCGTCCTTCGGGGTCGCGTGCGCCGTACTCGCGGGACCCGTAGGGCTGATCGGTGGGCGGATAGACGATCTCGGCCCCGTGCTCTTCGGCTCGCCGGTAGTGCGCGTCGACATCCTCGACCACGATCGACATCTGTTCAGTGGATGCGCCGAGGGCGAGGGGCGATTGCAGTCTGAACCGTTCTGACACGGCGTGCAGCCATATCACGCCATCGCCCGCGGTGACCTCGGCGTGGTAGACCGTGCCGTCCGGTGCCTGCGCCACCCGGCCCGGTTCGAAACCGAACACGGTGGTCAGGAACTCGTGCGCTGCGGCGATGTCGCGGTAGACGATCGTGGGGATCCGGCGCTGGATCGTTGTGCTGAGCATGGACATGTCCTCCAAGATGTGCAGGTATTCGTGGATGTCGATATCGTGGCGATCTCGTGTGAGTGTGTCGGAAATCGCGGCCAGCCGGTTGCGTAGCCGATGCTCGACGCCGAGTCGGTGATCTATCCGGCCGATGTGCCGGTTGATCGTTGCCAGAAGATCCCAGCGGGGGTCATCGAGCGTCGCGCTGATCTCGTCCAGGGCGAATCCGAGCTGCCGTAGCGTCACGATCCGGTACAGCCGCTGCACATCGTCGGCCGCGTACAGCCGGTGCCCCGCGGCCGTACGCGCTGAGGGGGACAACAGGCCGATCTCGTCGTAGTAGTGCAACGTACGCACGGTCAGGCCGGTCGCCGCGGCCAACGAGCCAACCTTGGCCACGTCGCTCGTCTCACCGCCGGCGCCGTGTCTCTTCATGCAACCGACCCTATGACCTCACGCCACGTCAGGTGCAAGCCCAAGGCCGGCGACTCACCTTTCAGCCCGGAGCGATCAAAGAGGCGGGAACTGCGCCCGTGTCTTGAGGTGATTCCACCAGGTGTTGCCGCTGCCGACTTGTGTAAAGCCGCGCGCCTGGTAGAGGCGTTTTCCGTCCGGGGTTGCGTTCAGCACGGCGTCTGTTGCACCTGCCGCTGCGGCCGCTTGGCAGACGCTGGAGAGCAGTGCGGTGCCGATGCCTTGTCGTTGGAAGGGTTCGAGCACTTCCATGTCGAAGATTCCGGCGAGATTGTTCTCGCGGAACGCCCATGCACGCCCGATCGGTGTTCCGTCGCTCTGGTCTCGTGCCCCAGCGCACCACGCTGTCGGTGGGCGCAGTGTGGTCAGGGCGAGGGAGTCACCGAATGGCGAGCGCGCGTCAGGGTTTCCCGGCGTGGCGTGTTCAAGGCGGACTCGCGGATCGACTTTCACGGGTACACGGTTCAGGGGTGCGGTCATCCAGCACGGCTTCCACCCTCGGGTGAACCCGGCCTGTTCGAGCACTCCAGGGTCGACATCATTCTCCTCGCCGAGCCAGACGCCGATGATGTCGTGACCGTTGTCACGGGCGTAGCTGATGCTGCGGTTGAGCACTGGCGGAGTTAGGACAGTCGGAAACATTGCGTTCAAGCCGTCAGGTCCATCGACCCACACGGTGTCTTCGTCAGTCCAGGCCCCCCCGCCAAGAACCTCAGCCCGCGTCCGAAACCACCCGGTCTGCACTCGCTCGCAATCTGCGCTGGTCACCACACCACAACGATAGTAAGAACCAGCTCGGCGTACCGCGGTGGAGTTATCCACAGGTCGCACGCTGTAGATCGTTGAATTTATGCGGTAGACGCTCGGTCGAGACTCACGGTGCGAGGGGGTCGAGGTCAGTTTCCCCCCACGCCTTCGGCAGCGAGCGTGTCTCGAAGAGGAAGCCCACTGCGACCTCGGTCGGAGCGGGCTTCCTCATGTCTGCTCTATTGGGTTGACAGGCGCGAGTCCTCGAATGAGGGCGGCGAGCCCGGTCTCGAACTCGTGGTCCGGGCCCATGGCGACGACGTCCCGGATGCTCTCAAGGAAGTGGCTTGCTTCGTCATCGGATCGGCTGGTTGCAATGACGATATTGCCGCCGTCGCGGGCGGTTTGCTGCTCGATCGCGGATCCGATCGTGTACCGCGAGACCGCGATGAGGGCGAGGACGGCCTCCGCTGCGGTGAAGCCGGCGTCCTCTAGGAGGCTCACCTGGGCGATCGCTGTGTCGAGGCGCGGGCTTCGCGAGCCGGAGGATGCGATCAGTCGGGCGCCGTCGCGGATGCTGAGCATCGCCTGGCGCATGCTCCGCGCGTTCCGCGTTACGAAGGCGTCCCACTGCTCGCCGTCATGGGGGAGACGGTCCGCGTGCCGCTGGGAGAGGATCTCGTCGGCGACGGAATCCAGTAAGTCGGCCTTGCTGGCGAAGTGGTGATACAGCGCCGGTTGGCGGATGCCCAGATGCGTCGCGATCGCGCGAAGCGACACGCCATCGAGTCCACGTTCGTCCAGCACCACGATGGCTGCGGCAATGATCGCGGCTCGGTCGGTGCGCGGCGGGTACGGCATGACTTCAGAATATCGCGGCTGGCCGCTGAAGCCTATCGCTGATAAGCTTCGTGCATCCGACTAGCGAAAGAGGATCACGTGAGCGACAAACAGGCCTGGGCTGGCACGGTGGTCAAGAAGTCGCGGGGATTGCTGGACGGATCGAATCTGTATCGGCGGCTCACTGTTCAGACCGACGCTGGCGCTACAGAGAAGATCCGCGTTAGCCGGGCACTTTGGAAAGAGCTGAAGGTCGGAGACCGCCTGGCCAAGGACGCAGGGCAAGAGCCTCGCCTCGCGTGAAAGGCAGAACGCCAGATGCACCGCCGGATTGAGCACACCCACAGCACGACAAGGAGACCATCTTGGGAGCACTTACCATCGCGATGTTCATGACCCTCGATGGCTACACGCAGACCCTCGAACGGAGCCTGATTCCACCGGCTTGGTCCGGAGACATGCAGGAGTACTGGTCGGGTGCGAACGCTCACGAAGGGCAACTCCTCCTTTACGGGCGCACCGCATTCCTGGAGAACGCCACGATCTGGCCCGCCGCGGCAAAGGACTCTCGCAACCCGGAGGAGCATCGCGCGTTCGCGGTGACCATGAACGCACTGCCGAAAGTCGTGGTCTCCGCGACTCTTACAGACCCGGGCTGGAACGCCACAGTGGAGTCCGGCCCGCTGCCCGAGGTGATCGAGCGAGTCAAGGGCGGCTTCGACGGCGAGATCGTCGCCGTTGGTGGCATCAGCCTGGTCCGCTCGCTCGCCGCCAGCGGCCTCGTTGACCGTTATCGACTCCTGGTCATGCCTCGCATCGCGGGTTCTGGAATCTCGATCTTCGACGGTGAGCACAGCCCACGAGACCTCGAACTCGTATCGCAGCGGACCATGAGCACCGGCTCCGTCGTACTCGAATACCAGCCGAAGAGCACGAGCTGACCGGCTTGCGGCGATCCATCGCGTCCACCCGTAGACGGCAGGTCAGAGCCATTCTCTGGCCTGCCGCTTGTTAGTCGGGCCCGAGCGCATCACATCACGGCGTGAACAGATCATCCAGATGTCGGTCGACCGCGGCCAACGCCGCCTCCGGGGTGATCACGTCGAGTTCGATGAGCGGTGCGAGCCCGGTCAGTGCGATCACCCGATCAGTCTCGACGTCGGGGTCGCGGTCCGAGGAGATCAACCCTGCTGATATCGACGCACGGATGAGTTCCGCCACTTGCGCGCGCCCGTCACGGAGGCCTTGGCCGGCTTGCTGCCGGAGTGCGCTGTCGTGAAGCGCTTCAAGCACGAAAGCCGCGTTTAGCCGACTGGTGGCCCGTGATTCGGGCTGGAGCGGAAGCAGTTCGGTGACCGCGGTTCGCAGGATGTCGTGAGGCGAATCGGCGCGCGCGTCCAAGCGACGCGCAACACGGTCGGCGGTCTGCTCGGCGGCGTACGACATCGCGAACGTCAGCATCTCCTGTCGGGTGCGGAAGTAGTGCTGCAACTGCCCCAGTGAGACGTTCGCCTCTTGTGCCACCGTCCGCATCGTTGCCGCCGACCAACCTTGACGATCGACGACTCGCCACAGTGCGAGCGCGATCATCGCACGACGCTCGGGATGGTCGACCTGCTTGGGCACCTCGACTCCCTTCGACTCGTAGTACAGGTTACAATACAATTGACTTAAAACGATGGAAGCGTGGTGTTTCGCAATGACTGAATCGCAACCACGCAATCCGTTTCACAACACCAGCGCTGTCGTCCTCGACGCGGAAGTCGTCATCGCGCTCATGGCCGAGCGGCAGATCCGAAAGGCCGTCGAGCGAGGAGACCTCGACGATCTGCCGGGAAGCGGGAAGCCCCTCGATCTGACCGACCACGACGATCCCGACTGGTGGCTGAAGCGCTACCTGAAACGAGAAGGCCTCGTGGTGCTTCCGCCGGCCATTCAACTCCGCAAGGACGACGCCGAACTGGACGCCAGGCTCGATGAGCTGAGAACCGAGCGTGCTGTGCGACAGGAGTTGGCAGATTTCAACCGACGCGTGGTGGAGGCTCGCTATCAGGTGGTCGGTGGGCCGCCGCTGATCACGGCCCAGCGCGATATCGATGCAACCGTTGCCGCGTGGACTGCGCGACGAGCCTCGCGACGGCCATCCGAACCGACGACTGCTGCGAAGCCGGCCCGCCGATGGCGCTGGCCAGGTCGAAGGCGCTGAGCTTCTTCAACCGACGCGCTCCGGAGTAGCGTCGGCACGATGACCGAGGACAGTGCCGGGCTCGACAACGGGGGACCCAGTCGCACGGCACTCGTGACCGCGCAGGCGCGGGCGCAGCACCAAATCGTCGACCGTCCGCTGATCCTCGACGACCCGCTCGCGATCAAACTCGTCGGCACGCCCGCCGACGAACTTGCCGCCGGAGCTCCCGAGCCCGGCACCGTGGAGGATCCGGCGATCCGGCCTCGTCGCCTGTTCTTCGCGGCGCGATCGCGCTTCGCCGAAGACGTGATCGCCGACGGGTATGCGTCTGGCACCCGGCAGGCGGTGGTGTTGGGCGCCGGGCTGGACACCTTCGCCTACCGGAACCCGCACGCCGGCCTGCGGGTCTTCGAGGTCGATCACCCCGCGTCGCAAGCCTGGAAGCGCGAGCGCTTGGCCGCCGCGGGAATCGACATCCCGGCCACCGCTGCGTTGGTGCCGGTCGACTTCGAGACCGACGACCTGGCCGACCGTCTCCGCGCGGCGGGCTTCAGCCGAACGGAACCGGCGGTGTTCGTCTGGCTCGGCGTCGTCTACTACCTCACTGCGGAGGCGGCCGACGTGACGCTCGGCTTCATCGCGGAACAGGCCCGGCCCGCCGACGTGGTCTTCGACTATCTGACCCCGCCGACCACCGGCGCAGAACGCGAGCGGCTCGCGCAGCGGGCGACGCGCGTGGCGGCGGCCGGCGAGCCCTGGTTCAGCCTCTTCACCCCCGACGAGATCGCCGGGCGATTGCACGCACTCGGCTTCACACAGATCGA
Organism: Gordonia sp. (in: high G+C Gram-positive bacteria); assembly: GCF_047606305.1. Taxonomy (GTDB): domain Bacteria; phylum Actinomycetota; class Actinomycetes; order Mycobacteriales; family Mycobacteriaceae; genus Gordonia. Next base: position 11,265 of record NZ_JASGER010000025.1, on the reverse strand, counting down.
CGACCGATCTGCGGCCGACCTCGTCGACGGCTATCTCGGCACGACCGAGTTCGCCACGACCACGCCCGATGCGATCGCCCCGAGCCGCATCCTGCGGGCACGTACCTAGGTGTCCCTACCAACACCGTCTCCAACATGCGCAACGCTCGCCGGGGGTCTAGAAGTCGCTGCTTCAGGACTACTTCAGTGGAGGTTTCTCAGGAGCTCGGCGGTGGTGGTTGTTTCGCCGAGCTTGGGGAAGATGTGGCCGATGCTGTGTTCGTGGCTTGCCTGGTCGGGGTCGAGCATTAGGTCGGTGGGCAGGACGACGTGGTAGCCGTGCTCGTGCGCGGCTCGTGCGGTCGACTCGACCCCCATGCTGGTCGCGACACCGCCGATGACGAGTTGGGTGACACCGCGTGCGCGGAGTCTCTCGTCGAGGCCGGTGTCGTGGAACGCGCCCCAGGTGCGCTTGGTGATGAGGATGTCGTCGGGGTGTGTGCCGAGGTCCGGGGCGAGTTCGGCCCAGTCGTGGGGGCGCTCTCGTGCGGCCCGCCGGGCGTGTGCAGCGTCCGTACGTCCCGGCGCGCCGCCGGTGACGTTGACGAGGGCGACCGGTAGGGCGTGTTCGCGGAATGCGTGCGCGAGGGTCACGGCCTTGTCCAGGAGGGTGGGGACACCGGGGTGCCCGGACGCGAGGATCCCCTTCTGAAGATCGACGAGGACGAGCGCAGGAACGGTGTCGAGTGTGGTCAGTGGCATGTGTTCTCCCTGAGAGTGGGGTCGGGAAGGCCGAGACCATCCCTAACCTGACGCACCCTGCGATGGCTGGCCTGCATCAAGCTGCTTCACCATCTTCCTTCTTGCCACCTCGATAGGCGCCGTGGGTCCAGACTCGGGAATCAACCAAAAGCAGAACTCCGTGGCGGGGGTTCGGATTCAATATTGACGTGAGTTCGACGATGCGCCGCCTGAACGTGTGGGCGGCCGGGCGGCTGACCGACGACCAGCGCGCCGACCGTCGAGCGGCGATCCTTCCGACGCCGCTGCCGGGACCTGGCTTCTACGACGATCCCGGTGACCTGTCCGGGCGTGCGAACGGCGAAGTCGTGCGCGTCGAGACGGTGTCTCCGCGGATCCCACGACCGAGTGCCACCGTGCGGCGGTTCATGGTGCGCTCGACCGACACCGCGGGCGACGCGGTACCGGTGACCGCCACGCTCCTCGAACCGAAGCGCCCGTGGTCCGGCGGCGGGCCGCGCCCGGTGGTGGTGCGCAACCAGCCGATCAATTCGCTCGGCCTCAAGGCGGCGCCCAGCTATCGGCTCCGCCGCGGCACGTACGTCGACGCCCCGCCGCTGCTGCCGCTGTTACTGCGCCGCGGCTACGCGGTCCTGATCCCCGATCACGAGGGGCCGCGGATGTCGTACTCGGCCGGGGACCATGGCCGCCCACGCGGTCCTCGACTCGGTGCGCGGCATGCAATCCGTCGCGCCGGAGCTGGATGATTCGCCGATGGTGATGGACGGCTACAGCGGCGGCGCCATCGCGACGGTGTGGGCCGCGCAGGAACAACCGTCCTATGCGCCGGAACTGCGCTTCAACGGTGCCGCAGCCGGCGGGACGCCGACTGACTACTCACTGCTGCAGAACACCATGAACAAGGCGCTGGGATCGGGGCTGCTCGCCGCGGCGACGATCGGCCAGGCGCGCGAGTACCCGGAGATGACCGAGTTGTTCGGCGACTTCGCCTTCTACATGGTCACCCGCATCAAGGATCTCCCGCAGATCCCGCTGGCCGCGTCGGGGGTCGCGCGGCTGGACCTGAATGCGTTCGCCGCCATCGCCGAGCCGTTCGAGTCGGACACGGCCCGAGCGGTGATCGCAGCCAACAAGCCGGGCGGTGTCGCGCCGACGATGCCGGTCCTGCTCTACCACGGCTCACGGTCGCGGCTGGTCGGCGACCAGTTCATTCCCGAGGCCGGCGTCCTCGAACTCGCCGACACCTGGCGCGCCAAGGGGGCCGACGTGGACTACCTGCCGCTCCCCGGCGACCACATGATCGCCGCCGGCTACGCCATGCCCGCCGTGTTGCGGTGGATGCGCGAAGCTCTGGAGCGCTGAGCCGCTGCGCCGACGGGGGAGCGATCGAGGCTCCGACCCGCCCACGGTGGGGCGCTCGAGCCCTACTGCGCCCACGGAGGGGCGACGTGTTGCCCGTCGCCCATGACCGCGTTCATGCCCAGCGGCGTCGCGACCCACGCCCGCGCCGGCTGGTCGGAGTTGTTGCTGACGCGGAACCTGGCCCCCGTCGGAACGAGGACGGCGTCGCCCGGTTCGACGGTGAAGCGCTCGTCGTCGACTTCGACGTCGAGGCGACCGTCGAGGACGTGCAAGACCTCTTCGTCGGTCATCGAGTGGGCGGTGCCCGGGGTGTGCGGCGGGAAGTCGGCGCGCCAAGCGGCCATGCGGGTCGCGCCGCTGTGGGAGGCGGCGAAGGAGTGGAAGGTGACGCCGTGCAGGTCGAAGCTGCGGGCGTTCGCGGTGGTCAGGTGGGTCATCGGATCTCCTCGGATAATTGGTCAACATGATTGACTATATATGGTCAACTAGATTGACCGCAACGGGATAGGATCGCCCCATGCCAGTGACCGACGACGCCGTGATGCCGTTCCTGCTGATCTCCGCCTTCCGGCGGCTCGTCGACGCTGTGCACGCGGACCTGGCGAACGAGGGCTTCCCGGGTGTCCGCGCGACGCACGGATTCGCCATGCAGGCCGTCGGGGAGGGCTGTAGCGGCGTCGAGCTCGCGGCGCGGTTGGGCGTGTCCAAGCAGGCCGCGGCCAAGCAGGCGGCGGCGCTCGAAGACCTGGGCTTCATCACCCGTGGGCCGAGTCCGACCGATCGGCGCGAGCGCCTCCTCACTCCGACGCCGCGCGGCCGCGAGATGCTCCGGCTGTCGGCCGACGGGTTCCGCCGCGAGGTCGCCGCGTGGCGGGGGAGGGTCGGCGACGGCGCGGTCGACGCGACGCTGCGGGCACTCGCCGGCGTGGCCGACGGTCGCAGCGCGGTCGACCTGTCCTTCTGGTCGTAGGGCTCAGCCCGAGAAGGTGGTGCCGTCGAGCGACTCGCGGATGAGATCGGCATGGCCGGCGTGCTGGGCGGTCTCGGTGGCGATGTGGAGGAACGCGCGTCGAGCCGACCACGCGACCTCAGGGCCTCCCCGCCGACTGGGGAAGGGGTGGCTCGCCTCGAGGGAATCGAGCGTGGCCACCAGCCGGTCGGTGTGCGCGGCGGCTGTCGCGTAGCCGTCGAGCAGGCTTGCCAGCGTCTCCTCGGAGGCGAGCCGGAAATCATCGCCGTCGGCCATGCCACGGGCCACCGTGCGTGAGGCGTCGATGCCGCCGACGGCGAAGGCCGCCCAGGATCGCTCGACGAAGGCGACGTGCTTGATCAGACCCGCCAGGGTCAAGTCGCTCACGGTCGTGCGACGGGTCGCCTCCTCGGTCGAGAGGCCGTCGGTCGTCTGACGCAGGTGTGCTCGGGCGCGGCGCAGGGAGGCGAGCACATCGGCGCGCTCCGCGTCGTCACGCACCGGCTCGTCCGGCCTGCAGGCGCAGACCCTCCAGGATCAACTTGAGGCCGGCCTTGAACTGCTCGGTGTCGTCGTGGCCGTCGAATTCGTCGACGATGAAATGCATGAACGGGTACTGCGCGGGGTCGAGGGCGCGCCAACCGTCGGCGGCCTCGCTGAGGAACTCGTTGCGATTGGTCCGCCCCTCGATGAGCTCGGCCGGGGGTGTCTGGCCAAGGTCGGTGGCCGTGCCGATGACGAAGCTGGTCACGGCGGACACGGCGCCGAATGCCTCGCGGGGAGTGAGGTCCAGGCGCATGATCTGTTGGCCGATGAGTTCGTAGATCTGCATACCCGACGTGTGCGCATCGGTGTCGCGCATGAGCAGGGTGCCGAGCCACGGGCGGTCGACGACGGCGTCGAACAATGCTTGGGCGATCGAGCGGATGTCGTCGATCGGGTCGTCCGCGCCGTTGAACCCACGGGCCTTGTCCACCACGCCCTGCAGGACGTGGTCGGTGGCCTTGTCCAGGAGTTCTTCCTTGCTGGAGACGTACCAGTAGATGGAGGCGACACCCCCGCCGAGCCGCGCGGCCAAGGCGCGGAAGGTGAGTCCTTGTTCGCCCTGCTCGTCGAGGAGGGCGACGGCCTCGGACAGCACCGCGTCCATCGAGTGCGAAGCGCGCCGTCGACCCTTGCGCGGCGCCTGGTCCCGTGTGGTCACGATCGCTCCTTGTCGTCGTCGCCTTGCATTGTATCGAACGCCGTTCTATTCTAGCGAACGTCGTTCGATAACCGAACACTGTTCGATACTTGGAGGTGTCCCATGACGACCCCGGATACGACGTCGCCGGCGCGTGGCTACCCGTCGCTGCGCGCGGCCTGGATCCCGTTGTTCGCGCTGTGCCTGGCGTTCTTCGTCGAGATGGTCGACAACACGCTGCTCACCATTGCGCTCCCGACGATCGGCCGCGACCTGGGTGCGGGCACCACCGACCTGCAGTGGGTCACCGGCGCCTACTCGCTGACCTTCGGCGGCCTGTTGCTCACCGCCGGATCGGCGGCCGACCGCCTCGGGCGGCGCCGCGTGCTGCTCTGGGGGCTGGCGGCGTTCGGCCTGATCAGCATCGGTGTGCTGGCCGTCCACTCACCCGGCGAGCTGATCGCACTGCGCGCGGTCCTCGGCGTCGCCGCCGCGATGATGGCCCCGATCACCAACTCGCTGGTCTTCCGCCTGTTCGACGACGATGCCCTGCGGATGCGTGCGATGACGCTGATGATTGTCGTCGGCATGAGCGGCTTCATCCTCGGCCCCGTGCTCGGCGGTACCGCCCTGGCACACGTCGGATGGGAGTGGCTCGTCCTGGTCAACGCCCCGATCGCCCTCATCGCGTGGATCGGCGTGCGACTCGGCGTTCCCGCCGACGACCCCGACGGGCTCACCGACGACAAGCTGGACCTGCCCGGCGCCGCGTTGAGCGTCCTCGCGATCGGCCTGGCGTGCTACACGCTGACCTCCGGCGTGGAGAACGGCTGGGGCTCGATGGTCACCATCGGTTCGATCCTCGGCGCCCTCGTCGCCGCCACCGCCTTCGTCTGGCACGAGCGGCGCACTCCGGAGCCGATGCTGGATCTCGGCGTGTTCGGCAACGGCACGGTGCGCGGCGCCGCAATCGCGCAGGTCGGCACGTCGATTGCGATGGCCGGCGTCATGTTCGGACTGATCCTGCACTTCCAGTACGCCTACGGCTGGAGTCCGATGAAGGCTGGCCTGGCGAACCTCCCGATGATCCTGACCATGATCGTCGGCACCCCGATCTCGGAGATGCTCGCCAAACGACTCGGCCACCGCATCGCGACGCTGATCGGCGCCGGGCTGCTCGCCGGCGCGCTGGCCGGGCTGGCGTGGGGCGTCGAGCACGGCTACGTGTGGATCGCGGTGTTCCTGGTGATGCTCACCCTGGGGCTGCGCACCGTGATGACCATCTGCGCCGTCGCCCTCGTGGGCGCGATGCCCGAGAACCGCACGTCGGTCGGCGCGGCGCTCAACGACACCGCGCAGGAGGTCGGCAGCAGCGTCGGCACAGCGGTGGTCGGCACCTTCATCGCGGCGCTCGTCACCGCCGTCCTGCCGACGGGCAAGTGGAGCACCCAGCTCGTCGACCAGTACTTCCACGGCGAACGGATCACCTACGCGATCCTCGCGGTGATCGTCGGCCTGATCGCCTGCTGGGGCGCCCTCACCCTCACCGACTCGCGGGAGACGGACGAGCACGCCTAGCGCTACGGGACGAGGATCGCGCGCCCGACCAGTTTGCCGCCGGTGAGATCGTCGATGGCCTTCTGGAAGTCCTCGAGCGGGTAGGTCGTGTACTCGACGTGGATCTTGCCCTGGTTGGCCATCGCCAACACCTCGAGCAGGTCAGCGCGCGTGCCGCCGTACGGACGCTGGACGTCGACGCCCCAGGGGATGCGCGGGTCGATGGCCGCGGCCTCGGGGAACTGTCCACCACCGAGTCCGACGAGCCGCACGAGGCCCTCGGGGGCGATGACGGCCGCGGCGAGGTCGACGGTCGGCTGGACGCCGACCATATCCAGGAAGACGTCGACGCCGTAGCCGTTGGTCTCGGCGAGGATCTTCTCGGCCGTGTCCGGACCCGACGTCAGAACGACGTCGGCGCCGAGCTTGGTCGCGAGCTCGAGCTTGGCCGGATCGGTGTCGACGGCGATGATGCGCGACCCACAGATGTGCTTGAGGATCTGCAGTGCCGAGTGTCCGAGGCCGCCGATCCCGGTCAGCACCACGGTGGCGTTCGGCGTCAGGCGGTGGCGCGTGGTGTTGATCGCGTGCATCGGCGTCAGCGCAGCGTCGGTGAGCGGACCGGCGCCGACCGGGTCGATGTCGCCGAGCGGCAGGGCGTGGCGGGCGGGGACGATCATGTACTCGGCCATCGCGCCGTCGGTGGTCAGACCCGGCGCTGCCGGGAAGCTGTCGCGGCCACCGGTGACCTCGCAGGCGTTGTCGCGGCCCTCGACGCAGGCGCGACAGTTGCCGCAGCTCCACACCAGGTTCACCAGGACCGGATCGCCGACCTTGTGCTCGCTCACCGCAGGGCCGAGGGCGTCGACCACGCCCGCTCCCTCATGGCCGAGGGTGAGGTCGAACTTCGGCCAGTCCTCGCCCATCTCGATGACGTGCAGATCCGAGTGGCACAGACCCGCACCGGCGACCTTGACCCGGATCTCGCCGGGCCCGGGTTCGGGGACAGGCACCTCCTCGAGGGTGACCGTTCCCGGGCTGCTGAGCTTGACGGCGCGCATGGCGACTCCTTCGATGGCGCGGATGTATGCACCTTCGACGATAGGTCCGCTCCCGCCGTCGCGAGGATCGGCGAGGTGTCCGTCCGCGCGATGTTCCCCGGTTGGGGTGCCGGAGTTCACCCCCTCGACAACAGCGCGCGCGGCAACGGGAAATCGGCGGTCAGTACGGTGAGTGCGTGGACATCCGCCTCGTCGTCTCGGACATGGACGGGACACTGCTGCTCGACGACGGGAGCGTGCCCGACGACTTCTGGCCGCTGTTGGCGGAGATGAACCGGCGCGGCATCGCCTTCGTGCCCGCGTCGGGGCGCCAACTCGCGACGCTGCAGCGGCTTTTCGCCGAACGCGGCGGCCCAGACCTGTCTTACATCGCCGAGAACGGCACGCTGGTGTGGCGGGCCGGCAAGGTCCTCTCCACGACGACGCTGCCCGACGAGGCCGCGCTCGGCGTCGTCGAGGCGGTCCGCACAGCGACCGCCGACGGCGCGAACCTGGGGGTGGTCGTGTGCCGCGCCGGGGGAGCGGTCGTCGAGCGCACCGACGACCCGTTCGTCGCCGAATGCGCGCGGTACTACGTGCAGCTGGATTGCGTTGAGGATCTGGCCGAGCACTGCCGCGACGTGCTGAAGTTGGCGATCTTCGACTTCGACGATGCCGCGACGGCCGCCGAGCGCTATTTCGCCGACGTCGATCAGCAGGTGGTCGTGTCCGGCGCCCACTGGATCGACGTCATGGACCGCAGCGCGAACAAGGGCCACGGCGTACGGGCGCTCCAGGCCGCACTCGGTGTCAGTGCTGAGCAGACCGCGGCCTTCGGCGACTACCTCAACGACGTCGAGATGCTGGCCGCGGCCGGGCACTCGTTCGCGGTCGCGAACGCGCACCCGGCAATCGCGGCACAGGCGGGGCGACGCATCCCCAGCAATGCTGAACAGGGCGTCATCGTCGCCCTGCGAGAGATCCTCGACGCCTAGTTGGCGGCGTCGTACGCCTCGACGATGTGGCCGGGGATCCGGCCCCGGTCGCTCACCTGGTAGCCATTGCTGTTGGCCCAATCGCGGATCTTCTGCGTCTCGAGCTTCCCGCGGCCACCGCCGTGGCGGCGACCCGAGCGCACCGGACGGGCGGCGTCGATGTACTTGGCCAGCGACTCGCGGAACGCCGCGGCGTTGCGGGGGGAGGTGTCGAATTCATACGACCGGCCGTCGACGCTGAACCGCACGGTTTCATGCTCGTCCAATTGCGCACCGTCGAGGTCGTCGAAAACCTGGATAACCGCTTTGCGTGCCATTTTCTCCCCTTATTACCTATTTAAGCCGCACGTATTCTCGTGCCGCTTCACTACGGGGACGATAACAGCATTTCCTTAACGCGGGCTGTTAAGGAAACTACGACGTCGGCGTGATGGACGGCTCGACGGCGCCGCTTTGCGTCGGTGCCGGTGCATTGCTGCTCGAGTCATCGTCAGGCGCCGGGCCGCGCATTGTCCGCGGCGCGCGCTGGTCGGCGCGGATCTCCCGATAGCCGTCTTTGGTGATCGCGAATCCGGAATCGGTCGACTGTAGGCAGAAGAGGCCGTCGACGGAATTGAGGCATTTGAACCGGCCGGCCGCGAGCGTGCGGTTGAACGGCAGGATCGTCGAGCGGGTCATCACGGGGTAGAGGTTGGCGCAGGCGCCGGAGGCCGCGCCGGCGGCGCCCAGCGTCGCCATGTGCGCGTCCCACTGACAACTTGCCGGGGTTCCCCGCGGCGGAGCGGGTGCGCCCTCGACCTTGTCCGAGACGCACGAGAGGGTGCCGGTTCCGTTCGCGCCCGTCGAGCACTGGACGGTGCGGTCGGGGGTGCTGAAGTGGAAGCCGCTGGAATCGGTGAGTGGATCGCGCTGCGTCTTGGCGCCCCGGTGGAATCGCTCGGCATCGGCGCGCGGGGCGACGTTGACGATGTGACCGTAGGACCAGTCGTCCCAGTCGCCGGGCGCCGAATCGCGTTCCTCCTGCGCCGACGGGTCGACCGAGGTGCTGTCCACCGACGATTCCGTGGTCAGCGCGTTGGTGCCGGGGATGACGATCGTGCGCGACGATTCGGGCGTCGCCAGATCGGACACGATCGAACAACCGCCCAGGCAGGCGACGGCGGTGGTGGCGATCAGCGTGAACGCCGCGGCGCCGGCGAGGCGCACCCGTCGCCGCGCCATCGGCGATCGTCCGTACCCTTGCATGCTGTGGCGACTCCCAAGATCGTGCTGTTCTACGTGTTCGCGCCGCTGGCCGACCCCGAGGCGATCCGGCTCTGGCAACAGGCCATCGCGTCGGCGTCGAATCTGCGGGGAAGGATCATCGTCTCGCCCCACGGTATCAACGTCACGGTCGGTGGGGAGCTGACCGACGTGAAACGGTATGTCCGGGCCACCCGCGAGTACCCGGCTTTCAAGGAGGCCGACGTGAAATGGTCCGCGGGGACGGGGTCGGACTTCCCTAAGCTGTCGGTCAAGGTTCGCCCGGAGATCGTGACCTTCGGCGACCCGTCTCGGGTGCGCGTCGACGAGCACGGCGTCGTCGGCGGTGGCACGCGATTGGAACCGGCCGCGGTCAACCGGTTGGTCGCCGAACGCGGTGACGACGTCGTATTCCTGGACGGGCGCAATGCGATTGAAGGGCGAATCGGACGATTTCGCAGCGCCGTCGTCCCCGCTGCGGAGACGACGCGCGACCTGTTGACGCTCGTCGACGACGGCGAGTTCGACGCCTATCGGAATCGGCCGGTCGTCACCTATTGCACCGGCGGAGTGCGTTGCGAGGTACTCAGCGCACTGCTCGTCGATCGGGGATTCTCCGAGGTCTATCAGATCGACGGCGGAATCGTCCGCTACGGCGAACAGTTCGGCGACGACGGCCTGTGGGAGGGATCGCTCTACGTTTTCGACAGTCGGATGAGTGTGGACTTCTCCGACCATGCAGCCGTCATCGGCGAATGCGGCAAATGCGGTGCGCCGACCAACAACGTCGCCAATTTCCCCGACGCCGATGGACGCGACCTGATGGTCGTTTGCGGCGATTGTCTGCCATGAGGAGCGGCGAACGCGGCGTTCCGGTCATCGTGTTGGCCGGGTTCCTAGGTGCTGGGAAGACGACGCTGCTCAATCATCTGCTGCGCCGCGCGGACGGCGTGCGCTTCGGCGTCATCGTGAACGACTTCGGGGCCGTCAACGTCGACGCGCTTCTGGTGGCCGGACAGGTCGACGGCGTGGTGGGCTTCGGGAACGGCTGCCTGTGCTGCGCCACCGACTCGGACGGCTTCGAGGATTCGGTGGCGACGCTGGTGCACTCCGGGGTCGACGCGGTGCTGGTCGAGGCCTCCGGCATCGCCGAGCCGCGCAGTCTGATCCGGCGCGTCGTCGCACTGACGGACCCCGCGGCGGCGTACGGCGGAATGGTCTACGTGCTCGATGCCGCCGCTTTCGCCGAGGGCGCACTGCCCGGCGGTGCTCTGCGACAGGCGCGCGATGCCGACCTGGTCGTCGTCAACAAGGCCGACCTCGTCGATGCCGAGGGATTGCGGGAGTTGACGTCGGCGCTCGACGAGATCAACGACAGCGCGCCGCGCGTGGTCACGACCGAGGCGGTGGTGGATCCCGCGCTGCTGGTCGATCCTCGCGAACGGTCGGCGGTCGTCGGACCGCGCCAACTCACACTCGACGAGTTACTCCGGGCCGAGGAGGAGCCCGACGACCACGATCACACCGGCCACCTGCACGAGCAGTACGCGCAGCGCACCTGGGAATCGGACGACGCGGTCAACCCCCGCGCCCTCGCCCGACTGCTGGAACGACCGCCGGCCGGTTGCTACCGCCTCAAGGGGTGGGCGCACGTGGATTCGGACTTCTACACCGGATCGCTGGAGTTCTCCGCGGTCGGGGGACGCGTCCGCGCGCAGCGGGCACCTCGTCGCAGCGGCGGACCGCGCAACGTCGTCGTGCTGATCGGCGTCGACATGGACGATGCGCAGGTCGACGCAGCGTGTGCCGGGCTGACCGGGCCCGTCGTCGACGACGAATACGGCGCACTGAGCCTGCTGCGCTATGACCCGGCTTCCACAGCCGGGGTGGTGGATTCGGACGATTCGGACTGATCGCCCGCCGGTGAAGGTCACGGCTCAGATCACATCCTGCTAACAGATGCGCTCCCGGCTTGCCGCTGCTGTCAGCCGATGGTTCGCTTGTTACTGAAGTTACTAGTGTGACTAGTGGTGTTTACACCGGAGGAAGACCCATCATGCGCAAGTCCCTGACCGCCGTGGCGATGTTCGCCGCCGTTTCGGCATCCATCGCCGTGGCGCCGAGTGCCCAGGCCGCACCCCGGCCCGCCGCTCCGCGTCCGGCCGCGCCCGCGGC
>NZ_JASGER010000024.1:0-23308 GCF_047606305.1 Gordonia sp. (in: high G+C Gram-positive bacteria) | reverse complement strand
GCGGGCGCCGGAGCCTGCGCCGCGGGCTCGGCCTGCGGCGCCGGTGTCGCGCCGGAGTCGGCCGGCGCCTCGTCGACCTCGGGCTCGGGTTCGGCGCCCTCGTCCTGCGCCAGCAGGACGGCGGTGTCGCGCTCGACGTTGAGCACCTCGGCGTCGGCCGCGGCGAAGCGGTCGAGCTTGAGCGTGTTGGCGGCGATGCCGGACAGGGTGGGCGCCGACTTCACGCCGATCTCCACGAAGCGACCGACGTTGAGACCGCCCTGACCGGTCGGTCCGAACAGCAGGTCCTGGGTCTCGATCCAGCGCACCGGGCTGGCGAACTGCCAGGCCAGCAACTCGATCAGCACGACGCGGGCGAGGGCGGCCGGGCGCGCGGCCCACGAGTCGAAGTCGGCGAGGACCTCCTCCAGCGGCTCCGACGGGACGAGTTCGGCGATCTCGGCGATGAACTCGCGGCGCAGGTTGAACAGCCGCGGGACCAGGTTCGGGATGTAGCGGCCGACCAGGATCTCCGGGTCCACGTGCTCGGGCAGCAGGTCGTCCAGTCGCTCACGGAAGGCGGGCACGCCCTCGCGCAGCACGGTCGAGTGGAAGGGCACGTCGATGCCCGGGACCAGGATGAAGGCCCGCTTGCCGCCGACCGCGGCAACCCGTCGCTCGATCTCGGACTCCAGCGCCTTGAGGCCGGCGACGGTGCCGGCGATCGCGTACTGCGACCCGCGCAGGTTCAGGTTTACGACCTCCAGGAACTCGCCGCACTCCTCGCCGACCCCGGCGACGAAGGCGTCGACGTCGTCGTCGGCCAGGTCGAACTGCGAGGGCCGGATCGCGGCCATGCGGTAGTCGCTGTTGCCCTTGGCGTCGCGCGGGACCAGGTGGTGCATGGCCTCGCCGCGCTGGAACACGACCTCCAGCACCGCCTCCAGGGGAAGCACGCCCGCGCAGGCGGCGAGCGCGTTGTACTCGCCGACGGAGTGACCGGCGGTGATGGCGTTCTCGACGAAGCCGCCCGCCTCGCGCAGCTCGGCGACCTGGGCGACACCCAGCGTCGCCATCGCGACCTGGGTGAACTGCGTCAGGAACAGCACGCCGTCGGGGTGGTGGTAGGTGGTGCCGTTCGCGACGAGGGTCGTCGGGTTGTCGCGGACCACGGCCAGGATCGAGAACCCGAGGGCCTCGCGGGTGTGCGCATCGGCGCGGTCCCAGATCTCGCGGGCGGCGGCCGAGCGGGCGCGGGCGTCCAGGCCCATCCCCTTGCTCTGGATGCCCTGTCCCGGGAAGGCGTAGACGGTGAGCGGTGCGGCCAGCCGCGCGGTGGCCGCGGCGACCAGTTCGCCGTCGACCTTCATCGTCACCTCGACGACCTCGCGCCCCCGGTCGAGTCCGACGCGGTCGACGCGGATGTCGACCGCATCACCCAGCCGGACCATGCCCAGGAAGCGGACGGTCCACCCCTCGATGGCGCGCGGGGCCTCACCGCGTCGGGTGTCGCGGGCGGTGAGGACCTGTTGCGCCGCCGCCGAGAGCCACATGCCGTGCACGATGGGCTCCCCCAGTCCGGCGAGGGCCGCGGCGTTGGCGTCGGTGTGGATCGGGTTGTGGTCGCCGGAGACCAGGGCGAAGCCGTTCATGTCCCGCGGCGCGGTGATCGTCGCGGCGCGGACGAACTTGCGGTTCGCGTCGCGCTCGTCGTCGGCCAGACCGCCGGCGCGCACCGGGTCGTCGAGCTCGGCGGCACCCAGTCGGCCGCGGATCGCGAACCGCTCGGTCAGTCGGGCGAGGATGCGGTCATCCGCGGCGATCTCGACGTCGACGGCGAGCACGCGACCCACGGCGGTGTCGGTGACGCCGGTCAGCACGGCCGTCGCGGTCAGCTGCGCGCGCTCGGTCGGCAGGGGCGCCGCCGCGGCGATGGCGTGGTCCAGGTGGACCAGGTCGAGCAGGCCCTCCACGACGGGGGTGCCGTCGGCGGTGCGGGCCGCGCCGATCAGCGCGAACACCGACGGCCAGGTCAGGCCGACGAGCGCATCGGGCACGGTGAGTCCGGGCTCGGGGGCCAGCGTCGACGGCAGCGAGGCGCTGGTGACGCCGCGGTGGTCGGCGGCGAGGTCGGGATTCCACTCGATGTCGGCGCGCGCGGTCAGGTCACCGCTGCGCGACCGGGTGGTTTCGGCGAGCGATCCGCCGGCGGCGACCTCGACGATCTGCGTCATCGCGGCACCGGCGTCGTCGATGCCGACCAGCGGCGCGCCGCCGTCGACGATCGAGGGCGCCACGGTGAGCGGGATCGTGGTGGTCGACGAGCCGATCGGCACGACGAGGTCGAAGCCGTCGGCACCGGACCGGCGGCGCAGCGACGCACCCGACGGCTCGTGCTCGGCGAGATCGGCGGTGACGATGTCCCAGCGCTCCGGGTGACCCAGGCGCGCCACCGGGTTGGGCACGATTCGGTCGGCCCAGCGGGCGTCGGCGGCGGACAGGACGGCGGCGATCGGGCCGGCGGCACCGGCGAGCGTGCGACGACGCGCGTCGACCTCGACGGCGGGCTCGCCGGCCGCGGACAGCTCCGCCACGAGGGCGGCCTCGAAGCGGTCGAGCAGAGCGCCGACGGGCTCGTCGACCTCGGTGATACCGCCGACCGCGACCGGACCGGGGATCACGCAGACCTCGTCGGCGCCGTAGCGCGGGTCGTGGGCCTGCCACAGCGAATCACTGCGCCACCAGCGCCGCACGTCGGCGTCGACGACGGGCACGAAGTTGACCGGCTTGCCCGGCGACTTGCACAGGTCCAGGAAGAACGCGACATCGGCCGGGTGGAGCACGTCCACCGTCGCCGCCGGGTACGCGGCGACGAGACGGTCGACACTTGCGTGCGCGCCGGCGTCGTCGACGTCGGCGAACAGGGTCTCGATGGTGCCGCGGTCGACGGCGTGCAGCCGCGCCTCAGCCCGCTGGAGCAGGTCGACGAAACGCCGGCGCCAGGTGATGTCGGCCCACTCGAGTTCGGCGCCGGGCTCGCCGACGGCGAGGGTCGCATAGCGGCGCAGCCACTGCTCGTAGGTCATCGACGCGACGTCGCCGAAGTACGGCTTGGCGGTGGCCGCGAGGGCCTCGATGATCTCGTCGCGGCGCGCGGCCACGGCATCGCCGTCGCCGGCTACCTCGTCGAGGAGGCGGCCGCAGCGCGAGGCGCTGTTGTCGACCTCGTGGATGTCGGCGCCCAGCTGGCTGCGCCCGGAGGCCATGCCGGCGTCGGAGTGGCCCGCGCCGATCCACTCGTCGCAACCGGCGGTCGCCACGAGCAGCTGCTTGACCTCGGGGCTGGTGGTGGCCTCTGCCGTCGCCATCGCGGCGGTGCCGACGAGGATGCCGTCGAGCGGCATCAGCGGGTGGTCGTGGGCCAGCGCCCACCGACCGGACAGGTAGTCCGCGGCGCGCTCGGGGGTGCCGATGCCGCCGCCGACGCAGATCACCACGTTCGCCCGGTCGCGCAGCTCGGCGTAGGTGGCCAGCAGCAGGTCGTCAAGGTCCTCCCAGGAGTGGTGGCCACCGGCGCGACCGCCCTCGATCTGCACGATCACCGGGTGGTGGGGCACCTCGGCGGCGATCCGCACCACGTCGCGGATCTGGGCGACGGTGCCCGGCTTAAAGGCCACGTAGTGCAGGCCCGCCTCCACCAGTTCGTCGACGAGGGCGACCGCGTCATCGAGCTCGGGGATGCCGGCCGAGACGATCACACCGTCGATCGGCGCGCCCTGGGCGCGGGCCTTCTGGACGATTCGCTTACCGCCCAGCTGGAGCTTCCACAGGTAGGGGTCGAGGTAGAGCGCGTTGAACTGCGCCTGGCGACCGGGCTCGAGCAGCTCGGTGAGCCGCTCGACGTTGTCGGCGAAGATCTCCTCGGTGACCTGGCCGCCGCCGGCCAGCTCGGCCCAGTGGCCGGCATTGGCCGCGGCGGCGACGATCGCCGGGTCGACGGTGGTGGGCGTCATGCCCGCGAGCAGCATCGGCGACCGTCCGGTCAACCGCGTGAAGGCGGTGTCGATCACCGCGCGGCCGTCGGGCAGCACCGCCAGGCGGGGCGCGTAGCGGTTCCACGGGTGCGCGACCTCGGGGATGCCGCCGGGCGCGAACAGGTTGCGCTGTCCGCCGCGCAGGGCCGCCGGGATGAGCCCGATTCCGGTCCCGCGGATGAGTGAAGAGGTCAGCCGGGTGACCGCGTCGGACGGGCCGAGGTCGAGGATCCACTTGGCCCCGTCGGCGTGCACCTCGGCGATGATCGAGGTCCAGTCGACCGGGTCGACCAGCAGGGCCTGCGCCTGTCGACGAGCCCACGCCGGGTCCAGACCGCAGCGCTGCGCCCAGTCCTCGACCAGGTCGACGGCGTCGGCCATCTCCGGGTGGTGGAAGGCGACGGACACCGCGAGGGCGTCGAAGGTCGGCGCGAAGGGGCTGCCGCCGGTGAGCTTTCGCTTGCGGTCGGCGGCCTCGGCCTCGGCGATCTGCTCGCATCGGGCGGTGATCGCGGCCAGATGCGCGGGTGCACCGGCGATGACGACGCCGCGGCGACCGTTGCGCAGGGCGATCACCGGCAGCCCCTGCTCGCCGGTCGTGCACTCGGCGCGGTACTGCGCCAGGATCTCCTCGATCCGGGCGGGCTGGACGTTGGTGATCGAGAGCATCGGCGACCCGTCGGCCGCGGCATTCAGCCCGCGTCGGGCCGCGGTGATGGACGCGGCCGCCCCGATCAACCGGGCCAGCGCCAGCATCGCGCCCTCGCCGGGGAGGTCGGCGACGTTCTCGCCGATCCGGACGGCGTCCACGGCCAGGCAGCCCTGCGAGTGTCCGACGGCACTGGTCGGCGGGTAGAGGTCGGTGTCCAGCCCCTGCTTGCGCAGCGACGCGAGCGCCGCCAGTTGGGCCAGCAGGATGCCGGGGATCGACGTCGCCGCCGCCATCAGCGCCCCGTCGTCGGGCAGGAAGCCCGTCCCGTCGCCGAGCGCATCGGCGGAGTCGAACAACTCGACCCAGCGCAGCGGGTCGAACCCGTCCGGTGCGGCGATCGCCAGTTCCGCGGCGACCGGCTCGGTGAGGCGCGCGGCGGCCCCGACCGTCTGCTCCAGGTGGCGACCGAGTTCCGCGTCGACCACGAGCTCGGCCAGCGTCGGCAGCCACGGGGCGCCCTGTCCGCCGAAGGCGACGGCGTAGGCCTCGCCGTCGGCGATGCGGTCGATGAGCGAGTCGCTGGCGTGGTGTGCGCCGACGCGTCCGGTCGAGATGCGGTCCTGGTCGATGCTCACAGGCGGGCTCCTTGAAGACTGTGGTGGATGTTCCGCGGCGCATGTGCGCGCAGTGGATTCGAGAAACATCCTGACACGGGAAAATGAGGGGCACCTCATGTTTTTGGGTGACCGGTCGGTATACCCGCCAGTAGCCCCACCGGTAACATTTTCGGCCGCGTGACCTGCTTCACAACCCCTTGGGAAACCCGCTGCTCACGCCATCGCGTCCGTCGCGCAGTGCCCCTACCTGCAACGATCTCGGTTCGTTATCGAATCGTTATCTTCGTCGGGTGTGGAGTGTCCGGTATGGTCCGCCCATGCCCGACTGCATCTTCTGCGACATCATCGCCGGCACCGCACCGTCCCGACAGGTCTACGCCGACGACGACGTCATCGCCTTCCTCGACATCCGACCGGTCAAGCGCGGTCACACCCTGGTCGTGCCGCGGAACCATTCACGCGGCCTGACCGACCTGGCACCCGGCGACGGGGAGAAGGTCTTCGCCGCCGGGCAACGCGTCGGCGTGGCGATGCGCGACGCGCTCGACGCCGATGGGGTGAACCTGGTGGTGAACGACGGCCGCGCCGCCATGCAGACGGTGTTCCACACCCACTTGCACGTGATCCCGCGCCATCGCGGGGACAAGCTCTCCTTCGCCAAGAGCCTGGTGGTCCGACGGGACCCGAATCCGGATGAGACCGCCGAGCGGCTCCGTCGAGCGCTCAAGGGCTAGCTCAGCCGCGCTCGCGCGGCAGGGATCAGCTGCGCTCGCGCAGGGCCTTGAACCCGCCCGCCACCCGGGCCAGCTTGGTGAAGCCCAGGCGCGACAGCCGGGACTCGATCTCCTCGGTCTGCGCGTTGAGGGCGACGACGGCGACCTCGGCGTCACGCCGAAGCCGGGGGTTGGCGCGCAGCTGACCGGTCAGCTCGCCGGGTTCGACGACGACGGCGCCGGGCACGCTCCCCTGGTGGCGGACCACCTGCGGACGCACGTCCAGAATCACCGTGTCGCCGCGCTGGGCCTGCTCCACCGCCTGCGCCGCAGAGATCTCTCGCATCGTCATTGGTTCCCCTCCCGCCAAGGTCCGGTCTCGAACTCATTCGCCAACCCAACGGGGCCACCGGCCCGCGGGTTCCCCAATGTTGTCAACGCCACATCTCGGAAGGGCAGCCGCTCGGGCAAAGATTTGATGTCGGAAAGTCGCGTTTCGTGTCAGATCACTTGCGGTTGCGGCGGCCGGCGACCTTCGGATTGGCCCGCGGCCCACCCTTGCGGTAGCCGCCCTGCGGTCCGCCCTTGCGGCCCCCGCGCGAGCGCGGCGGACCCATGTCCGGGCGCAGGTCGATCGCGTTGCGGCCGATCCTCGTGTGCTTGAGCGACGCCAGGGTCTCCCGGTCCAGATCGGCCGGCAGCTCGACCAGCGTGAAGTCGTCCCGGATGCTGATGTTGCCGAAGTCACCGCGGGTGAGTCCGCCCTCATTGGCGATCGCGCCGACGATCGCGCCCGGCGTCACCTTGTGCTTGCGGCCCACGGCGATCCGATACGTCGCGAAGGAACCGCCACCGCGCTTCGGACCGCGCTCGCGCTGCTCGCGCTCGCGCCGCTCCCCCGGCGGCGGGTCGGGTGCCATCAGGAAGCCGCCGTCGCGGGTCTCGAGCGCCAGGGCCGCGGCGATGTCGGCCATGGCGACGTCGTGCTCGCGGGCGTAGTTCTCGACCAACCCGCGGAACAGGTCCAGATTGTTCGACGTGAGGTTCTCGGTGATCGAGTCGGCGAAGCGCGCCACGCGCTGGGCGTTGACGTCGTCGGCCGACGGCAGGTCGATCTCGGTCAACGGCTGCCGGGTGGCCTTCTCGATGGCCCGCAGCAGGTGGCGCTCGCGCGGCGAGACGAACAGCAACGCCGTGCCCGACCGTCCGGCACGACCGGTGCGGCCGATGCGGTGCACGTAGGACTCGGTGTCGTGCGGGATGTCGTAGTTGACGACGTGCGAGATGCGGTCGACGTCGAGGCCGCGCGCGGCCACGTCGGTCGCGACGAGGATGTCCAGCGACCCGTCCTTGAGCTGGTTGATCGTGCGCTCGCGCTGGGCCTGCACCATGTCGCCGTTGATCGCCATCGCCGACAGGCCGCGGGCGCGCAGCTTCTCGGCGAGCTCCTCGGTCGCCTGCTTGGTGCGGACGAACACGATCATCCCGTCGAAGGTCTCAACCTCCAGCACGCGCGTCAGTGCGTCGAGTTTGCGCTGATGGGAGACCTGGAGGAACTTCTGGGTGATGTTCTGGGCGGTCGAGGTCTTCGCCTTGACGGTGATCTCGACGGGGTCGTGCAGGTACTTCTGCGCGAGCCGTCCGATCGCCTTGGGCATCGTCGCGGAGAAGAGCGCCACCTGCTTGGAGTCCGGGGTGTCGGCGAGGATCCGCTCGACGTCCTCGGCAAAGCCCATCGTCAGCATCTCGTCGGCCTCGTCGAGCACCAGGAACTCCAGCTCGGAGATGTCGAGGGTGCCCTTGTCGAGGTGGTCGATCACGCGTCCGGGGGTGCCCACGATGACCTGCGCGCCGCGGCGCAGCCCGGACAGCTGGATGCCATAGCTCTGTCCGCCGTAAATGGGCAGGACCTTCAGCTCGGGGATGTGCGTCGAGTACCGCCCGAAGGCCTCGGCGACCTGCAGCGCCAGCTCGCGCGTCGGCGCCAGCACCAGCGCCTGCGGCTTGCGGGCCGCGGTGTCGATGCGCGAGAGGATCGGCGCGGCGAAGGCGGCGGTCTTGCCGGTACCGGTTTGTGCGAGGCCGACGACGTCGCGGCCGGACATCAACGGCGGGATGGTCGCGGCCTGGATCGGCGACGGGGATTCGTAGCCCACGTCGTCGAAGGCCCGGCGAACACGGTCGTCCAGGCCCAGGTCGTCGAAGGACTCGGGGGCTGTGTCGGTCATTATGGTTGCCAACTCTATCGCCGATGGGCGCCGATTCCCGCATCCGCCGATCGGGAGTCCATCGGTGGCGGCACTGCGTGCCGACCGCCCTGTGACCGACGACACGGACTTGCTACCGTGGCACACGACCGAATTCCGACATTCCGCCTTCGACACCGCCTGGGAGCAACGGCATGAGCGCAAGCCTCAAGGAATCCTCCACCTCCGCGACCTTCACCATCGACGAGTCGAGGACCTGCGTCGACACCGTGCTCGACTACCGGGCACAGCGGCCCACGCTGCCGGTCTTCCGCCGCTACGCCAACGGCGCCTGGGTGAACGTGACCGCCGCGCAGTTCGCCGACGAGGTCGATGCGGTGGCCAAGGGGCTCGTCGCGTCCGGCGTCAAGGCCGGCGACCGGGTCGCCCTGCTCTCCTCGACGCGGTACGAGTGGACCGTCATCGACTACGCCATCTGGCGCGCCGGAGCCACCACCGTCGCCATCTTCGACACCTCCTCCCCCGACCAGGTCGACTGGATCCTGTCGGACTCGGGCACCTCGCTGGTCATCCTCGAGTCGGAGGCGAACCGGGCGGCCCACGCCGACGTCATCAAGGGCTGCAAGGACGTGCGGGAGACGCTCGTCATCGACGACGGCGCCGTCGCCGAACTCACCAAGCGCGGCAAGGACGTGAAGGACGCCGAGCTCGACGCGCGGCACAAGGCCTCCTCGGCCGCCGACGCCGCCACCCTGATCTACACCTCCGGGACGACCGGCCGCCCCAAGGGCGTCGTCCTCACCCACGCCAACTTCATGTCCGAGGCCGCGGGCGTCACCGCCTCCCTCGGCTCGATGATGACCGAGGGCAAGTCGACGCTGCTGTTCCTGCCGCTGGCGCACGTCTTCGCCCGCGTCATCGCGGTCACCTCGCTGGAGAACCGGGTGGTCGTCGGACACACCAGCGACATCCCCAACCTGGTCGAGCTGCTGGGCGCCTTCTCCCCCGATTTCGTGCTCTCGGTGCCGCGCGTGTTCGAGAAGGTCTACAACTCGGCCGAGCAGAAGGCCATCGACGGCGGCAAGGGCAAGATCTTCGCCAAGGCCGCCGCCACCGCCATCGAGTGGAGCGAGGCGCAGGACAACGGCGGCGCCGGGCTGGGCCTGCGGCTCAAGCACGGCGTCTTCGACAAGCTCGTCTACGGCAAGCTGCGCGCCGCCCTCGGCGGCCGCTGCGAGGCGGCGGTGTCCGGCGGCGGCCCGCTCGGTGCACGCCTGGGCCACTTCTTCCGCGGCGCCGGCGTCCCGATCTTCGAGGGCTACGGCCTGACCGAGACGACCGCCGCGGTGACCGTCAACAAGCCCGGTGCCCAGCAGGTCGGCAGCGTCGGCCGCCCGATCGAGGGCGTCAGCGTAGCCATCGCCGAGGACGGCGAGGTCCTGCTCAAGGGTCCGGTCGTGTTCAACGGCTACTGGAAGAACGATCAGGCCACCAAGGACGCGATCGTCGACGGCTGGTTCCACACCGGTGACCTCGGCGCGCTGAAGGACGGCTTCCTCTCGATCACCGGCCGCAAGAAGGAGATCCTGGTGACCGCGGGCGGCAAGAACGTCTCCCCGGCCCAGCTCGAGGACAAGATCCGCGCCAACGCGCTGGTCAGCCAGTGCCTCGTCGTCGGCGACGGCCAGCCGTTCATCGGCGCGCTGATCACCCTCGACCCCGAGGCGGTGCCCGGCTGGCTCGAGCGCAACGGCCTGCCCACCGACACCCCGATGTCCGAGGTCGCCAAGAACCCGGAGATCCGCAAGGAGATCCAGGCGGCCGTCGACTCGGCGAACGCGTCGGTGTCCAAGGCCGAGGCGATCAAGAAGTTCACCATCCTCGACAGTGATTTCACCGTGGAGAACGGCGGGCTGACCCCGACGCTCAAGCTCAAGCGCAACGTCATCACCGAGGCGCACAAGCAGGCAATTGCCGACCTCTACACCTGAGCGGACCGGGTCCGGCGCCTCGACGCCCGTCGCCGGGCGCGACTGGGCGATCGACGCGACCCGCGGCCTGGCGATCTGGAGCATGGTCGCGGCGCACTTCGCCGGACCGAAGTCGTGGCTCGGCCGCCCGACGCACTCCTATCCCTACGTCGACGGGATGGCCGCATTCGTCCTGCTCTCCGGACTGGTCCTCGGCCTGGTCTACGGCGGCTGGATCACCCGTCGCGGGTGGGCGTTCACCGGTCGGCGCCTGGGCAAGCGCCTTGTCGTGCTCTACCTCTGTCAGGCCCTGATCTGCCTGGTGGCGGTCGCGGCCGGCCTCGCCGGCCACTACGACCTGGTCCGGCTGCGCCCGGTCAACGACGCCGGGACGGGCGTCGGATTGTCGTTGCTGCTGCGCTATCTGCCGTCCGGCGGCGACATCCTGCTGATGTACCTGGTGTTCCTCGGCGTCGCCGGACTCCTGCTGCCGCTGCTCGCGCGCGGGCTGGGCTGGTTGGTGCTGGCGGGCTCGATCGGGCTGTACGCCTACTCCCAGGTCGACAGCCCCGTGTGGTTCAACATCACCAGCTCACCGGGCAAGGCGTGGATCGGCGCGCCGGACTGGTCGGACTGGTGGACGATCGCCTTCGGCGGCCTGCCCATCCAGAACTGGGCGGCCTGGCAGATCATGTTCTTCCCTGCCCTGGTGCTGGGGTGGTACTGGCGCCGCTGGCGGGTGGACCGCTGGCTGGTGAAGCAGCTGCCGTGGCTGTTGGCCGCCGCGACGGCGCTGTGGCTGCTGCTCTACTTCGGCTTCAAGGCCAAGTCCGGCCCGTGGCACCACATCCAGCCCGACGTCGCCGACAAGGTCGACTTCCGCGTCGCACGGGTCTTCGCGTCGTGGGTCGTCGTCCTGACGGTCTACGCCGTGTTCGCCTGGTTGGTGCCGCGGATGCGGCGGCGCAACTGGCTGCGGCCGCTGATCATGACCGGCGCGCGCAGCCTCGACTCCTACGTGCTGCAGGCGCTCCTGCTCGTCGCGATCCCGATCTTCCTGATCGCCCGGCCGTGGTCGACGGCGGTCACGGCGGTCATCACCGTCGGGGTGTTCGGGCTCTGCTGGGCATGGGCGGAGCTGCGCCGCGCCCTGCTGATCGACAAACTGCACCGCGCGCCCGTGGTCATCGCACGACGGGTCAGACGGCCCGGTACAGGATCCCCCGCGCGATAGCGTCCCGGACCACCGGCATCGCGGCGGACGCCAGGGCGTCGGCGTCGACGCCGTGGTGGGCGGCGAGCAAGGCGATGAGGTCGGCCAATTCGACCTGGCCGCGACAGCCGACGAGCAGCGCCCGGGAGACCTCGTCGAGCGCGATCGTCGCGCCCGGACCGCCGGGCCGGCGCACCGCCGAACCAACCGTCTGCCAACCGTCCTCGCCGAGCAGCGACTGCTCCTCGAGCATCACCGGCATGGCCGCCAGCCGCATGCCCAGCAGCTCGGCGTCGGAGTGCTCGGCCAGGAAGTCCTGCCGATCGAGGAAGGCCTGCGCCTCGTCGCCGGTCACCTCTTCACCCGCCCCGGTGATCTCCTCGACGACCTGGAAGCGGACCCGACCGTCGACCGGCCGGCGCAAGGTCAGCACCCCCATGCCGATGGCCACGATGCCCGCCTCGTCGAAGTAGGCCAACCAATCGCGACCGCGCCGGGCCGCCCGTTCGGGCGACTCCCCGGCGTCGGCGAGCCAGAGGGAGACGTAGCTGACCGGATCGGCCAACTCGCGCTGGACGACCCAGGCGTCCAGACCGGTCCCGGCCAGCCACTGGCGCGGCCGGGCGGCCCAGTCCTCGACGTCGGTCACCACCCAGTTGGCCAGCACCGTGGCGACGCCGCCGGGATTGAGGCGGTCGGGCAGGCCGGCGATGAGCTGCGCGCACAGACCGTCGGCGGGGACCCCCGAGTCCCGGTAGATGTAATCCTGGTCGCCGCTGCCGATGACGAACGGCGGGTTGGAGACGATCAGGTCGAAGGTCTCGTCGGCGACCGGCTCGAACAGACTGCCGCGCCGCAGGTCCCAGCTCTGCCCACTGGCCCGTGCGGTCGCGGCGGCCAGCGCCAGGGCCCGCTCGTTGGTGTCGGTCGCGACGATCTGCGCGCTGTGCGCCCCCAGGTGCAGCGCTTGCACGCCGCACCCGGTTCCCAGGTCCAGCGCCCGCTGCACCGGTCGTCGGATCACGGCGCGCGCCAAGGAGACCGAGGCACCGCCGATCCCGAGCACGTGGTCGCCGGCGAGTGCGCCGGCCCGTCGTCCCGCGTCCTGATCGGCGAACACCAGGTACTCGCCCGCGTCGTCGGCGTAGGGCCGCACGTCCAGGATCGGGCTCACCTCGCCGCCGGGGGTCAGTGCCACGATGCCCTGCGCAGCCAGGTCGCGCGGGTCGACGCCGGGCAGCGCGGTGGCCAGGTCCGCGGCCGGACGCGGTTCGCCGAGGAGGAAGACGGCGATCAGCGTCGACAACGGCCGGTCGTCCTCGACGCTGGCCAGCGCCGGCCAGCGGACGCCGCCGGTCAACGCCGCCGAGACCTCGGCGCCCAGGTGGGCCTCGATGCCGTCGGTGGTGAAGCCCACGGCCCGCAGCCCCGCGGCGAGCCGGTCGACGACGGCGAGGTCGCGGCACGGCAGTCCGGTCATGCCGGCTTCACACAGGCCATCAACACCGAGCGCATCGCGTCGGCCTCCTGCTTGGTGATCCACAGGCCGTAGGCGATCTTCACGTCCAGCTGGCGGTTCACGTAGGTACAGCGGTAGGCGCGGTTGGGGGGCAGGAAGCCCTGGGCGTCGTAGGGGCCCTTGACCTGGTTGATGTCGTGGCCGACGGCCTGCAGGTTCATCGGGTCGTTCGCGAAGTTGTGCCGCTTCGGATAGTCCCAGTACTTGGCGCCGGTGGTCCACGCGTTGGCCAGCGACACGACGTGGTCGATCTCGACGGTGCCGGAGGTGTCCGGCCCGCGCACGAAGTGGATCGTCTGCCCGGTGTACTGGTCGTAGAGCGTGCCGGTCGAGACGAAACAGCCGCCCCAGCGCATCTCGACGTTCGTCATGTCGCGGTGCAGGATGTCGTCGCGGGTGTTGCAGCCGTTGTGACCGAGGGGGACGTCGACGTTGTCATCCCACTGCGGGCCATAGGCGTCGCGGGTGTAGCCCTGGATCGACGAGCGGTACTTGACCGGCAGTCGCGCGACCTTGGCCAGTCCGGCGGTGTCGACGTAGATGCCGCCCTGGCCGATGCTGACCGTCGACGGCACGCCCGATTGCGCGACCGACTGCAGCTGCTCGGTGAGGAAATCCTTCACCCCGCATCCGGACAACGTGCCGACGAGCAATCCGGCGAGCGCCAGGACCAGAAACCGAAACCTGTGAATCACATCCAAATTATGCGTCAACTAGGTGTCAACTCGGTCTAGCGATTGCCTCGGCCGCGTCGGATCCTCTACGTTCGAGGGCGTTCATCAGCTTCTGAAAGATCGAGGTACCACCCCTATGCGCTCCACCGCAATGCTGACCGCCGCCCTGGCGCCCGCAGCCGCCGTCGCCCTGTCGTTCGGCGTGGCCGCACCCGCGCTGGCGGCGCCCGCCGCCGGTGACACCACGATCTCCTCGGGGATGGAGATCCGCCGTCCGACGTCGATCATCACCGAGGCGAAGTGCACCCTGGGTGCCGTGGGGTCGGCCAGCCGCGCCTACACCGCCGGCCACTGCGGCAAGCGGGGCGAGAAGATCTACACCGTCAAGGGCGACGAGATCGGCACCATCACCTCGAACCTGATCGGCCGCAACGCCGACATCGCGGTCATCACCCTGAAGCCGGGTCTGCGCGTGAAGGTCGACAACATCGACTGGAGCTCGAGTGTCAGCAACGGCACCGCGGTCAGCAAGTCCGGTGCCACCACCGGCACGACTCGCGGCACCGTCGTCCAGGCCCAGCCGAAGCTGATCCAGGCCGTCGAGTGCCCGCTGCCGGGCCCGGCCGCCCTGGCCTGCGCCGTCGCACCGCCGAGCCTGCTGGTCAACCAGTCCACCTACGTGGTCGAGTCGACCTTCCGCTCGGAGTCCGGCGACAGCGGTGCCGGTGTCCGCCGTGCCGGCGGACCGATCATCGGCATCGTGTCGTCGAAGGCAATCGGTGCGACCGACTCCAAAGACCGTCCGCTGCAGCGCTCGTACTACACGCCGCTGTCGCGCGTGCCGGGCAACCTGCGCTGAGTCGCCGAGACCGAGAGGTAGAGACAACCATGCGTTCCTCCGCACTGCTGACGGCCGTCGCCGCCGTCGCCCTGTCGATCGGCGCCGCCGCGCCCGCATCGGCCGCCCCCAAGCTGGCCGCCCCCGGCACCCCGGTGTTCTCCGGCATGGAGATCCGAATCGACAAGCCGATCGCCGATCTGGGTGTCGCGACGCTGGCCACCGGCGCCAAGTGCACGCTCGGCGCGGTCGTCAACTCGGGGCGCGCCCTCACCGCGGGGCACTGCGGCAAGCGCGGCACCAAGATCTACGACAAGAAGGGCGCTCAGATCGGCACAGTGACCGCCAACCTGATCGGCGCCCGCGCCGACATCAGCATTGTGTCGCTGGTCCGAGGGATGAGCACCCGCGTCGACTCCATCGACTGGGGCTCGCGCGTGGCCAAGGGCTCGCCGGTCAGCAAGACCGGCATCACCACCGGCACGACCCGCGGCAATGTCGTCGATCCGCGGCAGAAGCTGCTGACCGCCGTCGAGTGCCCGTACCCGAACCTCGTCCCGGGTTCGTCCTCGCTGTTGTGCGCGGTCACCCCGCCCCAGCTGCTGGTCAACCAGTCCACCTACGTGGTCGAGTCGTCGTTCAAGTCCCTGCCGGGCGACAGCGGAGCCGGTGTCCGCAACGGCAGCGGCCAGATCGTCGGCATCGTGTCGTCGATCCCCCAGTCGGTCGACGCCAAGGGCAACCCGATCATCCGGTCGTTCTACACGCCGGTCTCGCGGGTTCCGGGCAACCTGCGCTAGCGGCAACCGCCTACGGCGACGCCGGTCACTCCCCTCGGGGCGTGACCGGCGTCGTCGTTTGCGCGGCTACCTGAAGGCGACCGTCGGGAAATCCACCGGTACCCCCAGGGCGATGTTGACGTAGTTGGTGTACAGGTTCAGTGCGACCTGTCCGACCGTCTCCACGATTTCCTCGTCGGACCAGCCGAGCTGTCGCAGCGCCTCGACGTCGGCCGCCGGGACCTGTCCCCGCTCGTCGACGAGTTTGAGGGCGAAGGCGAGCAGCGCGGCGGTCTTCTCGTCGTCGGAAGTGCCGACCTGGGCGCTGTCGAGCTGGTCAGCGGTGAGTCCGGCCTTGCGGCCCAGCGCCGTGTGTGCGGCCAGGCAGTACTCGCACTTGTTGCGGTTCGCGACCGCGACGGCGATCTGCTCGCCGAGCGCCGGCCCGAGGACTCCGCCGCCGAACGCACCGAACGAGCCCCACATGCTGGCCAGGGCCGCGGGCGAGTTGGCGACCGTCGCGAACATCGCCGGCACGGTGCCGAACGCGCCGTTGATCTGGTCGAGGTTCTCCTTGACGGACCCGGTCGCGGTAGAGCGGTCGATCTGGGGGACGGTGGACATGTATTCCTCCTTGGTCGTCGGCGGACTCGTCGCCCGCCGTGGTTCCCATCGTCGACGCCCGAACGGGACGAATTAGTGCAAGAAGTCTTGAATACTTACCTATTCGTCTGCTTCTCTGGAGGATGTGACCACACTCGACCGCCTCTCGCCGCTCCTGGAGCGCTTCCGGGTGCGCACTCGCCTGTTTCACACCGGCCCGTTGTGCGGGGTGACCGTGCTGCCCGCCGAACCAGGTCGAGGATTCCTCCACGTCCTGCGGGAGGGCGAGATGGACGTGACCCACCCCGGCACCGACCGACGGCTGCGCCGCATCCACGTCGACGAGCCGAGCCTGCTGTTCTACCCGCGGCCCTTCGAGCACTCTTTCCACAACGCACCCACCGAGGACTCCGACTTCGCGTGCGCGACCCTGGACTTCGACGGCGGTCCGACGCATCCGCTGGTGCGAGCACTCCCACCGGTCACCGTCCTCCCGCTGCGGGAGGTCGCAACCATGCGACCGACTCTCGACCTGTTGTTCGCCGAGGTCGACCGAGTGGCGTGCGGGCAGCGCCTCCTCGTCGACCGTCTCTTCGAGGCCGCACTGATCCAACTGTTCCGGTGGATCATCGAGAACCCCGATCGACTTCAGCTCGACGTCGGGCTGATCACCGGACTGTCCGACGACCGACTCGCGCCCGTGCTCAGCGCCGTGCACGAGTCACCCGGCGGGGACTGGACGCTGGCGACCATGGCGGCGGCCGCGAACATGTCGCGCAGCGCTTTCGCCGCCCGCTTCAAGGAGACGGTCGGTCAGTCGCCGGCGGACTACCTGACCGATTGGCGGCTGACGGTCGCGCAGGAGAGGCTGCGCGCCGGGGCCTCGGTGGCGGTGACGTCGGGGGAACTCGGGTATTCCAACCCCTCCGCCTTCTCGCGGGTGTTCGCCCAACGCCTCGGCCGCTCGCCGCGGGCGTGGCTGGCCGCCGACGCCGTCGAATGAAACAGTGCGCAAGGGGGGACTCGAACCCCCACGTCCTAGGACACTGGAACCTAAATCCAGCGCGTCTACCAATTCCGCCACTCGCGCGTAGCGCCGACCACACTACACCGAGGCTGCACCGCTGCCGATCGGTTAAACCGGGTACCGTCAAGGTATGTCGCAGTCCCGTCCGCCCCGGCGCCACCGCCCGGCACTGGTGGCGTTGACGCTGGTAGCGGCCCTGACCTGCCTGGCGCTCGCCTACTGGCAGTGGACCCGGTTCGAGTCCTCGTCGGGCACGTTCCAGAACCTCGGCTACGCGCTGCAGTGGCCCGCATTCGCCTTTGCGGTGATCTACGGCTACCGGCGGTTCGTGGTGCTGGAGAACGACCCGGAGGAGCAGGAGAAGCTGATCGCCAAGCAGCACCGGGATGCGGCGATCCCCGACGAGCTGCTGCCCGAGCGGCCCACGCTGCCCAGCGCCGATGCCCTGCGCGAGGACCTCGAGGTGGCCCCGACCCCCGACGACGACCTCGCCGCCTACAACGCCTACCTGAAACAGTTGAACCAAGTCGATAGGAATCCGACGTGACCGACCAGTCCACCTCCCCCGCCACCGCGCCGAAGGGCGCCGACGTCGCCGGCATCCCCGGCGCGCTGCTGCGCTACCGCATCCTCGCGTGGGTCACCGGTGTCTGGCTGCTGTTCCTGGTCGGCGAGATGATCGCCAAGTACGGCTTCGGCATCGAGGGCTACGGCTGGGTCGGCGTCGTGCACGGCTGGGTGTACTTCGTCTACCTGTTCTTCTGCTTCATCCTCGCATCCAAGGCGCGGTGGCCGTTGGGCAAGACCGTCGCGACGGCACTGGCGGGCACCATCCCGTTCCTGTCCTTCTACGTCGAGCACATCCGCACCAAGGACGTGAAGGCCCAGTTCGGGCTCAGCTGAGGCGCTGCAGCGCCGGCAGCAGCTGAGCCAGCGCCTTGCCGCGGTGGCTGAGCGCATCCTTCTCGGCGGGTGCCAACTCGGCCGACGTACGGCCACCGGCCGCCTCGTCGTCGGGGACGAACAGCGGGTCGTAGCCGAAACCGGACACCCCGCGCGGCTGCGCGACGATCGTCCCGCGCCACTCGCCACGCACGACAGTCTCCTCCCCCGACGGCAGGACGAGCGCGCACGCGGACACGAAGGCCGCGCCGCGCCGCTCGTCGGGGACGTCGGAGAGCTGACCCAGCAGCAGGTCGTTGTTGGCCCGGTCGTCGCCGTGCCGGCCCGACCATCGAGCCGACAGCACGCCGGGCATGCCGTTCAGGGCGTCGACGGCCAGTCCGGAGTCGTCGGCGACGCAGGGCATCCCGGTCGCTCGCGCGCCCGATCGCGCCTTGATCAGCGCGTTCTCCTCGAAGGTCGCGCCGGTCTCGGGTTCCTCGGGATACTCCGGCACGTCGTCGAGGCCGACCACCTCGACGCCGGTCAGCCCGGCCGACGCGACGACCCGTCGCAGCTCGGCGAGCTTCTTGGCGTTGCGCGAGGCGAGCAGGACCCGGGACATCAGGAGTTGGCGACGCCGGGCAGCGTGCCCGGGTAGTCGTCGGCGAGGACCTCGCGCTGGGCGGCGAACAGCTGCTCGGTGCCCGCCTGGGCGAGGTCGAGCAGCTTGTCGAGGGTGCCCCGGGAGAAGGTCGCCCCCTCGGCGGTGCCCTGCACCTCCACCAGCGTGCCCGCGTCGGTGGCGACGACGTTCATGTCGACCTCGGCCCGCGAGTCCTCCTCGTACGGGAGGTCCAGCCGGACGCGGCCGTCGACGATGCCGACGCTGACCGCGGCGATCGCGCACGACAGCGGCTGGGGGTCGGCGAGGCGCTCGGCGGCGCGCAGGTAGGTCACCGCGTCGACCAGCGCGACGTAGGCGCCGGTGATGGCCGCGGTACGGGTACCCCCGTCGGCCTGCAGGACGTCGCAGTCGATGGCGATGGTGTTCTCGCCGATCGCGGCCAGGTCGATACACGCGCGCAACGACCGC
The DNA here is from genome assembly GCF_047606305.1 of Gordonia sp. (in: high G+C Gram-positive bacteria). GTDB lineage: Bacteria > Actinomycetota > Actinomycetes > Mycobacteriales > Mycobacteriaceae > Gordonia. The sequence goes on along the minus strand of NZ_JASGER010000024.1, from coordinate 4,505 downwards.
CCGACCAGCCGGCTGATCTCGTGGGTACGCCCGCCGACCTTGCCCTTCACCGACTCGCGCGAGCTGCGCTCGTGGGTCGCCGCAGGGAGCATCGCGTATTCGGCGGTCAGCCAGCCGCGGCCCGAGCCGCGCCGCCAGCCGGGGACGCCCTCGGTCACGCTCGCGGTGCACAGCACCCTGGTCTGGCCGAATTCGACCAGGACCGACCCGGCCGGGTGCGAGGTGAAGCCTCGGGTGAACTTGATGGGCCGGAGCTCGTCGTCGGCGCGGCCGTCTACACGTGTCGTCACGCGGACAACTCTAGTGGAGCGGGGAGCGTGCGGTGCGGCGCTCAGGCGCGAGTCGCCACCGCGGAGACGTCGAGCTCCTGCCCCTGCTGGACGAGCTCGATGTGACCGGAGAAGGCCGAGCGCGCCTCGGCGAGGATGTCGGCCGTCGAGGTCCACGGCGGGATGTGCGTGATGGCCAGGACGCCCACGCCGGCGGCCGTCGCCGCCTCGCCCGCCTCGACGCCGGACATGTGCAGGTGTGGCGGCCGGTTGGCCGGGTCGTGGGTCCACGACGCCTCGCAGAGGAAGACGTCGGCGCCGCGCGCCAGCTCGACCAGGTCGTCACAGGGCGCGGTGTCGCCGCTGTAGGCCAGCACCTCGCCGTTCGGCCCGGTGACCCGCAGCCCGTAGGTAGCCGGCGGGTGGTCCATCTTGCGGGGCTCGATGGTCAGCCCGCGCAGCGACACCGACTGACCCTCGACCCACTCGGAGACGTCGAAGGTGTCGCTGATGTCGTCGATCTCGCCGGGGAACTCCGAGGACCCCGCCCCGATGCGCGCGGCGGTGCCCTCCGGCCCCCACAGCGGTGCGCGGCCGGTCGCGGGCACCGGCGCCCAACGGCGCCACACGAGCATCGCGGGCAGGTCCATGCAGTGGTCGGCGTGCAGGTGGGACAGGACGACGGCGACGTCGTTCGGTTCGGCCACCGCCTGCAGCTCGCCAAAGACACCGGGACCGCAGTCGATCAGGACCGGCAACTCACCGGGCACGGACACGAGGTACCCCGAACACGCCGCCCCGGGGCCGTTGACGCTGCCCGAGCATCCAAGGACTGTCAGATGCATGGCACCACTCTGCCACGCCGCCGACGGCCGATTGCACCGAATCGGCCGGTTTCCCGCGGGTTGGAATCCATCTGTGATCAGACGCCGTCACAGGTGCTCGACGCGCCCGACTTCCGGACCGAGGAATCGTTTGGCGAGCTTGGCGAAGGACTCCGGATCACCGGTCGCGGTGAATACGCGGCGGGCCTCCCGGTCCGAGTGCGGATGCAGCAGGTCACGCTCGGTGAGCACGCGCAGCACGTCCTTGGCGGTCTCCTCGGCGCTCGACACGAGCGTCACGTTGTCGCCCATCGCGAGCTGCACGACCCCCGACAGCAGCGGGTAGTGCGTGCAGCCGAGCACCAGGGTGTCGACGTCGGCCTCCTGCAGCGGCTCCAGATACCCCTGGGCGAGCCCGAGGATCTGCCGCCCGCTGGTGATGCCCCGCTCGACGAAGTCGACGAACTTGGGGCACGCGGCCGAGGTGATGGTCGCGTCCCGGGCCGCGGCGAAGGCGTCCTCGTAAGCCCGCGAGGCGACGGTGGCCTCGGTGCCGATCACGCCGATGCGCCCGGACTTCGTCGCGGCGACCGCCCGGCGCACCGCCGGTAGGACGACCTCGATGACCGGGATCGGCGCGTACCGCTCGCGGGCGTCGCGCAGGCAGGCGGCCGAGGCGGTGTTGCACGCGATGACGATCGCCTTCACCCCGCGCGAGGCCAGCTCGTCGCCGATGGCCAAGGCGTGCTTGCGGATCTCCGGGATGGTGAGCGGACCGTAGGGCCCGTTGGCGGTGTCACCGATGTAGATGACGTCCTCGTCGGGCAGCTGGTCGATGATCGCCCGGGCGACCGTCAGCCCGCCGACCCCGGAATCGAAGATCCCGATCGGCGCCTGCTGGTCGATGCCGATCGGACTGCCTTCACTCACAAGACGAAAATTCTACGCTCAGGCCCACAGCTGGCCCTCGACGGCGGCCGCGGCAGCGTCCGGATCGGTGCCGTAGACGCCGGTGGAGAGGTATTTCCACCCGGCGTCGGGCATCACCATCGCGATGTCCGCCCGCTCGCCGGCCTTGACCGCCGACGACGCGAGCCGCATCGCGGCGTGCAGGATCGCCCCGGTCGACACCCCGGCGAAGACTCCCTCGGTCTCGATCAGCTCGCGCACCCGGGCCACGGCGTCCTCGCCGGTGACCGAGAACCGCCGGGTCAGCACCGACTCGTCGTAGAGCTCGGGCACGAAGCCCTCGTCGACGTTGCGCAGCCCGTACACCTCGTCGCCGTAGCGCGGCTCGGCCGCGACGATCGCGATGTCGTCGCACTGCTCGCGCAGGAACCTCCCCACGCCCATCAACGTGCCGGTGGTGCCCAGACCGGCGACGAAGGCGGTGATCTCGGGCAGATCGGCCCACAGCTCGGGCCCGGTGGTCTCATAGTGCGCACGGGCGTTGGCCTCGTTCCCGTACTGGTAGAGCATCGTCCAGTCGGCGTGCTCGACGGCCAGCTGCTTGGCCATCGCCACCGCCGTGTTGGATCCGCCCGCAGCCGGCGAGGAGATGATCTGCGCGCCATACATCTGCAGCAACTGCCGTCGCTCGGCGGAGGTGTTCTCCGGCATGACGCAGACCAGCCGGTACCCCTTGAGCTTGCACGCCATCGCCAGCGAGATGCCGGTGTTGCCGCTCGTCGGCTCCAACACCGTCGCACCGGGGGTCAGCGTCCCGTCGCGCTCGGCCGCCTCGACCATCGCCAGTGCCGCGCGATCCTTGATCGAGCCGGTCGGGTTGCGGTCCTCCAGCTTGAGCCACAGGCGGACGTGCGGACGCTCGGGAGCATCGTCCCAGCGCGGCGACAACCGCGGTAGACCGATCAGCGGGGTGTGCCCCACCGACTCGATCAGCGACCGATACCGGGTCATCGGTCAGCCGCCGGCGACGGCGGCTGAATTGTCGCCTCCGGCGACGGCGGCTGAATCGTCACCTCCGGCGACGGCGGCTGAATCGTCGCCTCCGGCGACGGCCGGCAGCACGGTGACACTGTCGCCGTCGGCGATCGGGGTGTCCGGACCGCCGGTGAAGCGCACGTCCTCGTCGTTGACGTAGATGTTCACAAAGCGCAGCAGCGCGCCGTCCTCGTCGCGCAGGCGTCCGGCCAGGCCGGGGTGGTTGGCCTCGAGGTCGTCGATGACCTCGGCGAGCGTGGCGCCCTGCGCGGGCACCTTCTTCTCGCCGCCGGTGTGCGGGCGCAGGATCGTCGGGATGGACACGGATACGGCCATGGTCACTCCTTGGTGCGGGCTGGGTGGTCGGCGGAGTCGGGGTCGGGCACGGAGAAGGCGGGACCGGTGTCCCCCTCCCCGACGACGGTGATGGGTTCGGCGCTGATCTCGCCGCCCGAGATCCGGTAGCTGCACACCAGCGCGGTCTCGGGGTCGGCGGTGCCGATCAGCACGTAGTGGGCGTCGGGCTCGGCGGCCAGAGAAGAGTCGGTGCGCGAGGGGTACGGCCCGGTCGCGGTGTGCGAGTGGTAGATGACGACCGGGACCTCGTCGCGCTCGTCCATCTCGCGCCACACAGACAGCTGTTCGCCGGAATCGAAACGGTAGAACGTCGGGGAGCGCTCCGCGTTGACCATGGGGACGAAACGGGTGGGCTCGTCCGAACCCTCGGGGCCGGGGAGGACGCCGCAGGCCTCGTCGGGGTGGTCGGCGCGCGCGTGCGCGACCATCGCCTCGACCAGTCGGCGATCGATCCGCAACATCGCTCCCCCGTTATCGGTCGGGACCGTCGGCCAACGCCGACGGCAGCAGGGCGCGCAGCGACGGGATGTCGGCGACCCCGGTGGCCGCCAGCACCGCGTTCACGATGGCCCGCTGGGTCACCGTAGCGGCGGCTGCACTCACCTGGGTAACAATCGCGACGTCCGGGTGCATTCCGATCGGCGTGAATTCACGGAGGGCGTCACGAGCCTGGCCGGGACAGGTGCGCGTGGCCACGGCGAAGATCGTGTCGCCGTCCAGCGGCGAGTGCGCGGGCACGATCGCCCGGGCCAGGCCGTCGTGGGCGGCCATCGCGATGCGCCGCGTACACGCCTGATCGAGGTCGGCATCGGTCGCCACCACACCGATCGTCGTGTTGAGCGGGGTCGACTTGGCCTTTGCCGCGGCCAGTGCGCGACGATCATCGGCCGACGGCGGCCGCAGGCCGTGGTACTCCAGGTCGGCCGCGCCGGCGCCCCACGGCAGGCCGGTCGCCGAGTCCAGCACGTCCCCGACGGGGTTGGCGACGATCAGCGCCCCGACCGTGATGCCCGCGGCGGGACCGTCGGCGAGTTTCAGACTCGCGGTCCCGACGCCGCCCTTGAGCGCACCCGCGCGCGCCCCGGTACCGGCACCGACGGTGCCGGTCGCG
>NZ_JASGER010000023.1:0-26260 GCF_047606305.1 Gordonia sp. (in: high G+C Gram-positive bacteria) | reverse complement strand
GTCCTCGGCGGCGAGTCGGTTGGCCGCCGAATGCGGCGGGGCGCGCACCCCCGCGCTGGTCACCGCCGCCCAGCCGTTGCCGTTGACCTCCCGCGAGCGCGAGATTGCCAACCTCATCGCGGCCGGTCTGTCCAACAAGGAGATCGCCGACCGGCTATTCGTCTCGGTCCGCACGGTCGAGGGCCACGTCTACCGCGCCTGCACCAAACTCGATGTCGCCGACCGGGCGCAAATCGCCGCGCTCATCCGCGACGGCCACTGACCCCCCCACCTCGCCGAGCGTGCCCACTTTTTCGCCGAGCGTGCCCACCTTTTCGCCGAGCGTGCCCAGAATCTCGCCGAGCGTGTCCTATGCGTGGACGTGCGGCTGCGCCCACCCGGGCAGGGGGTCGGGGAAGGATGCCCACGCGCGCGGCCCCGCCGCCAATTCGTCGTCGGTGAGGAGAGCGGCCGAGAGGACGCGCTCGGGCCGCCCGCGGTCCAGGCGCACCCCGATGAACACGATCTCCTGACCGGGGCGCTCGTCGGTGTTCGCCCACGGACCGGCCGCCTCGATGAACAGGTTCGGGCCCGCCTGCGACCAGATGGCCGCGGTGTCGGGTCGTGTCGCGACCCAGCAGAACCCCTTGCTGCGGAGGATCCCCCGCAGCTCCTCGAGGGCGACGGCGAGCCGGGCGGGATGGAACGGGCGGTCGGATCGGAAGACGACGCTGCTGATCCCGTACTCCTCGGTCTCGGGAGTGTGGCCGCCGGCCATCTCCTCGGCCCACCCGTCCACCTGGCGTGCGGCGTTGACGTCGTACAGCCCCGTGCCCAGGACCTTCTCGACGTCGATGTCGCCGTTGACGACGCGGATGAGCTGCGCGTGCGGGTTGAGGCGCCGGATGGTCGCCTCGACGGCTCCGGCCGCCGTCTCGGACACCAGGTCGGTCTTGGTCAGCAGGATGACGTCGGCGAACTCGACCTGGTCGACGAGGAGGTCGGAGATGCTGCGCTCGTCGCCGGGCGCCGCCTCCAGGTCGCGGTCGGCGAGGTTCTCGCCCCTGGTGAGCTCGGGGAGGAAGGTGGCCGCGTCGACGACGGTCACCATCGTGTCCAGCCGGGTGACCGACGAGAGGGAGAATCCGTCCTCGAACTCCCAGTCGAAGGTGGCGGCGACCGGCATGGGCTCGGAGATGCCGGTCGACTCGATGACGACGTAGTCGAAGCGGCCGTCGGCGGCGAGTCGGGCGACCGCCTCGACCAGGTCCTCGCGAAGGGTGCAGCAGATGCACCCGTTGGTCAGCTCGACCAGCTTCTCCTCGGTGCGGTCAAGGTGGGCCTCGCCGAAGGCGCCGTCGACGAGTTGGGCGTCGATGTTCACCTCGCTCATGTCGTTGACGATCACCGCGACGCGCAGGCCGCCGCGGTTGGCGAGGATGTGGTTGAGGATTGTGGTCTTGCCGGCGCCGAGGAAGCCGGACAGGACGGTGACGGGAATGCGGGTGCGGGCTGTCATTCCTTAACAATAACCATTGTCAATAAGGATTCGCCACGCGGTGCCCCGTGCGGCACTGGCCTACGATCGCGGAGTGACGACCGGGACGAGCCCGCAGCGGCAGACGGCCCCCGCGATGAGCCGCGGGACACTGGCCTTCGTCTGCCTGCTGGTCCTCGGCGTCCTGATCGCGGTCCCGTTCAACGCGCGCCTCAACGCCGACGAAACGGTCGCGACGGCGGCCACGATCTTCGCCGGGGTGTTCCTGCAGGCCGTGCCCTTCCTCGTGTTGGGTACGGTGGTCAGCGGCGCGATCGCCACCTGGGTGACGCCGGCGATGGTGGCGCGGGTCCTTCCCCGACAGACCGCGGCCGCCATCGGCGTGGGCGGGCTGGCCGGTGCGGTGCTCCCGGGATGTGAGTGTGCCTCGGTCCCCGTCGCCGCCCGACTGATGGACCGAGGCGTGCCGCAGGCGGCCGCCCTCGCCTTCCTGCTCTCGGCACCCGCCATCAACCCCGTCGTCCTGGTCTCGACGGCGGTCGCCTTCCCCGGTGAGCCGCGGATGGTCGCCGCCCGGTTCGGCGCCTCCCTGCTGACCGCTCTCGTCATGGGCGGGCTGTGGGCGCGCTACGGCGACCCGTCGCTGATCCTCCGTCGGATCTCCCCCGGCGACGACGACGGTCCGCGGGGCTGGCCGCGCTTCGCCGAGGCGGTGCGGCACGACTTCATCGAGTCGGCCGCCTACTTGGCGCTGGGTGCCGTGGCGGTGGCGGCGCTGCACGTCGTGGTCCCGGACTGGCTGTTCGAGAAGGTCGCCGGCCAGATGCTGATCGGGATCGCGCTGATGGCGGTGCTCGCCGTCGTCCTGGCGGTGTGCTCGGAGGCCGATGCCTTCGTCGCCGCGAGCCTGTCGATGCTCCCGCTCCTGCCGCGACTGGTGTTCCTGGTCGTCGGTCCGGTCGTCGACCTCAAGCTGATCGCGATGCAGGCCGGCGCCTTCGGCAAACGGTTCGCCGCCCGCTTCTCCACCGCGACCTTCCTGGTGGCCATCGCCGTGGCCACCGGCGTCGGTGCCGCGATCCTGGGGTGGCGCTGATGGGTCGCGAAGCACAGAACCTCGTCTTGCTCTGCCTGGGTCTGACGGTCCTGAAGACGACCCTCGACGGAAGCTACGAGCGCTACGTGAAGCCGGGGATGTGGCCCTACCTGCTCGCCTCGGCCGTCGTGCTCGTCGTCCTCGCCGCGGTGGCGATCGTGCGCGACATCCGGGCGGGCGGCCGGGCCGACGACGGCCACGTCCACGGGCGCGGTGCCCTCCTGTGGCTGCTCACCGTCCCGGTGCTGGTGATCTTCTTCCTCGCACCGCCGTCGATATCGCCGGCCCGCGCGGGCACCACCGCCAACATCTCGGCGGCCGAGTCGGTGCGCTTCGAGCCCCTCCCGCCCGGACCGGCACCGGCGGTGCCGATCCTCGAGGTGGTGCAGCGGGCCGTGCAACCCGACGGCGGGGGACTGTCCGGGCGCGCGATCTCTATCGACGGGTATCTGCAGCCGCGCGACGGACACACCGAACTGGCGCAGGTGGTGATCATCTGCTGTGCGGCCGACGCGCGCACCTACCGCATCGAACTCGGCGGACCGGCAGCCGCGACGTTGGCCGCCGCACCCGCGCGAACCTGGTGGCGCGTGGTGGGGACCGTCGCCGACGGCAGTGCCTCGGCCGAACGCAAGCACATCCCGCTGCTGCAGGTGACCGATGCCCGGCAGGTCCCGGCGCCCAAGAACACCTACGGCTACTGACCGATCAGACCGGCGCCTGCTCCTCGCGCAGGGAGTCGACCGCCTTGGCGAAGGTCTTCACCCGGTGGCGTCCCACGTCATAGCCGACGCGGCCGAGCATCGAGTCGCGGAACTGCGGGTCGATGCGCGAGGCCAGCGGCGTCCACCACGGCTTGTGGCTGCGCGGCAGGTCGGCGAGCAGACGGTCCGACGCGGCGGTGAACACCGGCGCCAGCCGCAGGTAGTCGGGGCGGAACTCGCGCAGGTCGCGGTCGGGGTAGTACTCGCGGTGGACCTCGGCCAGCGCCCGCGGGAGATCGGCGTCGATGTGCGCCGACACCCCGTAGAGCAACCCCTTCATCACCGGAAGGTGTGGGCGCTTGGCGTCGGTCGACTCGGCCGTCGACCACGCCTTCGCCCACGCGTCCTCGACGTCGCCGCCGGTGCGGTAGGCGGCCAGGTTCCGCTGGTAGTAGTCGTGGAAGGTGGGGATGAGGGCCAGCACCCAGTCCGGGTGTGCCAAACCCAACTCCGAGGGGTTCTTCGCCGCGGCGATCATCTCCTCGGTGACGTACTGGTAGACGCGGGCGAACCACTGCTTCGGGTCGTCCGCCGCGGCCAACTCGTCGGCAAGCGCGCGCTGGGTGGCCAGCGACTGCTCGGCGCCGTCGACCAGGTCGTCGAAGGCGGGTGCGTCGGCGGCGTCGGCGACCGGGCTCGTCGTGGGCAGGGGGTCGTCGAAGGTCGCGGAGCCGGCGATGTCGGCGAGGAGGTCGAGCGATTCGCCGACCTGCTTGCGGATCACCCGGCACAGCGCATGGGAGAGGGGCGCCGCGATCAGCCGCATCGACACGTGCCACGACAGTTCGGTCCGACCGTCGGCCGTGGGCGTGAAGGTCTGCACCCCCTGGTGGCTGAGCAGCAGCGGACCACCGTCGTAGACGCGGTAGCGGAACTCGCGCGGCATTTGCGCGTACTCCACCACCTCGCGCAGTTTGCGCTTCCCGTCGGGCAGCGTGATGGTGCGCAGCGCACCGGCCGCGTCCGGTCGCTCGCCGGGACCGGGCTCGGCGAGGTCGACGCGGGCCGTCGACCACCGGCGCATCTGCTCGGGATCGGTGACCAGCCGCCACGCGACCTCCGGCGGGCAGTCGAGCGTGCGGGTCAGGGTGAACTGCGCGGTCATGCGACGGGATCCATCCGGTTCTGGTCGGCGGCGCGGTACCGGGCGCCGACGAGTTTCGGGTCGGACAGGTCGATGCCCAGACGGCCGGTGGCCAGGCGCAGTTCCCGACGGGCGACCTTGCGCTCGGAACCGAGCAGGCCGAGGGAGCGGGCCAGTTCGCGCGACCGCACGACTGGCCGTGCGAGGTCGACCAGGTGGTGCAGCGGGTTGGGCCGCAGACCCATGGCCGAGGCGACCTCGGGCTCCACCCATCGCGTCGACACCGCGGCGAACACCGGCCGCAGGAACGGTCGGGTGACGGCGTGCACGGCGTCGTTGAGCGGGCCGGGCAGACCCAGGTCGGGCTTGAAGCCGTCGTCGAGAAGCGCCCGCACGAGCACCTTGGACTCGTCGTTGGGCTGCAGCGCGAATTCCTTGGAGATCTGCCAGGTGCGCACGGCGTCCTCATAGCTGATCGGGAGGAGGTGGTCCTGCACGCCCATCACCCAGCCGATCCAGCGCCACAGGTGCGTGATCGCCTCGAGCTCGGCGCTGGAGTAGCGGATGCCGAAATCCTTGGCGACGGTCAGCGGCAGGATCAGGAACCCGGCGGTGATGGTGAGCTGCGAGTACGTCTGGTTGATCGGCACGCCCCACGACTCGTCATCCCAATCGTCCTGGGCCCGCAGGTGGTAGCGCACCATCGCGTGCACCAGGCGGATGCGCAGCGTCTCGACCCAGCCGCCGGCGCCGATGTCCATGAGGCCGGGCGCGGTGGCCAGGGTGACCCATCGTCCGGTGGCCAGCAGGCGGTCCCACGTGCCCTCGGTGAGGCGGCCGGTGGCGGCGAGCGGGTGCGTGAAGCCGCGGGCCTGGTAGCCGTAGATCAGCGACTGGTAGAGCGTGCTCGACTGCAGCGAGCCGAAGCGCCACCACGCGTCGGCACCGGCTTTGGCCAGCGCCGGGTCGAACCAGGACGGGGGCGTGCTGGCGTGCTCCAGGAAGGCGCGAAACGCGGGCGCCTTCTTCAGCAGCGCCGGGTCGACCATCGTCGGTGCGTCGAGCGCGGTGACGATGTCGTTCCACTTGTGCTCGGCCTTGCCGGAGAACAGTTCGGCGATGACCGGATCGGCCTGGGGGTCGCCGACGAGCAGTGCGTCGCCCATCGCGTCGACGTGGTCGGGGTAGCGCTCCCGGACCTCCGCCCAGTTCTGGGATCCGGTGATGGCCGCGGCAACCTCGCTCGGCACGTGTCGTGTCATAAAGACAGTGTGTCTTTTAACCCGGCGAAGGTCAAGGACTACGACGTGCCGCCGGGTGGGCCGTCCATCCCGGAAAAACCGGACCAGACCAGCAGGAACAGGTGGTCGACGACCTCGTCGCGGCTGATGGTGCGCGTCGTGGACCACCAGGTGATCGTGGACGAGATGGCCCCGACGAGTGCGCGCGCCCACGTCTGTGCGGGTGCGTCGTCGCGGCCGCGGGTGCGGAAGCCCTCGGCGAGGATCCCGGCGATCGTGGTGACGACCAGTCCGTCCGGCGCCGGAGTGGTCGGCAGCAGGTGCCCGGACAGCGCCTGCGCGAGCTCCGGCTCGTTCTCGAACCAGGCCGCCAGGATGTCGATGGCCGCCCGCGTCTGCGCGGCGGGGTCGTCGATGTCGCCGACGATCTCCACCAGTCGCGCGACCAGTCGCTTGGCGTGCCGCGTGGCCAACGCGTCCAGGACCGCGTTGCGGTCGGCGAAGGCGGCGTAGACGGCCGACCGGGTCAGACCGGCGGCCGCGGCGACATCGGCCAGGCTCGCGTCCGGTCCGGATCCGCGGATGGCCGACTCCGCCGCGTCGAGCAGTTGCGCACGACGTTGCGCGGGGTCGACCGGCGGCCCGGGCGGGCGGCCGCGGCGTCGACGCACGGTGGTCTTGTCGGTCATGGTCGACTCAGGCTACCGGTCCCAGGCGCCGCACCGACACGCCTTGACCGTCGGGCGCGGATGTCGGTGCGTCGACCTAAAATCGGACACATGGATCCGTTTGTGGCCCCCGACGGTGATCTGCGCTGCGGCTGGGCGGGCGGTGCACCGGAGCTGTTGGCCTACCACGACGCGGAGTGGGGCTTCCCCGTCGGCGACGACCACCGGCTCTTCGAGAAGATCTGTCTCGAGGGATTCCAATCGGGGTTGAGTTGGCGGACCATCCTCAACAAGCGCGAGAACTTCCGACGGGCCTTCGCGGGTTTCGACTACCACCGGGTGGCGCAGTTCGACGAGGGCGACGTCGAGCGGCTGCTCGGCGACGCCGGCATCGTGCGGCACCGCGGCAAGATCGAGGCGGCGATCAACAACGCGCGCCGCGCCGTCGAACTGGAGGCCGACGAGGGTTCGCTCGCCGCCTACCTGTGGCGGTTCGAGCCGTCGCCCGGCGAGGTGGGCGTGCCGCAGACCAAGTCGACGTCGGCGACCTCGGTGGCGCTGTCGCGGGATCTGAAGAAGCGCGGCTGGCGGTTCGTCGGGCCGACGACCGCCTACGCCTTCATCCAGGCGATGGGCCTGATCAACGACCACCAGTACGAGTGCAAGACCCGCGCGGAGGTCGACGCCGCCCGCCGGGCCTTCGACGTGCCCTGAGTCAGACCGACAGCGACACCGGCGCGACCAGGTCGGCGACATCGACGGGACCGTCGAGGAACCCCTCGTCGTGCAGGAACGCGATCTGACGGTCCAGCAGCGCCAACCGGGCCGGACTCAGGTCGACGTCCAGTTCGGCGGCCAGCGTCGTCGCATACGAGTCGTCGACCAGTTCCTCGGGGATCCCCGCCTCAGCGGCGAGGATCCGCGTCGCGGCGACGGTGTTCTCCGCGGCCCAGGCCGCGGCCGCCGAGGTCTCCCGGACGATGGCGTCGACGACGTCCGGATCCTCCTCGAGCAGATCGGCGGAGACGCTCAGGGTGAGCGGCCGCAGGTTCGACGACAGTTCCGGGGCGCGGTGGGACTGCTCGCCCACCTCGACCACCGGCACCGCGCCGGTCACCGCACGGGTGACGACGAGGTTAGAGCCCTCGGAGAAGATCGCGTCGACCTCCCCGCGCAGCAGGGCCGCGATCTCGGCGCGCTGGAACCCGAGCATGAACCCGGCGTCCCACAGCGTGGCGGCGGCCGCGGTCGAGCCGGTCGACTCGTCGACGAAGGTGCGGTCGACGACGATGTCGCGGAAGACGACGTCGTCGGGGCCCAATCCGGCAGCGGCGACCGCGCGGCGCGCGCCCTGCAGCACCGACGCCCGCCAGAAGTCCACCGGGTCGTTGACGCGGCGGGGGACGCCGATTGTCGCACCCCGCAGGTGCGCCGGTTCGGTGATCCCGGTCGACGGCAATGCCAGCAGCGCGGCGTTCGACGGCGCCACCGACAGGCCGACGACGGCGAGCCGGGCACCGCGCGAGGCCGCGACGATCGGCGGGATGTTGCCGCCGTGACGAGTGGACCGCAGCTGGGTCTGGGTGAAGTGCGACGTGCGGGTGGCGCTGTCGGTGGACGTCGCGAGCGAGTGGAAGTCGACGCCGAGTTCGGCGAGCCGCTGCGGCAGCCGGCCCGTCGCCACGGCGACGCTGAACGCGGTGGGCACCGGGCACCGGGTGAACCACACCGGATTGCGGGCGCTCACGACGCCACCTTGGCGCGCCGCTCGAGCAGCGCCGACACACGCGGGAAGACCTGCTCGGCGAAGCGTCGGGCCTCCCGTTCGACGGGCTGGAACTGCAGCATGAACAGCTCGATCCCCAGGTCGTAGAACTCGACGAGGCGTTGCGCGACCTGGTCGTAGGTGCCGACCAGGCCGGCGGCCGTGCCACCGTTGGTGCCGATGTGTGGGAACTTGCGGAAGGTCTCGAACATCACCGCCTTGGGGTCGGCGTTGGCGAAGACACCCTCGAGTGTCTCGGCGTCCTGGTTGGCGAGCTTCCAGAACAGTTCCAGTTCCGCGGCGGCCTCCTCTTCGGTCTCGCGGGCGATGACGAAGGCCGAGAGTCCGAAATCGACCGGGTCGCCGGTGCGCGGGCGGCTCGTCACCGAGTCGATGAGCTCGCGCACGACCTCCACCGGCTGGCCGTTGATGAACCAGGCGTCGGCGCGCTTGGCGGCGAGGTCGCGGGCGGGTTCCGATTCGCCGCCGAGGTAGACCTTCGGCTTCACGGCCGGGTCGGCCGGGCGGATCACGTAGTCGTCGATGGTGAAGTTCTCACCCTGGTGGGTGACGTGCTCGCCGGCGACGAGACGGTCGACGATCGACAGCCATTCGTCGCCGTAGGCGTAGCGGTCGTCGTGCTCGGCGAAGGTCAACCCGGCCTTCTCCAGCTCCGGCTTGTACCAGGCGTTGACCAGGTTGATGGCGAAGCGGCCGTCGGCGATCTCGGCGATCTGCGCGGCGATCTTGGCGAGGAAGACCGGGTGGAACAGGTACGGCTTGATGGCCGCGATGATCTCGATGCGACTGGTGATCGCGGCCAGCGCCGCGGCTGTGGACCAGGCCTCCAGCTCGGGCAGCTCGTGCCCGTTCGGGTTGAGATTGTGCTGTGCCACGAGGGTCGAGTCGTAGCCGAGGCGCTCGACCTCGAGCACGAAGCGCTTGTTGAGGTCCCAGCTGGCGTCGAAGGGGTCGCCGGGATAGTTCTGTGCGGCGAACGGACCCCACACGGGGGCCCAGACGCCGAAACGGGGGCGGTCGATGGTCGTCGGCCACGAGAATTCGGCGGCGGGGCTGTTGTCGGTCATGTCCCGACGGTAAGGCGGGCCGGTGGCCGGGGACAGGCTCTGAGTCAGCCCGGGTTTAACCTCACCCGACGCGGAAGCGTTTGATCTTGCTCGTCGCGCCCGCGACGAGTTCGACGCGGCTCTTGGGCACCGAATAGTGCTCGGCGAGCAGCTTGGCCACCGCCTTGTTCGCCTTGCCCTCGGTGGCCGGCTCGCGCACGTAGAGGGTCAGCGATCCGTCCTCGGCGACCTGCACCAACGGCCCCTTGCGGCTGTTCGGCTTGACCGTCACTGTGACCACCTCGCCGGTCACCACTGCACGATGCCCTGGCGCTTGCGCTTGACGTTCTTGTTGGTGCGGTTCGGCCCGGTGCGGTCCTCGTCGAGGCACATCGAGCGCAACACGTTGTGGAAGACGACGAGCCCGTAGAAGTTCGGTGCGGTGAGGATGCCGACGGTCCGCGGCATCAGCGCGGGCGAGACGTCGGTCGCCAGCAGGTCGCCCAGGATGCCGGCCGCCGAATCCTGGCCGCCGAGGTACCAGACCGCTTCGACGATGTGCGCGGCGATGCCCCACGCGTAGTACGCCGCGGTCAGCGAGTGCGACACGGTCAGCTCCGAGAGCGGCACGGTCTCGCGGAAATCGAGCCCGTCGAGGTGGTTGCGGTTCAGGCCGATGATCGCCTCGATCGGTGCGCCGCCGACGACCGGGATCATGTAGGAGATCTGCGCGAGGATCCACTCGCCCATGGTGAAGTCGGCCGGATCGGTGGGGATCAGGTTGTGGTGGATGCGCGTGGTGCGCATGTAGGCCTCGAGCTGCCTGGTGACACCCGTGATCTGCGGGGCCATCGTCGGGTTGGTCTTGGCGAGAAAGGTCGAGGTGCGGGTCACGATCCGCTTGAGCGGCAGGGTCCCGATGTGTCGGCAGGACTCCACGTCGGCGACCGACACCTGCCCGGCGATGTCGCGGACGATCCCGGGCACGGCCCACGCGAAGCGCAGGTCCTTCTCGAACTTGCCGGCGTGCTCCTTCTCCTCCTTGGTGACCGACGCGACGCACGAGAGGGTGAGGTTGATGCTCATCGCCTTGTACAGCTGGGTCACGCCGACGACGCCGAGCATGATCGGGATGGACAGGAACATCCCCAGGCTCAGCGGCCCGAAGTCGACCAGTCGCGGAACGGTGCGGCGGAAGATCGTCGCGGGCACCAGCACCGTCACGTACAGGTAGAGGAAGACCGTCTCCACCGCCTGCGCCAGCGTCAGGTTGTCGAGCGAGATCGCGTGCGCGGTCTGACCGCGTCGCACATTCACCAACTGGGTGACGATGTACTGGGAGATCGGGTCGCGGTACCGCATGATCGGGTCCGCATCGTCGGCGTCCATGTCGTACGGGTGGTTCGACACCCACAACGACGACACCTTGATCCGCTTCAGATCCGAGCGCATCCGCGCCTTGATGGCGGGTGCGTCCTTCTTGATCTGCGGGCCGAGGGTCGGCAGCAGGGAGTCGAAGACCGACTCGAACACGACGCCGAGCGGGGCGAACCGCGACCCGACGCACTCCTTCTTCGCCGCCGGGCTCAGGTTGCGGGGCAGCGTCTTCGAGTGGGAGTCGGGGGCGGCTGCCGCCCGCGGCAGTCCCTGCTCGCCGGTGAACGCGAGTGTGACGGCGACGCACAGGGCCACGGCGACGACCGCGACCCGGCCGCGCGGCCGAACGCGGCGGACCCGACCGGGCATCGCGCACTCCTCGATGACGACGCCGCGCCATGCGGCGGGGCATTGTGACTACACAGTGTTTCCGAAAGTGTATTGCCGAGCGCCCCGCCGAGCCGGGTGAACCGGGAGACCCGTCGGATTACGCTCCGGCCGCATCGAATTCGCGGGTGACGAGGTCCATGTTCACCATGCCACCGGTCATCGCTGCGGCGCCGATCGACATCGGCACCGTGAGTGCGGGGTTGATGACGTTGCCGACGGCGTAGACGAGTGGGTGGCTGGTCCGCCCGAACTCGTCGATCGCGATGAAGTCGCCCATCGGGGTGTCTGCCCGATCCAGCCCCAGGTCGGCGAGGAAGTCGTCGTTCGGCTTGGGCGTCGGCCCGGCGAACAGGGCGTCCAGCTCGACGACGCCGTCCTCGGTGCGGACCCCGGTCAGGCCCGTGCCCTCGCCGAGGAGTTCGACGACGGGCGATTCGACGAGCTTCACCCCGCGCGAGGCGAGCCGGGCCCGCAGCGCGTCGTCGACGTCGGTGCCCATGGTGAACAGGGTCAGGTCGTCGCTCCATTGGCGGATCAGTTGTGCCTGGTGTGTGGCCATCGGGGACAGGGCCAGGACGCCCAGGCGTTGTCCGCGCACCTCCCAACCGTGGCAGTAGGGGCAGTGCAGGACGGTCGAACCCCAGCGCTGGGCGAAGCCGGGCAGATCGGGCATCTGGTCGGTCAGCCCGGTCGCGACGACCAGCGCACGTCCGGCGACGGCCGTGCCGTCGGCGAGTTCCACCGTCACCGACTCGTCGTCGGCGTTGACCGACACCGCGCGTCCCTCGCAGATGGTCACCGCGTACCGGCTGACGTCGGCGCGTCCGCGGCGCAGCAGGTCGGCCGGCGACTCACCCTCCCAGCCGAGCACGCCGTGCATGTGGTCGGCGAAGCGGTTGCGCGGCTGTCCCTCGTCGACGACCAACACCCGGCGCAGCGCCCGACCCAGCAGCAGTGCTGCGGACAATCCGGCGGCGCTGCCGCCCACGACGATCGCATCCCATGTTTCGCTCATGCCCCCAGTGGACCTGCACCTCACCAGATTGGCAAGTATTCTTGCGATATTGGCAAGGAGGCTCGGATGGGTGAGGAGATGAAGCTGGTGGGTGCGCGACTGCGCGCGCTCCGCAACAACCGCGGGTGGACGCTCGACGACCTGGCGGCCAGCGCCGGGATGTCGCCGAGCACCCTTTCGCGGCTCGAATCGGGGAAGCGGCAGCCCAGCCTCGAGCTGTTGCTCCCGCTGACCCGGCAACTCGGGATCGGCCTGGACGACCTGGTGTCACCGACCGTCGCCGATCCCCGGGTCCGGCGCGAACCGTATCGGCGAAACGGGATGATCATCCACCCGTTGGTCCCCGAGGGATCGCCGATGAAGACCTACAAGATCCACTATCTGCCGATGGAGGGCGACCCGCCGGAGTTGCGGGTGCACGACGGCTACGAGTGGGTGTACGTGCTCTCGGGCAAGCTGCGCCTGCGCCTCGGCGACCAGGACCTGGTCCTGTCCCGCGGGGAGGCCGCCGAGTTCGACACCCGCGTCCCGCACGCCCTCAGCGCCGACGGCAAGCGGCCGGCCGAGGTGCTGAGCATCTTCAACGACGCGGGGGAGCGGATCCACACCCGGACCGCCGAGTAGGCCCGAGCGGCGTCTGGCCATCCACCTGTACGACCTCGCGTAAAGCGGCGGTCATCGCCGATTAAACAGGTCGAAACATCAGACGCCGTGCGCATTCCAATTCAATAACTGTGAGAATCCGAGTTTCCCCATGCGCGGTTTGTCATTGCCAACCGCGCAGGTAGGAGCGGTGCGATTTGCCGCCGACATCAATCATCGCTATCAGAAATTTTGACAGCGCCCGACCAGTCCCCGAGGGTGGGCCCCGAGCCGACGCCCGCACCCGACCCAAAGGGGACCACCACCGATGATCGAGAGTTCTCGACTGCGCACCCACGGCCGTACCGCAGTGGTCGGATTCGCCGCATCCGTCCTGGTCACCGGGCTCCTCGGCGGATCACTGGCTGCCGCCGCACCGCAGCCGGGGCGGCCGATCGCACCGGACCCGGCCGCGCTGCCCACGCCGTTGCCGGACCACTTCTACGCCAAGCCGGCGGGATTGGACACCAAGCGCAACGGCGACATTCTCGCCGCGCGCGGACGGGTCAATCCGCCGGGATTCTTCGATATCCGCACCTATCAGCTCAAGTTCCGCAGCACTGATTCACAGGGACAGCCGATTGCCGCGGTGACGACCGTTCTGGTGCCCAATCGACGCGCCGCGAATGGTCCTCTGCTGTCTTTCCAACACGTCGTCAATGCGACCGGTCTCCAGTGCGCGCCGTCGCAGGCGCTGTGGACCAGCGACCCCAACCTGACGATCCGCGAAGCGCCCGGCCTCAACGCCGCGCTGCAGCGCGGCTGGGCCGTCGCCATCCCCGACCACCTCGGGCCGCGCAGCGCCTACGGTGCGGCCAAGCTCGGCGGGCAGATCACCCTCGACGGGATCCGCGCGGTCCAACACTTCCGTCCCGCCGCGGCGCGGCACAGTCGCGTCGGCATGGCCGGGTATTCCGGCGGCGGTATGGCGACCGCCTGGGCGGCGGCGCTGCAGCCGACCTACGCCAAGGACCTCAAGTTGGCCGGCGCCGCCTACGGCGGGGTGCCGATGAACCTCGTCAAGATGGCCGAGGGGCTCGGCTACGCCAACCCGCACCCGGCCTTCGGGCTGGCGTTCGCCGCCGCGATCGGCATGGCGCGGGAGTACCCGGCCGCAATCCCGATGCGTCGCTACCTCTCGCCGGTGGGCCAGCGGATGTTCCGCGAGCTGCGCAACGCGTGCACCAACGACATCCTGCGCGTCGGCGCCGGGCACAGCGCGAAGGAAGTGGCGATCGGCGGCCGCCAGATCTTCAACGACCGCACCGCCCGCAGCAAGGTCGAGGAGAACAGCCTCGCGCTGTTCCGCGGGGTCTCCAAGACGCCGGTCTTCGAGTGGCACAGTCCGACCGACGTGCTCATCCCGGTGGCGTCGATCGACTACACGAACCGGCGCTACTGCCGTGCCGGGACGCCCGTACAGTCGCTGCTGACGCCGTCGCCGGACCACATGAGCGCCGCCGTCATCGGCCTGCTGCCCGCGTTTGCGTACCTCCAGGACCGCTTCGACGGGAAGCCCGCGCCGAGCACCTGCTGATCAGCGTCCGCCGATCTGGCCGGTGGTCCCGGCGCGCTGCACGGTGTTGATGAACGCCCGCTTGTCGCGGTGCTTGGCGAAGTCGCCGACGGCGTCGTACAGGGCCTGCTGGAATGCGGTGCTCATCAGCTCGCCGTGCGTGATCGACAGCAGGACGCGGTCATGCCACAGGGCAGCGGAGGCGCCGCGCTGGTAGGGCGAGAGCGTCGACGTGTCGACGTCGCGCCGCACCGGCACCGACCCCTTGGCCCGGGTGAACGCGAGCATCGTCGCCGGATCGGCGACGGTGTCGAGGAACTTCAGTGCGTTCACGCCGTTCTTGGCCTTCTTGGCCGCCACGAAGGTGTCGACGATGGCGAGGTAGGCGCCCTCGGTGCCGGGGAAGGGCGCATATCCGAACTGCTGGCCGTCCACGGCGCCGGTGGCCGTGAGTTCGCCGTACGCCGAGTCGTTCATCGACAGGAAGGCGCACTCGCCGCGGCTGAGTTTGGCGACGGCGTCGGCCCAGTGCGTCGTGTCCGCGTCACGACCGGCGTGCCCGACGTACGCGCCGAAGCGGTCGAGTGCCGTCGACACCTCCGAGCCGCCCCAGTCGAAGCGGTCGTCGGCGATCCGCTGCCAGCCGCCCGGACCGACGATCCCGAGCAGAGTGTTCTCGAACAGCTCGACGAGGGCGAACCGGTCCGCCGACCCCAGGCACAGCGGGGTGATGCCGGCGGCGGCGACCTTGTCCAGATCGCCCGCCAGGCGGTCCTGGGTGTACCCGGCGCCGGGGACCTCCACGCCGGCCTTGGCCAGTGCGTCGCGGTTGAACCAGAGGTTGTTGCCGCGGTGGGCACCGGTCGGCATGGCCCACGGCTTCCCGTCGCGCATGACCGAGTCGCGGATGGCCGGCGCCAGCGCCGGGCCGATCCCGGTGCGGGCGAACACCGGCTCGATGTCGACGATCCGTCGCGCCGAGGCCCATCCGTCGACGGCCGATCCGGTCAGGCTCTGCCACAGGTCGGGCGGGTTGTTCGCTGCGAGCCGCTCGGCGAGGGCCACCTGGGCGTTGGACCCGCCGCCGCCCTCGACGGCGGCGTTGATCAGCCGCACTCCCGGGTTGGCCTTCTCGAAGGCGCCGGTGAGCACCTCGAAAGCGGGTCGCTCCGAGGCCGACGACCACCACGACAGGACCTCGAGCTTGTCGGTGGGATCGGTGTAGTTCCCGCCCGACGAGCAGCCGGCCAGCAGCAGCGTCGCGGCGGCCGCCGCGATCAGGGGCTTGTGCGGCTTCATGCGACGGCCTCCTTCTCGGCCTCGTGGGGTTGCGGCGCCCGCAGGTCGTAGAGCGCGTAGGCCGTCACCACGAGGAAGCAGAACGCGGGGACGACGAAGGACACCGCCGCGCTGGTGGAGTCCAGGAGCCGGCCCTGCACCATCGGCATCACGGCGCCGCCGACGATGGCCATGACCAGGCCGGCCGCCCCGTACTTGGTGGCCGGGCCCAGCCCCTTGAGTGCGACGCCGTAGATCGTCGGGAACATCAGCGACAGGCAGAAGGAGATGCCGACGACGGCGGCCACGCCGACCGCGTTGGGCGACACGACGGCGAACAACGCCAATCCGATCGCCAGTGCACCGAGCACGGCCATCACCTTGGTGGCGCGCACGCGACCGATGACCCAGGTCATGATGAACCGGCCGACCAGGAAGATGATCAGGCTGATCTGCAGCAGGTAGGCGCCCATCTTGAGTGAGCCGTTCAGCGACTGCTGCACGTACTGGATGATGTAGGTCCACGTGCACACCTGGCCGGCGACGTTGAAGAACTGCGCGATCACCCCGAAGACATAGCGCTTGTTGGAGAACAGGATCTTCGGCACGCTCTGGCCGGCCATGTCGGCGTCGGGGTACTCCTCGACGATCTTCGGCGACCGGTTGATGGCGATGCTCACCGCGATCGCGACGAGCAGGAAGCCCAGCCCCAGGTACGGACCCATCACCGCGCTCAACTGGCCCGCGCGCACGGCCTTGGCCTCGGCGTCGGACAGGTTGGCGCGGTTCACCGGTTCGCTGAGCTTGGGCATGATCAGCACCGCGGCCAGCAGCACGCCGATGTTGGTGCCGACCGGGTTGAACGCCTGGGCGAAGTTGAGTCGCCGCGTCGCCGTTTCCTCCGGTCCCAGCGACAGCACGTACGGGTTGGCCGAGGTCTCCAGGATCGAGCAGCCCGCGGCGATCATGAACAAGGCGCCGAGGAAGGCGGTGAAGGTCATGATGTGCGCGGCCGGATAGAACGCAAAGGACCCGGCGGCGGCCAGGAACAGCCCGGACAACAGGCCCACCTTGTAGCCGAAGCGCTCGTTGAGGAAGGCCGCCGGGAGCGCCAGCAGGAAGTAGGCGCCGAAGTACGCGAACTGCACCAGCGAGGCCTGGAAGGTGCTCATCGCGAAGATCTGTTTGAAGCCGGCCACCATCGGGGTGGTGAGGTCCGCGGCGATGCCCCAGGCGGTGAAGCACAGGATCAGCGCGACGAACAACAACCACTGCTTCTCGCCCACCAGGCGGGGCTTCGTCCGCGGCGCGGAGGTCGGTCGGGAATCGGTCTGCGTCACGGTTGTCACGCTACGACTCGGCGGCGGTTCGGCGGACCGACTTCGCCGAGATCGGGCATTTCGGTGGCCGCGATCGTCGGACACGGGCGCTCGGGCGGCCTAGGGTCGGCGATATGAGCATCCCTACGGCGGTGTGGGGCACCGGCAATGTCGGTCGCGCGGCCATCCGGGCGGTCGCGGCCAACCCGCAGCTGCGCTTGGCGGCGGTGATCGTCAACGACGCCGACAAGGCGGGCAGGGACGCGGGCGAGCTGGCCGCGCTCGATCGGGATCTTGGGGTCGCGGCGACGACCGACGTCGACGCTGCCCTGGCGGAGGTCGCCGGCGGCGCGCTCGCCTATGCCGCGGCGGGCGAGTTGCGCCCCGACGACGCCGTGGCCGACATCCGCCGAGCGCTGGCATCGGGCGCCGTCGTCGTCACCCCGTCGGTGTACGCGCTCTACGATCACCGCGGCGCGCCGGCCGAGCTCCGCGAACCGATCGAGGCGGCCTGCCGCGCGGGAGGATCGGCGCTGTTCGTCAGCGGCATCGACCCCGGCTGGGGCAACGACCTCCTGCCGGTCCTCGTGAGCGGGCTCGCCTCCGAGGTCGAGCAGATCCGCTGTCAGGAGATCTTCGACTACTCGACCTACGACGCCGAGGACTCGGTCCGGTACATCGTCGGGATGGGGCAGCCGATGGACTATGACCCGCCGATGGTCGCGCCGGGCGTGCCGTCGATGGTGTGGGGCGGGCAGGTGCGGCTGATCGCGCGGGCGCTCGGCGTCGAACTCGACGAACTCCGCGAGACGTCGAGCAGACAGCCGCTGGAGGCGACGGTGACGACGGCGTTGGGCGAGTTCGCCGCCGGCACCCAGGGCGCACTGCGTTTCGAGGTCCAGGGCATCGTCGACGGTGTGCCGAGGATCGTCGTCGAGCACGTCACACGGATCACCCTGGCCGCCGCGCCCGACTGGCCGCAACCGCCCGACGGCGGTGACGGCGCCCACCGTGTGATCGTGGAGGGCCGACCACGGATCGAGATTAACGTCGAGGCCACCGACGAAGGCGACAACCGGTCGGCCGGTGGCAACGCGACGGCCGCCAACCGCCTGGTCAACGCCATCCCGTGGCTGCGATCCGCACCGCCGGGCCTCTACGACGGGCTCGACGTCCCACTCGCCCCGAGTGCGTATCTGCGCACCCCCGACCCAGCGATGAGGAGCTGACCGTGTTTCTCGAGATCCCCGAGGGCAAAGACCCGATCATGTACGTGTGGGGCGAGATGGTCCCCGGCATCGGCCCGGCCGCCGCGGGTGCGGCCACCAGCGTCTACGAGCACAGCACCCTGGGACTGCGCGAATTCGAAGCGGCTCGCCTGCGCATCGCCCAGATCAACGGCTGCCTGTTCTGTCAGGACTGGCGCACCGAGCGTGACGGGCAGAAGGTCGAGGAGGGATTCGACGACGAGGTCGCGCACTGGCGCACCTCGAGTGCCCTCGACGACCGTGCCAAGCTCGCCGCCGAGTACGCCGAGCTGTACGCGACCGACCACCACAGCATCGACGATGCGTTCTGGGAGCGGATGCGCGCGCACTACACCGACAAGGAGATCGTCGAGCTCTCGATGTGCCTCGGTTCGTGGCTCGCGTTCGGGCGCCTCAACCGCGTCCTCGGGCTGGATTCCGTTTGCGTCCTGCCCAGCCACCTGCCGAGCTGATCCATCAGGGTTTCGTTCCTGCCGCATCGATCCACGCGGAACTGGCGAAACGAGGAGTGGGGAAATCGTGGAGCCGATGACGGGAATCGAACCCGCACTCTCAGCTTGGGAAGCTGAAGTTTCTGGTAGTTTGGTGAGGGTCGACCTGGGTTGTTACCCGCTCTGACCTGCAATAACGTAACCTGGCGTATGCAGAGGGTAGGCAGACGTAAGGTTAAGGATAAGGTTAAGTCGGATGAGTAGAGCGAAACGAAGCCGCCGCCGCAAAGGCGAAGGCAGCATCTTCCAACGCGGCGACGGCATGTGGATCGCCAAGGTCATGCGCGAGGACGGCACCTACTACCAGCGCGGCCGCGCCCGCCACGACGACGCCATGGTCGAACTCCGCAAGATGCTCGAAGAAGTCCGCGACGGCATCGACCCAGCCGCCGGCACCGCCACCATCGACGAGTGGATGGACTATTGGCTCGATGCCATCGCCGCCACGCGCGTCCGCCCCGGCACCCTCGACACCTACCGCTCGGCGGTCAAGCAGCACATCCGCCCGAACCTCGGCACCAAGCAACTCTCCCGCCTGCGCCCGGCCGACATCCGCCTCATGGTCAAGACCATCACCGACCGCCGCTCCACCCGCACCGCCCAAGCCGCCTTCAACATCCTGTCCAAGGCGCTCGACGACGCCGTCAACGAAGGCACGGTGCGGGAGAACCCGTGCCACAAGATGGACCGGCCCGAAGCGCTCAGCGAAGAACGCGCCCCCCTCACCGTCGACCAAGCCCGCTCAGTTCTGCTGCATGTCGCCGGCACCGAGAATCCGCTACTCGCCTCCCGATGGACCCTGTCACTGCTGTCCGGCGTCCGCCAGGGTGAAGCCCTCGGACTGGAATGGGGCCGCGTCGACTTCGACCAGAACGTGCTGGACGTGTCCAAGCAGCTGCGGCGCGTGCGCCTCAAACCCGGCACGACTCTCCCGGACGGCGACCTGTATCCGAAGGACGTGTTCGCCGCACCGAAGACCTACGACCTCGAACCACTCTGGAAGGGCATGTGCCTGGTCGACACCAAGACCAAGGGATCGCAGCGCATCATCCCCATGCTGCCGCCCCTCAAGATCGCCCTCCAAGCGCTGCGCGACCAGACACCCGCCGATCAGCGCCTCGTGTTCACCCGCCCGGGCGGGATGCCGGTGAAGGCGATGGACGACACCGCAGCGTGGCGACAGGTCTGTGTCGAAGCCGGTGTCGTCCCTTCAGTGGCGAAGGCACCCGACCAGCACGCGTCACGCAACACCGTCGCCACCCTCCTGTTGGAAGCCGGGGTCGAGGAGTCGGTGCGCATGCAGATCCTCGGCCACACCACCGTGACCGCGCACCGCGGCTACGTCTCGACGTCGACCGACGTCACCCGTGACGCCCTGGGGAAGATGGTGAAGCTGCTCAAGCTCGACGAGCCCGCCGACCAGCCTCCCGCTGAGACCTGATCCGCTGCAACCGCCGCACCAGCTGCGGCGAGTAGGCCAGGGCTTCGGGGTCGTCCAGGAGCGCGTTCAGCCGCTGAAAGTAGCGCGTCGGCGTGAGCCCGAGTTCACGGTCGATAGCGTCGTGTTGCGCGCCGGCCTGCCGCCACCACTTCTCCGCGAAGTCGAGCAGGGCCTTGTCGTCGTCGGTCATGCCACTCTCCAGTCGTCGCCGAACCGGTGCTCGAGCTCGGCGGTCTCAAGGGGGTCGAGGTTCGCCATGCGCAGCGCCCACGTGTAGTCGTCGACCCACGCCGCCGCCGCGGGGTCCGGGTCGTGGAGCGCGTCGGCGAGGTCCTCGATCGTCAACAGCCGCCGCGCCGCGACCAGGTGCACCAGGCGCTCACGCTTCTCCAGGTGCCAGCGCGTGCACTCCATGCCCGCCTCATCGCCGCGCTGGTAGTGCACGATCTCGTGAGCGAGCGCGGTGCGACGTTCCCGCTGGGACAGGCCGCGACGGATCTGAACCAGGCCCGCGCAGTACGTCGCGCGGGGCCGCAGGTTGGGGACGAACTCGATCGCCAGGCCGAGCTGAAAGGCGTGGCGCCAGGGGTTGTACATGCCGCCCAAGGTAAGGGTGGGGTCTGACAAATATCGCCCTGACCAGGAATTACATGGATGTAAGCTCGGGCCGGACGTCGATGGCGGGTGGCGCTGTAATCGTGGACGCCTCGACTCCGACAACCTGGGCATACATGTCGTCGAAGGTGCTATCGCGGTCGATGCCGACGTCGCTGATACCCCACTTGCCGGGCGCGGAGGTTACTCGCATGCCGTTTCCGAAGGGGATGCTGATCAGGACGTCGTTGCCTTGGTACTTGATCAGTGCGGCACACGCCCCGGGGCCGCCGAGTTGATCAACTACATCTCCGATGGTGTCCAATCCAGAAACGGCGATGAGGAGACGTTCGCCAGTTGGCAGGACTGGCTGGACGGCCTTCTCGGCATCGCCGTAGAGGCCGAGGTCAATAGCGCCGATGATTCGGCCAACAGCTTCGTTCCGGTCGTCGGCGCGATCATCCATAGTCCGCCAGCGCACGACATACTCGGCTCCGGTGGGATCGTCGCGCACATGCTCTTCATGAAGCTGCACACCGCTCGGCAGATGTCGCGGATCAATTGCGCCTACCGCGGTGGGTTCAAGGATCGCCGGTGTGTCGCTGATCAACTCAATCAGGGTGTCGCGTCCCGCCGCGAGGCCGGGAACCTGCGGACTGCGGAGCGACCAGCCGAATCCGGGGTATTGGGTGTAAATCAGGTGGACATCAGTCACAGCCCTAGCACCTCCCTCGCTTCATCAATCGTGAGCCCTACGTCTTCGATCAGGATACGCCGCAATTCTTTCGGCGCGAGCGTGCGCTTGTTGTGATAAGCCCAGCGTATCCGAGGTCGCCCCTCAGCGACTAGCCACACATGGCTGCCCTCCTGGGGGCCTTCTTTGGTGTACCCGAGCTTTCGGCGGAGCAGGCGAAGCACGTAGTTAGCTTTGTGTGATGGCCAGGGGCTTCCCACTAGGCTCCGCCCTCCGGGCCCTCAGGATCCGGCTGATCCTCGGGTGCCGGCCCGGCGGTGCGCTCGGCGTCCGTGAGCCCAGGCGGATCGTAGGCGGCGGCGTCCCGCTCGATGATCGGATCGGAATCGAGGTCGCGGCCCTTGCGGCGCATCGGGGACACGGAGCCACCTGACGGCTTCGGATCTGGGGTGGGTGGCGTCTTGGGCGCGGAGGTACCAGCTTCGCCTTGGTCGTCCTCATCGGCCAACCGTTGGGACTCGGCCGCTACCGCTTGCCGGAACTGGGCCAGGTTGACGTACTTGTCCTGTCCTGGTCCATGCGTTTCGATCACCAGCTTGCGTAGGTACTCGACTGCAGCATCGATCTCGCCGTCGGTCATGCCCGCCTTGATCGGCACGCCGGTCATATCAGGGTTGAGCGCCTGATCGCCGAGAGATTCCCACAGGCTCAACTCTCCCGGCTGAGGTTCGCCGCCGAGCTGCTGCCAGTACTCCTCGGCGGCCTGCGCGATATCCAAGCTGTTGTCGGCGAACAAGATGGTGTCGAGGTCTTCGCGACGCAGGGACTGCCCGGCGAGCAGCGCATCTCGGTATGGGGCGAGCACGGGCGCTCCGCGGGTTGCCGCAGTGAACGCCACAGCGTTCGCCATTGATTCGATCATCGAGCCACCCATATGCACAGCCCGTTCCGCGACGATCTTCTGCAAAGCGGCCTCGAACAGCGGATAGAACTCATCCAGATGCGACGCCACCGCGGTTGTGAGCTGAGCCTTGGCGCGCGGGGTGAGCCGAGGATCGTCATCGATCACATTGAAAATCATCTGAGCTTCTGCGGCCGCCCCGCGTTCGGCGAACGCCCGCACCGTCGGGGAAAGTGCTTCGGCGTGTGCTGCGGCAGGTGGGGGCTGCACTACGACGTTGAGCGGTGTCGGGTCGCCGCCAGCGAGAGTGGCTTCGGCACTGCCTGGTTCCCAGTCGAGGCCCTTGTCCAACTTCTTCAGCGTGACCTTGCGGTCCCCCGGGGCCCATTCGAAGTTCTCGATCTTGCCCATCGTCGTATCGCTTGGGCCGCCGCGATCTGCGACCTGCTCCTGCGAGAGGCCGAGTTCGTTGCGGCGTTCGTAGACGATGCGCCCGAACCGCTCCAAGTCCATGCCGCCAACAATGCCCCAACTCGTTTGGCAAACAAAAGCCCCGCCCCGCAAACATCCCAATTGGGCGGCTACCTGCACGGCTACTTACACCGATGTCGTTCAGCAGCTAGATAGATGTTTGCCACTCGTTTGGCTTGATTGCGGCGAGATGTTTGCTAAAGTTGCTCACATGATGCCAACCAGCTCCCGCTCGGTGAGCAAGTATCACAATCAACGGCCCGAAGTTCGGCAACCGGTCGTGACCCTGCAGATTGGCCGAAAGCTCGCGGGCAAGACGTTGCAGGATGTCTGCGACCACATCAATCGCGAGTTCGCATTCCCGAAGAAGGTTGAGCGGGGCACGATCTCGGCGATCGAGAACGGCCACCGCGGGGCCAGCGTCGAAATGCTGACTGCTATCGCATCGGCGCTCGGGATCACTGCCGGCGACATCAACACTGACTACGAGCCACGGCGCTCCCGCCACGGGGAGGTCGCCTGATGGTCGAGATCACCGGGGTTCACCCTTACGCCGACAAGTTTCCGATGCTCCCCGAATCGGAGTTGCAGGAACTCGCCGAGTCAATCCGCGCCAACGGCCTCCGCAACCCAATCGTGGTTACACCTGACGGGCTGATCCTCGATGGCCGCAACCGGACCGCAGCTTGTGCTCTTGCCGACGTCGAGCCCGCCACTGTCATGTACGAGGGCGAGGACTACGCCGAGTACGTCATTGACTGCAACAGCTCCCGCCGGCACATGACGACTGGTGCGCGCGCAATGAGCACCGCACTGGTCCTCGCCGCTGACGGTCGCCGAGGGGACGGCCGTTGGCGGCGCGGGACCGTGGATATTACCGAATCCGGTAATAGCGATCAGCGATGGAGAAACGCCCTCAATCAGGCAGGCACCGTCCTGGACTACGCCGAGCCTCTCGCCCTTGAGGTCATCGACGGGCATGTAGCACTCGACGCGGCCTACCGGACGGCCTGCGAGGCCCGCGACGCTGAGCGTCAGAAGCTGGAAGCCGAGGAGCGGATCGCCGCGGAGGAAGCCGACGCCAAGACGTTCGTCGAACAGACCGCTCCCGATCTTGCAGCTCAGGTGGGCGACGTGTTCCAGACCTATGCGGAGGCCCGCGTCATCTGGGAGCAACGCAATCGCGAGGAGGCCGCGCGCCTGGCCGCCGAGAAGAAGGCCCGCGAGGACGAGGAACGTGCCCGTCGCCAAAGCCGAACCGACCGCTACACCGCGATCTGCCAGGCGATGTTGACCGCCTCCACCTGGTCCGAGCAGTACCGCGGCGACATCGACGCCCTCATGGCCGAGTACGCCGAGCACGAGCTGAACCCGCCGCAGGCCGCCCGGTACCTCGAACTCAAACACCTGCACCACGCCAAAGCGTTGGTGGATGGACTCATCGCTTGGAAGGAAGCGCAGTGAACTCTGACGACTGGATGCTCGACCGCTACGAGAAGATCGTCGCCGAATCCGACGAGGGGATCGCGGTCAAGGAATCCCGCGACCGCGCGGCCACCGCCTACGAGGAAGCCATCCGCAGGGGCGAACTCGTCCGCCCCGACGAAGACCTCTACGCCGAGGGCCTGGCGCTCTACGACCGCGTCGTCCGCCCCCGCCGGCGTGGCCGAACCTCGGCGCTGCACAACGACGTTCAGACGATCGTCGAGGCACTGAGCGGCGCAACGATCCTCGGCGCGGATGACCCGATCCTGAACGTCGCCTACCCGCTCGGCACGCCGGACGGCCGCGACAAGGTGCTGGCGAAGTGGACCGCTGAGGACTGGCGCAACGCGACTCTGACCCGCTACCGCAACGCCGCCGAGACGACCGCCGCCGCGCAGATCTTCGCTGAGCAGTCCAGAGTACATCTCGGGCAGCTTGCTCGCGCGCGGCACCGACTCGGAAACCGCCGACCTGTTCCCAGCCACAGCGCAGAAGACCGCCTAGAAAGCAACGCACTCCGCCGAGCGGCTACTCGAACGGGGCGCATGAGGACTTGGAAGGAGTCCCACGAATGACAGATTACACCGACATCGCCGAGGCACGGAAACGTCACCTTGAGCGGGAACCGTTCGACCCGCACAAGCACGCCCTGCCGAGCTTCGACAAGGACGAGGAGCTAGTCGAGGACTGGATCGGCACCTGCCTGGGTTTGGCGAAGTCGCCGGAGCTGACCGGGATCCTGTTCGCCAACGTGTTCCGAGGCATGAACCTGTTCCTCGGCTCGGTATTCGACCAGTACAGCCTCCACGATCTCCTGCATCGCCACGCGGTCGACGCGTGGGAGAAGGACTTCGGATCGGACGGTGCGGCATGAAGCGCGACGAATTGGACGACCTCGACGAGGTCGCCGCTCTGTTCCGCTCAGTCCTCCAACGGTGTTACCCCAGCGACGGGGTAGCCCCGGACGAGGCATTCGAGGGAGTGGATAGCGGCGCAGACGTGCGACACGGCCTCCAGCGGAGAGTCGGACGCACTGATGGCGTCGTACAGGTTGCAGGTGATGTCCATATCCGCAGGCAGATCATCACGATCCATGGTTCTTCTCCTTGCTCGGTGTGTGGTGCTTCGAGCGTAGGAGGCCACCCCCGTGGCGGTGGGGATTCCGCCGCCACGGGCGGGGGTGGTGCCGCATGAGCTGGCTGCGCTATCACGACGGTTTGCGGTACCGCCGCATCGTTGACGTCACCGACTACAACGAACGCACCGGCGAGATCTGGGCTGTCGACGAGGGTGGGGTCCTGGCGCACGGCCGACCCCGCGAGTTTCAGGTGGTGGCCGCATGACTGTTCAGAACAACGCCAAGGTCCTGTACAGCCTGGCCCACGCCGCCGAGGCGGTCGACGTGTCGGTCGACACCCTGCGCCGCGAGTTCAAGGCCCACCGCCTCGCCGTGAAAACCATCGGCGGCCGCTACTTCGTGACCCACCAGGAACTCGAACGATGGGCCGCCGACTTGGAGCCGGCCATTCCCGGAGGTGCGGCATGACATCCTCGCTCATCCTCCAGTTCGCCGGCCTGGGGTTCATCCTCGCCGCCCTACTGGCCATTCCGTTCGCCCGCCGCGTCGACCACGCCATCGACGTCGACGAGCTCGACAGGCACTTCCGATCGACCCCGACCGTCAACCGCAAAGGACACTCCTCATGAACAACATCGACCTCGACCGCATCACCCACCCGCTGCGTCTGGCCAAGGGCTCGCATCAGCCCGGCTCCGGCAAGGGGTGCGCCATGAACGTCATCAGCTACATCAACGGCGACCCGAAGATCACCGACTTCCCCGAGTGCTCGGCCCGCCCGCTGGCGTCGCTCGTGCAGATGGTCAACGACCAGCTCGCCAGTAAGGCCGACGGGCTGCTGTCGCCGGAGAATTCGATCATCGCCCTCGACCTCGCCTGGCGCACCGTCGGCACCGCGACCGACGACGAGGCCGTTCATGCCTTGTGGATCGCGGACTGCCTCACCGATCCCGAGTGGGGCGTCATCCGGTACGCGGACGAGACGGGGGCCGCGGCGATCACGCGCATCGCAGAGCTGCACCGGGAGTCGGCCAACGGCGTGATCCCGTTCGCGTGGGCCGGGTCCGCCGCCTGGTCCGCCGCCGAGTCCGCCGCCCGGTCCGCCGCCCGGTCCGCCGCCCGGTCCGCCGCCTGGTCC
>NZ_JASGER010000022.1:0-3604 GCF_047606305.1 Gordonia sp. (in: high G+C Gram-positive bacteria) | reverse complement strand
GGTGCGCGCCGCCGCGCTGCGAGGGCGCTCGATGCGCGCCAGAACGGGCGGCCTCGCCCGCGCTGGGCCGAGGCGCGCCTGAACGGCCGTCCTCAGATCGGTTCACGCCTCAACTTTCTCACAGGTCGCACCGGTTTCCGCGCAGGCTCCCACCGTGTGACGCCCAGGTTGCCCAAATGCGCCCGACCACCACGGGAGTAGGCTGCAGCCCATGACTTCGTCCAGCACGACTCCCGCGGGCCGCAACGGCACGCGGCTGCCGCGCAGCGCGCGCCGTTTGCAGCTGCTCGACGCGGCCAGCGAGATCTTCGTGGAGCGGGGCTACCACTCGGCCGGGATGGACGAGATCGCCATCCACGCGGGGGTGTCCAAGCCGGTCCTGTACCAGCACTTCCCCTCCAAGCTCGACCTCTACATCGCGGTCGTCGACTCGCACGCCGAGAAGCTCGTCACCGCCATCAACGACGCCCTGCGCACCAGCACCGACAACCGCCAGCGCGTGCGCTCGGCGGTGGAGGCCTTCTTCGACTTCGTCGACCTGGACAACTCGGGCTACCGGCTGATCTTCACCTCCGACGCCAAGGACCCCGCGGTCATCAAGCGGGTCGAGGGCGCGATCGAGGCCTGCGTCGACGCGGTCTACGAGCTGGTCATGCACGACTCCGGTTTCGACCCGTACCGCTCGCGCATGCTCGCCGCGGGCGTGGTCGGCGCCAGCCAGGTCAACGCGCGCTACTGGATCGACGCGCACCGCCCGGTCGACAAGGAGGTCGCCGTCGAGACGACCGTCGCCCTGCTGTGGGGCGGACTGTCGCACGTCCCGTATCAGAACGCGGACAAGTCCTGAGCGGTTATTTGCTGCCGAACCCGACGCGGCGCACCTCGGCGCTGCCGACCTCGGCGTAGGCGATCTTCGCCGCCGGGATCAGGAACCGCGAACCGCGGTCGTCCACCAGGGTGAGCAGCTCGCTCTTGCCGCTCAGTGCCGACGACACCGCGTCGAAGGTCTTCTCGCTGTCATCGGCCACCTGCACGGCCAGTTCCCGGGGGCTGTCGACGATGCCGATCTTGACTTCAACGCTCATGGTCTAGAGCGTAGCCGAGGACCCGGCGCCCACGGCCCCGTGCAGTGGCCGTTTCGCCACCAGCGGAAGTCGGGGCCTAACCGAGCCCCAGATCGGCCATGCGCTGCGCGTGCCGCTCGGTGACCGAGTCGAAGAATTGCGACACCTGCGCCAGGTCGGTGGTCCCGCCGCTGAACAGCAGGTCGGTGACGTCCTCTTCGGCGGCCAACACCCACTGGGTGTGGGTGATCGCCTCGCCGAGCAGTCGCCGGCCCCACAGGGTGAGCGGCCACTTGAGCTCGGGCTCGGCGGCCACGCGGGCGCGCACCCAGTCGCGGGCGAACTCGGAGTTGCCCGTCTCGCGCATCACCGACGACACGACGTCGTGCGCCTCCTTCGGCAGGGCGTCGGCCAGCTCGCCGTAGAAGTCGGCGGCCAGACCGTCGCCGACATAGGCCTTGACCATGACCTCGTCCCAGGTCTTCGGGTTGGTGGTGCCGTGGTAGCGGTCGAAGATGTCGACGTACTTCAACACCTGCTCGGTCGGGTCGAGCCCGCGCTTGACCAGCTCCTCCGACAGCTCGTCGAAGTGCCCCATCTCCGAGGCCGCCATGCGGCCGATGGCGATCCGGCCGGCCACGTCGGGCGCCATGGCGGACTCGGTGATCAACCGTTGGTAGGCGGCGTATTCGCCGGCGAGAAGGACCGAGAACAGCTTGGCAATGCCGGGGCTTTCGTCCATGTCCACCGATGGTAGGCGGGCCCCGCGGCGCTGACCAAGTACACTGCACTCAGGTGCTGCACCGTGATCATCGGATGCGGCGCCGCGCAATGTGCGCGCATCGCTCCGCACGCGGCCCCTTCGGGCGCCCGCGATTCCAGTCGGAGCCGGCCCGAGCCGTCGGTGCGCGCGAAGCAATCCGAGAGGCTTTGGACAACCCCATATGAGCAATACCGCTGCGAGCACCGACGAGTCGGTGCAGACCACCATCATCGACGAGGAGCACTCCGCTCCCACCTTCGCCGAGCTCGGTGTGCACGACGACATCGTCGCCGCGCTCACCGCCGACGGCAAGACCCACACCTTCGCGATCCAGGAGCTCACGCTGCCGCTGGCCCTGGCCGGCGACGACCTGATCGGCCAGGCCCGCACCGGCATGGGCAAGACCTTCGGCTTCGGCGTGCCGCTGCTGCACCGCCTGGTCACCGCCCCCGAGTCGGGCGTCCGCGCACTGGACAACACCCCGCGCGCGCTCGTCATCGTGCCGACCCGCGAGCTGTGTCTGCAGGTCAACGGCGACCTCGAGGTCGCCGGCAAGGGCGTCGACGTCACCCTCGCCGACGGCACCGTGCGCCCGCTGAAGGTGACCGCCATCTACGGCGGCCGCCCCTACGAGTCGCAGATCGCCGAGCTGCAGGCCGGCGTCGACGTGGTCGTCGGCACCCCCGGCCGCCTGCTCGACCTGGCCCAGCAGGGCCACCTGGTCCTGGGCAAGGTCGAGATCCTCGTCCTGGACGAGGCCGACGAGATGCTCGACCTGGGCTTCCTGCCCGACATCGAGCGCATCCTCGCCGCCGTCCCGTCGGCGCGCCAGACCATGCTCTTCTCGGCGACGATGCCGGGTCCGATCGTGACCCTGGCCCGCACGTTCCTGAACCGGCCGACCCACATCCGCGCCGAGCACGCCAACGACTCGGCGGTGCACGAGCGCACCACCCAGCACATCTACCGGGCGCACGCGCTCGACAAGGCCGAGTTGGTGGCCCGCGTGCTGCAGGCCGACGGCCGCGGCGCGACCATGATCTTCACCCGCACCAAGCGCACCGCCCAGAAAGTCGCCGACGACCTGGCCGAGCGCGGCTTCGCCGTCGGCGCCGTGCACGGCGACCTGGGCCAGGGCGCCCGCGAGAAGGCACTCGCGTCCTTCCGCGACGGCACCATCGACGTGCTGGTCGCGACCGACGTCGCCGCCCGCGGCATCGACATCGACGACGTGACGCACGTGATCAACTACCAGTGCCCCGAGGACGACAAGACCTACGTCCACCGCATCGGCCGCACCGGCCGCGCCGGCCGCACCGGTATCGCGATCACCCTCGTCGACTGGGACGAGATGCACCGTTGGTCGCTGATCAACAACGCCCTCGGACTCGAGACCCCCGAGCCGGTCGAGACCTACTCCAGTTCCGAGCACCTGCGCGAGGAACTGAACATCCCCGAGTCGGCCACCGGCCGGATCGGTGCGCCGAAGACGGCCACCGGTACGCAGGGGCTGCGCAACAAGGACCGCGATCGCGACCGCAAGCGCGTCGAGCGACCGGCCCGGCCCAAGTCCGAGCGCACCCGCAGCCGTACCCGCGGCGGCAAGGCCGACGGTGAGCGTCCGGCCAAGGCCGACGGCGCCAAGGCCGAGAGTGCCGCGCCGGCCTCGTCGACCGCCGGTGAGGGCGACGGTGCACCGCGCCGTCGACGTCGCCGTCGCGGCGGCCGGGGCAAGGGCACCGGCGGTGCCGCGGACCAGGCCCAGGCGCCCACCGCG
>NZ_JASGER010000021.1:0-59094 GCF_047606305.1 Gordonia sp. (in: high G+C Gram-positive bacteria) | reverse complement strand
GCCACCACCGGCGGCCAGGACCGTGACCCCGCGCAGGTGGGGCAGCGCGTCGTGCAGGGCGTCGTGGCCGATGCGGCCGCCGGCCGCGTTCAGGTCGCGGGCGCGGGGGCCGTCGGCGTCCTCGATGCCGAGCATGAGGTCGACCCCGGTGCCGACTGCGTCCGGGCTGATCAACAGGACCCCGCGTCCGAACCAGTGCCCGGCGGCGACCAGCCCCGTCGCCGCGGCCAACGTCGTCGCCCCCGCCCCTCCGTGCCCGCCGACGATTGCGAGGACCCGTCCGTCGGTCCGCGCCGGGGCGCGCACCTCGGTGAGGGCGGTGACGAGTCCCTCCTCGTCGGCGGGCAAGGCGAAGCCCTCGCCGACCCCGACCGCCATCGCGGTCTGCCACACCCGCGGTGGCGCGTCGACCGCGCACACCAGGAAGACCGCACTGCGACGCGCGGGCGGTGCTGCGGCCAGACGGTCGAGGGCCTCGGCATCCACGACGACGGCGTCGGCGCGCAGCCACTCGGCGTCGGCGGGGCCTCCGGCGAGCACCCGGTAGCCGGCCGCGGCGGCACAGCGCCCGACGTCGTCGGCGAGGTCGGCGCCGACCATCATCAGGAGCTCGTTCATGCGCCCCATCGTCGACCGCGGTTCCGTCCGGTGCGGGCGGCGCGACGGCGGAACGACACCGGCCTGGGGATGGCGCCGAACTGTGGATACGTCGTGCCGGTTTCGACGTGCGGCTACTGCCCGCGCACGCCGCCGTAGATGCCGCGGCGCACGATCCACGGCTGCAGAAGCGAGTGCACGGTCCAGGCCGGGAAGCGGAACGGGCGGCCCGACGGCGCGAACACGCGCAGACCGTCGGGCTCGACCCCCAGCACCGATCCCCACCGGCTGCGCGGCGGACGGTAGTCGCGCATCCGGCCGCCACCCAGGTGGGCGAGGATGTTGGCCGCCAGCAGCTTGTCGGCCCGGTTGCGCGCCGACGACCGCAACGAGTCGGTGGCCGCGACGTCGCCGACGGCGAAGACCTCCGGACGGGTGGGCGTCTGCAGCGTGGGTCCGACGCGGACGAAACCGTCGTCGTCGAGCAGTTCACCCGGCAGCCAGCCGGTGTTCGGTCGAACCCGGCCGACCGCCCACAGGACGGCCTCGGCCTCGGTGTCGGGCTGGCCGGTCGCCCAGGAGACCGGTCCCGCGGTGATCTGCGCGGGCGGCTCGCCGTCGGGGAACTGTGCCCGATGCCCCGGCCGCAGGTCGACGCCGGCGGCGACGAGTCGGCGGCGCACGTGGTCCCAGGTCCGCCGGTGGTGGCGGGGCAGGGCGCGGTCACCGGGGAAGCAGAGGGCGACTGTGGTGGCGGGCCAGCGGAGCGCGATCTGCAGCGCGCTGCTCACCGCCGCCGCTCCCCCGCCGATCACCACCACCGTCGACGCCGACGCCAGCCGCTCATGCGCGTCGGCCAGCTCGGCGGTGACGTCGTCGTCAGTCTGCAGACCCGGTCGGCGCCAGAACCCGTTGGTGACACCGGTGGCGATGACCAGCACGTCGTAGGGCTCGTGCCGGGTCTGGCCGTCGGGCAGGTGAACGGCAACCCGGCGGTCGTCGAGGTCCAGCCCGGACAGCTCGCCGTGCACGGTGCGCACGCCGGTGAGTCGGCGGAACCGGTCGAAGCCGATCCGGTAGTCGCGCGCCCACTCGTCGGGGCGGGCCAGTCTCATGCCCAGCTCCTGACCGCTGACCAGACCGGGTTTGGCGGAGACGCCGACGACCTCCACCGTCCGTCGGTGCCCCGCCAGGTGCGTGGCGGTCAACAGGCCGCTGTCGCCGAGGCCGGCGATGACGACTCGCGCCGGCGACCTCACCCCGACGTCCGTCGGCGCACACCGGGTACGAGTTTGGGGACCCGGTCGATCACATCCTGGTAGGTCGGTCGGCGTTCCAGGCTGCGCTTCTCCATCATCGGGATGCTCGCGCCCAGGAACATCGCGATCATCAGGAGGGTGCCGACCGGCAGCCACCACCAATCATGCGGCGACGCCGAGATGCCGAACAGCGCGAGGGAGAACCAGAAGCCGATCTCGCCGAGGTAGTTGGGGTGGCGCGACCGACCCCACAACCCCTGATCCATCACCTGGCCCGGTTGGCGGGTGCGGACGAAGCGGTGCATCTGGGTGTCGGCGACCAGCTCGAGGGCCACCGCGCCGAGGCCGACGACGAGTGCGAGCCAGTCGAGCCAGCCGATCCCGCGGGCGGGTCGCACCAGCGCGACGTACACCGGCAGCAGCCCGAGGAAGACCTGGAAGGTCGGGATCAGGTGGATGGCGACCAGGTCCGCCGCCGTGCCGTGACGACCCGCCTGCTGCCGGATCATCGGATAGCGCCAATCCTCGTGGTGCAGACCCGGGAACGAGTACACCCAGTTGCCGGTCAACCGCACCGCCCAGAGCACGATGACGATCAGGATCAGCCAGGCGCGCACGTCGCCGATGCCCTGGCCGCCGGCGATCCACCAGTACAGCGCGAGGTAGGGCGGCAGCACACTCCAGTAGGCGTCGTAGAAGCTCGAGTTCGCGTGCAGCCGACTCGCCACGAAGATCAGCAGCGTCGCGATCACGTCCGCGATCAGCGCGTCCAACCACAACCAGGGGGTGTCCGGACCGACCACCAGCCAGGCGGTCGCCGCGGCGAATGCGACGACGTAGGCGACGGCGATCCTGCCCAGTGAGGCACCTTTGCTCATCCGGGCGAGAGTACCCCGAAGCGGCGGTGTTCCCGGCCGGTTATCGCCTCTCGGCGCACGCGCGGAAACTAGACTCCGACCGTGGTCACCGACTGGCCGTTGACGGGGCGGGACGCCGAGCTGAAGGCACTGCTCGGCGCCGTGCGCTCGCAGGCGAACGGAGTGGTCGTCACCGGCGAACCCGGCGTCGGCAAGTCCCGGTTGCTGCAAGAGTTCGCCGCCACCGAACCGGGGCGCCGCGTCGTGCGGATCACCGGTTTCGCCGCCACCCGCGACATCCCCTTCGGCGCGACCGCCGCCTGGCTCGGTGCGGCGCCACCCGACCCGGCCGCCCTGATCGAAGCCACGGTGACCGCCATCGCCGGCGAGTCCAGCGGCCCCGGTCCGATCGTCCTGGTCGACGACGCGCAGTGGATCGACGACGCGTCGGCCATGGTCGTGGGCCGCCTCGCGACCCGGCGCCTCGCCTTCGTCGTGGTCGCCGTGCGCAACCTGGACTCGGCACCCGATCCCATCCTGGCCCTCGACCGCGAGCCCACGGTCGACCGCGTCGACCTGCGCTCGCTGGGCTTCGACGCGACGGCCGACCTGCTGCACCAGGTCCTGGGCGGGCGCCTGCCGCGACAGGCCGTCGAAGATCTGTGGCGGCTCACCGCCGGCAACCTGCTCTACATACGGGAGATCACCGGCGCCGACCAGGCGTCGGGGAGGCTGACCCGCGACGGCGGGGAATGGGTGTGGCGCGGCGGACCGTCGATCGCCGAATCGCTCACCGAGCTGATCGGCCGACAACTCGAGCGGCTGGACGGCGCCGTGGCCGATCTCGTCGACGTCCTGGCGCTGGCCGGTTCCCTGCCGCTCGCGGCGCTGACCGCCGTCCCGGGGGTGTCGCCGGAAGTCGTCGAGCAGGCCCGCCGCGACGGGCTGATCGTCGTCGACGGAGAACCGCCGACGGCCCGCCTGGTGCACCCCCTCTACGCCGAGGTGCGGCTGCAGCACATGGGCCGGCTGCGCCGCTCCCGGTTGCACGGCGCGGTGGCCGATGCACTCGGCGCGCACCCCAGCGGCAGTCCGCGCGACGCCATGATCCGCGCGGTCGCCGCCATGGAGTCCGGCGGCGAGCACCCGGCCGACCTCTACCTCGCCGGGGCGGGCGCGGCGTCGGCCTGGTGTGACACCGACCTGGCCATCACCCTGACGCGTGCCGCCATCGACGCCGGCGGCGGGTTCCCGGCCGAGATGATGCTGACCTATCACCTGACCACCGGCAACCAGGGCGCCGAGGCCGATGCCGCGATCGCGGACCTGCTGGCACGGCACGGGCTGTCGGCCGACGAGTCGATGCTGCTGACCTATATGTATGCCGGCAACCGGTTCTGGGTCCTGCAGCGGCCGCAGGAGGCGCAGCAGATCGTCGCCGACGCGCTCGCCGCGGCCCCACCCGGATCGAACCCGTCGGTGTTCACCGCCCTGCGCGGATCTTTCGCCGCGTATCTGGGGCGGTACGAGGACGCCCTGCGCTACACCGCCGAGGCCCTGGCCGATCCGGGGTTGAGCGGGATGCCGCACATCTTCGGCGCGATCGGGCGCACCATCAGCCTCGGGGCCACCGGCCGCGCCGACGAGATCGACGAGTATCGCCGGCGTGCGCACGACGACGCGGCCGTCAGCGTCCCCGGATCGATCCGCTACACCCTCATGGCCGTCGAGCTCCGCGCGCGGGCCGTCGCGGGCGACCTGGCCGCGGTGAACCACATCGCCGAGACCTACAGCACTGAGGCCGACGACCTGCCCGGCTTCGCCCGCACCCTCACGACCTACCTGCGCGGGTGCGCCGCCTACTTCCGCGGCGAGGCCACCGAGGCGGCCGACTGCGTGCGCGGGGTGGTGGCCCGTCTGGCCGCCGACCCCACCGCCACACCGGGTTGGGAGTACGCCTGCCGCACCCAACTGGCGCTGCTGTACGCACTCACCGGCGACACCGAGCGGGCACTCGAACACCAACGGTGGGTGGCCGAATGCCCCGCGTCCGCGCTCGCCTACTTCGACTCCGAACTCCTTCTGTCCCGCGGCTGGGTGAGCGCGGCCGGCGGCGAGGTGTCGAATGCCCTCAAACGGGCGCACGAGTCGGCGGCGGTCGCGCGCGAACGATGCGCGTTCGGCGACGAGGTGCTCGCCCTGCACACCGCCGCCCGGTGGGGCGACCCGACCGTCCACGCCCGACTCCGCGAACTCGCCGGCATCGTCGACGGGCCGCGAGCCGGCATCGCCGCCGATCATGCCCATGCGCTGGGCGAGCACGACGGGGACGGCCTGTGGGCGTCGTCGAGGGCCTGGTCCGACCTCGGCGACCGGATCGCCGCAGCGGACGCCGCCGCGCAGGCCGCGGTCGCCTATGCCACCGAGGGACGTCGGAGCCGCGCCCGCGACGCGGCCGACACGGCCCGTCGCCTCGCCGACGACAACGGGTTCACCACCCCGGCGCTGCGGGCACTGGCGGCCCCGATCGGGCTGACGGCGCGCGAATGGGAGGTCGTCGAGCTGGTGGCCCGCGGGTTGACCAACCGGGAGATCGCCGAGCTGCTCGAGGTCTCCAAACGCACCGTCGAAGGGCACGTCTACCGCGCGATGGCCAAGACCAACCGCGAAAGCCGCGCCGCACTCGCCGAACTCGCGCCCTGACTGGGCACGCTCGACGAGAATCTGGGCACGCTCGGCGAGAAGTCAGGCCGAGCGCAGTCGCTTCGTCTTCGTCGTGCCGCTCGGGGTCGCGGCCGCGGCGCGCACGTGTTGCGCGAGGAACGTGTTGGCGCGACGGTGGTAGACCACTCCGCCGGCGATGTGCTCGCAGCCGCGCATCCGGCTGAACGTCACATCGCCACCGGCGGCCGTCCACTCCTGCGCCAGCGCCTGCACCTGGGGGTAGGCGATCGCCTGGTCGAGGGTCGCCGCACCGACCAGCACCGGCACCCCCGGCGCGGTCGCGCCCAGGCGGTTCTCCTCGATGCGGGCGCGTACCTGCGGGTCGTCGAAGGGCAGCGGGTTCGCCGCCTTGGCGATGTCGCGCCAGGCGGTCAGGAAGAAGCCGGAAACGATCGCGACCAGCAGGTGGGTGCGTCGGAAGTAGCGGGCGAGCCAGCGGCCGCGCCGGGTGAGGAAGCGGTCGACGTCGAGCTCCGGGTAGGCGCTGCCCAGTCCGAGCAGCGTGTACATCAGCAAGAACGAGAAAGCGCTGCGCTCGTGGAACTCGTAGAGCGCCATCATGTCGGCGGGCACGCCACCGGCCGCACCGGCGACGAGCGGCAGTTCCGGTGCGTAGTCCGGCTGCATCTGCAGCGCCCATCCGGCCGCACAGCCGCCCTCCGAGTAGCCGGTGATCGCGACGGGCAGGCCCTCGGCACCCGCCTCGGGCAGCTGCCGGGCGGCGCGGACGCAGTCCAGGACACTCGGCCCGAGCGCGCGACCCACGACGTACGGGTGCAACCGCGCGCCGCCGTCGCCCAGACCCGGGTAGTCCGGCAGGGCCAGCACCCAGCCGTGTCGCAGGGCGGCGGAGATGAGCGAGGCCTCGTACTCGACGCCGAGGCGGAGCTGGGCGGACAGCGCCGCCACCCGGGGCGCGAGCCCCTGACTGCCGACGGCATAGCCGACCAGTGCCGCCGCCGGCTCGTTGGTCGGGCGCAGGACGGTGCCGGTCACCTCGATCAGCTCGCCGGTGGCCGCGGTCGTCGTGTACCGGATGTGCCAGGCCTGCGCCTTCATCCGCACCCCCGGCACGATGCGCGCACGGGTCGGCCGATAGGAGAGCAGTCGCCCGGCCCCATCGGCGGCGGTCGTGAGCGGTTCAGCCATGGACTGATGGTATGTGATACCTACGGTACCGGGAAGTTTTCCAGCAGATCGGCCTTGAGCACCTTGCCGGCCGCGTTGCGGGGGATCGCGGGGACGCGGGTGATCGTCTTGGGGATCTTGTAGCGCTCCAACCGTTGACGCAGAGCGTTTCGCACCCCGTCGTCGGTCACCGCCCCGTCGGCGACGACGAAGGCCGCGAGCACCTGGCCGAACTCCTCGTCGTCGACACCGAGGACGACCGCGTCGGCGATCCCCGGGACGTCGGTGAGCACGTCCTCGACCTCCCGCGGGAAGACGTTCTCCCCGCCGGACACGACCATGTCGTCACTGCGCCCGTCGATGAAGAGAAGACCGCTCGCATCCAGGTGCCCCAGGTCGCCGGTGTCCACGTGACCGTCGAGCACCGGCTTGGCGGTCGACCGCAGCGCCGGGTCGGGCGTGTAGCCGTCGTAGTCGAGGGGACCGCGCACGACGATTCGCCCACTGGTTCCCACCGGCACCGGCGCACCGTCGTCGTCGACGATCCGGATGGACACACCCAGGCCCGGCCGACCCGCGGCCGACGGTGCCGCGGCGAGATCGGCCGGCGACGCGATCGACACGACGCCCGCCTCGGTCGAGCCGTAGCCGTTGACCAGGATGTTGCCGAACGCCCGCTGGAAGGCGCGCACGGTCGCGGTGGTGATGGGTGCGGCACCGGTCACCGCGGTCCGCAGCGGGATGTCGGCGGCCTCGTTCGCGACATCGGGCACGGCGACCAGGCGCTGCAGCATGACCGGCACCGCGATCAGCACCGTCGCCCGGTGGCGGCGCATGTCCGCCAGTGCGGCCTCGGCGTCGAAGCGGCGACGACACACGACGGTGCCGCCCACCGCGACGGTCCCCACCAGCGCGAGGATCCCGAACCCGTGGAAGAAGGGCGGCGCCACGTAGACGACGTCACCCGGTCGCAGGTCGACGTGCGCGACGCCGGTCGCCGCGAGCTGAACGATCGCCGACGCGCCGATCGTGCGCGGCACCCCCTTGGCCAGACCGGTCGTGCCGGAGGTCAGCAGCACCGTCTTCCCGGACGTGCGCGACGGCGGGACGGGGGGCGGCGGGTCGGCGGCGAGCGACCAGAGGGAGTGCCCGGCGGCGTCCGGATCGGCGAGGATCGCGTGGCCGCGCCAGCCGGAGTCGGCGATGGCGGCGGAGAACTCGTCGTCGTGGATGAGGACGTCCAGGTCGTGCCGGGCCAACAGGGCGGCGAGCTGCGCGGCCGGCACCTCGGTGTTGATCGACACGACGTCCGCACCGGTCTGCGCGGCCGCCGCCAGGGCGACGATGAAGCCCCGGTGGTTGCGGCAGAGCAGGCCCACGGCGCCGCCCGGGCCACCGCCGGCCGCGCGGATGTCGGCCGCCACCGCCGACGCGGCGTCGACGACCTCGCGGTAGGTGATCGACCCGAACTCGTCGACGACGGCCGGACGGTCGGGGAACCGTGCGGCGGCGATCGCCACGAGGGCCGCCGGCGTCGACCCGTATCGGTAGACCGCGCGGGCCAGCCGGACGGCGGCGCGCGGCCCGGGCGGCCTGAGCACCCCCGACGTCGCGATCGCCGTGGCCGCCCCCAACCACTGTCGTGCGTCGCCTCGGACGCCGCTGTGGGTGGGGTCTGCGCTCACACGTCGGCCTTGCCGCTGACGCCCTTGCCCATCGCGGCGGCGAAGGCGGCGTCGGAGGCCTTGGTCTCCCCCGAGCGCCGGTCGACCAGCGACAGCGCCAGTTCCAGCGGGCCTTCGAAGACCGTGCTGGCGAGATTCAGCGCGCGCATCCCGCGCGGCGCCATCGTCCGCGGGCGACGGGTGATCGCGTAGGCGACGGTCCGCGCGGCCTGCTCGGGCGTGTGCCCGGGCATCGCGGCGACCCAACCGGTGGCGACCATCCGACTCTTGATGTGTCCGGCGTACAGGCTCGTGACGGTGACGCCGTAGTTGCGCGACTCCATCGCCACCGACCGGATCCACTTGTCGAAGCCCTCTTTGCACGCGATGTAGAAGCCCCACCGCGGCGCGTTCGGCATCAGCACACCGGCGGTCGCGATGTTGACGATGTGGGCGCCGCCCTGCTCGCGCATCCGCGGCAGCAGGGCGAGCGTCAGGCGCATCGGGCCCAGGAAGTTCACCCCGACCATCGACT
The DNA here is from genome assembly GCF_047606305.1 of Gordonia sp. (in: high G+C Gram-positive bacteria). Classification (GTDB taxonomy): domain Bacteria; phylum Actinomycetota; class Actinomycetes; order Mycobacteriales; family Mycobacteriaceae; genus Gordonia. Next base: position 50,330 of record NZ_JASGER010000021.1, on the reverse strand, counting down.
CCATGTCCTGGGGTCGCAGGGCACTGCGGAAGGCCGAGCGCCGCAACGACTTCCCCGCGTTGTGGATCAGGACGTCGATCCGCTCGAAGTCCTTGAGGAGTTGCTTGGCGAACCCGTCGACGGCCGCCATGTTGCCCATGTCGACGGCGTAGGTGTGCGCCTGACCGCCGGCGAGGATGATCTCGGAGGCGACCTCGTCGAGTTTGGGTCGGGTGCGCGCCGCCAGGACGACGATCGCCCCGTGCGCGGCGAGCAGCTTGGCCGTCGCCTCACCCTGCCCGTACGACGCCCCGGTGACGACGACGACCTTGCCCTGCACCGCCCGTCGGATCCGCTTGGAGTCGTATTCCATCGGCGGGCCGACGGCGGCCAGCGCCACCCGCTCGTCCATTCGCATCTCGGTCATGACCGCATTATCCGCCTATCCGGTGAAGGGTGGCACGACCATGCACGGCACCTTGACCGGGTGCTCGGGGTCGAGTGCGTTGAGCGCCATGAAGGCGGCGCGCTTGGAGCCGGCGATGGCCATGTGGTCGCTGTAGTCCGTCGGGCAGGTGTCCTGCACGACGATGTTGCGGACCTTCGCCCCCGAGCGGCCGGCCGGCTGGATGCCGCTGGTGTACGGCAGGACCAGCTCGTCGTAGCGCGTGGTGATGTTGGTGTAGTTGACCCCCTTGACGTACGGGGAGCCGCCGCGCCAGATCTTGTCCACCATCGCCGAGCCGGGCAGCATCTGGCTGAGCGCCTGGCCGACCGGCATCCACCGGTCGCCGGCGCCGAGGGAGCCGAGGAACCTCGACACCGGAACCATCAGGTCGCCGGAGGTGCCGTGCCAGAGCGGCGCGAGCGAGACGTAGTTGGTGACCTTCGACGCCCCGCCCAGGTACTTCATGTAGTACGTCGGCATGAACGTGCCCTGCGAGTGGCCGATGATGTCGACGGTCTGCGCGCCGGTCCGGGCCAGCACGCCGTTGATGAAGGTGCGCAGCTGCCGCGCCGAATCCTCGATCGGCAGCATCCCGCCGACGGCGGTCGCCGGCCAGGGCAGGGGCAGCGCGCCGTAGGTGAGGGCGAAGACGCAGTAGCCGCGGTTGGCCAGCATCGCTCCGTAGGCGCCCCAATTGGTCTGCTGCCCGCCGCCGGTGCCGTGCACCAGGACGACCGGGCGCGGGTGGGCGGCCGGCGGCTTGCACACCTTCTTGTTGGTCCCCGGCAGCGAGCCGCCGTGGTTGATCAGTTCATCCGGGATGCCGGAGAAGAAGTTGTAGTTCTCCGGATACTTCGGGGCCGCTTGGGCCGGCGCCGCGGCCAGGGCCACCGACGCCCCGGTCGCCATCGCGAGTAGTGCTCCGAGGACTCGCCCCCGATTGCCGAACCTGGCTGTCATGACTCTCCCTTGTCTGTGCCAACACCGGGAATCTAACGGCTACCGCCGGTCCACGGGCCGGATTGGACAACGCGCGCTGCCAGAATCTTTCGCGATTCGGGGGAACCGGGGAGACCTCGGATGCGTCTAAGTAGGCATGCGGCGAGACCTCGGCGGGGACCGGAACGGCCGGGCATCGGGGGCGGCGGTTGAACCGGACCACAGTCCGAAGCGAGCCGCTGACAGAGGACGACCCCGGCCAATGGGGGGAGAAGGCCGGGGTCATCGCTTTTCAGCCCCGGGGGGTCGGGCTGAAAAGACCCGGTTATGCACCGGGTACGACTGAGCATACGCTTGGTTCTGGGACGTTTGCAATAACAATGAACGTGTTGCCACGTTCTGCGAAAGAGCCCTGCCACCAAGCTTTTCCGGCCGTACGCTCGAGGGGTGGACTCTGCCGTCAAACCCGCGAGCGGGCGTCGCGGCGTCGCCGCGTTCTTCGACCTGGACAAGACGGTGATCGCCCGATCCAGCGCGCTCGCCTTCACCCGGCCGTTCTATTCGGGCGGCCTGATCAACCGGCGGTCGGTGATCAAGTCCGCCTACGCCCAACTCCTGTTCACCCTGACCGGCGCCGACGAGGACCAGGTCGAGAAGCTTCGCGCGCACGTCACCGACATGTGCCGCGGATGGCCGGTCGACCAGATCAACGCGATCGTCGACGAGACGCTGCACGACATCGTCGAGCCGCTCGTCTTCGCCGAGGCCACCGAGCTCATCGCCAACCACCAGGCGCGCGGCCACGACGTCGTGCTGATCTCGGCGTCGGGGATGGAGATGGTCGCCCCCATCGGCGAGATGCTCGGCGTCGACGCGGTGCGGGCCAGCAAGATGGCGGTCGTCGACGGGCGGTACTCCGGCGAGCTCGAGTTCTACTGCTACGGCGAGGCCAAGGCGCAGGCGATGCGGGAGGTCGCCGACGAGGCCGGCTACGACCTGGCCGAGTGCTACGCCTACTCCGACTCCATCACCGACCTGCCGATGCTCGCCGCCGTCGGGCATCCCGCGGCGGTCAACCCCGACCGGGGGCTGCGCAAGGCCGCGACCGCCAACGGCTGGCCGATCCTGGCGTGGGACCGGCCCGTCGGACTGTCCGACCGCCTCACCCCGTCGCCGCGCACACTCGCGGTCTCCGCGGCCGCCGGCGCCGGGGTCGCCGCGATCGGTGCGGTCTTCTACTACGGCTGGTTGCGCAAGCGGCTACCCGCACACAATCGCCTCTGAAAATCTGTAGGCCGCAAACGCTTGATGTGATCTGGGTCACGTAGTAGAACTATGGGTACGGAAGCCCGGAAGGCCAGATCCGACCCGGAAGAGAAGGAACGAATCCCCGACCGGAATTCCCAGCACGGGCGGCAAGCACCCACGCGGAGCGCGCCGCTACAGAGGCAGAAGCGTTGTGCACCTGCGAATGGTCGGCAACCGCCGCGAGGCGGCCGGTCGGCACTCGATTCGCCGAGGTGAGACCACAACCCACCAAGCACGCTTGGTAACTTGGGCCCGTGCTATGCGGGCGGTGACCATTCGGTCGCCGCCCGCAGCGCTGTCTCGGGCCCCCTATTTCTGGGTCCGCGGGCGGGCGGCGTCGGCGATCGACGCGGCCTCGGCGGCACCGGCCTCGAGCGCCGCGCAGCACAGCAGGATCCACTCCCCGACGCCGTCGGCGGTCCCCTCGCCGAACCGCGCCGCCGCGCGGTGGTAGTCGGCCGGTCGCTTGAGCCACGCGACCTCGGGGACGCCGAGGTTGTGCGGATCCAAGCCGGTCGCGACGCACGACAACCGGGAGGCGCCGCGCGCGACGATCCCGTTCGCGTGGCCGAAGGGCGCCAGGGCCAACAGCTCGCCGTGGACGACCGCGGCGACCACGGGCGCCGGCACCGTCGCCGGTGCGGTGATCACCTGGGTCAACAGGTCCAGGCGCGTACTGGCGCCGGGCCGTGGGCGCCCCAGTTCCCCCGGATCGTCGACGAGGTCGGCGGCGGCCAGCACGTGCAGGCGCGCCAGGGCCTGCGCCGGTGCCCGGCGGTACACGCCGACGAGCTGCTCGAGCGAGTCCCCGTCGAGCGCCTGCGCCACGCGCATCGCACCGGCGAGCAGCGGGTCGTCGTAGTCGCCGTCGCGGCGCAGCTCGACGCTTCCACCGTCGATCGCCGCCGACGACCGACCACCCCGCCACGATGCCTCGAGCGCGGTCGAGGGCCACCCGCGCAGGTTCGCCGGATGGCGGTGCACGGCGGCGAGGGCGTCGCGCGCCCGGTCGGCCGCCTCGGCCACGCCGGGCAACTCGACGAGCGCGGCGAGCGGGTGGCTGGACATGGCCATCAGACTACGGCCTACCCAGGTCGGCCCCGCCGGGTTAGGCTTACCTAAGCAGACGGTCGACGAAGGAGAGTGCCATGGCCCCCACGGTGGACGGGAACACCCTCGAGGGCGTGTCCGCGACGACGCTGTGGACGCTGCGCAACCGTGCCGAGGAGGCCAAGCGTCCGCATCCGATCATCGACGACCCGCTCGCCGTCGAGCTCTACGAGACGATCGACTACGACTACGACAAGTTCGGCCGGCCCAGCCAGACGCACGCGCTGCGCGCCCTGGCCGCCGACGCCGCGGCGCGCGAGCACCTGGCCCGCCACCCGGGTGCGGCGGTCGTCAACCTCGGCGAGGGCCTGCAGACGAGCTTCTGGCGGGTGCAGGATCCGACGGTCCGATGGGTCAGCGTCGACCTCGAGCCGGTGATGGCGGTGCGCCGACGCCTCCTGCCCCGCGAGGAGCGGATCATCGAGTGCCCGACCTCCGCGCTCGACCGGTCCTGGTTCGACCGGGTCCCCGACGAGCAGCCGGTCCTGATCATCGCCGAAGGCCTGTTCATGTACTTCGAGCCCGACGACGTGTGGAACCTGCTCACCGACCTCGCCGCCCGCTTCCCCGGCGGCAGCCTGTTCTTCGACTCGATCCCCTCGTGGTTCTCCAAGAAGACCCTCTCCGGCCTCAACCTGTCCGACCGCTACCGCACGCCGCCGATGCCGTTCTCGCTGAACCTGGCCGGTGCCGCCGCCATCCCGCAGCGGATCCCCCGGATCGTCAGCACGCAGGACGTGGCGATGCCCAAGGGCCGCGGCGCCTGGGGCAACCCAGTGTTGCGCCCGCTGGCCTACGCGCCGGTGCTGAAGAACCTGCGACCGTCGGTGACCTTCGCCCGGTTCGCCGAATGACCCTCACCGAGCGGTGCACGGCCGGGCAGATCTTGGCCGCATCAGATCTTGGCCGCATCGCTGCGCGCCCCCGGTGACCGTGACTACGCTCACAACTATGTCTGATACCGCCGTCTACCCGCCGTCACCGGAGTTCGTCGCCCAGGCCAACGCCACCCCCGAGATCTATGCGAAGGCCGATGCCGACCGCCTCGAATGGTGGGCCGAGCAGGCGCGGCGGCTGGACTGGGACACCGACTTCACCGACGTCCTGGACTGGTCGAATGCGCCGTTCGCCAAGTGGTTCCCCGGCGGGAAGCTGAACGTCGCGGTCAACTGCGTCGACCGGCACGTGGCCGCCGGCAAGGGCGACCGCGTGGCCCTGCACTGGGTCGGCGAGCCCGGCGACTCCCGCGACATCACCTACGCCCAGCTCAAGGACGAGGTGTGCAAGGCCGCCAACGCCTTCACCAACCTGGGTGTGCGCGCCGGCGATCGGGTCGCCATCTACATGCCGATGGTGCCCGAGGCGATCATCACGATGCTCGCCTGCGCGCGCCTGGGCGCCACCCACTCGGTGGTCTTCGCCGGTTTCACCGCCAAGGCGCTGCGCTCACGCGTCGATGACGCGGAGGCCAAGCTCGTCGTCACCACCGACGGCCAGTACCGGCGCGGCGAGCCCGCACCCCTCAAGGCGTCCGTCGACGAGGCCCTCGGCACCGGCGACGACGCGGCGAAGTCGGTCGAGCACGTTGTGGTAGTCCGGCGCACCAACCACGACCCGAACCTGAACTGGGTCGAGGGCCGCGACGTCTGGTGGGACGACACCGTCGAGGAGGCCTCGCCCGAGCACGACCCCGAGTTCTTCGACTCGAACCACCCGCTGTTCCTGCTGTACACCTCCGGCACCACCGGAAAGCCGAAGGGCATCGTGCACGGTTCGGGCGGCTATCTGACCCAGACGAGCTCGACCTTCCACAACGTCTTCGACCACAAGGAGGGCCGCGACGTCTTCTGGTGCGGCGCCGACATCGGCTGGGTGACCGGCCACACCTACATCGTCTATGGCCCGCTCTCCAACGGCGCGACGGAGATCCTCTACGAGGGCACCCCGAACACCCCCAACGAACACCGCCACTTCCAGGTCATCGAGAAGTACGGCGTCACCATCTACTACATGGCGCCGACCCTGATCCGCACGTTCATGAAGTGGGGCCGCGCCATCCCCGACGCGCACGACCTCTCGTCGCTGCGGCTGCTGGGCAGCGTCGGCGAGCCGATCAACCCTGAGGCGTGGCGCTGGTACCGCGACGTGATCGGCGGCAACCGCTGCCCGATCGTCGACACCTGGTGGCAGACCGAGACCGGCTCCTGCATGATCTCGCCGCTGCCCGGGGTGACCGCCACCAAACCCGGTGCGGCGATGCGGCCGATGCCGGGGATCAGCGCACGGATCGTCGACGACGAGGGCAACGACACCCCGCGTGGCGAGCAGGGCTACCTGGTGCTCGACCAGCCGTGGCCGTCGATGCTGCTGGGCATCTGGGGCGACGACGACCGGTTCCGGGAGACGTACTGGTCCCGGTTCGCCGAGCAGGGCTGGTACTTCGCCGGCGACGGCGCGCGCTACGACTCCGACGGCGCCCTCTGGGTCCTCGGTCGCGTCGACGACGTGATGAACGTGTCCGGCCACCGCATCTCCACCTCCGAGGTCGAGTCGGCATTGGTCAGCCACCCCGACGTCGCCGAGGCCGCCGTCATCGGCGCGTCGGATGCGACGACCGGGCAGGGCATCGTCGCCTTCGTGATCCTGCGCGGCGGGGTCGACTCGCTGCCCGACTCCTTCGAGACGGACCTGCGCAACCACGTCGCGACGGAGATCTCCCCGATCGCCAAGCCGCGCGAGGTCAACGTCGTGCCGGAACTGCCCAAGACCCGGTCCGGCAAGATCATGCGCCGCCTGCTCAAGGACGTCGCCGAGGGCCGCGAACTCGGCGACACCTCGACGCTGGTCGACCCGTCGGTGTTCGAGAACATCCGCAGCCGTCAGCGGTAGCCGGTTCCGCCCGCAACCCGGCATGGCAACATAGCCGGGGTAACCACCACGGAGGACGATGTGAACCGTAGAAAGCAGCGCGCGCAGACGACGGTGGCTTCCGGGCCGACCGGGCCGGTACCGGCGATCCCGCTGTCGGACGCCAACGCCGGCCCGAGCGGGGACCCGACCATCGGCAATCTCGTCAAGGACGCCAGCGCGCAGGTGTCGACGCTGTTCCGCGGGGAGATCGCCCTGGCCAAGGCCGAGATCACCAAAGAGGCCAAGAAGGCCGGTGCGGGCTCGGGCCTGTTGGCCGCCGCTGGCGTCATGCTGCTCTATACGAGCCTGTTCTTCTTCATCTTCCTCGGCGCCCTGCTGATGATCTGGCTGCCCGCCTGGGCGGCCTTCGGCATCGTGTTCCTGCTGCTGCTGCTGATCACCGCCGTCGCCGGGTTCTTCGGGTACAAGCTGTTCACCAAGCTCAAGAAGCCCGAGAAGACCATGGAGTCCGTCTCGTCGTTGAAGGAAGTCCTGCCGGGCCAGACGCAGTTCGAGGGCCCCGGGGCCCATTCCGCGCTGCCGCCCGCGCGCGAGCACTGACCCGTCGTGCCCGCCCCCGACCCCTCCGTCGTCCGGTTCGACGGGCCGTGGCACCACCTCGACGTCCGCGCCAACGGGCTGCGCTTCCACGCCGTGGAGGCCGATCCGCGGGCCCCGGCCGATGCACCGCTCGTCCTGATGCTGCACGGCTTCGGCGAGTTCTGGTGGAGCTGGCGCCACCAATTGGCCGCCCTGACCGAGGCGGGCTATCGGGCCGTCGCGGTCGACCTGCGCGGCTACGGCGACTCCGACAAGCCGCCGCGCGGTTACGACGGGTGGACGCTCGCCGGTGACACCCACGGGTTGATCCGGTCGCTCGGCCACACGTCGGCGACGCTGGTCGGGCACGCCGACGGCGGACTCGTCTGCTGGGGCACGGCGACCCTGCACCCGCGCGTCGTCTCCCGCATCGCCGTCCTCGCCTCACCGCACCCGCGGGCGCTGCGGCGCGAGGTGCTGCGCAACAAGACGCAGCGGTCGGCGTTCCTGGGCGGCTTCCTCTACAAACAGCTGCCGCGCTTCGGCGAGCGCCAGCTCACCCGCCACGACGGCGCCTTCCTCGTCGACTACTTCCGTGATCGCGCCGGACAGCGGTGGCAGGAGACCCGCGACTTCGACGAGGTGCTCGCCCGCAACCGCGAAGCGGTGCAGATCCCCGGTGTCGCGCACTGCTCGCTGGAGTACCAGCGCTGGGCCTATCGCTCGCAGTTCCGGCCGGACGGCGCCCGGTTCATGGAGTTGATGGACCAGCCCGTCGGCGTCCCGGTCCTGGCGCTGCGCGGCCGCGACGACCACTACATCACCGAGTCGACGATGGTCGCCAGCAGTCCGTGGGCACCGGCCTTCGACTATTGGCACGTGCCGGGCGCGGGGCACTTCGTCCACGAAGAGCAGCCCGAGCGCACCACCAAGCTCCTGCTCGACTGGCTTGCCTGACCGCCGAGTGGACTCCCCGTCCCAACCCCCGCCGAGTGGGCGGTGAATCTCGCCGAGTGGGCGGTGAAATTGCATCGAGTGGGCGTTAACCGACCACGCAGGCACCAGTCGCGACGGTCGACTCGGCCTCACCGCCGCGGGTCACCTGCTCGCGCAGCTCGCCCGCGGTGAGCGCGAAGCCGGTCTCGTCGTCGGCCTTCTCACTCGCCCCGAAGATCATCCCGGCGACCTCGCCGCCGGGCGTGATCATCGGCCCGCCGGAGTTGCCCTGTCGGATCGATCCGCGCAGCGTGTACGCCTCACGACGACTCGCCTCACCGCCGTAGATGTCCGGCGAGGAGAGGTTGACCCGACCGCGGACCCGCAGCGGACTGGCCGTGAACGGGCCGTCTTCGGGGTAGCCGAGCGCGATCGCGTCGCCTCCCGCGTCGACCGTGCGATCGGCGAAACGCAGCGGCCTCTCCGTCAAGCCGGGCACGTCGATGACGGCGACGTCGACCCGCGGATCGAACAGGACCACCCGCCCCGGCAGCGACCGCTCGCCCGCGGTGACGGTGAGCCGCGACGTCCCCGCGACGACGTGCGCGTTGGTCATGATCCGCTCGGGGGCGAAGACGAACCCGCTGCCCTCCAGGGCCCGTTGGCACGACGGTGCCTCGCCGCGGATCTTCACGACCGATCCGCGCGCCTGCTCCACCGCGGGCGCCCGCGACAGTCCGGCATTCGGCGGATCAACAGGGTTGATCGTCGTCCGGCCGTAGGGACCGATCGCATCGGGCAGACCGGAGTCGTTGAGCAGGGTGCGGAAGCGGTCCGGAACACCGGCGAGCCACCGGGGTGCCACATCTCCGACGGCGGTCAAGATGCGCGAATGTTCCACCGCGTCGGCGGCGGGGGCCAGCGACGAGTCGCGGATGGGACTGGCCAGCAACCAGGCCGCCGCGAGGACGGTCACCGCCTGCAGCAGCATCCCGACGGCGCTGTCGAGGAACCGCGCCGGCGAGGTGCGCAACCGCTCGCGCAACCAGCGCCCCAGCACGATCCCGGCGATCTCGCCCACGACGACCAGTACGACGAGGATCGCGATGCCCGCGATCATCCGCGTGCGGCCGTCCTCGATCCCGGAGATCGCGCGCGGCGCGACAAGGATGCCGGCGAGCGCACCGATCACCAGACCGATGAACGACATCGCCGACGCCAGCGCCCCCTGCCGGAATCCGGAGACGGCGGCGATGAGGACGATCGCGGCGAGCACGATGTCGATGACCAGACCCGCGTTCACCGCCCCTCCTCCGCGGGTCCGTGGAAGTCGTCGCGATCGGGCGGGAAGGGCAGGTCCAGCGGAAGGCCGTGCTCCTGCGACGACTTGGCCGCCGCGATCGCGTCGTCGAGCGGCCGCACGTCGTCGGTGTCCCACGGCAGCTCCCACCCCGACGCGACGCTGATCGCGGCGAGCAGGCCACCGGTGAAACCCCACACCAACAGGCCGTCGACCATGAACGCCGGCCCCTGGTAGACGCGCCCGCCCAGGAAGTCGCGACGCACCTGGAAGCGGTTGGCGGGGTCGAGCAGCTCGCGCATGCGGATCCGGGCGACGCGGGCGGTCTCGCCGGCGTCGACCGCCCGCACCGGGCTCGGCGTCTCCCAGTAGCCGAGGACCGGCACGACCTCGAAGGGGCTGGGCAGCGTCGAGAACGACGGCAGGTTGGCGAGCACCCGCACCCCGTCGGGGTCCAGGCCGGTCTCCTCCTGCGCCTCGCGCAATGCCGTGTGCACGGGGTACGGCTCACCCTCGTCGTGGGCGCCGCCGGGGAAGGCGACCTGGCCACTGTGCTGGCGCAGCGTCGTCGCCCGCTCGAGCAGGAGCACCTCGGCGTCGTCGGGCAGGCCACCCGGGGAGGCCGGATCGGCGTCGAAGCCACCGGCGAAGAGTATGAGCACGGCCGCGGCCCGCCGGTTGCGCGCCGACTTGATCATCCGCGCCAGACGGGCCCGGTCGCCGCCGCGGCTGTTCACGATGTCGGTGAGCGCGTCGACATCGTCGGTCAACGTGCGCAACCACGGCGGGATCTGCGCCTCGTCGACGAGCGGGCCGACGGTGTGCCCGGCGGGGAGGTCGCTCACGACTGCACCCCCAGATAGGTGCGGGCGTCGGCGGCCAGTTGGTCGGGGTTCTCGTAAAGGCGCACCGGCGCGCCGGCGACGGTTCCGTCGGCACGCACGAACACCATCGACGGCAGGACCTGCCGGACCCCGAGGGCGCGCGCCATCGCCCCGGTCTGGTCCAGGACCGTGGGCACGTGCACGTCGATCTCGGTCAGCAGCGCCAGCGCCAGGTAGGCGTCGGCGCCCTGCTTGTCGTGGACGGCCAGCACGGTGGCCTTGTCACCGACCCGGTCGGCGAACGCGGCGAGCACCGGCAGCTCCCGACGACACGGCCCGCACCAGGTGGCCCAGAAGTTGACGATCAGCGGGCGACCGGCCGTCGCCGCGCCGACGTCGATCTGCTGGCCGTCGGCCAGGCAGGTCACGGCGACACCGGCCAGGACCGACGCCGCACCCATGGGCCCGCTCGGCGTCGGGCACGGTCGCAGGGCCGCCTTGGCCCGCGCGGATGCCATCTCGCCGGCGTCGACGACCGAGGACGGGAGCGGGTGAGGCGACGCGGTGGTCGGGGCGGCGGAGTCGTCGGCCGGCGCGGTGCGGGGCCAGACCGCGACGGCAAAGGCGACGACCAGCACGCCGAACACGACCGTCCAGCGGAAGACCGGAGAGCGCAGGCCCTCGCGCGTCGACTCCTTCACGACTCGCCCATCCCGGCGAGCGCCAGCAGGTGCTCGGTCTCCGGGCCTTTCACCAGCTTGGCGGCGGTCTCCTTGTCCACCGGACCCTCGCCGTACGACGGGCAGTCGCCGGCCACGATGCAGACTCCGCAGGCGGGCTTGCGCGCGTGGCAGACGCGTCGACCGTGGAAGATCACGCGATGCGAATAGTCGGTCCACTCCTTGCGCGGAATGAGCTCGCCGATGACCTTCTCGACCTTCACCGGATCGGTCTCCTCGGTCAGCCCCCAGCGGCGCACGAGGCGTCCGAAGTGGGTGTCGACGGTGAGCCCGGGGACGTCGAACGCATTGCCCAGCACCACGTTCGCGGTCTTGCGCCCGAAGCCGGGCAGCGTCACCAGTTCCTTGAGCGTGTGCGGGACCTCCCCGTCGAACCGTTCGACGAGCGCCTGACCGAGGCCGATGATCGAGTTGGCCTTGTTCCGGTAGAAGCCGGTGGGCCGGATGAGTTCCTCGAGCTCGGCGCGATTGGCGCCGGCGTAGTCGGCGGCCGTGCGGTAACGGGCGAACAGCGCGGGGGTGGTCTGGTTGACGCGGACGTCGGTGCACTGCGCCGACAGGATCGTCGCGACCGACAGCTCCAGCGGGTTCGTGAAATCCAGCTCGCAGTAGACGTGCGGGAACGCGATGCTCAGCTTCCGATTGATCCGCCGCGCCCGGCGCACCAGCGCCAACTGCGACTCGGGCTTCCCACGCGTGCTCACCAACCCAGGTTAGCGAGGGTGCCCGGATTGCAGTGTCGAAGGTCGGCGCCGGGTCACGGGTCGGTCAATTCCCAACTCCCGACCTTCCCCTCGCCCACGGGCCAGAGGTCGAGCTCGATGTGGTGCGCGGGCAGTTCGGCGTGCATGCGCGACAGCAACGCGCGTCCGGTGCGCTCGTAGACGACCGCGTCATCGGGCGACGACCACCCGTCCTCCCAGTGGAACCGGGCGTTGAAGAACTCCTGCCAGTCGCGCAGGTCTTCGGCAAGAGAGTCGGACAGGCCGAGTTCGTCCTCAGTCTCCTCTCCCCACACCGGCCATCGACATGAATAGTCACTCATCAATCGGAGGGAGCGGTCGGGCGGCTGCTGGTCGGGCATGTCGACGACGATAAGTCGGCGCGCGGGCACGGTCGACGCAATTCTGGGCACGCTCGACGAGAAAGTGGGCACGCTCGACGGAAATCTGGGCACGGTCGACGAGAAAGTGGGCACGGTCGGTAACGATGCAGTGACGACTGCCAGATTTATTGGCTTGACCCCGATCCGCTGTTGTTAACTGGTCCGCATGCACGGACTGGCGGCGATTCTGTTTCCCCTGGTTCTCATGCTCGTCGTCGTCGGCATGGAGAAACTAGAGGCACTGGCAATGCGCGATTCTGGCGCCGTCAGCCCCGATCAAGTCGACTCCCTGCTCGTCGGGCGGCACACCCCGGCCGAGGAGCCCGATGTGGCGAGCGTGGCGACCTTGCCCGCGACCCCCATCGGCGGCAGCAGCGCCCGTCGGGCCAGCTGACCGGGTCACCCACGGCAAACGTGACCCATCCAACATTTTGGGTCGCATTTCCAGTAGCCTTTGCTCTTGTGGCGGGTGGGCATTGGTCCGCCGGCAATGTGTGACGCGATACGAGACGTTTTGAGGAGAGGTTCACAGTGGACGAGGTACTGGCCCGGGCCGGCATTTTCCAGGGTGTCGAGCCCAGTGCAGTAGCGGCGCTGTCGCAGCAGCTCCAGCCCGTGGAGTTCCCGCGCGGCCACGTGATCTTCCACGAGGGTGAACCGGGTGACCGGCTCTACATCATCCAGACCGGCAAGGTGAAGCTCGGCCGACGCTCGCCCGACGGCCGAGAGAACCTGCTCACGATCATGGGACCGTCCGACATGTTCGGCGAGCTGTCCATCTTCGACCCGGGCCCGCGCACCTCGTCGGCGACGACCGTCACCGAGGTCAAGGCCGTCTCGATGGACCGCGACGCGCTCAAGGCGTGGATCAAGGACCGCCCGGAGATCGCCGAGCAGCTGCTGCGCGTGTTGGCCCGCCGTCTGCGCCGCACCAACAACAACCTCGCCGACCTGATCTTCACCGACGTCCCCGGCCGCGTCGCCAAGCAGCTGCTGCAGTTGGCCCAGCGGTTCGGCACGCAGGAGAACGGCGCCCTGCGCGTCACCCACGACCTCACCCAGGAGGAGATCGCCCAACTCGTCGGCGCCTCCCGCGAGACCGTGAACAAGGCGCTGGCCGACTTCGCCCAGCGCGGTTGGCTGCGGCTGGAGGGCAAGAGCGTCCTGATCGCCGACTCCGAGCGTCTCGCGCGCCGCGCGCGCTGACCCGCGCGGCTACTCCTCGCGCAGATACTCCAGCTGCGCCTTGACCGACATGCGCGCGGCCGGCCACAGCTTCTTGTCGACGTCGGAGTACACCCGTCGCACGACCTTCATCGGCTTGGCGTCGCGCGGCTTGACCCCCATCGACTCCAGCGTCGCGCGGATCTGATCGAGCCGCTCCTCGCGGTGCTTCTTGTAGAAGCGCGCGACGGGAACGAGATCGGGATGGTCGGGACCGTGGCCGGGCAACAGCACCGTCGCCGACTCCATCGGCCCACTGCCCTCGACGATCAGCCGGTTCACCGAGTTGAGGTAGTCGCGCAGCCCGCCGTCGCGCGGGTCGAGGACGGTGGTGCCCGAACCGAGGATCGTGTCGCCGGTGAGGATGGCGCGCTGGCCGTCGTGCTCGACGAGGAAGCTCGTCGAGTCACCGGTGTGGCCCGGCGTCGCCAGCACGGTGATCTTGAGCCCGGCGGCCTTGATGACCTCGCGGTCGACCAGCGGCCGCCCGTCGCGGCAGAGGCTCTTCAGCTTGGCGCGCACCGGGGCGCCGGTCCGCTTGTAGAGCGCGCCGATCGCGCCGATGTGGTCGTGGTGCCGGTGCGTGATGAGCGTCAGCACGACGTTGCCGCTGCCGGCGATCTTTTTGACGTGCTTCTTGTGCTTGCGCGGACCGGGGTCGACGACGACGCAGTCCGGATGACCGGGTGCCCGCAGGATCCACGTGTTGGTGCCCTCGAGCTCCATCGCGCCCGGGTTGTCGCAGAGCAGCACCGACGCGAACGGGGTGACCTCCCGCAGCTCGCCGTACGCGGGATGGGTCAACGGTTCGTCGACCTCGGCGGTCTCGGTGCTCACGACGCCACCTCGACGATCAACTCGATCTCCACCGGCGCGCCGATCGGGAGCTCGGAGACGCCCACCGCCGACCGGGCGTGCCGGCCGGCGTCGCCGAAGATCTCCCCCAACAACTCGGAAGCGCCGTTGACGACGCCGGGCTGGCCGGAGAAGCCGGTGCCCGACGCGACGAACCCGACGACCTTGACGATGCGGACGATCGAATCGATGCCGACGAGGTCGTCGATCGCGGCCAGCGCGTTGAGCGCGGCCTGACGGGCGGCGGCCTTCGCCTCCTCCGGGGTCACGTTGCCCTCGGCGCCCTCGGCCACCTTGCCCCGCGACATCAGCTCACCGCCGACCATCGGCAGCTGGCCGGAGGTGTAGACGTGGTCGCCGGAGCGGACCGCCGGTTGGTAGGCGGCCAGCGGCGGCACCACCGGCGGCAGGGTCACGCCGAGCTCGGACAACCGCGACGACCACGAGGCGCTGGCCACGGCCCTAGTCCTTGATCCGCTTGAGGTAGGCGACGTGCTGCTCCCCGGTGGGACCGGGCAGGACGCTGACGAGCTCCCACCCGTCGGCACCCCACTGGTCGAGGATCTGCTTGGTCGCATGGGTCAGCAGGGGGACGGTCACGTACTCCCAGGCCGCTCGGGAAACAGAAGATGACTCGCTCATAGCGTCCAGCGTATCGGTCCGTGTCAACGTCGCGACAACATCCAAGACACGAGGCACTAGGCTCTACAGTCGTGGTCACCAACGACGGTAACGACGCGACTCCGCACTCCTGGCCCCCCGCGGCGAAGCGGGCCCGCCTGCACTTCGTGTCCGGCAAGGGCGGCACCGGCAAGACCACCGTCGCCGGGGCGCTGGCCCTCGCACTCGCCCAGGGCGGCAAGAAGGTGCTGCTGGTGGAGGTCGAGGGACGCCAGGGCATCGCCCAGCTCTTCGACCGGCCGCCGCTGCCGCCCACCGACGACCTGATCGCCACGGTGTCCGGCGGCGAGGTGTACGGCCTGGCCATCGACATCGAGCACGCACTGCTCGAATACCTCGACATGTTCTACAACCTCGGCTTCGCCGGGCGCGCGATGAAGCGTATCGGCGCCATCGACTTCGTCACCACCGTCGCCCCCGGCCTGCGCGACGTCATCCTCACCGGCAAGATCAAAGAGCGCATCATCGCCACCGACAAGTCCGGCGGGAACCTGTACGACGCGGTCGTGGTCGACGCACCGCCGACCGGCCGGATCGGCAACTTCCTGGACGTCACGCAGGCGATGGCCGACCTGACCAAGACCGGCCCGATCCGCAACCAGAGCGACGGGGTTACCAAGCTCCTGCACTCGCCGGACACGGCGGTCCACCTCGTCACCCTGCTGGAGGCCATGCCCATCCAGGAGACCATCGAGGCCGTCGACGAGTTGCGCGGCAAAGACCTGCGGGTGGGCACCATCTTCGTCAACCGGGTGGTCCCCGCACTGCTGCCCGACGACGAGATCGACGAGATCGCCGAAGGCCGCATCGACGCCGCGCGCATCAAGGACAACCTGGCCACGGCCGGCATCGAGCTCGACCAGGACGCCCTGGCCGGCCTGCTGACCGAATCGATCGAGCATGCGATCCGCTACCAGGCCCAACAGGTGGCCTCCGGCCAGCTGGACTCGGTCGAAAACTCCGACGGCGCACCCATCGCGACACTGGAGCTGCCCAACCTGAACGGTCACGACACCGCCGCGGTGTACGAGCTGGCACAGGCGATGCGAGAGGCGGGCGTGTAGATGACCGACGTGCTGAAGATGGGCCAGATCCTGCGGGCGCCCACGACGAAGGTCGTCATCTGCTGCGGCGCCGGCGGCGTCGGCAAGACGACGACGGCGGCGGCCATGGCCCTGTTCGCCGCCGAGCAGGGGCGCAAGGTCGCGGTGCTGACCATCGACCCGGCCAAGCGCCTGGCGCAGTCGCTCGGCGTCGACTCGCTGACCAACGAACCACAGCCGGTGCCGCTCACCGGTGAGGACGGCAAGCCGCTCACCGGTACCGGCACCCTCGACGCGATGATGCTCGACATGCGCCGCACCTTCGACGAGATGGTGCTCGAGCACTCGACCCCCGAGCGCGCCGAGGCGATCATGGCGAACTCCTTCTACCAAACGGTCGCGTCGTCGTTCTCCGGCACGCAGGAGTACATGGCGATGGAGAAGCTCGGCAAACTCCTCGAGGAGAACCGCTGGGACCTGATCGTCGTGGACACGCCGCCGTCACGGAACGCGCTGGACTTCCTCGACGCCCCGCAGCGTCTCGGTTCCTTCCTGTCCGGGCGGCTGAGCAAGATGCTGATCGGCGGCGGCCGCGGCGTCGGCAAGGTCGTGACCGGGGCGATGGGGTTGGCCATGCGCGGCGTCTCGACGGTCGTCGGCGGGGACACCCTGCGCGACGTGGCGACGTTCGTGCAGTCACTCGATTCGATGTTCGGCGGCTTCCAGGAGCGCGCCGCGCGCACCTACGAGCTGCTCAACCAGCCGGGCACCCAGTTCGCCGTCGTCGCCGCCCCCGAGCCCGACGCCCTGCGCGAGGCCGCGTTCTTCGTCGACCGGCTCTCCACCGAGCGGATGCCGCTGGCGGGGCTGATCGTGAACCGCACCCATCCGAGCCTCACGAGCATCACCGGTGCCACGGCCGCGGCCGCCGCGGAGAAGATGGACGACGACCTCACCAAGGGCGCGTTGGACGTGCACGCGCTGCGCGCGGAGACGGGTCGTCGGGAATTGGACCTGTTGGGCCGGTTCACCACCGTGCACCCGAAGGTGCCGATCGTCGGCGTTCCGGCGCTGCCGTTCGAGGTGGCCGACGCCAAGGCCCTGCGCGCGGTGGCCGAACAGATCACCGCCCGCGGCTGAGGCCGCTTCGGCCGGTCAGCCGACGTCGGCGCGCTGACGGCGCCGCTGGGCCTCGAAGAAGGACGCCCAGGAGGTGACTTCGGGGTGCTGGCGCAGCAGGGCGCGGCGCTGACGCTCGGTCATCCCGCCCCACACGCCGAACTCGACGCGGTTGTCCAACGCATCGGCGCCGCACTCGAGCTGAACCGGGCAGTGCCGGCAGATGGTCGCAGCCTTGCGCTGAGCGGCCCCCCGCACGAACAGCTGGTCCGGATCCTCACCTCGACACTTGGCCTGCGACACCCATGCCTGTCGCGCTTCCGATTCCCCAGTCGTCAGTGTCGTTGGCGTCATTACCAGCCCCTGTCTGCCTTGTATCCATATTCCCTACGACGTTGCCCAGGTCATTGCCGACCCCCGGCTGTTGTGTAGGTCACACCCGTCGTCAAATCTATGTAGGGCGCCGCCCAGAAAGCAAGACCTGGGCCGAAAAACTGGGACATTCGTGCTAACTGGCAGCAAACACGCCTGTTCACACCATTCGCGGCGGTCCGGGCATTGATCACAAGTCGGTCACGGCGCGCCTAACACCTTCTAGGAAATCCCCCGTATCCTGTGGGGCGTGCCGTTTAAGAAATCCTCCCGAATGACGTCGGAGACCAAGAGCAAGCTCGGCCGGCTCGCCGGCGCGATCTTCGTCTCCGGCATCCTCGTCGCCGGTCTGCTCTTCCCCATCGCCGGTGGATTGGGCGTCGCGTCGAACCGGGCGGCCGCGGCCATGGAGAACGTGTCGTCGGAGCTGCTCAACGGCACGGTTCCCGAGGTCACGACGATGACCGACGTGACCGGCAAGCCGATCGCGCTCCTCTACGACCAGTACCGCTTCCAGGTCGGGTTCAACGACATCAACCCCGACATGATCCGCGCGATCGTGTCGATCGAGGACCGCCGCTTCTTCGACCACGACGGCGTCGACTGGAAGGGCACGATCCGCGCCGCCCTGAAGAACTCCTCGTCGGGCGAGGTGCAGCAGGGTGCCTCGACCCTCGACCAGCAGTACATCAAGAACTACCAACTGTTCGTCCTGTCGCGGACCGAGGCCGAGAAGCAGGCCGCCACCGAGACGACCCCCGCGCGCAAGCTCCGCGAGGTCCGCATGGCCCTCAACATGGAGCAGTCGATGACCGAGCAGGCCCGTCGCGAACGCGGCCTGGGACCGGCGCAGGCCAAGCAAGAGGCCAAGAAGCAGATCATCACGCGCTACCTGAACACCGTCCCGTTCGGCAACAACGCCTTCGGCATCGAGGCCGCCTCGCAAACCTACTTCGGCATCCCCGCCAAGGATCTGAGCGTGGAGAAGGCCGCGATGCTCGCCGGCCTGGTGCAGTCGAGTTCGGCGCTGAACCCGTACACGAACCCGCAGGGCGCCACCGAGCGCCGCAACCTCGTGCTCGACACGATGATCGACAACTTCCCCGACCGCCGGGCGGAGCTGGAGAACGCCAAGAAGCTGCCGCTGGGCACGCTGCCGCAGCCGAAGGTCGAGCAGCAGGGCTGCATCTCGGCCAAGAACAGCGGCTTCCTGTGCGACTACGCACTGAAGTTCCTCGCCGAGAACGGGATGTCGCGCAACACCGTCATGCGCGGCGGCTACACCATCCGCACCACGCTCGACCCGGCCGTCCAGCGGTCGACGGTCCGCGCGCTGCAGCAGTACGCGAGCCCCTACGCCGACGGCGTCGCCGAGGTCGCCAGCGTCATCAAGCCGGGCGACCGGTCGCACGACCTGCTCGCCATGGGCTCGTCGCGCAACTACGGCCTGCGCCTCAAGGCCGGCGAGACCGTCCAACCGCAGCCGTTCTCCCTCGTCGGCGACGGCGCCGGGTCGATTTTCAAGATCTTCACCGTCGCGGCCGCCCTGGAGAAGGGCATCGGCGGCGGGTCGACCATCCCCGTCCCGGTCAGCCTGCAGCTGACCGGCATGGGCAACTCGGGTTCGACCAACGGGTGTCCGCCGAGCCTGTACTGCGTCAAGAACGACGGCAAGTACCCGGCATCGATGACGATCACCAACGCACTGGCCCAGTCGCCCAACACCGCGTTCGTCAAGCTGTTGCAGCGCGTCGGCGTCTCGCCGACCGTCGACATGGCGGTCCGCCTCGGCCTGCGCAGCTACACCCAGCCCGGTTCGTCGGGCTTCGGCGACAAGTCGATCGCGACCTACGTCAAGCAGGGCAACCTCGGCTCGTTCACCCTCGGCCCGTTCGCGGTCAACGCACTCGAGCTGTCCAACGTGGCCGCGACGCTGTCCTCCGGCGGCGTCTGGTGCCCGCCGAACCCGATCGCCGGCATCACCAAGGTCAAGCGCGACCAGTACGGCAACCTCGTCATCGGACCCGACGGCAAGCCCGCCATGGCCAACGTGCCGTTCGCGCCGCCGCGCTGCGAGCAGGTCGTCGACAAGGGGCTGGCGCGCACGCTGGCCAACCTGATGAGCAAGGACGACACGGGCGCCGGCACCGCCGCCGCCGCGGCACGCGGTGCGGGCTGGGGCCTGCCGCTGTCGAGTAAGACCGGTACCACCGAGGCGCACCGCTCGTCGGCCTTCCTCGGCTTCACCAACAACCTCGCGTCGTCGGTCTACGCCTACAACGACGGCCCGCGCCCGGCCGAGCTGTGCTCGGGCCCGCTGCGCCAGTGCGGCTACGGCAACCTCTACGGCGGTAGCGAGCCGGCCCGCACGTGGTTCAGCGCCGTGAGCCCGATTGCGGGGAAGTTCGGGCCGACGGTGATGCCTCCCCCGTCGTGGGAGTACATGCAGGGCACGCCCCGCGGCCGCATCCCCAACGTCACCGGCCTGCCCGCCAGCGAGGCGACCGCCCGGTTGCAGCGCGCCGGATTCAAGGTGAACCAGCTCGAGGCGCCGAGTTCGCGACCGAAGGGCACGGTGGTCTTCACCGCCCCGTCGGACACCGCGATGCCCGGCTCGATGGTGTCGATCTACGTGAGCGACGGGAAGAAGACCGGCAGCGGTCCGACCGAGACCACGGTCGAGGTTCCCGGCGTCGGCCCGGTGATCATCCAGATCCCCGGCTGACCCAACCTCGCCGAGCGTGCCCAGAATCTCGCCGAGCGTGCCCAAAATCTCGCCGAGTGGGCCCTCCCCGCGTCCGCGCGTATCCTGAAATGCATGTCTGATCGTGCAGTTTCCCGTGTGACGTCCCTGCTGTCCTCGCCGCTCGGGCGAACCGCGGCCGCGACCGTTGGCGCCGGCGCAGCCGGGCTGTTCTACGCGACGGTCATCGAGCGCAACGCCTTTGCCCTGCGCCACGCGACGATGCCGGTGCTCGAGCCGGGGTCGACGCCGCTGCGCGTGCTGCACATCAGCGACCTGCACATGATGCCGAACCAGTACCTCAAGCAGGCGTGGGTGGCCGAGCTCGCCGAGCTCGAACCCGACCTGGTCGTGAACACCGGCGACAACCTCGCCCACCCGAAGGCGCTGCCCGCGGTGATGCAGGCCCTCGACGGTCTCCTCGCGCACCCGGGGCTGTTCGTGTTCGGCTCCAACGACTACTTCGGACCGACGCCGAAGAACCCGATGAAGTACTTCGACAAGAACCACGAGCGCAAGACCGGCGACCCGCTCCCCTGGCGCGACATGCGCGCCGCGTTCATCGAGCGCGGCTGGCTCGACGCGACGCACCGGACCCACGAGATCGAGGTCGACGGCACCCGAATCGTGGCCTCCGGCGTCGACGACCCGCATCTGGACCGCGACCGCTACGACACGATCGCCGGGCGCCCGAATCCGCTCGCCCAACTGCGCCTGGGTCTGACGCACTCGCCCGAGCCGCGCGTGCTGGACCGTTTCGCCGACGACGGCTACGACCTGGTGATGGCCGGGCACACCCACGGCGGGCAGCTGTGCCTGCCGTTCTACGGCGCGCTGGTCACCAACTGCGAACTCGACCGCTCACGGGTGAAGGGGCCGTCGCGGTGGGGCAACCACATGCGCCTGCACGTCAGCGCCGGCCTGGGCACCTCGCCGTATGCTCCGGCGCGCTTCGCCTGCCGCCCGGAGGCCACGCTGCTCACGCTCACGCCCGTCTCACACGGCGGCGACGATTCGGCGGTCGAGCAGCTGCCCCAGCTCGCCGAAGACCGCGTCTGACCCGAAGATCCAACTCCGCACAGCACCTTCCAACACCGAACCGTGTTGGAACCTGTACCGCGGTGTTGGATCTGGGGCGGGAGAAACGAGGAGGCCCCGACCGTCGCCGGTCAGGGCCTCTTCTGCAATCTCAACCTTGCGTCGGGGTAGCGGGATTCGAACCCACGACCTCTTCGTCCCGAACGAAGCGCGCTACCAAGCTGCGCCATACCCCGTGTTAAAACCTGGATCAGCTTACCGCGTCGGTACGCCGGGGTGAAATCGGGTTACGACCGCCCGATCACTGGTACGACACGAACCACGGCGTCGGCTGGACCTGCATGGTCCGCTGCGGCGAGAAGGTCGGATGGTCCTCGGTGTAGAAGTTCTTCCACCCCATGTAGATCCCCGGCGGCAGGCCGGTGTTGAGGCGGTTCCAGGTGCCCATCTTCACCGGCGGCGTCCCGTGGCCGTCGGCGTGGATCATGACGGCGAGTTCGGGGTGGCCGGTGTTGATCTTGCTGCGATCGCCCAACATGTCGCCGTCGAATTGGTGCAGCACGAACAGCTTCTGCGGCAGCTTGTTGTCGCGGACCAACTTGGCGAGCCAGTCCGAGGTCCGGTTGACCTCCTCGGGCGCGACCTGCCCGATCTGAGTCAGGTGCACCTGGTTGGGCTTGAGCCGCCACTCCGGGTCGAGGGCGAGGCCGACGTGCGGCTCCTTGAGCAGGTCCTCGTAGATCTTGGCCTGGGTGAGGAAGTCGACGCGACCGGGCTGCAGGTCCAGCGTCACGTAGACGCCCTGTTTGCCCGCCTCCTCGACCCACGGCTTGATCTCCTTGGGGTCGATCACGTTGGTGTACTTGTTGCCCTTGCCCGGCTCGGCGGAGGCGACGGTGACGATGATCTCGAAGGCCGGGATCACCTTCTCCTTGCTGAACGGCTGGTAGCTCGCGGCCAGTCGCTTCACGCGTGCAATCGACTTGGGCAGGTCCTGCCGGCCGAGCGGGCCGAGGGCAGGTGCACCGGGCGACCCGTAGAGCGCGACCATCCGCCGGCCCGGGAACAGCGTGTAGCCGCCGCCGGGGAGCTCGGGCGCCTGTCGGGCCAGGTCCACGTTCGACGCGAGCAGCTTGGGGGTGCCGAAGGCGCCGCCGATCGCGGTGACGTGTGCGTCGGGGTGGGTCTTCACGAAGTCGATGGCCGTGCCGCTGGCCCGCGGATCGGGCGCGTCGACGACGACGGCGGTGGCGCCGGCCGCCTTCGCGGTCGCCTCGGCCGCGGCGCTGCCGGTTCCCTCGGCGATGAGGACCAGGGCATCGCCGGTGATCGGCGGGCTCTGCGTCGGAACGCTCGAGAGGTCGTCGACCGTGACGCCGACGTCGGGGATCCCCGACTTGTCGTCTGCGCCCGCACTCGTCGCACCCAGCCGCGCCAATTCCCGGCGCACCGGTTCGGCGGAGGTGGATCCGACGGCGAGCAGGGGCACGTGGCGCTCCCGCGCCGCCTTGGCGCTGCGCTCGACGACATCGGCGGCCGCATCGTCCTTCACCAGGATCGCCGACGACGAGGTCGGGAAGGTCGCGCGACTGGTCACCACCGAATCGGGTTCGTTGGGGTTGCCGAAGGCGACGGAGTACTGGTCGTCGGAGTGGTCGCTCGTCACCGCGGGGGTGTCGCCCACCAGCGCCCACGCACCGATCAGCGCGAGGACGAGGACGATCACGCCCCCGCCGAGCAGCAGGCGCGGACGATCAGTGACTTTCGACCACACGGGTTGTCCGGTGCTAGTCGTCGTCGTTGTCGTCGGCGTAGGACTCGACGAAGGAGACGCGCGGGGTGCTGATCAGGTGGTACAGCGCCCAGGCCCCGAACACGATCGTGGCGATGCCGAAACCGATGGCGAGCGCACCGGTGACCACCTTGGCGGAGGTCGCGGTGAAGCCGGACAGCGGCGCGATCAGCACGGCGAGGCCCAGCGACAGTGCGAGGCCGAGCAGCGAGAAGGCCGCGCTGCGGATCTTCGGCCCGACGACGCTCGTGTAGAAGAGCCGCTGGTAGATCGTGGTCTCGAACTCGTCGACGGCGGCCAACCGCACGGCGTCGTCACCGGCCGCGTCGCGCAGGTCGCGGGCCAACGAGGCATCGCGCTGCAGTGCGGCGGTTTCACGTCGGCGGTAGACGACGAAGGCGATGACGGCGACCGTCACCGCGATCAACAGCAACGACAGTCCGCCCGAGGTCAGGTTTGCGTCTTTCACGCCGCTCACGCTACCGCAGCCGCTGTTGCCGCCGACGCTCGATCGCGCTGCGACGTCAGACCGTGGCGGTCACCGTGTGCTCGATGTTGCCCTTCGTCGCCTTCGAGTAGGGGCAGAAGGCATGCGCGGCGGCGGCCAGCTCGTCGGCCTTGGCCTGGTCGAGGCCGGGCAGCGCGACGCCGATGTCGGCGACGAGTCCGAAGCCGTTGTCGGCCAGGTCCTTGCCGATGCCCGCGGTGACGGTGACCGAGGTGTCGTCGGGCAGGGTCACGCCGGCGTTCTTGGCGACCAGGCGCAGCGCACCGAGGAAGCAGGCGGCGTAACCGGCGGAGAACAGCTCTTCGGGATTCGCCCCGTCACCGCTGCCGCCGAGCTCGACGGGCGGCTGCAGGTCGAGCTTGATCCGGCCGGGTTCGGACTCGACGTGGCCGTCCCGACCACCGCCGGTGGCGGTCGACGAAACCCGGTAGGCGACCTGAACACTCATCATTTCTCCTATCAATCGGTGGATCGGGGCGACCCGGCGCTACGGCCGGCCGGGTCGGAAAACCTTGCCGATGCCGGTCGGCGCGGGCAGCCACCGTCCGACGGCGGGCCGCAAGGTGCACAGCGCCGCCAACAGCAGCGCGCCGAATTGGATCCAGCCGACGATGACCATCGTCGGCGCGGAATCGGCGAACCGCAGCAGGTCCATCCCGGTGGGGATGCAGACGAGGTTGATGAGCACCATCGCGAGGAAGATGTTGCGGGCGTTGCGACTGTGGTGCACCCCGACCGCGCGCAGCAGCACGAACTGCAGCGCGAGGAGCACAACGATGGCGACGAGCATCGTCGGCGGCAGGAAGTGGGACAGGCCGTGGTACTCGTCGGCCGGCATCGACAGCGGCTTCTTGCCGGCGTGCTGGGCCTCGTCGATGGCCTTCTTGATGTCGGCGAGCAGCCGCTGCTGCAGGCCGTCGCAGATCGACCCGATGTTCACCAGCAGGTAGACCGCCGACGCGATGCCGGCGGCGGCACCGATCCACCAGAGCACCCACGCGTCGCGCGCGAGGGCGGGCGGCGGCGGACCCGCCGGTTCGTCGGGCGTCGGGTAGCCCATGTCGCTCTCGCCGGAGGTGCGGGTCAACTCCGCCATGTCCAGCGCATCGAGCTCGGCCTGGCTGGGCAGGGCGTCGGGATCGTCGTCGGGCACGTTCATGCCTTCGATACTGCCACTGCCGACCGCTCGCGTGTTCGGCTCAGTGCGCAGTGAAGCGCAGCATGCGCCCGACGGTGGCCTGCCACATCGTCCCGTCGGGCCCGATCGTGCCGGTCAACTCCATCGGCTCGTCGAGCGGCCCCTGCCCCACGGGCAGGGTGAGGACCCGCCGACCGGTCCGGAAATCCGAGCCGATCAGGTAGACGGGGCCGAGTTGCTGCGGGCCGGGGCGCAGCGGCCCGTAGCCGAGGGCGTAGACGACGCCGTCACCGCGCGCCAGGCGGGGCAGGGTCGCGATCCGGTCGTCGTTCTCCCACACGCGGCGGCACCCGGAGGCGGAGACGTCGACGCGGGTGGACCCGCCGACGAAGGGCGCTGACAGCGGCCGCGACGGGCCGCCGCTCTCGGCCTGCGGTGGGTATTGGTAGCCGTAGGTGCTGGGGATGACGAGGGTGTTGCCCATCGCCGGGATCGAGTTCTCGGTGCCCTGCCCGCTGCGCCGGAAGGCCTTCATGCGGCAGACGAGGCCGCCGTCGTCGCTGCGGTAGACGAGCAGGTTGGGCGCCCGGTCGGCGTTGTCGACGATGGCGACCCAGCCGTCGCCGCCCGGTCCGAAGTAGGTCGGGGTGGTGCCCGACCCCCAGGTGAGCTGACCGGGCTTGCGCGCCGACCCGCGGTCGTAGGCGCGGCGCCAGCGCGTGTGCGGCCGGCCGTCGGCACCGGCCTGCATCTCGTAGAGCGCGTGCGTGGTGAGGACCGAGACACCGGCCGGGCGCACCGAGAGCCCGTTGCCCATCTGTTCGCCGCGCCGCAGGCGCATGGACGCCACGCGGGGCCGCCGGCCCGGCGTGACGGTGCCGACGACGCCGCCGGTCGTGACGAACCAGACCCGGCCCCGGTAGTCGGGGGCCAACCCGGTGACGGCGTCGCCGGGCGGTACGTGGCCGGCCAGTGACACCCGGTCCTCGACGACCAGCCGCGGCGCCCGCAGCCCGCCGTGGTGCGCGACGCGCACGATGGCCCCGGAGCCGTCGGCGACGACGACCCGCCCCCTGCCGTCGAGGTATCCGTACACCCCGCCGAGCAGTCCGCCCTTGGTCAGCGGCAGGCGGGCGATCACCGCCGCGGTGCGCGGATGGAAGGAGGTGACCGTCGGGACGGCGACCCCGCCCGGGCCGACGAACTGCGTGCACAGCGAGACCGGGATCTGGTCGCGGCGCAGGAAGGTCGCGGCACAGGCCCCGCCGGGCACGGACGAGGCGGCCAGCCGGGCGCGACGACCCGGTCCCGGGTGCGGCGTCGAATCGGTCGACGCCAGGTCGCCGTGCATGAGCGAGGTGCCGGTGGGGCCGACGTCGACACCGGGCTCCGCGTGACCGGGCGCGGCGCCGGCGATGGTCAGCGCCGCGACCAGCACCGTCACCCCCGCACCGCCGAGTCTCATGGACCGAATGGTCCCACACGGCGGGCGGGCACGGGCCCAGTCAGTCGGGCCGGGTCAGTCGGTCAGGGCCGTGATGAGGTAGCTGGTGGCGGGCAGGACGTTCGGCGACTTCGCCACCGCGTGGGCCAGACCCGTTCCGGGCAGCAGGGGCGGCAGGCCGGTGTCGGACAGCTGGACCGACGCCCCCTTGCCGCGCCAGTCGTCGAAGAGGCGGCGCACCGTGGCGTAGGGCACGAGGTCGTCGGCCGGCGAGGCCTCCAGCAGCACCGGTGCCGACGGCTTGCCCTTGCCGATGCGCTGATCGTCGAGCGTCTTGCGCAGTTCGGGGGTGCGCGCGATCAGCTGGCCGAGGGATTCGCCGGTCCGCGTCCACGCGGTGCTGCGCTGGAAGCCGTAGGTCAGCCCGGTGTCCGTGATGCACTGGCCCGCGACGCCGGCGAGCACGGCCTTGCCCGCCGGACTCAGCTCGCGGTCGAGGATCGGCTTGACCTTCGGGTAGCGGACGGTGAGACCGTTCAGCAGGTAACCGATCGTGCCCGCATCGTGCGTGCCGTCGACCTTGTTGACCACGCTGATCACGTCGGCCATCGGCGCGCCCGCGTGGGAGGCGCGGACATTGAGCTCGGGGGCGTAGTCGTGGGCCAGCTCGGCGGCCGCCGCGGCCGCCGCACCGCCCTGGCCGTAGCCGGAGAAGGCGATCGGGGCGTCGCCGGGGGCATCCCGGAGCTTGAGGGCGGCGCGCGCGGCATCGAGCATCGCGTGGCCCTGCTCGGCACGGTTGAGGAAGGTCGGGACGCCGGGGGTCCCCATGCCCACGTAGTCGACGACGGCGACCCGCACGCCGTTGTTGAGCAGCACCAGCATCTCGGGCAACGAGAAGTTCAGCGCCAGGCTCGGCTTCGCGACGTCGAGCGCGAAGGGCACGCCCATGAGCTTGGACGGTGCGCACTGATCGCCCTGCCCGCTGGTGCCGGGACCCAGGACGACGGTCGGGCGCGGGCCGCGACCGCCCCATCGGGCAAGCGGCTCGATGACCGTGCCTGTCGCGGCGACCGGCTTGTCGTCGGTGTAGGCGGTCATGTACATGATCCGGGTGGCGCGGCCGGGCAGCGGCGCCATCAGCGGGATCGGTTGGGTGCGCACCAGCACACCCGGTTCGGAGGCGGCGGGGCCGACCTGCGCGGGCGGCGTGTAGAAATCGGCGGCACCCACCGTCGACGTGCCGACGGCGAGCCCGGCGACGAGGGCGCCCGCCGCGACCGTTGCGGTCGCCGCACGACGCACGCGACGCGATGGGCGGATGCGTTGCTTCTGCATAACCGCGAAAGTACGAGCGGTTGCCCACGCTGGCGAGCACCGACCGGCCGTGGCGCACGGCTGTAGTCGGATCGAGACTCCCGCTATGCCGTCCGGATACCGAAAGCGACGAAAAGGCCGCGCCAACGCCCCTGCTGAGACGTCGGCGCGGCCTGTTTCCGCTGCTAGCCGGTCACCAGGTGCCGGACTTGGTCTTGCCCATGCCCAAGCCCTTCTTGTAGTGGAACTCGGCCCAGTAACCTTTGGCGTCCGGATGCTTCTTGCGCTCCTTGTCGAGCGCCTTGCCGATCTTCAGGCAGTGCACCGCCTCGACCCCGGTGCCCGCGCAGACCGCCGACCCGCCGCCCGCGCTGTCGAGCTCGGACTTGCCGACCTTGACCCACGAGCGCTTGTTGGCCGTGTCGTCGCCGCCCTGGGCGGCGTGGGCCGGGGCGGCGCCGAGGAGGATCGCCCCCGCGGCGAGCGCGCCGGCGATCGAGGCGGTGGTTCGGTTCAACATGTCATGCCCTTCGTCAGATCCGTTGTGGGGCAAGGCCTTGCCCCGTCGGTCCGAACAATAGGGCGTGCGATACCCGCGTTATGACCGTTTCGCAGGGTTCGACGGAAGCTCCCGGCGAACTGCCAGGTTCAGTCCTCGTCGTCGGCGTCGGCCGAGTCGTTGCGCTCCTTGGCGATTTCCAGCGCACGGCGGGCGGTGGCCTCGTCGGGGTACGGGCCCATGCGATCCATGACGCTGCCCTCCTTGCCCTGGGTGACCTTGCCGGTGGAGATCTCGTAGTACCACTGCTCGTCGCTCATGATCCTCAGCGTAGTGTCCCGCCGCGCCGGGCGCGCCGTACCCGCTAGGGTTCTACAGTCGCGCAAGCGCGCCGGGGCACCGGCACCGACCCGAAGGAGACCCCGTGGGACACATCGACCACGAGAACACCGTCAACGCGCCGATCGACAAGGTGTGGGACTACATGTCCGAAGTCGAGAACCTGCCGACGTGGATGTTCGGCCTCACCGAGATGACCCCGACGACCGAGCAGACCCGCGGTGAGGGCGCCCGCTTCCAGTCGCGGATGAAGGTCGGGGCGCGGGTCGACTCGGTCATCGAGATCGTCCGCTGGGTCGAGGGCACCGAGATCGACACCGCCTCGGTCTCCGGTTTCGACAACCAGACGCGCTGGAAGCTCACCGAGATCGACCCGACGACCACCAAGATCAGCGTCGCGATCGACTACAAGTTCCCGGGCGGGCTGGCCGGCAAAGCACTGTCGAAAGTGGTCGAGCCCGCGGTGCACGCCGCCGTGTCCGCCTCCGACCACAAGTTGAACAGCATCCTCGAGAAGCTGTAGCCCCCCCCCGATGGCCTCCTCGACGCCGCCGATCGTCCACAACGCCGCCTCCCTCGCGCGGGCGATGGGCGAGAGCCTGCCCTTCGAGCGCTATCGGCTCCTGTTCCCGGCAGTCGTCGAGTCCCTGCGCGCCTGCGGCTGCACGACCGTGGACCGGGCCGCGATGTGGCTCGCCCAGATCGGGCACGAATCGGCCGGGCTGCGCTACATGGAGGAGATCGCCTCCGGCGCGGACTACGAGGGGCGCACGGACCTGGGCAACACCGAGAAGGGCGACGGGGTGCGGTTCAAGGGCCGCGGTCCCATCCAGGTGACCGGTCGGACCAACTACACCGAGCTGAGCGCCTGGGCCCACGAGAACGGCTACGTCCCGTCGTCGACCTTTTTCGTCGACCATCCCGAGGAGCTGGCCTCCGACGAGTACGGCTTCCTCGGTGTGACCTGGTACTGGACCGTGGCCCGGCCGCAGATCAACACCCTCGCCGACGACCGCGATCTCGACGGTGTCACCCGGGCGATCAACGGCGGGCTGAACGGGCTCGCGGACCGCACGTCGCGCTACGAGCACTGCCTGCGCCTCGCCGAGGCGGCCTCGCCGCCGAAGCGGCGCAGCTGGCTGCGCCGGCGCAAGCGGTAGCGACGGCTAAACGAGCAGTTCGGCGATCTGGATGGTGTTGAGCGCGGCACCCTTGCGCAGGTTGTCGCCGGCGACGAACAGGGCCAAGCCCTTGCCGTCGGGCACTCCCGGGTCCTGGCGGAAGCGGCCCACCAGCGAGACGTCCTTGCCGGCGGCGTCCAGCGGCGTCGGCACGTCGACGACCTCGACCCCGGCGGCGTCGGCCAGGATCTTGCGCGCCTGATCCGGGCTCAGCGGCTCGTCGAACTCGGCGTTGATCGACAGCGAGTGCCCGGTGAACACCGGCACGCGCACGCAGGTGCCGCTGACCAGGAGTTCGGGCAGACCGAGGATCTTGCGCGACTCGTTCCGCAGCTTCTGGTCCTCGTCGGTCTCCTCGGAGCCGTCGTCGACGATCGAGCCGGCCAGCGGGACGACGTTGAAGGCGATCGGCGCGACGTACTTCACCGGATCGGGGAAGTCGACCGACGAACCGTCGTAGACGAGCTTCTCGGCGTCACCCGCGGTCGCACGGACCTGCGACGCGAGTTCCTCGACGCCGGCCAGGCCACTGCCGGACACGGCCTGGTACGACGAGATGATCAGCCGGCGCAGACCGGCCGCCTCGTGCAGCGGCTTGAGCACCGGCATCGCGGCCATGGTCGTGCAGTTCGGATTCGCGATGATGCCCTTGGGCGGGGTCTTCGCGAGCTCGCCGTTGACCTCGGAGACGACCAGCGGGACATCGGGGTCCTTGCGCCAGGCCGACGAGTTGTCGATGACGGTCACGCCCGCCGCGGCGAACCGCGGGGCCTGCTCGCGCGACATGGTCGCGCCGGCGGAGAACAGCGCGATGTCCAGGCCGCTGGGATCGGCGGTCGCGGCGTCCTCGACGACGATCTCGCCGCCCTTCCAGGGCAGCTTCTTGCCCGCCGAGCGCGACGACGCGAAGAAGCGCACCTCATCGGCGGGGAAATCCCGTTCCGCCAGCAGGGCGCGCATGACCCCGCCGACCTGTCCGGTGGCGCCGACGACGCCGATGCGGGCGCCCACGGTCAGCGACCCGTTCCGGCGTACACGACGGCCTCTTCGTCGCTGCCGAGGTCGAAGGCGTCGTGCAGCACGCGCACGGCCTCGTCGAGGTCGGTGTCGCGGCACAGCACCGAGATGCGGATCTCGGAGGTCGAGATCAGTTCGATGTTGATCCCGGCGTCGGCGAGGGCCTCGCAGAAGCGCGCGGTCACACCCGGGTGCGAGCGCATGCCGGCGCCGACGAGCGACACCTTGCCGATGTGGTCGTCGTAGAGGACCTCGGCGAAGCCGATCTCCTCGCGCAGCGCGTTCAGCTTCTCGACCGCGATCGGGCCCAGCTCGCGCGACAGGGTGAAGGTGATGTCGGTCTTGCCGGTCTCCACCTTCGAGATGTTCTGCAGCACCATGTCGATGTCGATGTCGGCGTCGGCGACCGCGCGGAACACCTTTGCGGCCGAGCCGGGCTGATCGTCGAGGCCGACGACGGTGACCTTGGCCTCGCTGCGGTCGTGTGCAACGCCGGTGAGAATCGCTTCTTCCACGGGAATGTCCTCCATCGATCCGGTCACCAGGGTGCCGGGCTTGTTCGAGTACGACGAGCGCACATGAACGGGAACGTTGTAGCGCCGCGCGTATTCCACGCAGCGCAGCATGAGCACCTTGGCGCCGGCTGCCGCCATCTCCAGCATCTCCTCGAAGGAGACGGTGTCGAGGTGGCGCGCGTTGGGCACGATGCGCGGGTCCGCGCTGTAGATGCCGTCGACGTCGGTGTAGATCTCGCAGACGTCGGCGTTCAGCGCGGCGGCCAAGGCGACGGCGGTCGTGTCCGACCCGCCGCGGCCCAGCGTCGTGACGTCCTTGGTGTCCTGGGCGACGCCCTGGAAGCCGGCGACCAGCACGATCTTGCCCTCGTCGAGGGCGTCGCGGACACGGCTGGGCGTGACGTCGATGATCTTGGCCTTGCCGTGGCTGCTGGTCGTGATGACGCCGGCCTGCGAACCGGTGAACGACTGCGCCTCGGCGCCCAGCGACGCGATCGCCATGGCGACCAGCGCGTTGGAGATCCGCTCGCCCGAGGTGAGGAGCATGTCCATCTCGCGCGGCGGCGGGGCCGGGTTGACCTGCTCGGCCAGGTCCAGCAGTTCGTCGGTGGTGTCGCCCATGGCCGACACGACCACGACGACGTCGTCGCCGCGCTTGCGCGTGTCCACGATGCGCTCGGCGACGCGACGGATCCGCTCGGCCGTTGCGACCGAGGACCCGCCATACTTCTGCACTACGAGCGCCACCGAAAATTACCTCTCTGGACCTGGGGAGTTGCCGAAGCTCAAGTCTACCGGGGAGGTGGTTGCCTCTCCGAATGCGCACCGGCGCCTACTACGATCTCCGACGTGGCCACCTCCTCGACGTCGCACGCCGTGCGCGACGATGCGCGCGCCGACGCGCAACAGCCGACGCCCCGCGACGTCGTCGACGACTGGGTCGTGCCGATTCTCGCCTTCTTCGCGGTGCGCCTGGCGGGCATCGCGGTCCTCGCCCGGTTCGCCGACTTGCGCGGGACGACCCTGCCCACGACGCTGCAGCTGTGGGACGGCAAGTGGATGCTGGCGATCGCCAAGTACGGCTACGCCGACGTGCCCGCGACGAACACCGATGCCAACGGGATCCACACCCCCGACACCGCGCTCGCGTTCTTCCCCGGCTACCCGTATCTGGTGAAGGCCGTGGCCGTGATCCCCGGTCTGGGCGTCTACGGCGCCGCGATCATCGTGACCCTCGTCGCCGGGGCCTTCGCCGCCGTGGCCGTGGCGCGGATCGGGCGCTGGTGTGCCGTCGAGATGACCGGGGCCGACGAGTCGCGGGCCCGCACGACCGGCCTGGTGCTGCTGATCCTGTTCGCCGCCGCCCCGATGGGCGTCGTGCTCTCGATGGCCTACACCGAGGCGCTGTTCTGCGCGGTGGTCGCATGGTCGCTGGTCGGGGTGCTGGAGAAGCGCTGGCTGCTCGCCGGGTTCACCGCGCTGGCCGCCGGTCTGATCCGGCCGACGGGCATCGTGCTCATCGCCGTCGTGATGCTGACGGCGTTCATCGCGGCGACCGGCCTGCCGCGCGGCAAGACGGGCAACGCCGGGGTGCGGCTCGGCGGGTGGCGCGCCTGGGCCGCGATCGTCGTCGCACCGCTGGGCTTCCTGGGCTACCTGGGCTACGTCTGGCACAAGACCGAGACGCCGATGGGGTGGTTCGACATCCAGACCGGCGGCTGGGGCACCAAGTACGACTGGGGCCGGGCGACCTTCCGCTTCGTCAACTACTCGCTGATCAACTCCGGCGAGGTCGCGCCCGTCGCCACGGCGCTGATCATCGTCGCGACGGTCGTGCTGGTGGGGATCAACGTCGCCGCGCGCGCCCCGTGGCCGCTGCTGCTGTACGGCACGCTGGTCACCGCGTCGATCGTGCTGTCCAGCGGTCTGATGATGAGCCGCGCGCGCCTGTTGCTGCCGGCGTTCGTGCTGCTGATCCCGATCGCCATCTGGGTGGCGAATCAGACGCCGCGGGTGCGCACCACGATGCTGGTCGGGGTCGTCGCCCTCAGTTCGTGGTTCGGCGCGCACATGCTCACGGTCTATCCGCACGCGATGTAACAGGACCGCGGTCGACGACTACCCTCTCGGCTTGTGGGCAACCGGCGATGGTGGGGTTTGGGCGTACTGATCCTGCCCGTGCTGTTGGTCTCGATGGACGTGTCGGTGCTGTTCCTGGCGATGCCGCAGCTGACCAAGGACCTCGATCCCTCGCCGACGCAGTCGCTGTGGATCCTCGACTCCTACAGCTTCGTGATCGCCGGACTCCTCATCACGATGGGCAGCCTCGGCGACCGCGTCGGCCGTCGGCGGCTCCTCATCGGCGGTGCGACGGTCTTCGGCGCCGGGTCGCTGCTGGCCGCGTTCGCCGCGACCCCGGCGATGCTAATCGCCGCGCGGGCGCTGATGGGCTTCGGCGGCGCGACACTGCTCCCGTCGAGCCTGGCCATCATCTCCACGATGTTCGACGACACGGTCGAGCGCGGCCGCGCGATCGGCGTGTGGACCTCGGCCTTCGCCGGCGGCACCGCGGTCGGGCCGATCGTCGGGGGCGTGCTGCTGCACCACTTCTGGTGGGGCTCGGTGTTCCTGATCAACGTGCCGGTGGTCGCGGTGCTGTGGCTGGCGGTCCGACTCCTCCCCGCCGACGCCCGCGCCGACGACGAGGAGGCGCCCTTCGACCTGCTCGGCGTCATCCTGTCGGTGGGCGGGATCCTCGGCGTGGTCTACGCCGTCAAGCACCTCGCCCTGACCGGCGTGGACCCCGTGCCGGTCGTGGTCGGTGCGGTGGGCATCGCCCTGCTCGCCGCGTTTGCCACCCACTGCTCCCGTTCGGCGCACCCGCTGGTGGATCTGCGGCTGCTTCGCACGCCGAGCTTCGCGGTGGCGATCGTCGTGACCCTGGCGGCGATGATGTCGCTGGCCGCGACGACGTACCTGGTCAACGAGTACCTGCAGTCGATCACCGGCCGCGATCCACTGGGCGCCGCGCTGCTGGGTCTGCCGATGGCCGCGACGGTGTGCGCCTTCTCCCTCGGGTCTGCCCGCATCGTCGCGCGCATCGGGGTGCGACGCGCGTTCATCGGCGCCCTGCTGGTCTGTGCGCTGGGGATGGTCGTGCTGCAGTGGACCGGCGTGCACGACGGGCTGTGGGCGTTCCTGCTCGGGTCGGCCGTCGCCGGCGTCGGCTACGGCACCGCGTTCAGCCTGGTGTCGGTGGTCGCCGTCGGCTCCGTGCCGCCCGAGCGGGCGGGCGAGGCGACCGGCATCTCGGAGACGAGCTTCGAACTCGGCCAGGCCCTGGGATTGGCGCTGCTCGGCTCCCTCGCCGCCGTCGTGTTCGCCCACCGCTACGCGCAGACGAGCCCCGCGTTCCGCGGAACGCTGCGCGAGGCGCTCGACTCGGCCGGCGGCAGCAGTGCCGTCTCCGACGCCGCGAAGTCGGCGTACATGTCCGGTGTGCACGTGGCCCTCGGGACGGCCGCGGCGATCCTGCTGGTCATGGCCGCCGTTACGGCGATGGTGCTGCCCCGGGATCCGGGGACAGCACCATCGGAGGGTCCGATCAGTCGCTGATCAGAACTGGCCGCAGGTGGCCTTCACCTTGGCCATGGTGGCCTTGCGCTTGGCCTTCATCTGCGCCTTCTGCTGCGGCGAGTGGAAGGAGATGTTGTTGTCCTTCAGGAAGTCGAACGCGGCGGCCTCGGTGGGGTGCGCGCGCTTCCACTGCGCCTTCTTCGCCTTCCGCTGCTCCTTGGTGAGAACGACCATGTTCTCGAAGCGGTTGCGGTGCTGGGGCGACTTGTTGATCTTCTTCCAGATGGCCGGATCCTCCTTGGCCAGGGCCTTCTCGACCTGTCCCAGCGTGCAGCTCGTCTCGGGGACGGGCGTCGACTTGGGGACCGGCTTGAGGTCGGGGCCGTGGACCGGGGCGGCCTGGGCGGCGCCCGTGGCCAGCAGCGACGCGGCGCCGACGCCCAGGGCGACGGTCGCGATGCGGTGACGCATGGCAGTCATGTGTGTTCCTTTCGGGGATGGCCCGTCGACGCACGGTCGCGACGGCGGACCGGGGCTGAACGCACGCCACTTTCCACTGTCAACCTGAGGATTCACTGAAATCCGGGGGTGGAGGGGAGAAGAACTGCTCGGTACCGGCCGCACCGGTCTCCCGCGCGAGGATGCTGGAACCATGACCGCGGAAACCCCCAGCCACCTCGACCGGCGCCGAGCAGACTCGTTCGGGTCGGCGGCCCTCGCCTACGACGAGTTCCGCCCCCGCTACCCGTCGGCACTGGTCGACGGGCTGGTCACCCGGCCCGGGCTGCGCGTCCTCGACGTGGGCGCCGGCACCGGAATCCTCTCCGTCCAACTGGCCGCGGCCGGCGCCGACGTCCTCGCCGTCGAGCCCGACGCGAAGATGGCGGCGGTGGCGCGCAGCCGCGGGATCGACGTCGAGGGGGCCTATTTCGAGGAGTGGGACGACGCGGGGCGACGGTTCGACCTGGTGACCTTCGGCCAGTCCTTCCACTGGGTCGACCCGGAGCGGGCGCTGCCGAAGGTGCGCGGGCTGCTGACACCGGGCGGTGCGATGGCCCTGACGTGGAACCGGATCCGGGCGGTGGGACCGGCGCGGGAGGCCGTCGTGTCGATCCTCGGGTCCCTCGGTCCCCGCGGGTCCGACAGAAAGCCCCATTCCGCACGGGTCACCGACCAGATCGCCGACGCCGGGTTCGACATCGACCACCGCGACCATCCCGAGCCGGTCGTGTACTCCACCGACGAATACGTGGGCCAGCTGTTCACCTACTCGCGCCTGATCACACTCGACGACGCCGAGCGTGAACGGCTGCGCGCGCAACTCCTCGACGCGATCGGGCCGGACGGGGTGCAGGCGACCAACGACGCGGTCGTGCTGTTCTGCACACCGAGCGCGACCTCGGAATGACGACCGGCGAGGATTTCCCGAACGCCTTTGTGTTTCCGATTGCCGACCGGGTAATCTGAGCGCATGCAGCGCGCATTCCTCCTCGGTTGCCGCGGCGGGGTCTGAATCGACCGGCCCTCCGTCGCGGGCCATTTCGCGCGCCGGTCATCTTCCACCCCATCCCTTTGGAGATTGACCACCATGACTTCCCCTGATTCCTTCACCTCTCGCCACGGTTCGCGCATCGTCGAGCCCTCCGGTCCGCGGGCGCAGGGCCAGCCGACCTGGAATCCGCAGCGCGGATCGGCGATGCCGGTGCACCGCTACCGCTCCTTCGCCGACGAGGTCGAGAAGGTGTCGCTGCCCGACCGCACGTGGCCCGACAAGGTGGCCCAGCGCGCGCCGCTCTGGTGTGCGGTCGACCTGCGCGACGGCAACCAGGCCCTGATCGACCCGATGAGCCCGGCGCGCAAGCGCCGCATGTTCGACCTGCTCGTGCGGATGGGATACAAGGAGATCGAGGTCGGCTTCCCGTCGGCGAGCCAGACCGATTTCGACTTCGTCCGCGAGATCATCGAGGACGACGTCATCCCCGACGACGTCACCATCCAAGTGCTGACCCAGTGCCGCGACGAGCTGATCGAGCGGACCTTCGAGGCCTGCCAGGGCGCGCCGCGGGTCATCGTGCACTTCTACAACTCCACCTCGGTGCTGCAGCGCCGCGTCGTGTTCCGCGCCGACAAGGACGAGATCACCGCAATCGCGACCCGGGCGGCCCACAAGGTTCTGGAGGAGGAGAAGAAGTACCCGGACACGCAGTGGCGCTACGAGTACTCGCCCGAGTCGTACACCGGCACCGAGCTGAGCTACGCCAAGCACGTCTGCGACGCCGTCAGCGAGATAATCGCGCCCACGCCGGAGAAGCCGCTGATCGTGAACCTGCCGGCGACCGTCGAGATGGCCACGCCCAACGTCTATGCCGACTCGATCGAGTGGATGAGCCGCAACCTGGCCCGTCGCGATTCGATCATTCTGAGCCTGCACCCGCACAACGACCGCGGCGAGGCCGTCGCGGCCGCCGAGCTGGGCTACCTGGCCGGCGCCGACCGCATCGAGGGCTGCCTGTTCGGCAACGGCGAGCGCACCGGCAACGTCTGTCTGGTCACGCTGGGCATGAACCTGTTCTCCCGCGGCATCGACCCGCAGATCTCCTTCGCCGACATCGACGAGATCCGCCGGACGGTGGAGTACTGCAACCAGCTGAACGTGCCCGAGCGCCACCCCTACGGCGGCGACCTGGTCTACACCGCCTTCTCCGGCAGCCACCAGGACGCGATCAACAAGGGCCTGGACCAGATGAAGATCGACGCCGACGAGGCCGACTCCGACGTCGAGGACATCGTCTGGCAGGTGCCCTACCTGCCGATCGACCCGAAGGACGTCGGCCGCAACTACGAGGCGGTCATCCGCGTCAACAGCCAGTCCGGCAAGGGCGGCGTCGCCTACATCATGAAGGCCGACCACGGCATGAACCTGCCGCGGCGCCTGCAGATCGAGTTCAGCCGCGAGATCCAGAAGCTGACCGACGGCGAGGGCGGCGAGGTGTCGCCCAAGGAGATGTGGGACGTCTTCGCCGAGCAGTACCTGAACCCGATCCGGCCGCTGGAACGGATGCGCCAGCGCGTGGACGCCTCGGAGACCGACGAGGGCGAGGACGCCATCACCGCGGTCGTGAAGGTCGACGGCGTCGAGAAGGAGATCGAGGGGCGCGGCAACGGCCCGCTCGCCGCCTTCGTCGACGCCCTGGCCACCGTCGGGTTCGACGTGCGGGTCCTCGACTACAGCGAGCACGCACTGACGTCCGGCGATGATTCCAACGCCGCCGCCTACGTCGAGTGCGAGGTCAACGGCGACACCGTGTGGGGCGTCGGCATCGCCTCGTCGATCACGACGGCGAGCCTGCGGGCGGTCGTCTCGGCCGTGAACCGGGCGCACCGCGGCGCCGCCGAGGCCGACGGCGAGCAGGCCGAGGGCACCTGGGCCCCGTGACCGGTGCGGTCGCCGCCGACTACTCGTCGGCGGCGATCCCGGCCAACGCGTCCATCTCCTCGAGGGTCTTGCCCTTGGTCTCCGGCACGAACCGGGCGACGAAGAGGAAGGACAGCAGGGCGAAGGTCGCGTACAGCGCGTAGCCGAAGGTGAGGCCGACGCTGTCCTTGATGACCGGGAAGGTCTGGGTGATGACCCAGTTCGCGGCCCACTGACCGGCCGCGGCCAGGGACAGCGCGGCAGCGCGGATCCGGTTGGGGAACATCTCGCCGAGCAGCACCCAGACCACCGGGCCCCAGCTCATCCCGAAGAAGACGACGAAGGCGTTGAACGCGATCAGCGCGACCGTCGCCCAGCCTCCCGGCAGCGTCTGCACCGCATCGCCGTTGTCGTTGAGGACGTGGTGCCCGAGGGCGTCGAGTTTGTCGGTGAGGTGGTGGAAGGTGAAGGCCAACGTCACCAGCGACACCGTCATGCCGATCGATCCGGCCAGCAGCAGCGGCTTGCGGCCGACACGATCGACCAGGGCGATGGCCACCAGCGTCGTCGCGATGTTGATGACCGACGTGATCGTCGAGGTGAGGAACGCCTGGCTCTCGTCGAAGCCGGCCGACTCCCACACCACGTTCGAGTAGTAGAAGACGACGTTGATGCCCACGAGCTGCTGGAACACCGAGAGCAACAGTCCGATCCACACGATCGGGTAGACCTTGCCGGCCGGCGCCTTGAGGTCGCGCCACGACGGCTTCGTCTCGCGCGCCATGCTGGACCGGATTCGGTTGATGGTGATGTCGAGGTTCTTCTCGCCGAGCAGCATCTCGAGCACCTTGCGGGCCTCGGGGATGCGGTGCTGGGAGATCAGGTAGCGCGGCGATTCGGGGATCGTGTACGACAGCAGGCCGTAGACGACGGCCGGGATCGCCATGGCCAGGAACATCCACCGCCACGCCGGCATGCCCAGCCAGAGGGTCTTCTCCGCTCCCCCGGCCAGGTTCTGCAGCACGAGGTTGACCAGGAAGGACAGGAAGATGCCGACGACGATCGCCAACTGCTGCAGCGACCCCAGCCGGCCGCGCAGACGTGCGGGCGCGGTCTCGGCGATGTAGGCCGGGGCGATGACCGACGCGACGCCGACGGCGAAGCCGCCGATGACGCGGAACGCGACGAAGAACGCCAGGCCGCCCATGCCCCACGACTCGGGCGACAGGGCGCAGCCGATCGCGCTGATGAAGAACAGCAGCGCCGCGATCTTCATGACCTTGAGGCGGCCGATCCGGTCGGCGATCCGCCCGGCGGTCAGTGCGCCGGCCGCCGCACCGATCAGTGACGACGCGACCGCGAAGCCCAGCGGTGCCGGCCGGACGTCGAATCCGTGCTCGATCGCCTTCGTGGCGCCGTTGATGACCGACGTCTCGTAGCCGAACAGAAGACCGCCGAGCGCGGCCACCGAGGCGATCCGGATCGCCCCGGACGTCGATCCCTCGTCCTCGTCGTCGTCGAAGATCGATTCCACCTCGGGAATCGCGCCGCCCTCAGTCATCTGCGTCCAACCTTTCCGCGACGGCCCGCGCCGCGCGTCGGGCCGATTCCCGGGCCGCGGGCGAGATCATCGTCATGTTGAAGAATCCGTGGATCATCGAGCCTGCGCGGTCGAGGGTGACCGGCACCCCGGCGTCGCGCAGCGCCTGCGCGTAGGCGATGCCCTCGTCGCGCAGCGGGTCGAAGCCGGCGACGACGACGTGCGCGGGCGGCAGCCCGGAGAGGTCGGCGGCGCGCATCGGCGAGGCCTTCGGGTCGGCGCGCTCGGCGACGTCGGGCACGTAGTTGTCGATGAACCAGTCCATGTGTTTCTTGGTCAGGAACCGACCGGTCGCGAACTCGGTCCGCGACGGTGTCTCACCGGCCAGGTCCACCGCCGGGTAGATCAGCAGCTGCAGCGCGGGCACGACCTTCTCACCGCGGGTCAGCTGCGACACCACCGCGGCGAGGTTGCCGCCGGCGCTGTCCCCGGCCACGACGATCGCATCCGGATCGACGCCCCATTCGGCCGCATGGTCGACGGCGTACCGCCATGCGGCGAGCGCGTCGTCCGCGGCCGCGGGGAACGGGTGCTCCGGGGCCAGTCGGTAGTCGACGTTGAGCACGTCGACGCCGGCGTCGACGGCCAGGTCGCGCGCCGGACCGTCGTGGCTGGCCCGACTGCCGATGGTCCAGCCGCCGCCGTGGAAGTAGACGACGATGCCGCGCGAGGCGGTGCCCGCGCGCAGCCGCGTCGCCGGGATGGGGCC
Organism: Gordonia sp. (in: high G+C Gram-positive bacteria); assembly: GCF_047606305.1. Classification (GTDB taxonomy): domain Bacteria; phylum Actinomycetota; class Actinomycetes; order Mycobacteriales; family Mycobacteriaceae; genus Gordonia. The sequence continues at coordinate 10,066 of NZ_JASGER010000021.1, read as the reverse complement.
CGCCGGACCGTCGATGACCACGTCCTCGTCGACGGCGAACGGCGGGTGGACCGGGGCCAGCATCGCCGACGAGACGTCGATCTTGCGTCGGGCCCGCGTCGGGTCGGCGTCGTACATGTCGAAGGCCGGCACCTTGTCGGCGGCCAACGCCACGCTCGCCAGAACAGGATCGATCCGGTCGCCCGCGGCATTGGTGGGCGCGAGTCGGCCCAGCGCGCCGACGACCGGCGCGGGCAGCTTGCCCACGGCCCGCATCACCAACCGCTGGGCGCGGATACCGGCGGGCAGCGCGACCTTCGTGGATTCACTCACAGTGCTCACACCCTACCGAGGGAGGCGCGCTCTCCGATGGGACTTGGTTGTGGGAAACTCGAACGCATGTCGAACGCCCCGGGCCTGCCCGCCCGCACCCGTTTGGCGCTCGCCGCCGCCTCGTCGGCCCGCTGGGCCTCACGGGCGGCCGGGCGCGGCAAAGGCTCGATGATCGGCGGACTGGTCGCCATGAAGGTCGACCCGTCGATCATGGCCCGTCTCGGCGCCGGTCGGCAGACCGCACTCGTCACCGGCACCAACGGCAAGTCGACGACGACGCGCATGCTCGCCGCGGCGCTGGCGGGCGTCGGACCGGTCGCCACGCAGGCCGACGGGGCGAACATGGACGCGGGCATCATCGCGACGCTGTCGCTCACCCGCGGCAAGCCGGTCGCCGCACTCGAGGTCGACGAGCTGCACGTCCCGCACGTCTGCGACGCCCTCGACCCCCGCGCCCTGGTCATGCTCAACCTGTCGCGCGACCAGCTCGACCGCGTCGGCGAGATCAACATCATCGAGCGGCGGCTGCGCGAGGGCATCGAGCGGCACCCGGAGATGACCGTCGTCGCCAACTGCGATGACGTGCTGGTCACCTCGGCCGCCTTCGACGCCCCCAACGTCGTGTGGGTCGCCGCGGGCGCGGGCTGGGTCGGCGACTCGGTGAGCTGTCCGCGCACCGGCGAGCCGATCATCCGCTCCGGCGACGGCCAGTGGCGGTCGACCGGCGACGAATCCTTCCGCCGCCCGACGCCGGACTGGTGGTTCGACGACGAGAAGGTCTACGGGCCCGACGGCTTCTCCGCGCCGCTGGCCCCCGCCGTGCCCGGTCGGGCCAACCGCGGCAACGCGACGCAGGCGATCGCCGCCGCCGTGGTGATGGGCGCCGACCCCGCCGATGCGGCCGCGGCCGTCGGCACCGTCGGCGAGGTGGCCGGCCGCTACGGCTCGTACCGACTCGGCGATCACACGATCCGCACGCTGCTCGCCAAGAACCCGGCCGGCTGGCAGGAGGCCCTGTCGATGATCGACCAGGATGCCGACAGCCTGGTGATCGCGGTCAACGGCCAGGTGCCCGACGGCGAGGACCTCTCGTGGCTGTGGGACGTGCGGTTCGAGGCCTTCGAGACGATGAAGGTGATCGCCTCCGGCGAACGCGCCGCCGACCTGGGTGTGCGCCTGCTCTATGCCGGCGCCGAACACACCACCGTGCCCGATCCGATGACGGCGATCGCGCAGTGCCCGCCGGGCCGGGTCGAGGTGCTGGCGAACTACACCGCCTTCCGCGACCTCGGCACCGCGCTGGAGCGGGCCGGGGCCGAACCCATCGCCGCGGTGAAGGGAGACGCGTGATGAGCGAGTCGACAGTGCGGATCGGCCTGGTCCTGCCCGACGTGATGGGCACCTACGGCGACGGCGGCAACGCCCTGGTGCTGCGTCAGCGCGCCCGGATGCGCGGCCTCGACGCGGAGATCGTGTCGATCACCCTCGACGACGACGTGCCCGATTCGCTGGACGTGTACACCCTCGGCGGCGCCGAGGACTTCGCCCAGCGCCTGGCCACCCGCCACCTCAGCGAGCACCCGGGGATGCAGCGCGCCGCGCAGGCCGGCCGGCCGGTCCTCGCGATCTGTGCGGCCATCCAGGTCCTCGGCGACTGGTATGAGACCGCCGCCGGGGAGAAGGTCGACGGCATCGGCATGTTCGACCTGACCACCTCCCCCGGCCCGGCGCGGTCCATCGGCGAGCTGGTCACCGAGCCCCTGCTCGACGGGCTGGCCCAGCCGCTGTCCGGCTTCGAGAACCACCGCGGCATCACGACCCTGGGCCCGGGTGCGCGACCACTGGCCAAGGTCCGCCACGGCGTCGGCAACGGCACCGCCGACAAGGTCGAGGGCGTCGTGCAGGGCAGTGTGATCGGCACCTACATGCACGGCCCGCTGCTGGCCCGCAACCCCGAGCTGGCCGACCACCTCCTGGCGCAGGCCACCGGCACCGAGCTCGCACCGCTGGACCTCCCGGAGATCGACCAGCTCCGCAAGGAGCGCCTGGCCGCGGCGCGCTGACACCGCTTACGCCGAGGTTTGTTGTCGCTCGGTGGTCACAGACCTCGGCGTTAGAGCACCTCGCAGCGCTCGCGCGTCCGGTCGACGGCGTACCAGCCCTCTTCGAAGCGCTGCCAGGCGCGCAGATGCTCGCGCGCCGCCTCCCCCTCGCGGGCGACCGCCGCCTCCAGCCGCTGTTCGGCGGCCGGGCCGTCGAGCCAGAACGCCTGCGACAAGTGCGGGGCCATCGCGCGGCGCGCCGACGACACCCCCTCGACGAGCAGGATCGGTCGCCACGCGCGCACGACCGTCGGCCCCGGCTCGGCGACGTCGCCGTCCCACACCCGCGGCCGGTAGCGCAGGTCCGCACCGGCACGGAACGGCGTCAGCACGCCCGCCACGAACTCGGGCCACCAGGCGACGGGATCGTCCCAGGTCGCGAACTCGTCGGTGCGGACGAGGACGGCGTCGCCGTCGAGCCCGCGCATCAGCTCATCGGCCAGCGTGGACTTCCCGGCGCCGGACGGTCCGTCGACGGCGATGATCCCCGCGGCGACGGTGATCGGCGGCACGCGTCAGGCCAGTGCCCGGCGACCCGAGAGTGCGCGGCCCAGCGTCAGCTCGTCGGCGAACTCGAGGTCGCCGCCCATGGGGAGACCGGAGGCCAGGCGGGTGACCTCCAGCCCGGGGAAGTCTTTGAGCATCCGCAGCAGATAGGTCGCGGTCGCCTCGCCCTCGGTGTTGGGGTCGGTCGCGACGATCACCTCGGTGACGTCGATGCCGTCGTCCTGGTTGCCCAGGCGCTTGAGCAGCTCGCGGATGCGCAGCTGGTCCGGCCCGATCCCCGACAGTGGATCCAGCGCGCCGCCGAGCACGTGGTAGCGGCCGGTGAACTCCTTGGTGCGCTCGATCGCGTTGACGTCCTTGGGTTCCTCGACGACACAGATCTTCGTCGCATCCCGCCGGGCGTCCGAGCAGATGCGGCACAGCGGGTTGGCCGACACGTTGCCGCACTCGGAGCAGAAGGTGACGTCGTCACGCACCCGGCCCAAGGCCGCGATGAGCCGGTCGATGTCGGACTTCTCCCCCGCCAGGAGGCTGAACGCGATGCGCTGGGCGCCCTTCGGGCCGAGCCCGGGCTGCTTGGCCAGCTCGTCGATCAGATCCTGGATCGGCCCCTCGTACATCGCTAGCCCAGTCCGGGCAGGCCCAGACCGCCCGACAGCGGGCCCATCTTCTCGGCGGCGAGCGCGTCCCGCTTGGCGTCGAGGTCGGTCAGCGCACCGACGATCAGGTCCTGCAGGGTCTCCACGTCGGACGGGTCGACGACCTTCGGGTCGATGGTGATGCCGGTGATGCCGCCGGCACCGCTGCCGGTGACCGTGACCAGGCCGTTCCCGGCCGTGCCGGTGAGCTCGGTCTGCGCGATCTCCTGCTGCGCGGTCATCAACTGTTCCTGCATCTGCTGGGCCTGCGCCAGCAGTCCCGACAGTGCGTTCGGGTCGCCGTCCCCGCCGAGGAGACCGCCCAGATCTGGTGTTTGCGTCACGATCTCCAGGGTAGTCGCCGCCCCCGACTTCTCAGCGCAGGATGCGGTCGAGATGCACGGCGAGTTCCTCGGGCGTCGCATCGCTCGAGGTGACCTCGAAGGACAGGACGTCGTCGCCGAAGAGCCGTCCGGCACGCGGGACCAACTCGAATTCGAAGCGGTTGCCGTCGACGCGGCGCCATTGCTTGACGGCGCCGTAGACCGGGGCGCTCGCCCCGGTGGTCACGCAGTACTCGTCGGCGCGCGGACCGCCGACGAGGTCGCGCTGGATCTGGAAGCACGCACCGGTCTCGTCGTCGAGGAAGACGATCGCCTCGCACCCCAGGTCGGGGTGGCGCTCATACGATCCGATGATGCTCATGGGTCAGAACAGGGCGGTCCAGAACCGGTCGAGGATCGCGGCCGCGACGAACATGTAGCAGACGAACACGATCACCGGCACGTACGGCGCGATGGCGACCAGGGCCCGCGACGGCTGTGTGCGGGTGGCCATCAGGTTGCGGACGGTCACGACCACGAACAGCGGAATGGTCATCGACCACACGACCATGCAGTACAGGCACAGCGCGCCGATGTCGTAGAGGCTCGAGTAGATGAGCCACAGCACGAAGGCCATCGCGAGTGTCACGCCGAGCTGCAGGCCGCCCCAGAACCAGTTGGCGTACCGCGCCCCGGCGAGGATCCCCATGCCGACGGTGATCACGACCGCGAAACCGGCGATCCCGATCAGCGGGTTGGGGAAGCCGAACAGCGAGGCCTGCCAGGAGGCCATCACCGGGCTGCAGCTGAACACCGAGTTGATGCTGCAGGAGGGCTTGTAGTTGGGGTCGGACAGCAGCTCGAGCTTCTCGTAGGTCAGCACGAAGGAGGCGACGAAGGCGATCGCGCCCCCGATCACCAGCACCCACGCGGTGATCCGCGTCCAGAGCTCACCGCGATCCGGCTCGGCCACGGCGTCGGATTCGGTCACGGCGTCGGCCGCGGTGTCGGTCTCACTCACGGGGAAAGCGTACCGCTCACCGGCGGCGGGACCGGAAGCGCCGCGATCGACCCGTCAGCGGGTCGTCGAACTCCAGCGAGGTCGCGACCAGCCGCAGCGGCCGGGAGAAGTCGCCGTGATCGGGCAGCTCGGCCAGCTCGGGTCGCACCTGCGGGTAGAGCGGGTCGTTCTGGATCGGCACCCCCAGCCCGGCCATGTGGACGCGCAGCTGGTGGGTGCGCCCGGTCTCGGGCAGGAGCGTGAAACCGTCGTCGGTGCGTGCGATGGTGCTGACGGCGTTCGGTTCGCCGTCGACGACGAGCGCGCGCAGATCCCCGGCGGTCTTCTCGATGCGGTTCGCCACGCGCACCCGATCGGCGTGCTCCCACTGCCCGTCGGCGGCGGCCCAGTACGTCTTGCGCACGCGCCGAGAGGCGAACAGCTCCTGGTAGGCGGTGCGGACCTGCGGTCGCCGGGTGAACATCAACACCCCGGCGGTCAACCGGTCCAATCGGTGCGCCGGGGCGATGTCGTCGTCGCCGTACTCGCGGCGCAGCCGCACGAGCGCGGTCTGCGTCACGTGTCGGCCGCGCGGCATGGTCGCCAGGAAATGCGGTTTGTCGACGACGATGAGGTCGTCATCGTCGTGGAGGATCTCCAGGTCGAAGGGGATCGGCACCTCGTCGGGCAGGTCGCGGTAGAAGAAGACCGCGGCCCCCGGCCGTGACGGCTCGTCGAGCCGCACCGGGCGGCCGTCCAGGTCCACCAGTTCCCCGGCGTCGGAGCGGACGGCCAGGCCCTCGACCCCGACCTCGGCTCCCTGGCTCGACGCGAGCAGCGCGTCGGCGACGGTCGTGGTGGCCTCGGCGCGCAGGACGACGCGCGTCGCATCCACCCCCGCGCGCGGCGGGAGCGGACTGCGGCGACGTCGGCGGCTCAGCTCTCCAACCGCGACTTGAGGTTGCCCAGCAGCGCGGCCTGGATGCGGCCCAGTCCCTTGGGGGCGAAGGTCTTCTCGAAGAAGCCGCCCACGCCGCCGGCACCCTGCCAGGTGGTGGTCGTGCTGACGGTCGAACCGGATCCGTTCGGGGCGACGGTGTAGGTGGTGACCATCGAGGAGTTCTCGTCGGTCTCGGTGATGGTCGAGTCGGCCACCGTGACGGTCGCCTTCACGTCGCGCTGGCGCTTCTCGGTGGCCTGCAGGATCCAGTGGACGACGGTGCCGGCACCGGTGCCGCCGGACAGGACCTCGTAATCCCGGTAGTTCTCCGGGAGGATGGCCGGTCGCACCGACGTGTAATCGGCCAGCGCGGCCAGCACCGCGTCGGGTGCGGCGTTGATGATGGCGGTCTGGGTGGCGGTCACTTGCGCCATGGGTGGTTGCTCCTCGTCGTCGGTATCGCCGCTGCGTATCGGTATTGCGCTCGCGGACACGGCCTTTCGTGCCTACGGTAGAGGGTAATGGCGGTGAGCTTGGGGACGGGTCCTTCGGTTTACGAGCAGGGAGTACGACGACTGCTCGCCAGCTACCGCGCGATCCCGACCGACGGCACGGTCCGCCTGGCGAAGAAGACCTCCAACCTCTTCCGACGACGCGAGCACAACCCCCACCCGGGCCTGGACGTCTCCGGGCTGACCGGTGTGATCGCCGTCGACCCCGACGCGCGGACCGCCGATGTCGCCGGGATGTGCACCTACGAGGACCTAGTCGACGCGACACTCCCCCACGGCCTGGCGCCGCTGGTCGTGCCACAGCTCAAGACCATCACCCTCGGGGGCGCGGTCACCGGGCTGGGCATCGAGTCGACGTCGTTCCGCAACGGGCTGCCGCACGAATCGGTGACCGAGATCGACATCCTCACCGGCACCGGCGAGATCCTCACCGCCTCCCCCGGCGGCGCCCACTCCGACCTGTTCTACGGCTTCCCCAACTCCTACGGGACACTCGGCTATTCGGTACGACTGCGGATCGAGCTGGAACCGGTCAAGCCCTACGTCGAACTGCGCCACGTGCGCTTCACCGACGTCGACACACTCGTCGCCGCCATGACGCGGATCGTCGACGAGAAGTCCTACGACGGCGAGCCCGTCGACTACCTCGACGGTGTGGTGTTCTCCGCCGACGAGTCCTACCTGGTGCTGGGCCGGCAGACCGACGAGCGGTCGATGCCCGTCAGCGACTACACCGGTCGGCACATCTACTACCGGTCGATCCAGCACGCACCGGCGCAGACCCCGAAGCGGGACCTGCTGACGATCCGCGACTACCTGTGGCGCTGGGACACCGACTGGTTCTGGTGTTCGCGGGCCTTCGGCACGCAGAACCCGACGATCCGACGGTTCTGGCCGCGCCGGTGGCTGCGCAGCAGCTTCTACTGGAAGCTGATCGCCCTGGACCACCGGTACGACATCGGCGACCGGATCAGCGCCCGCAAGGGCCAGCCGCCGAGCGAGCGGGTGGTGCAGGACATCGAGGTGCCGATCGAGAAGACCCCCGACTTCGTCGACTGGTTCCTGCGCGAGGTGCCGATCGAGCCGATCTGGTTGTGCCCGCTGCGCTTGCGATCGCCGCTGCCGCCGGGGGCCGACCCGCACCGACCGTGGCCCCTCTACCCGCTCGAGCCGGAGCGCACCTACGTCAACGTCGGCTTCTGGTCCGCGGTCCCGGTGACCCCGGGAAAGCCCGGCCACACCAACCGGCTCATCGAGCGCAAGGTCGCCGACCTCGACGGCCACAAATCGCTGTACTCGGAGTCGTTCTACGACGTCGACGAGTTCGACGCCCTCTACGGCGGCGAGCACTATCGCGACCTCAAGGCGAAGTACGACCCCCAGTCCCGACTACTCGACCTCTACTCCAAGGCGGTGAAGAGCAAATGACCACTCTGAGGGATGCGCGCGCGACCCACGGCACGGACCACCACCTGCCGCTGGCGAACGTGTTCGAGACGTTCCTGGGCGGCGAGTCGCGGGTGCGGCTCACCGCCTACGACGGCAGTGCGACCGGGCCCGAGGACGCCCCGTTCCGGGTCAACCTGAAGACTCCCCGCGGCACGACCTACCTGGTGACCGCTCCCGGCGACCTCGGCTTGGCACGCGCCTACATCGCCGGCGACCTGGAGCTGATCGGCGTCCCGCCCGGCGACCCCTATCCGGCGCTCGTCGCGCTCGCCGAGGATCTGTCCTTCAGCAAACCGTCGCCGCTGCAGATGGCGCAGATCGCCCGCAGCATCGGCTTGGAGCACTTCAAACCGATCGCCCCGCCGCCGCAGGAGACGCTGCCGCGGTGGCGTCGCTTCGCCGAGGGGCTGCGCCACTCCAAGACGCGCGACGCCGAGGCCATCCACCACCACTACGACGTCTCCAACACGTTCTACGAGTGGGTGCTCGGGCCGTCGATGACCTACACCTGTGCGGTGTACCCCGACGCCGACGCCACTCTGGAGACGGCGCAGGAGAACAAGTACCGGCTGATCTTCGACAAGCTCCGGCTCAAGCCGGGCGATCGGCTCCTGGACATCGGCTGCGGGTGGGGCGGGATGGTCCGCTACGCCGCCAAGCACGGGGTGAAGGCGATCGGTGCCACCCTGTCGGCCGAGCAGGCTTCGTGGGCACAGGAGGCCATCAAGCGCGAGGGCCTGGAGGATCTCGCGGAGGTGCGCCACAGCGACTACCGCGACGTGCACGAATCCGGCTTCGACGCCGTGTCGTCGATCGGTCTCACCGAGCACATCGGCGTGCACAACTACCCGTCGTACTTCTCGTTCATGCGCGACAAGCTGCGCGACGGCGGACTGCTGCTCAACCACTGCATCACCCGCCCGGACAACATCGGCCCGAACAAGGCCGGGGCGTTCATCGACCGCTATGTGTTCCCCGACGGGGAGTTGACCGGATCCGGGACGATCATCGGCAAGATCCAGGACGTCGGCGGACTGGAGGTCGTGCACGAGGAGAACTTCCGCGAGCACTATGCGATGACCCTGCGCGACTGGAACGCCAACCTCGTCGAGCACTGGGACGAGGCGGTCGCCGAGGTCGGCGAGGGCACCGCCCGCCTGTGGGGCCTCTACATGGCCGGCTGCCGCATCGGCTTCGAGCGCGACGTCATCCAGCTGCACCACGTCCTGGCGACCAAGCTCGGCCCCGACAAGAAGCCGAACACCCCGCTGCGACCCTGGTGGCAGCCGTAGGGACTATTTCTCGTCGAGGACCTGGGCGCCGAGCTCGGCCTGCAGGAGCTCGAGGGCCATCTCGTCGGGGTCGCGGACACCATCGGACGACGCGGTGTCGTGGGCCTGCGCGACCATCTCGTCGCGCTCGGCCTCGGGGATCTCCTCGTCGGGCCTAGGGGGCTCCGGAGAAGGCTCCTCGGGTTCGGGGGGCACATCCTCCGAGGGAGCCGCCGCCTGACCCCGACTGGGCCGGCGGTAGGTCTGCTTCGGCGCCTGCTGGCCGGCCTGCGGCGCCGCGCCCGCCGGTCCGGCCTCGGGCTGCAGATGGACGGTGCGCACCTCGAACTCGGTGCCGAACACGGTCGTGAACGCCGACCGCAACGCCTGCGCCCGCTGCTCCTCGGACAGTCGCGCGGCAAGCGCCTCGTTCGCATGGCCGAGAGTGACCACCGCACCGCCGACGTGGTGGACGAACGCGCCGCTGAGCATCGCCTCGAACACCGGCGAATGCTCGCGCATCGCCGCGCGGACCTCGCCGAATCGGCGCTGCGCCTCGTCCAGGCTCAGGCCGCCCTGCGCAGCCGGTTCGGGTTCGGGCTCCGGTTCGGGTTCGGGCTCCGGTTCCGGCTCGGGCTCCGGTTCCGGCTCGGGCTCCGCCTCCGCCTTCGGCTCTGGTTCGGGTGCGGGTTCGGGAGCGACGACGGAAGGTTCCGGTTCGGGTTCGGGCGTGGGTTCGGGAGTGGGTTCGGGAGCGACGTCGGCCGACGGGGGTCTCGATACACCCTCCTCGGCCGGCGCCTCGTCGGCCACTCGACCACCACCAGCGGGCTCGGGTTCCGGAGCGGCGGCGGCAACCGGTTCAGGCTCCGGGGCCGGTTCCGAAGGGCGCTGCGGCTCGGTGGGATCGGCTTCCTTGCGCTGCGAGGGCCGGATGAACTTCGGCGCGGGCTCGTCGGCGGGGGGCGGGGCCGGCGCCGCAGCGGCGGTCGGCGCGGCGGAGGCAGCCGGG
>NZ_JASGER010000020.1:0-3258 GCF_047606305.1 Gordonia sp. (in: high G+C Gram-positive bacteria) | reverse complement strand
GTCGGCCGGCGCCGGGGCCGCGGCGCGGGGCGCCCGGGGGGCGAAGGTCAACGCCGTCGCCGCCACCCTGCGCGACATGTGCCGGTCGGTGCGGATCCTCGACCCCGGCGGCCGCTACACCCAGGTGTCCGAACGCAGTCCGCTGCTGCTGGTGACCCGCAACGAATTGGCGCTCCCCATCCGGGTGCGCATCGAGACGAACTCCCCCGACGACTTCGACATCGGCGACGTCGGCGTCATCGAGATCCCCGGGCGCGGCACCCGACAGGTCCAATTCCCCGCGAAGTCGAAGAGTTCGGAGTCGACGTCGGTGACCTTCAAGCTGGTGTCGTCGTCGGGGGTACAGCTCGGCGGCGACCCGATCCGGCTGTCGGTGAACTCGAACGCCTACGGCAAGCCGCTGTTCTACGTGACGCTCGCCGCCGGGGCCGCGCTCATCCTCCTCGTCGCCCGCCGGCTGTGGCACCGGTTCCGCGGCGAACCCGATCCGGCCGACGCCGATCGGCCCGAGGCGAGCGCGCAAGACCGGTTCCTGGCCGGTCGGGACTACACGTGGCGTCACAATGAGTACGAGCACGCCCACCCGCACCCGGAACCGGAAAGCACCGATGACTGATCGCGACGAAGCCGAGAAGGAATTCTCGGCGCAGGAGATCACGGCGCAGGAGCTGTCCGCCGAGGAGCTCACCGCCCCGCCCGGCGGCTTCCGGCCGCTGTCGGGACCGCTCGCGGATCCGGCCGGTCCCAACGCCCCGTCGCGCGGGCGGCGCGCCCGTCCGCAGCGCGTCGCCCCGGGTGGGCCCCGACCGTCGCGACCGGCACTCGAGCAACTCCCGGAGAAGGCCGCGGCCGCAGGATCGGAGACCTCCGACGCCTCGGTGGTGCGCACCGGCGGCTCGATCGCGATCGCCACGCTGATCAGCCGCATCACCGGCTTCGTCCGCTCCGCCCTGCTGCTGTTCGTCCTGGTGCCGTCGGCGGCCTCGGCCTTCGGCGTCGCCTACGTCCTGCCGAACATGATCGCCGAGGTCGTGCTGGGCGCCGTCCTCACCGCGATCGTCATCCCGGTGCTGGTCCGCGCGGAGGCCGAGGACGAGGACGGCGGTGCGGGCTTCATCAACCGGATCTTCACGGTCACCCTCGTGGTCACGTCGATCGCGACCGTGTTGGCACTGCTGGCGGCACCGCTGTTGACGCTGGTCAACGTCGGCTCCGACAGCGAGGTGTCGCGTCCGCTGACCACCGCGTTCGCCTATCTGCTGCTGCCGGAGATCCTGTTCTACGGCCTCTCGGCGCTGTTCATGGCGATCCTCAACGTCAAGAACGTCTTCAAACCCGGGGCCTGGGCGCCGGTGGTGAACAACATCATCCAGATCGCCACCCTCGCGCTGTACTACTTCATGCCCGGCGAGCTGACGCTCAACCCGGTCAAGATGAGCGACCCCAAGCTCCTGGTCCTCGGTATCGGCACGACCCTCGGCGTCGTCGTGCAGGCCGCGATCCTGCTGCCCTACCTGCGGAAGGTCGGGGTCCACCTGCGCTGGAAGTGGGGTTTGGACGCCCGGCTGCGCATGTTCGGCAACATGGGCGCGGCGATCGTCGTGTACGTGCTGGTCCTGCAGGTCGGGCTCGTGGTCACCAACCACATCGCCGCCGCCCATGCCGGCTCCGGCCCCATCGTCTACCAAACCCATTGGCAGCTCCTCCAGCTCCCCTACGGCATCCTCGGCGTCACGATCCTCACCGCGCTGATGCCCCGGCTCTCGCGCAACGCCGCCGCCAAGGACGACTCCGCCGTCCTGGCCGACCTGTCCCTGGCGACCCGGCTGACGATGGTGTCGCTGGTCCCCGTGGTCGCCTTCATGACCTTCTTCGGGCCCTACATCGGCATAGCGGCCTTCTCCTTCGGCCGCTTCAAGGACAACCCGGAGCTGCCGGCTCAGCTCGGGTCGGTACTCGCGTGGGGCGCCTTCACCCTCATCCCCTACGCGATGACGCTGGTCCAGCTGCGCGTGTTCTACGCCCGCGAGGACGCCTGGACCCCGACCGGCATGGTCGTCGGCATCACCGGCGTGAAGATCGGCTCCTCCCTGCTCGGCCCGGTCCTGTTCGACGATCCTGACCTGATCATCCGCTGGCTGGCGCTGTCCAACGGCCTGGGCTATCTCGCGGGCGCGGTCGTCGGGCACTTCCTGTTGCGCAAACAGTTGGGCACCGAGCGGATGTCGGGGGTCTTGCGCACCACGGTCGTGACCGTGGTGGCCTCACTCGGCGCCATCGCCCTCACGTGGGCGCTCGCCCGCGTGATCGGTCTGCGCAAGCTCGGGGACTCCTTCGGGCCGATCGGCTGGCTCTGCTATCTGGCGGTCACGGCCATCGTCGGCCTCGGCCTCGCCTACGCCGCGATGGCCGCCGCCAAGGTCCCCGACGTCGTCGCGATCACCGCGATGGTGCGCCGCGCCCTCGGGCGCTTCATCCCGGCGCTGGCCCCCAAGCGCGCCGCCGACGCACCCGACGTCGACGAAACCGCGCTCACCGTCCAGTTCCCCAAGATTGGCGCTGATGAATCACTGCCTTACTCTGGTCAAGTCGAAGTGGTGCGCCGCTTTGACCGCGGCTCGTCGACCTGGCGCTCCTACACTGTTCACAGTGGTGGAGCCACCGGCACCGGCAGCCTTCCCCGTGTGGCGCACCCCGACGATCGTCCCGTGCGCACCGACATGCGCTACCGCAGGAGAGGAATGCCGATCATGACCGACGGCAACGGCAAGGACGCCGCGCCGGCGTCGCCCGAGGACGCATCCTCGACGTCGAGCGATTCCGCCCCCACTCCTGAGGCCGCCACGACCGCGCCCGCCCCCGTGCGCGGGCCGCGGCTGGTGCCCGGTGCCGCCGTCGCCGGTGGCCGTTACCGGCTCATCGCGCACTGCGGCGGTGCCCGCGGACTCCAGTTCTGGCACGCCCGCGACATCAACCTCGATCGCGACGTCGCGCTGACGTTCGTCGACGCCGAGCAGGTCGCCGAGCCGCCGAAGGCCGGCGACGCCGCGCAGACCGAGGGGCCGCAGGCGATCCTGTCGCGCACGCTGCGCATCGGCCACCTCGACTCGGCCGGTGCCGCGCGGGTCCTCGACGTCATCCGCGGCTCCTCCGGCGGCATCGTCGTCTCCGAGTGGATCCCCGGCTCCTCCCTCGCGCAGGTCTCCGGCACCTCGCCGTCGCCGCGCGGTGCCGCCCGCGCCGTGCGCGCGCTGGCCG
>NZ_JASGER010000019.1:0-24219 GCF_047606305.1 Gordonia sp. (in: high G+C Gram-positive bacteria) | reverse complement strand
GCGGCCTGCTGGCCCCGGCGGCGGTGAACGGGCGGCCCGCGCCGGCCCTCGCCGACGCCCTGGGCGCCGGACCCGGCTTCACCCCGCAGGGCCTGCCGGAGAACGTCATGAAGTCGTCGACCACCGACGACGGCGGTGAACTGCCGTCGCAGGAGAACCCCGGCGCCTCGGCCAACGAGTCGGCCGCCGGTGGCACCTGGGGCGGCCCCGGCCCGGCCACCGTCAACGGGTCGCGGCACCTGCTGCCGTTCAACCTGGACCCGGCACGCACCCCGGTCCTGGGCTCCTACGGCGCGCCGGGCGGCAAGGCGTCGCTGGAGTCCAACTGGTTCCAGCTGCCGTTCAACACGTCGAACCCGGATGCCGACCGTCCGCTGATCACCGTCGCGGTGGCCGGCACGGTGCAGGCCGTCGACATCGACAACATGGAGAAGACCGGCCAGAAGCTCGTCCTCGAGTTCGGCCGGCGCGGTCCGAACGGCGCGGTGGTCCCCGTCGGCCGCATGTCGCCGCTGGACGCCGGTGAGTCGCCCGCGTGGCGCGACCTGCGCTTCCCGATCTCGAATGCCCCGCGCAACGCCGACGTCGTGCGCCTGATCGTGGCCGACGAGTCCGACTCGACGAAGGAATGGGTCGCGGTCACGCCGCCGCGCGTCGACCAGCTGCGCACCCTCAACGACGTCGTGGGACGGACCGATCCGGTGTTCATCGACTGGCTGCCCGGCTTCGTCTTCCCGTGCCAGCGGCCGATCGCGGTGCACGACGGCGTCCTCGAGGTGCCCAAGTGGCGCATCATGCCCGAGGCCGACGCGACGCGGCGCAACAGCCAGACGTGGATGGCCGGCAAGGCCGGTGGCCCGCTCGGCATCACCGAGGCACTGTTGACCCCGACGCTGTTGCCGACCTATCTGCGCAACAACTGGGGCCGCGACTGGGGCGGGCTGCAGCGCTTCACCGAGATCGATCCCGCGCCGCCGGCCAAGCTCGTGCTCGACAAGCAGCGCCAGGCCGGTCTGTGGAACCTGGGGCCGATGCGCTCGACCGGCTACTGACCGCTGACGAAACCCGTTCGCCGGGGCGGGCGGTTTCGGGCATGCTTCTCTGGTGACCCCCACCGCCCCGATGCCACAGCAGCCCGTCCTGCGGCTGCCGCGCGCGATGGTGCCGTTCGCCCATCGCCAGTACCGATGGCTGGCCGTCGGCCTCATCCTGTCGATGTTCGCCGACGGGGTCTGGACGATCACGCTGGTGTGGCAGGTCATCGGCCTCGGCGGCCAGCCCGCGCAGGTGTCGACGGCGACCGCCGCGGCCGCCGTCGGCATGGTCGTGTCGACCCTGGCCGGCGGGGTCCTCGCCGATCGGGTGTCCCAGCGGCGGATCGTGATCATGCTCGAGGCGGCCAAGGCCGTCGTGTTCGGCGTCGTGGCGACCGCGTCGCTGACCGGGGCCCTGCACATGTGGCACGTCATCGCGGCGGCGGTGCTCGCCGGCGTGACGACCGGCATGTACTACCCCGCCTACTCGGCGATGCTCCCGTCGATCCTGCCCTCCGACGAACTACAGGCGGCCAACGGCATCGAGGGCTTCCTGCGCCCGGTCGCCTACCAGGCGTTCGGGCCGATGATCGCCGGCTGGGTCATCGCGGCCACCGCGCCCGGTTACTCGATCCTCCTCGCCGCATGCGCCTCCGTGGCGTCGGGCCTCTGCTACCTGATGATGTCGTCGGTCCCGCTGCGGCAGGAGCCGGAGGCCCTGCAGGGCAACCCGGTGCAGGGGATCATCCGGGACCTGGCCGAGGGGTTCGCGTTCGTCGGGAAGACGCCGTGGTTGTGGGCGACGCTGCTGTATTCGACGGTCCTGGTGCTCGCGACGCTCGGCCCGATCGAGGTGCTGGTGCCCTTCCTGCTGCGCGAGCGCATGCACGGCAACGCGTCGGACCATGCCTTCGTATTGGCCGCCTACGGCATCGGTGCCGCGATCACCTCGCTGGTCTTCGCGACGATCCGCATGCCACGGCGCTACCTGACCGTCATGTTCGTGATCTGGGGGCTCTCCAGCGTGCCACTGGTCGCGATCGGCCTCGCCGACAAGGTGTGGCTCGTCGTGGTCGCGGGCTTTGTGATGGGCATCCTGTTCGACGGCCCGATGGTCCTCTGGGGCACGCTGTTGCAGCGCCGGGTCCCGCCGAAGCTGCTCGGCCGGGTCGCGAGTCTGGACTTCTTCGTGTCGATCGCCCTGATGCCGGTGTCGATGGCGATCGCGGCGCCGGTCAGTCAGGCGCTCGGATTGACCACGACGTTCGTGCTCGCCGGACTGCTGCCGGTGCCGATCGCCGTCCTCTTCTACCTGGCGGCCAAGCTGTGGCGCGACGAGGTCGAGCACCCGCTCGACACCCCGTCGGCGTAGGCGGGGCCTACTGGTCGCCGCTGTCGCCGGACTCGCTGTTGCCGGTGGCCGTCGAGGTGCCCGAGGTTCCGGGGTCGACGCCCGGCCAGGTCGAGCCCTCTTCGTTCCACAGGCATTCGGGGTAGAGCTTGCAGTTGGCGGGGGCGGGCGCCGGGTCGGCGGCGGCCTGCGGCGCCACAGCCGCGCCGACGAGGATCGTCGCGCCGGCCGCGGCAAGGGCGAGTGCTCCGGTGATTCGTCGCATCGTGGGTCCTTCCGGTTCCGATTCGCACGTGAGGCCCCGAGTGTACCGATCGTTCCTTGGAGTTCCCTGGCCGTGACGTTTCACCGCCCACTCGGCGCAGTTCACCGCCCACTCGGCGCAAATGACCGCCCAGTCGGCGGGATTCACCGCCCACTCGGCGAAATTGCGGGGGAGGCTACCGCTAGATCGGCATCAGGTAGTTGCGGCGCGGGACACGGCGGATCTGCTTGTCGCGCAGCTGGGCGAGGGCCTTGCGGATCTGCAGCCGGGTCTCGGCGGGCTCGATCACCGCGTCGACGTAACCCTTCTCCGCCGCGAGGTACGGGTTGGCCATCATCACGTTGTAGAAGTCGATGAAGTCGCGGCGCACCTTGTCCGCATCCGCGGCCGAGAGGCCCTCGGTCTGGCGGCGGGTCAGCATGACCGCCGCGGACTCGGCGCCCATGACGGCGATCTTGGCCGTCGGCCAGGCGAAGTTGACGTCGGCGCCGAGCTGCTTGCAGCCCATCACGGCGTAGGCGCCGCCGTAGGCCTTGCGCAGCACGACGGTGATCTTCGGGACGTCCGCCTCCACGTAGGCGTAGATGAACTTGCCCGAACGGCGGATCGTTCCCTTGGACTCCTCGACGACGCCGGGCAGGATCCCGGGGGTGTCGACCAGGAAGACCAGCGGGATGTCGTAGGCGTTGCAGATGCGCACGAACCGCGCCGCCTTCTCCGAGGCGTCGGTGTCCAGGGTGCCGGCCATGACGCTCGGCTGGTTGGCGACGACGCCCACGCTGTGCCCGTCGACGCGGGTGAAACCGGTGAGGATGTTCGGGGCGAACAGCTCGCCGATCTCGTGGAAATGGCCGTCGTCGAACAGCTTCACAATGACGTCGCGCATGTCGTAGCCGGCATTGTCGCTGTCGGGCATGAACGTGTTGAGCGACAGGTCCGACTCGGTGATCTCCGGCTCCACTCCGGGATTCACCACCGGCGGCTTCTCGTGCATGCTCGACGGCAGGTACTGCAGGTACTCGCGCACCCACTCGAAGGCGGCCTGCTCGTCGGGTGCGACGTGGTGGATGTTGCCCCACCGCGCCTGGTTGTGCGCGCTGCCCAGGTCCTCGGGCGAGATCTCCTCGCCGGTGACGGCCTTGATGATGTCGGGGCCGGTGACGAACATGTAGCTCTTGTCCTCGACGCCGACGAGGATGTCGGTGTTGGCCGGGGTGTACACCGCGCCGCCGGCGCACTTGCCGAGGATGACCGACACCTGCGGCGACAACCCCGACACGAGTTCGTTGCGGCGCCCCATCTCGGCGTACCAGGCCAGCGAGGTGACCGCGTCCTGGATGCGTGCGCCCGCGGAGTCGTTGATGCCGACGACGGGGCAGCCGACCTTGCCGGCGAGTTCCATCAGCGCGGCGACCTTGCGGCCGAACATCTCGCCCACGGTGCCGCCCTGGACCGACTGGTCGTGGGAGAACGCGGCGACCGGTCGGCCGTTGACCAGGCCGTGCCCGGTGACCACACCGTCGCCGTAGCCGGTCTCGCCGGAGCCGGGCTCCTTGATCAGGGCGCCGATCTCGACGAAGGTGCCCGGGTCGAACAGCATGTTCAGCCGCTCGCGCGGCGAGCAGATGCCCTTCTTCTCGCGCTTGGCGATCGCCCGCTCGCCGCCGGGCTCCTTGGCCAGCTCGAGTTTGTGCTCGAGATCGGCGAGCTTGTCTGCCGTCGTCCGGGCCATTGGCCTATCCCTTCTTCCCGCCGACGTTCTTCAGGCGCTTGGTCAGGTCCTTGCCGATCTTGCTGATGTACGGCTCGTCGACGATCGACAGGTGGTCGCCGCCGATGTGCACGATCTCCAGGTCGCTGGCGACCTCGCCCCACCGGCCGTCCTCGTCGATCTCGGCCCACTTCGGCTCGAGCTCGATGGCGCCGTCGTGCATCCGATCGGCACGGTAGAGGACCACCTTGCCGTCGTAGGGGACCGGTTCGATCTGGTCGAGGATGCGGTTCTCGATGAAGGAGGTCCGCTGGTGCTCGATGATGCCGCCGGGGATCTTGGTGTTGCTCATCGCCATCATCTCCATGATGATCGCGAACTGCCCCTCGTCGTCCGCCTCCACGAGCCGGTCCATCGGGATCGGCACATCCGGGTCCAGGTCGTAGTTGCGGATGGCGAAGTCCTTCCACCGCTCCAACCGCTCGCGTTTGGAGTCCGGCGTCTCGACCATGTCCTCCTTCGGCCGCACCACGTCGATGAGGCCGATGAAGGCGACCTCCTCGCCCTGTTCGCGCAGCAGCTGGGCGACGCCGTAGGCCAGCGCGCCGCCGAAGGACCACCCGACGAGCACATAGGGCCCGTGCGGCTGGATCTCGCGCAGCTTCGGCAGGTACTCGCGCACCCGCTCCTCGATCGGCCCCTCGACGCCACGGTCGAAGCCGATCACCGGCTGGGCGTCGGGCAGTCGCTTGAGCAGCGCCTCGTAGGCCGAGGTGTTGCCGCCCGCGGGGTGGAACAGCAGCACCGGGGCCGGGTCGCCCTTGGTGGTGTCGTAGGTCTTCTTGCCGTCCGGCACCAGGCGCAGGTAGCGCAGGAAGCCCTCGGTGGCCGCACCCGAGTCGAGGTACTTGCGGACGTACTCGGCCATCTCCTCGATGGTCTCGGCGTCCAACACGTCCTCGACGTCGACGTCGCCACCGGTGCGCTCGTTGAGCTTGTCGGTCAGCTTCTGCGCGACGTCCTCCGAGAGCACCGGCAGCTTGTTGAAGATGCCGCCGGCGGAGGTGCCGGTGATGGTGGCGTAGACGCCGAACGTCAGCCGCTCGGCGGCGTCGCGCGGCGGGACGTCCGAACCGGCGGCGTCGGCGACCGACGCCTGGTCGGTGATGTCCACGTCCTTGGCCGGAGCCGCGGCAGCAGCCGTGGGGGCCTTCTCCGCGGCCTTCTTCGGCTCGGCCTTCTTGGTGGCCGTCTTCGCCGTCGTCTTCTTGGCGGCGGTCTTATCCGGCTCTGCCTTCTTCGGCTCAGCCTTCTTGGTCGCCTTCTTCGCAGCGCTCGGCGCGGCCTTCTCGCCGGCCTTCTCCTTGGCGATCTGCTCGTCGATGTAGGCGTTGAGCGCAGCGGTGTCCAGCTCGCCGCCGTCGGCCGCGTTCTGCTCGAGCATCTCGAGCTCGTCGCGGTGGGTGACGGCGTAGTTCACGAACTTCTCGATGTCGGCCAGATTCGCCTGGCGCATCGCCTGCAGGTTCAGCTGCGGGATGTCGAACTCGAACTCGACGCGGTTCTTGATGCGCACGGCCATCAGCGAATCCAGGCCCAGCTCGATCAGGGCGACCTCGCGCGGCAGATCCTCGGGGTCGTAACCCATCGACTCGCCGACGATGGTGGCGAGGCGGTCCCCGACCTTCTCGCCGGACGCCGGATCCCACTTGTCGCCGATGTTGTCGACGACCTCGTCCTCTTCGATGACCGTGTCGTCGGCGAAGGCGGCGGCACCCTTGGTCTCGGTCTCCGCCGGCTCACCAGCGTCTCGATACACCGCCTCGCTTCGCTCGTCGGCACTCGACGACCCGGCTGGCGCCTCGCCCGACACTCGATCGCCGGCACGGCCCGAGACCAGTGCCTCGAACAGGAGCCGGAAGCCCTTGCCCTCGGGGGCGTGGACGGTGACCGATCCGCCGCCGGGGTGCGGGCTCAGCGTCGTGGTGACGGTGCCCGACGTCGGGAAGGCGCCGTGCGCCTGCGCCGCGCCGACGGTCGGGTCGGCGAAGACCTGCGCCGCGGCGGCGGCCACGAGGGCACGCGGATCGTCGACGGCGGAGGCGTTGACCTCCCAGGCGTGCCGACCGTCGGGCAGGGCGACGTGGCTGCCCGGGATCTTGCCGGTGCCCGACCCGGAGGCCAGCTCGGCGGTCAGCCAGTAGTCGCGGCGCTCGAAGGCGGTGCGCGGGATGTTCGCGAAGCCGCCGGCGCCGAACAGCGCGGCGACGTTCATCGGGTGCCCGTGCACGTACAGCTTCATCAGTGCGTTGACCAGGCCGTGGCTCTCGTCCTCCTTGCGGCGGAGGGTCTCGACGAGCTCGGCGTCGTGCAGCCCGGCGTCGAAGGTGACCGCGGCGACCGAGATCAGCACGGCCGGGTTCGGCGACAGCTCGACGAAGGTCTTGTGCCCCGCCTCGACCGACTTGGCGATCGCCTGGCTGAACCAGACGCTGTGGCGCAGGCCCTTGAGGAAGTACTCGACGGTGTGGATGGGCTCGTGGCCGGCGCGGTAGAACTGTTCGCGGTCCACCGAGCTGTACAGCCCGACCTTCAGCTTCTCCGGGACGATGCCGGTGATCTCGTAGGCGAGCTCACCGAGGATCGGCTCCATCTGCGAGGTGTGGCTGGCGCCCTTGGTCTGCAGCTTGCGACCAAGCTTGCCCTCTTCCTCGGCCCGGGTGACGATCGCGTCGACCTGGTCCTCGGGGCCGCCGATCACGGTGTGCGTCGGCGCCGCGTAGACGCAGATCTCCAGATCCGGGTAGTCGGAGAGGACGCCCTCGATGTCCTCGGCGCTGTACTCGACCAGGGCCATCCGGCGGATGTTGTCGCCCTCGAGCATGTCGTTGCCCTCGCCCATCAGGCGCGAGCGCTGGCAGATGACGCGGGTGGCGTCCTCCAGCGACAGACCGCCGCTGATGTAGGCGGCCGAGGCCTCGCCCATCGAGTGCGGGACCAGCACGCCCGGCTCGGCGCCGAAGTGGCGCATGGTGTCGGCCAGCGCGACCTGGATCGTGTAGATGCCGACCTGGGCGGTCTCGATCTCGTAGGTCTGCGCGTCGTCGAGGAAGAGCTCGGCCATCGAGTACCCCAGCTCGCGCTGGATGTGCACGTCGACGCGGTCCACGTACTTCTTGAAGACCGGGTTCTCCAGGTACAGCTGCTTGGCCATCTTGCGGTGCTGCGAGCCGAAGCCGGACAGCAGCCAGACCGCCGACGCCGCATCGGGCGCCTCGGCGGTGTAGACGATCGGGTTGTTCTTACCCTCGGCGATCGCGGTCATGCCCTTGATCGCGTCCTCGTGGCTGCGGGCCATGACGACGCTGCGGGTGCGACCGTGGTTGCGGTGCGCGAGCGCGCGGCCGATGTCGACGAGCGGGGTGTTGCGGCCCTCGTCGGACTCGAGCCAGGCGAGGAGCTCCTTGGCGGCCTTGCGGCGGCGCGAGGACACGAAGCCGGACACGACGAGCGGGATGACCGCGCCCTCCTGGGCGCACGGCGCGAAGCCCTCGCTCGGATCCTTCTCGACCTCCTCGACGGGGGCCTGGTCCTTCTTGGCCTGCGCGGCCAGCACGGCGCGCTCGGCCTCGGTCAGGTATTCCTCGTCGTCGTCGACATCGACGGCGGCGTCCGCGGTCGACTCGGCGGCGGCATCGTCCCCGACGACCACCGGCGGGTTCAGGTCGTCGTCGAGGACCTCGCGCACGACGAGGTGCGCGTTCGTGCCGCCGAAGCCGAAGCCGGACACGCCGGCGACGGCGTGGCCGCTGTAGCGCGGCCACTCCGACGCCTCGTCGTTGACCTTGAGGTTGGTCGCCTCGAACTGGATGTACGGGTTGGGCCCCGCGTAGTTCAGCGACGCGGGCAGCTTGTCCTTGGTCAGCGACAGCACGACCTTGGCCAGCGCGCCGGCGCCGGCGGCGGACTCCATGTGCCCAAAGTTCGTCTTGGCCGAGCCGAGCAGGAGCGGCTTGTCGGCCTCGCGACCCTTGCCGACGACGCGGCCGAGCGCATCGGCCTCGATCGGGTCGCCGAGGATCGTGCCGGTGCCGTGCGCCTCGACGTAGTCGACCTGGCGCGGGTCGAGCGCGGCGTCGGTGTAGGCCGCGCGCAGCACCTCGACCTGGGCCTCCGGGTTGGGGGCGGGCAGACCGTTGGACCGGCCGTCGGAGTTGACCGCCGAACCGGCGATGACGGCGAGCACCGTGTCTCCGTCGCGGCGGGCGTCGGCCATCCGCTTGAGGACGAACATGCCGCCACCCTCCGAGCGGACCATGCCGTCGGCGTCGGAGGAGAAGGCCTTGATGTGGCCGTCCTTGGCGACGGCGCCGATCGTGTCGAAGCCGATCGTCGCGGCCGGGGTGAGGATCATGTTGACGCCGCCGGCGATGGCGGTGTCCGACTCGCCGGCGCGCAGGCTCTGCACCGCCTGGTGCACCGACACCAGCGACGACGAGCACGCGGTGTCGACGGCCACCGACGGGCCGCGGAAGTCGAAGAAGTAGTTGACGCGGTTCGCGATGATCGAGGTCGCGGTGCCGGTCAACGCGTAGGCGGCGGTCTCGTCCGAGCCCTCGCCGAGGCCGAGCGCGGCCAACAGCTGGTAGTCGTTGGTCGAGGTGCCGACGAAGACGCCGACCTTCTCGCCCTTGAGGTCGCTGGGCGGGATGTGCGCGTGCTCGAGCGCCTCCCAGGTCAGCTCCAGCACGAGGCGCTGCTGCGGGTCGACCATCTCGACCTCGCGCGGGCTCATCTGGAAGAAGTCGCCGTCGAAGGCCTTCACGTTGTCGAGGTAGCCGCCGCGCAAGTTGCGCTTGGCCATGACCTCGACCATCCGCGGATCGGACTTGAACTCGGTCCAGCGGTCGTCGGGCAGCTCGGAGATCCCGTCGCGCCCGGTGATGAGCGCCTCCCACGTCGACTCGGGCGTCTCGCCGGCCTTCGGGAAGCGGGTGGAGAAACCGACGATCGCGATGTCGTCGTCGGCGCTGCGCTCGCGCTCCCAGAAGGTGTCGAGGTCGTGGCGACCCTCGTCGGGGTCGCCCTCGATGATGCGCTTGGCCAGCGACGCGATCGTCGGGTGGTTGTAGACGACGGTGGCGGTGAGCACGACGCCGGTCTTGTCCTCGATGTCACCGCCGAGCGCGACGGCATCGCGGGAGGACAGGCCGAACTCCTCCATGGGCCGATCCTCGGGGATCTGGTCCACGGGCATGCCCGTCGCGTCGGACACCCATTGGCGCAGCCAGTCGCGCAGCTCCTCGACGGTGAGGTCGCCGATGGTCTCACCGGCCGTGCCGGAATCGGCCGGCGGCGTGGTCGAAGCGTCGTCGGTGGCGTTATTCAATTCAGACATCGCGGTCCAGCCTACTGGTCGCGCGCGTCCGGGAAGGCCGTCTGCTGGTAGCCGCCGCGCAGGGTGCCGTCGACGTAGGCGGCCTTGGTCGCGCGGCGCGCGATCTTGCCGCTCGAGGTGCGCGGGATGGAACCGGCCGGGACCAGCAGCACGTCGCGCACCATCACGCCGTGGCGCGAGGCGACGGCGGCGCGCACCGTGTCGGCGACCTCCTGCGGATCGGTCCGCTTGCCGGGGCCGCGCTCGGCGACGATGACCAGCTGCTCGGACGCGTCGTCGGCGTCGAACTTCACGCCGCTGGTCGCATTGTCGAAGACTTCCTGCGGCAGCTCGTTGGTCGGGACCGCGAAGGCCGCGACGTAGCCGGGGCGCAGCGCGGTGCTGGCCTCCTGCGCGCTGAACTCGAGGTCCTGCGGGTAGTGGTTGCGGCCGTCGACGATGACGAGGTCCTTGACGCGGCCGGTGATGTACAGCTCGTTGTCGAGCCACACGCCGTAGTCGCCGGTGGCCATCCAGTTGTCGCCGGGCTCGGTGCCCTCGGCGTGGCTGCCCGACGCGAGCGGCTTCTTGAGCTTGTTGTGGAAGGTGGCCTCGGTCTCGTCGACCTTGTTCCAGTAGCCCTTGCCGATGTTGAGGCCGTGCAGCCAGATCTCGCCGATGTGGCCGTCGGCGCGCTCCTCACCGGTCTCCGGGTCGACGATGACGGCCCACTGGCTCATCGCCACCTGGCCGCAGGACACCTGGGCGACGGCGTTCGGCGCATCCTCGTCGACGAGGGTCAGCTTGCCGGCGCCGAGATCCTCGCGGTCGACGTAGATGATCTTGGCCTCGTTCTCGCGCGCGGTGGCCGAGACGAACAGCGTGGCCTCGGCCATGCCGTAACAGGGCTTGATGGCCGTCTTGGGCAGGCCGTACGGGCCGAAGGCGTCGTTGAACTTCTTCATCGAGCTGACGGTGACCGGCTCGGAGCCGTTGATCAGGCCGATGACGTTGGACAGGTCGAGCTCCTCGCCCTCCTTGGGCAGACCGCGGGCGGCGGCGTGCTCGAAGGCGAAGTTGGGGGCCGCGGCGAAGGTGCCGGCGCCGTCGCTGTGGGCGGCGAGCTCCTTGATCCAGCGGCTGGGGCGGCGCACGAAGGCGGCCGGGCTCATGATGGTGATGAAGCGACCGCCGAGCGCCGGCAGGATCACCGTCAGCAGGCCCATGTCGTGGAACATCGGCAGCCAGGTGACGCCGCGCGAGTTCAGGTCGATCTCGATCGTGTCGTAGATCTGCAGCACGTTGGCGGCCACGGCCAGGTAGGTGATCTCCACACCGGCCGGCACGCGGGTCGAGCCCGAGGTGTACTGCAGGTAGGCGACGGTGTCCTTGTTGTGGTCCTTGCCGGCGATGGGCGCGACCCAGGTCGAGCCGACCGAGTCGGGCACCGCGTCGACGGCGATGACGCGCGGGCGCTCCTTGGCCGGACGGTCGGAGAAGAAGTCGCGCACCGCCTCGGCCGACTTGGTGGAGGTGAGGATGGCGGTCGGCTTGCAGTCGTCCAGGACGGCGTGCAGGCGGTCGGTGTGGCCGGGCTCGTCGGGCGAGAACAGCGGCACGGCGATGTTGCTGGCGTACAGCGCGGCGAAGAAGCCGATGACGTACTCGAGCGACTGCGGGGCGAGGATGGCGACGCGGTCGCCGTGCTTGGTCACCTGCTGCAGGCGGGCGGCGACGGCGCGCAGGCGCTTGCCGAACTGGGCCCAGGTGAGGTCCTGGTACTCGCCCTCGCTCTCGCGGGAGTAGTCGACGAACCGGTAGGCGAGCGTGTCCGCCTGGTCGCGAACGTTGCGCTCGACGTAGTCGACCAGAGTGGCTTCCTCGTTGAAGGTGAGGTTGCCGTTCTCGTCGAGGAACTGTTCAAACTCGGTGTTCAGCATTCGTACTCCTGTGCCTGGCCGCGCTTCGCGGCGAGCGGCGGGGTCGTTGTCGGGTCGGGGTCAAGCTTCGATTCCCGGGACGTCGCGCGCATCGTCCGGCACGCCCCGAAGGGTCGGTGGCGTACCGGGCTGGCGCGGATCTTGGGCTATCTTACTCTCCCTTGAGAATTGGAATGATCGGCGCAAAGGCATCCATCTGCGTCGGGAAAACCCCGACGAAGGACATGGACGTCCGCTCGCGCACGTGGCGGATCTGGTCGGCGATTTCCTCGAAGGAACCGATCGCGATGTACGGCGAGCTCAACACGTCGTCGACGGTGAACTCGGTGTCCCGCTCGATGTTCGGCGGGTAGCCCTGGTCGAGCGCCTTGAGCGCCATCTCCGCGGTCGCGACGCGGTCGTCGGTGATGACGATGACGGCGATGGTCCAGTTCAGCTCGATCTCGTCGAACCGCGAGTCGGCGACCTCGCGGAGCCGGTCGATCTTGGCGGCCGTGGCGTCGAGCGTCATGTCCGAGAGCCTCATCTTGCCCTCGGGGGTGCTCATCGGGGCGATCGAGATGATGTCGGCGTGCTTGGCCGCGAGCTTGAGCATCCGGGGGCCGCCACCGCCGACGGCGATCGGCGGGCGCGGGCCCTGGCGCGGGCGCGGGCTGCCCTCGAGGCCCTTGATCGTGTAGAACTCGCCCTCGAAGTCGACGGTCTCGCCGCGCAGCAGGCCGTCGAGGATGGTCAGGGCCTCGTCCAGGCGGCGGATGCGGGTGCCCGGCGACTCGAACTCGATGCCCGCCTTGTCGAACTCGTCCTTCATCCAGCCGGCGCCGATGCCCAGTTCCAGACGGCCCTTGGACAGGACGTCGATGGTGGTGGCCTCCTTGGCCAGGATCGCCGGGTGGCGGAAGCCGTTGGCCAGGACCGAGGTGCCCAACCGGATGGTGCTCGTCGCCTGGCTCAGCGCGCCCAGCGCGGCCAGCGGACCGACCTGGTTGCCCAGGTGGTCGGGGATCGCGAAGGCGTCGAATCCGTACTCCTCGGCGGTCTGGGCGAGTTGGACGAACTTGCGCGCGCCGCCCTCTTCCTTGTTGCCCTCACCGCCGGCTCCGAAGCGGAACTTCCGGGTCATCGACTCTCCTGCTTTCGCGTACCGAAACTTAACCGAAGATACGGTACGCGGTGGCGCTGGGACCGGCCAAATGCGACGGGACCCGGTCGTGGGCGTCGACGGTCAGAAGTGCTTGGGGTGCGGTGCGTCGTTGATGGTGCGCACGGCCCAGGCGTACATCCACTGGGTGGCCGTCACCCCGTTGTCCTGCCAGTACTTCGGGGTCGCGTACATGGCGTGGACGGGGTTGTTGATGGCCCCCGCGAGCTGGCCGATCGCGCGCAGCGGATTGGAGATCGTCGGCGAATCGCAGATCAGGTCGCCCGGCGCGCAGATGCCCTGCACGCGGTCGCGCAGCGTGCCGAAGCCGCCCTCGCGCTGGCCGTTCATCGTGATGCCCGGCACCCGGTTGGCCAGGATGCCGCCCAATGCCACCTCGGCGCCCACGCCCGGCGGATTCGGGCCGATGTTGTTCTGCTGGTCCTCCACGCGACGGCCGTCGGCGATGAGCCCGACGCCGATCACCAGGTCCTGGTCGTCGGCCTTGAGGACCCCGCGGCCGTTGCCGATGAGGCTGGCGACGTCACCGCCGATCACCGCCCCCTGGGAGAAGCCGAGCACGACGAAGCTGGTGATCGGGCAGCGCTTGTTCAGCGCCGTGATGTGGCCGGCGGTGCGGTTGAAGCCCTGCCGCCGGGAATCGTTGTAGTCGGCCTGGTGGTCGGTGAGGTTGGTCGGGTTCCGGAACTGCGCGATGTACGGGATGGTGTAGATCCGCGCACGGTTGGCGCTGTACTTCTGCCCGAGCGCCTTGGACACCCGCAGCATCAGCGACTTGGGATTGGAGTGCGGGTTGAACGGGTCGTCGTCGGCCGCCGATTCCCAGGTGCCCGGGATGACCACGACCTCCACGTCGGGACAGTCGGCGGACTGGGCCTCCGGCCGC
This sequence comes from Gordonia sp. (in: high G+C Gram-positive bacteria), assembly GCF_047606305.1. GTDB lineage: Bacteria > Actinomycetota > Actinomycetes > Mycobacteriales > Mycobacteriaceae > Gordonia. Next base: position 10,493 of record NZ_JASGER010000019.1, on the reverse strand, counting down.
GTCGGCTTCTCCGGCGGGGTGGGCTCGGGCGGCTTGGGCGCGCACGCGCGCAACAGCCACATGATGAGGGCGATGACCGCCATCAGAATGAGGGCCACCACCAGCCAGCGTCGGAGGCGGCTGCGCTTCTTGCTCATCGGTTCAGCAGTAGTTCTCGTGGGCTGCCCGGATTACCTTGTCCGCCTTGATGTTCGCGGCCTCGACGGTCTTCTCGCCGGGGCCGACGGCCGCGACGACGAAGGCCTTCATCGACGTCGGGTCACCGTTCTTGCCGCGCTGGTCGCAGACGAACTGCGCCATGGTCAGCGCGATCGTGTTGTCGGTGTCGCCCATGATCGTCACCTTCTGGCGCTTGAGGGCGTCCAGGTAGCGCTGGGCCTTGGCGTTCACCGGCTGCGTCGGCTTCTGCGCCTTGCTCGTCGTGGAGCCGGGGAAGTCCTTGGGCTGCGTCGTCGACGGGTTCGGCGCGGTGGCCGGCATGCCCGGCTTGCTGGTGTCGGTGCCCGACGGCGGGGTGATCGTCGGCGACTCGAAGTGCGTGGTGGTCACCGGGGTCGCGGTGATCGGCGCCGAAGCCGTCGAATCATCGCCGCCGCAGCCCGTACTCGCGGCCACGACCAGGCCCGCCACCCCTGTGGCGAGCGCGATCCGCTGCAACCCTGTCACCGTTCTCCCACTCTCGTGCCAACGCCCGGGCGGCTCCCCGCAGACGACGCGGACCTCACCGGGCACTCAACCGCCCAGGCTACCCGCGATCTGGCGCGAATCTGCGCACCCAGGGCTGTGAACCGGCTGTCAGCGCCAGATTCTTGGCGAGATCTCAGATGTCGACCAGCGCCCCGCCAGCAACCGGCCTCAATCGGTCGGCGAATAGGTCTTCCCGCGCGCCTCGCGCACCCACAGGTGCTCGGAGTCGTGGGCCGTGGCGCCCTGCTGCTTGAGCTCGCGCTTGAGGATCTTGTTCGTCGCGGTCGACGGCAGCTGCGAGCTGACGCGCACATAGCGCGGCCAGGCCTTCGGCGACAGGTCGGACTGCTCGGCGAGGAAGGCCGCGAAGGCCTCCGGGGTCAGCTTCTCGTCGCCGGTGGGCACGATGGCGGCCATCACCGCGTCGCCGACGTTCTCGTCGGGCACGCCGTACACGGCGACCTGCCCCACCTGCGGCATGCGCTGCAAGATGCGCTCGATCGGGCCGGCGGTGAGGTTCTCGCCGTCCACGCGCAGCCAGTCGCCGGTGCGCCCGGCCAGGTAGATCCAGCCGTCCGCGTCGCGGTAGCCCAGGTCGCCGGACCAGTACATCCCGTCGCGCAGACGCTCGGCGGTGGTGGCCTCGTCGTTGTAGTAGCCGGTGAACATGCCGGCGCCGGAGGTGTTGACGATCTCCCCGATCGCTTCGTCGGCGTTGGTCAGCGCGCCGTTCTCGTCGAACTCGGCGACGGCGCACTCGGTGGTCGTGTCCGGGTTGTAGATGGCCACGCCCGGGAAGCCCTTGCCGATGGATCCCTTCGGGGTGCCCGGCTCGCGGGTGATGATCACGGCGAGCTCGCTCGAGCCGTAGCCGTCCCACACCATGCAGTCGAAGCGGCGGGCGAAGTCGTCGATGTCGCGGTCGGAGGCCTCGTTGCCGAAGGCCGCGCGCAGGGTGTTGTCGGCGTCGTCGGGCTTCTCCGGCGTCGCCAGGATGTAGGCGAGCGGCTTGCCGACGTAGTTCATGTACGTCACGCCGAACTTGCGGACGTCGTCGAGGAAGGTCGACGCGGAGAACTTCGCCGGGATCATCGCCGCACCGCTGCACGCCGCCACGCAGTACCCGGCCAGCAGCGCGTTCGAGTGGAACAGCGGCATCGACAGGTAGCAGATGTCGTCGGGGGTGATCTGGAACTTGTCCAGCAGCGGCGGCCCGGCGAAGGGGATCAGCATGTGGGCCAGCTGGACCGGCTTCGGGTCGCCGCTCGTGCCGGAGGTGAAGATCAGCATGAACGGGTCGGTGGCCTCGGGAGTCGAGTGCGGCACCAGCTCGGGGGCCTTGGCGACGCGCTGCGCCCACTCGTCCGAGGAGGTGTCGAACACCTGGCAGTCACCCAGGTCGAGGCCGTCGAGCAGCGGTTTGTGCTCGGCGTCGGTGAGCAGGATCTGACAGTCGGCGCGCTTGATGTCACGGGCCAGGCCCTCGCCGCGCCGGGTGTTGTTGATGCCCGCCGTGATGTAGCCGCCGAGCGCGCCCGCCGCCATCGCGATGAGCATCGTCGGGGTGTTCCCCAGCAGCACGCCGATGTGCATCGGCCGCGAGTCGTCGGCCGCCTCCAGCACCGTCGCCGCGACCTTGCGGGCGTCGGCGAGGTACTCCGGCCAGGTCCAGGTCCCGGTGTCGTGGATGATCGCGGGCCCGGTGTCGCCGGCGCGCTCGGCAAGAAGTTCAGTCACGGTTGAGGCCATGACCCAAATCTAGAACGTGTTACAGAACCGTGTGGGGGAATGTCCGATTCGACCCGTGCCCCGTGCCCCGTGCCCCGTGCCCGTTTCCGCCGAGTGGGCGGTCCTTCTCGCCGAGTGGGCGGTCAATCACCACCGAGTGGACTCCCAATGGAGTCCACTCGGCGACCTAAGTGAGTCCACTCGACAAGATCGAGGGTCCACTCGGCGGGTCAGTGACCCAGGGCGGCGATGATGTCCTCGACGCGGTCCTTCGCGTCGCCGAAGAGCATCTGCGTGTTGTCGCGGAAGAACAGCGGGTTCTGCACGCCCGCGTAGCCGGCGGCCATCGACCGCTTGAACACGACCACGTCCTTGGCGTTCCATACCTCCAAGACCGGCATGCCGGCGATCGGCGAGCTCGGATCCTCGGCGGCGGCCGGGTTCACCGTGTCGTTGGCACCGATGACCAGCACGACGTCCGTGTCAGGGAAGTCGTCGTTGATCTCGTCCATCTCCAGCACGATGTCGTACGGCACCTTCGCCTCGGCGAGGAGCACGTTCATGTGACCGGGCAGGCGACCGGCGACGGGGTGGATGCCGAAGCGGACGTCGACGCCCTTGGCGCGCAGCTTGGAGGTGAGGTCGGCGACCGGGTACTGCGCCTGTGCGACCGCCATGCCGTAGCCGGGCGTGATGACGACCGACTTGGCGCCCGAGAGCAACTCGGCGACGGCGTCGGCCTGGATCTCCCGGTGCTCGCCGTAGTCGGTGTCGGCGGCGGGGCCGGCCTCGATGCCGAAGCCGCCGGCGATGACCGAGAGGAACGAGCGGTTCATCGCCTTGCACATGATGTAGCTCAGGTACGCACCCGACGAGCCGACCAGCGCACCGGTGACGATCAGCAGGTCGTTGCCGAGCAGGAAGCCCGACGCGGCCGCGGCCCAACCGGAGTACGAGTTCAGCATCGACACGACGACGGGCATGTCGCCGCCGCCGATCGAGGCGACGAGGTGCCAGCCCAGCAGCAGCGCGATGACGGTGATCGCGGCCAGCAGGATCCACGGCTTGGCGCCCGAGTGGCCGTCGGTGCTGACGTACAGGACGGTCAGCACGGCGAAGACGAGCAGCGCACCGATGTTGATGAAGTTCTTGCCGGGCAGCATCAGCGGCGACGACTTCATCCGACCCGACAGCTTCAGGTTCGCGACGATCGAGCCGGTGAAGGTGACCGCACCGATGAAGATGCCGATCGCGATCTCCGCCTCGTGCACGTTGGTGAGCGTGCGGAGGTCGCCCGGTCCGGCGTCGCCGTGGAAGCCGCGCAGCGCGCCGTTCCACCCGATGAGGACGGCGGCGATGCCGACGAAGGAGTGCAGCAGCGCGATGAGCTCGGGCATGCCGGTCATCTCGACGATCTTCGCGCGCCAGAACCCGATGGCCGCACCGATCGCCATCGCCGCGAACAGCAGCGTGATCGGCAGCCACTTGTCGGCCAGTGCCGACATGTCGTCGAGGGCCAGGGCGATCGTCGCGATGAGCGCGATGCCCATGCCGACGATGCCGTAGGTCAGGCCGCTGCGCGAGGTCTCGTGCTTGGAGAGCCCGGCGAGCGACAGAATGAACAGCAGCGCGGCGATGATGTACGCCGCGGTGGTGATCGCGGGAATGATTCCGATGGTCATGCGTCAGGCCCCCTTGCTGAACATGGCGAGCATGCGACGGGTCACCGCGAAGCCACCGAAGACGTTGATCGACGCGACGAGGATCGCGATCGCCGACAGCACCCGGATGGTGGTCACATGGGTGCCCTCGCCGACGGCGAGCTGCAGGATCGCGCCGACGATGACCACGCCGGAGATGGCGTTGGTCACCGACATCAGCGGGGTGTGCAGCGCATGCGCGACGTTGCCGATGACGTAGTAGCCGATCACGATGGCCAGCATCAGCACGGTGAAGTGCTGCGGCAGCGGCTGCGGCGCGAGGGCGACGAGCCCGCCGAACAGCACCGCGCCGAGCAGCACGAGCGCGACCTTCTTGGCCGGCGACATGGGCGCCTTGGGCTCGGGGGCCTCCACCTGCGCGACCTCGGCCTTCGGCGCGGCGGACACCTGAACCGGCGGCGGGGGCCACATGCCCTCGCCGTCGCGGGTCACGGTGATGCCGCGCTGGACGACGTCGTCCATGTCCAGCGCCAGCTCGCCGTTCTTCTCCGGCGTGACCAGCTTGAGCAGGTTGACGATGTTGGTGCCGTACAGCTGCGACGTCTGGGCGGCGAGGCGGCCGGCCAGGTCGGTGTAGCCGAGGATCGTGACACCGTTGTCCGTCACGACCTTGCGATCGGTCTCGGTGCCCTCGACGTTGCCGCCGTTGGCCGCCGCCATGTCGACGATGACCGAGCCGTTGCGCATCCCGGCGACGGTGTCGGCGGTGATGAGCTTCGGCGCGGGGCGACCGGGGATCAGCGCGGTGGTGATGACGATGTCGGCGTTGCGGGCCTCCTCGTCGTACATCGACGCGGTGGCGGCCTCCTGCTCAGCGGTCATCTCCTTGGCGTAGCCGTCGGCGGACTTCTCCGCCTCGAAGTCGACGTGGACGAACTCGGCACCCATCGACTCGACCTGCTCGGCGACCTCCGGGCGCACGTCGAAGGCGCGCACGATGGCGCCCATCGACGACGCGGCACCGATCGCCGCGAGACCGGCGACACCGGCGCCGACGACGAAGACGCGGGCCGGCGGGATCTTGCCGGCGGCGGTCACCTGTCCGGTGAACATGCGGCCGAACTCGTGGGCGGCCTCGACGACGGCGCGGTAGCCGGCGACGTTGGCCTGCGAGGAGAGCACGTCCATCGACTGGGCGCGCGAGATGCGCGGCACCGCGTCCATGGCGAGGGCCGTGACACCGGCCTTCTCCAGCTTCTCGACCAGCTCGGGGTTGCGGGCGGGCGCCATCATCGAGATCACGGTCGCACCGCTGTGCAGCTTCTTGATCTCGGCGTCGGTGGGGGCGTTCACCTTGACGACGACGTCCGCGCCCCATGCGTCCTTGGCGGTGCCGACGCGCGCTCCGGCCTCGGTGAAGGCCGAGTCGGGCTGGTCGGCGAGGTCGCCGGCACCGGACTCGACGACGACGTCGTATCCGAGCTGCTTGAGCTGGCCGACCGTCTTGGCGGTGGCCGCGACGAGGGTCTCGCCCTTCTTGGATTCCCGTGGGACGCCGATCAGCATGTCACTGCCTCTCCGGACGCCTTGCGCACGACTCCGACACTCATGTTGCTTCCTTTGCTGACTTCGTTGTCAATCGCCCCGCCCAGATGCGCGAAGACCGGCGCGCGCACTACCGCACACCGGTGCTCGATTCCAGGCGACACGCTGCGTGGAGCCTGTCGACTGCCACGTGGGTCACAAACTGACGATGAACATAACACGGTGCCGCCGAGGCTCCCACCGCACAGTCGGAAACCTCACACCCGCCCGACAATCAGTGTGCGGCGGCGCCGGGGCTGCTAATCGGCGCGGGTGCCGGTGCGATCGGTGTCACGGTCGGGCTCGCGGGAGCGGGTGCCCCGGTCGGTGCGGCGGCGGTGGGCACGGTCGACGAGAAACTGGGCACGCTCGGCGAGATACCGGGCACGCTCGGCGAGATCGTGGGCACGGTCGGCGGCGGGGTGGGAACCGACCGCCACCCCCCGACCGTGTCGGCGGGCGGGGGCGACGACAGCGGCACCTGGGCAGGCGTGACGCCCGGTCGGGTGCCGGGGGTGCCCAGCACGTCGGGGTCGGTGACCGGTGTGGTCAGCCCCAACCGGTTGTTCAGGGCGACCTGCAAAGCACGCGGCGTCGGCACCTCGTGGCCGAAGACGGTGCTCGCCTCACCGGGCATCTGCCGCGGGACGACGGCGCTGAGCACATCGTCGAATTCCCGCGGAACCGGCAGGCCGAGGTCGCGCAGCATCATCCCCCACGGGTTGCCGCCGTCGACCACGACGAAGGTCGTGTTGCCGGCCGTCGTCGTCTTGACGACGTCGTAGTCGCCGACGTGCTCGTACATGTTGGCGTGGATGTAGAAGCCCGGGGCGAAGTAGACGAGGAAGCTCACCGGGCGGGCCAGCGGGTTCGCCATGCCGCAGGTCGTGTCGCCGACGAGGCAGACCGAGGTGACCGGGATGTCGCCGGTGCCCGCGGGATCGCGCTCGCCGTTGGTGTAGAAGCCCTCCAGGAAGCTCGGCATCACGACCTCCGCACCCGTCTTGGGGAAGCGCGGGTCGGCGCCGACGATCACGGCGATGTCGCCCTCGGGCTTGATGCCCCGCTGGCGCAGCAGGTACGCGGCGCTCAGCACCGGCGTCGCACTCTGAGAGAAGCCGTTGAGCACGACCTTCCCGTCGGTCTCCTCGGCCGCGCGCACCAGGTTCTCGGTGCCGATGACCGCCGACTCGTTGTAGGTGCCGCGACCCACGACGGGGATCAGGACGCCGAAGGCTCGGGCGCCGAACGCGGCGGGATAGTCGACGACGCGCAGCCGCCCCTGCGCGACCGCATCCCCGAACCAGCCGACCGCGGCGGTGCGGGCGATCTGGTCGGCGCCGTCGCGGTCGCCGGTGCCCGGCAGCATGAGAATCGTCGCGCCATCGGTGTCCGGGATGAACGACGGGCGCGGCGGGGAGGCCATGGCCGGCGCGGCGATCAACGCTCCCGCGCACACCGCGGCGACGAGCGCGCCGACGCGGCGTCGACGGGGGTGCTTGATCACCCCCGGAGTGTAACGACGGTCCCGGTCAGGCGTTGACGGTCGACGAACGCGCCGCTGCGTGCTTGCCCGCGCGTCGACCGAAATAGGAGCCCTCGCCGAGCTGGGTGCCACTGGCGTAACCCTTGCCGTCCTGGGCGAGGTTCGCCGCGCAGGCGGCCGCGGCGTACAGCCCGGGGATGGGCTTGCCCTCCTCGTCTAGCACCTCGGCGTCGACGCTGGTCGCCATGCCGCCGATCGTGAACCCGGCGTACATCGCCTTGCCCAGTGTCATGTCGAAGGCGGCCCAGGGTCCCTGGTCCTGCGGGGCCAGGAACTCGGCGCTCTTGTGCAGCTCGGGGTCCTCCCCCTTGGCGGCGTTGGCGTTGTAGTCGGCCAGGGTCTTGACGAGGTTCCCCTCCGGGATGCCCAGGTCCTTCTCCATCTCCTCGACGGTCTCCCACCCGTCGATGAACGGGCACAGCGGGACCTCGGGGCGCTTCATGTGCGCCTCGTCGACGATGAGGAAGGCCGCGTGGTCGGGCTGTTCCATGACGAACTGCGACGTGCGCGAGTGGTAGCTGTCCTCGGTGACGAAGCGCTTGCCCTCCTTGTTGACGATGATGCCGGTGAGCAGGATCGACGGCGGGTAGACCGGCGCCGTCACGAATGCGGAGTCCATGTGCTTGAGCTTGGCGCCGACCGACGCGCCCATCCGGATGCCCAGACCGTCGTCGTAGGTGCTGCCCAGAACGAACGGCTTCTCGGCCATGTGCGGCACGTGCTCGGCGACCATCTCGGGGTTCATCACGAAGCCACCGGCGGCGATGACGACCGCCTTCGCGCGGATGTGGCCCTCCCCCTCGGTGGTCTTCCACCGGACGCCGACGACGGCCCCGTCGTCGACGACGAGGTTGCGTGCGCCGGTCTCGTAGCGGACCTCGACGCCGAGCCGCTTGAGTTCGTCCTGCAGGAAGTCGATGACCATCGACGCGCCGCCGGTGTCCCCGGGCTTGGGCACCTTGTGTCCGCGCGGCGCCGGCTTGGCCATGGTCTTGAACGGCCACACCTTCTCGTTGCCGGTGAACATCAGTCCCTCGGTGCCCGGCTGGATGACGGCCTTCTCCGGATAGAAGGACCGCTCGAACTTCAGGCCCAGCTCCTCGAGCCAGTTGAAGTGCTCGACGCTGTCGGTGCAGTAGGCGTGGATCTTCTCCGGCTCGGGGTCGGGCGAGACCGCGGTGATGTACTTCTCCATCTCCTCGGGGGAGTCCTCGTGCCCGGTGGCCTCCTGCACGGGGGTGCCGCCGCCCAGGTAGAAGTGACCGCCGGCCATGCGCGTCGTGCCACCGGCGTCGGCGCCGCGCTCGAGCACGAGCACCTTCGCCCCGGCACGCGCGGCCTCGACCGCCGCACACCCGCCGCCGATGCCGAAACCGACCACCAGCACGTCGACGTCGTCGGAGAAATCTGTCACGGTCGAGGCGTCAATGACCTCGGGAAGGGCGGTGCCCTTGGCCTCAGCAATACTCATGCCGAAAGGGTAACGCACGAACTAGAACGTGTTTCAGTTTCTGCGCGTGAGTGTCAGCTCGACCATGGGGGTGCTCCCGTTGATAGCCCTCCAGCACGGCCGCCGACTCCTCGTCTGACATCATCCGCGCACGCGCCGGGACGTCGCGCAACCGTCCGACACTCACGCGGCATTCCGGTGTCACCCGAAGGTTGCGGTACCACTGCGACCGGTCGCCGAAGCCGCTCGCGACGACGATCCGGTCGGGCGCCGGCCGGGCGACCACCTCCAGGCAGACGTAGCGCGGCAATCCCGACGTGCGGCCGGTGTGCTCGAGCATCAGGACGCGCGTTCCGAAGAGCCACCCGAAACCGTGTCGGTAGGCGCCGATCGGGGCACGGACGAACCACCGGTCGCGCAGCAACCGGGCGAACAGGTCGTCGACGGGTGACATCTACTTCACGAAGCGGGAGATGGCGGCCATCGCCTCGTCGATCTTCGCCTGCGCCTCGTCGCCACCCTTGGCCGCCGCGTCGAGCACACAGTGGTTCATGTGGTCGTTCAACAGGCCCAGGCTCACCGACTGCAGTGCCTTGGTCATCGCGGACACCTGGGTGAGGATGTCGATGCAGTACGCGTCTTCCTCGACCATCCGCTGCAAGCCGCGCGCCTGGCCCTCGATCCGGCGCAGTCGCTTGAGGTAGTCGTCCTTGGCGGCGATGTAGCCGTGGTGGTGCGCACCGCCGCCGCACTGGCAGTCGTCACCGTTCTGCTCGCTCATCACCACTCCTCCCGCGGATACCCCCCAATGGTATCGCGGAACCGCGACTACGACGGTCGGCGGCGGATCGCCTCGGCGAGCTTCTCCAGCGCCGCGGCGACCTCGTCGAGCGCGGCCTCGACCGCATCGGGCTCGGTCACCGGCTCGGTGGTGGCCTCGGTGGTGGCCTCGGTCGACGGCTCGCTGGTGGCCGCCGGCTCGGCGGCGTGTGTGTCGACGACCGGCGCTTCCACGACGGGCGCTTGCTGCTGCGGAACGGTCGGGGCGAAAGGGTCCGGTTTGACGGCGGCGTCCACCCGGGCGAAGGGATTCGTGCCGTCGGGCGCCGGGGTCGGTCCGGTGGTGACCTCGACGTCGAGCGGCTCGAGCGAGTCGGCGCCGGTCGGCATGCGCACGTCGGAGGAGTCGATCGTCGACGTCGGCGCTGGGCCGGGGACGGTCGGCGCGCCGTAGTAGTGGAAGCCGCCGTGCCGTGCGAACAGCAGGCACGACACCCCTTCGCGGCTGCGCATCGGGCAGGGCTCGGCGTCGATCAGGCGGTGCCCGGGAATGGCGCTGTCGTCCCACGTCAGCCAGGTGCGACGGTCGTGGCGCGGCGCCGCGCTGGCATCGGTGGCGTGATCACCGGAGTGGCCGTCGGACAGTCGGCAGGTCAGCAGCCACTCGCCGTCGGAGGCCAACCCGAGCGCCCGGCGCTCGGACTCCGTACAGACTGCCGTCGACCAGCACGCACCCGTCACAACTCCACCTTCCGTCCCCGCACAGAGGCCCCGGGGAACCCGTTCGAGGGTAGTCGGGAACCGGCTAGAGGGCGAGACCCCCGGGCGCGAGTCCCGCGGCTCGCTCGAGGCGCGGCTCGCCGTCGGCGGCGGACAGTCGGAAGGGCGTCGACACCGCCTGCGCGTCGTCGGTCTCGGGATGGTCGACGCGGCTGTGCGCGCCGCGCGACTCGGTGCGCGCGAGGGCCGCGGCGGTCACCGCGGAGGCGACGAGGGTCAGCGCCGCGTCCTCGTGGTCGCGACGAGCGCGCAGGTCCTGCACCGGGGCGGCCGCGAG